>JANRIR010000068.1:0-26990 GCA_033764725.1 Hyphomonadaceae bacterium
GTAGGAGGCGGCCTCCGCTTCGAGCAGCGTCTCGCGCGAAACCTCGCCGCGCGCGAACAATTCCCGCACGCGCGCTTTGTCCTTGTTGGGAATGCCGGAGGGCATCGGCCCGGCCGGCGCGAACAGGATCGGCAGATGGCCAAAGGAAAGCGCGCCGATCATCAAGCCGGGCACGATCTTGTCGCACGTGCCGAGGCAGAGCGCTGCGTCGAACATGTCGTGCGACAGCGCCACTGCGGTCGCCATGGCGATGACGTCGCGCGAGAACAGCGACAAATCCATGCCCGGCCGCCCTTGCGTGACGCCGTCGCACATCGCCGGCACGCCGCCTGCGACCTGTGCGGTGGCGCCCAGCGCGCGCGCGGCCTGCTTGATCTGATCGGGATAGGCCGCGAACGGCTGATGCGCCGAGAGCATGTCGTTATAGGCGGTGACGATGCCGATATTGACGGCGTCGCCGCTCTTGAGACGCAGCTTGTCGCCGAGCGGCGCTGCGGCGAAGCCGTGCGCAAGGTTGCCGCAGGACAGGCGCGCCTGACGCGGCGGGCGGCTGCGCGCCGCCTCGATCATCTCAAGATAGTCGCGGCGCGGTCCTTGGCTGCGCGCGACGATTCTTGCGGTCACTTCTTCGACGACGGGATGGAGAGGCATGGCGCGGGATCCGATCTATGCGCAGTGTAGCGCCATTGCGCGGCGGCGTCAGACATCGCGCCGCAGCGCGCTCAGCGCCGGCGTCAGCGCGTCGAGCAGGTCGCCGCCCTGATGGCGTACGCCGCGCACGCCGGCGGCCTTCGCCGCGTCGATGTCGTCGCTGCGGTCGCCGATCATCACGGTGCGCGCGGGATCGAGCCGATGATCGGCGATCGCACGCAACAGCATGCCGGGCTTGGGTTTTCGATCCGGATGGTCGGCGTAGTCGAACGCCGCCGAGGCGGCGCCGGCGATGTAAGGGCTGTGGTAGAAGGCGTCGATGCGCGCGCCGGCGGCGGCGAGGTCGCGTTGCATCGCCGCATGGAAGGCCTGCATCGCCGCCTCGTCATAGAAACCGCGGCCGAGGCCCGATTGATTGGTCGCCACGATCGCCAGGGCGCCGGCGGCGTTGACCGCGCGGATCGCGTCGATGGCGCCGTCAGTCCAGCGCAGGTCCTCTGGGCGATGTGTGTAGCCGTCGTCGTGGTTGAGCGTGCCGTCGCGATCGAAGATCACCGCAGCGCGGCCGGGCGCAGGCGCAGGCGGCGCCTCGCCGAGCGCCTGGCGCACGGCCTCTTCCGCGATCGCAAGGCTCGACGTCAGCCCCGGCGATTCGATCCCGAACAGATGCACCAGGCCGGCTACGCCGTGGAGCGCGGGCCCATCGATGCGGAAATCGGCGGCCGGCTCGCCGCGCGCCGAGAGCTTCGGCCGACAGCCGGCGTAATCGGGCGCGAGCGCGCCATCGGGCAGGGCCGGCCAATATTTGCGGATCGCGGCATAGAATTGGTCCGCGCGGCGGGGGTCGACGGCGTAGTCGATCGCGGCGGGATCGTCGTGATCAAGCCATTCGACGTCGGGCCCGAACCGCATGCGTCCGCCGAGATCGAGCGTGGCGTGCACCCCAAGCCCGCCATCCACG
Organism: Hyphomonadaceae bacterium; assembly: GCA_033764725.1. Lineage (GTDB taxonomy): Bacteria > Pseudomonadota > Alphaproteobacteria > Caulobacterales > Aquidulcibacteraceae > RI-43. Next base: position 1,613 of record JANRIR010000068.1, read on the forward strand.
GGCGCGGGATAAACCAGCCGGGAGAACGGCGCGCGGCCGGGATAGGCGAAGTACGAGCCCTTCGCCAATGTGAGCCGCGGCAATGCGGCGGCGTGGGGAACCTCCATCGCCGTGGCGAGGCGAACCGCATCGAGGCCGGCGGCGTTGATCAGGATGGCGCTGCGCAACCGCGCGCCGCCGGCGAGGATGTCGAAGCGCCGTCCATCATGGCGCACAGCTTCGACCGCGCTCGACAGCGCAACGGCGCCGCCGGCGCTTTCGATCTCGCCCTGCAGCGCACGCATATAGCCGTGCGAATCGACGATGCCGGTCTCGCCCGAGAGGATGGCGGCCTGCACGTTCAGCGCCGGCTCGAGCGCCTGCGTCTGGGCCGCACTGAGGAAGCGGAGGTTTTCAACCCCATTGCGCAGCGCGCGGAAATAGATCGCTTCGATCTCCGCCGCCTCGCGCGCGTCGGTCGCCACGATCAGCTTGCCGATCTTGGCGTGATCCACGCGCGCACGCTCCAGATACGCGTACAGCTTGCGGCGGCCTTCGATGCAATTGAGATGCTTTCGCCCGCCGGTCGGGTAATAGATGCCGGCATGAATGACTTCGCTGTTGCGCGAGGATATGCCCGCGCCGATCTTGTCTTCGCGCTCGAGCACGATCGCGTCCACGCCGCGGCGTGCGAGTTCGGCGGCGCAGGCCAGCCCGATCACGCCGGCGCCGATGACCACGGCCTGGGCGTCGAACACGTCTTCGCTCATGGCGCCGGGCCCCGTTGCGAATGAAGCGTGCGCTGGTCGTCGGCGCGGGCGGCGCGGTGGGTGAGGCGATCGCGCTTGCCCTGCACGCCAAGGGCTGGCGCGTGGACGCGCGCATGCGCACGCCGAATGCGCACGCCGACGCGCGTCTGCGCGCCGCCGGGATCGAAACGGGCCTGCTTGACCTGTCCGATGCGGATGCGACCGCGCGCGCGCTCGAAGGCGCAAGCGCGGCTGTGTTCACGCCAATCCTGTCGACGTCGATCGCGGCGCTGCCGGCGGCTTCCCGGCTCGAGCATGTGGTTTTCGTTTCCAGCAATAATGTCAGCGTCGATCCCGACGCGCCGGTCTATCGGGCCTTGGCGGAGGCGGAAGCGCGCGTGCGCCAGCGTGCGCCGCGCGCCGCCATCCTGCGGCCGACCTTGATTTATGGCGATCCGCGGCTTCCCGCCGTTCCCGCCGCGATGAAGCTCATGCGCCGCTTGCCGGTTTTTCCGATGCCGGGCGCGGGGCGCGCGCTGCAGCAGCCGATCCATTGCGCCGATCTCGCCGCGGTCGCCGCCGCCGCGCTCGTCGATGCGCCGGGCGCGCTCTACGCCGTCGGCGGGCCCGACATTGTGCCGATGCGCGATTTCTATGCGGCGATGATGACCGCCATGGATTTGCGCAAACCGATCACCGCCACGCCGCGTGCCGTCCTTCATGTCGGCCGCGCGTTGCTGGGCGCACGCTTTCCCCTCGATGCGCGCCAGATTGCGCGCGCCGACCGCGATCGCATCGCGCCGCCGCATCTTGCGCCGCCGCCGGCCTGGGCGCCGCGCATCGGCGTGGCCGAAGGCATGGCCAGCCTCGCACGCGCGCTGGGGTTCGCCGCCGATCATGTGAGATCAAACACCTGAACATCCCCGCGATCAGCCAGAAGGCGCGCGGGACATTCCGTGATCGGAGCGCGCTGCGCCTTGGCCCAGGCCGCGCGTTTGGCGTCGCCGGCGAACGCCAGCGCCACGGCGCGCGCCGCGCGGATCGCCGCCACCGACAGGCTCAGGCGCGGCAGGCCGCTGGCGCGCCCATCTTCCGCCGCGGCGTAGGGGTCGTCGTCCGCGAGGCTTGTCGATCGGGGAAACAGCGACGCGATATGGCCGTCATCGCCGAGGCCCAGAATGAGCGCGTCGATCGGCCAGGGGCCAGCCGCAAGCGCGCCGCGCCATTGGCGCAGCGCATCATCCTGGGGCGCGGCGCCGTCCGGCAGGCAAGCGATCGCCGCGACGGCCGCGTCCCGCCAAAAATGCGTGCGCAGGAGGCCGGCATTGGCGCGCGGATCATCGTTCGGCACGCGGCGCTCGTCGGCGAGCGTCACCACGATGCGCGGCCAGGGCAGATCGAGTGCGGCGATCGCGGGCAGATAGCGCATCGGCGTTGCGCCGCCGGACAGGGCGAGAAGGGCCTGGGGTCGCTGCGCCAGCGCGCGGGCGAGCGCGTCGGCTGCGAACGCGGCGATGTCGGACGGGGTCTGGCCCATAGCGCCGGGTCGCATGGACCGGCGCCCTGCGCAAGACCGCGCGCGCGACCTTGGCGGCGGCGCCGCCAAACGGCATAGAAGCGGCATGTGGTTGTTTCGCTGGTGGGTGTTTTATCCGCTGGTCGCGGCGCTCGCGGCCGGGCTGATCCTGGGCAGCATGGGACCCGGCCTGATTGCGCACGACCCTCGTCCGGTGTTCGGGCGCATGGAGGACGGCGCGCTCGTGCTTGACGGCGAGTCGCTCGCCTATCCGCAAGGCTCCGCCGACACCGTGCATTTCATCGCCCGCAATGCGCGCTGGGCGCCGGTAGGGCTGCGTGTCGCCGTGCTGCCGGATCAGGGGCCCGCGCAAGGCGCCGCGCAAGGCCTGCGCATCGTGCTGGCCCCCGAGCGCGGCGCGGAATTGGGCGCAGGCCCGTTGCGGGTGCAGGTGGCGATGCGTCCTGTGCCGGCGACGACCGCGCCGTTTCTCGCCGTCGGCGTCGATCGCAGCGGCGCGCAGATGCAATGGGCCTCTCTGCCCACCACGCAACTCGCCGGCGTGCTGACGTTCGATTTCCCGGCGGGCGATGCGGCGGCCGCCGCCATCGCCATCCGCCCGGAGGCCACCCGCGCGGATTACAATTACGGGGTGGAGATCGCCGCGATCCGCATCACGCGCGCGACATGAGCCTTGGCGCGACCCGCGTTGCACTCTTCGCGGCGGTCTCGATCGTGCTGTCGCTGGTTTCCGGTCCTGCGCGGGCAGGCGAGTTTCAGCTCGTTTATCGGGTGTCTCAAGAGGGTGCGGTCGTGGGCGCCGCAATCTTTAGCGGGGTCGCCACGGAGGATGACTACACGTTGCGCGGCGTTTTGCGGGCGGATGTAGGGCCGTTTGCGCAGAGCCCAGTCGAACTGATCGCCGTCGCCAGCGGCGACATGAGCGGTCAAGCGCTGTCGTGGCTCCGTTACGCCTTGGCTGTCACCGAAAACAGCCTCCGTCGCGAGACGGACCTCAGCAACGCGCCTTCCGGCGTCGTCGTGCGCAAAACCCCCGAACCAGACACGACATTAACCAGCATTGCTGTTCCAAGAAGAGCTCAGGATGCTCTGGATCCTTTGACCGGACTATTCCAAGCCGCACGATCTGTGCGACGCCAAAACAGTTGTGACGCGTCGGTCCTCGTTTACGACGGCTCGCTGATGTATCGAATTGATGTGTCACACGGCGCGTTTCCAATGGGTGGATACGCCGGCGGCGGCTACGATGGTCCGGCCGTGCGGTGCCGCTTCCGGTACGCGCTTGACGGCGCGCAAGCAGCGGACGCCAACAGCGCCGGCCCGCATGAATTTCGTGGCGAGGTATGGTTTGCGACGCCGCGAGGGCCCACGCTCGCAGCGCCTTTGCGCGCCATTCTCGACACGCGCCGCGGGCAGCTGTTTTTCGAGCTACACAGCTATCGAGTCGATTGAGGGAGCGCGCGCAGCGCCGGCGCCGGCGAACTCCCGCACGGCGTGCGCGATGACGTCTTGCGTCGCCGCATCGAGATAGGCGTGCATCGGCAGCGCGAGCACGCGGTCGGCGGCGGCGTCGGTGTTGGCCATGCCGCCGGCCCCGACGGGGAAGGCGCGATAAGCGGACTGCCGATGGATCGGCTTGGGGTAATACATCGCCGTCGGCACGCCATGGGTTTTGAGATGCGCGGCCAGGCCGTCGCGGTCGTCGCACTCGATGACATATTGCGCCCAGGTGGATACGCCGCCGGCGATGACGGTCGGCGTCGTCACGAGGCCGTGCAGCATGTCGGCGTAGCGCGCGGCCGCCTCATTGCGCAGCGCGATCTCCTCTTCAAAAATCGCCAGCTTCTCCAGCAGGATCGCGGCCTGGATCGTGTCGAGGCGCGAATTCATGCCGATGCGCACATTGTCGTATTTGTCGACGCCTTGGCCGTGCACCGCGAAGGAGCGCATCACGCGATCATCGTCGGCGCTGTTGGTCAGCGTGGCGCCCCCGTCGCCGTAGCAGCCGAGCGGCTTGGCGGGGAAGAAGCTTGTCGTCGTGCAATCCGCCCACGCGAGCGGATGCTTGCCGTTGAGCGTGCAGCCGAAGCCTTGCGCGCTGTCGGCGATCAGCTTCATTCCATGTTTGGCGCACAGCGCGGCGATGGCGGGATAATCCGCCGGCTGTCCGAACAAATCGACCGCGATCACCGCCGCCGGCTTGAGCTTTCCTTCGCGCAACACGCCTTCGATCGCCGCGGCGAGGCTCGCGGGATCCATGCAATAGGTATCGCGCTTCACATCGACGAACACCGGCGTCGCGTTCACCCACGGAACCACCTCCGCGGTCGCGGCGAAGGTGAAGGACGGGCAGAACACCGCATCGCCTTCGCCGATTCCCCACGCCATCAGCGGCAAGGCCAGCGCGTCGGTGCCGTTGGCGTTGGCGACGCAATGCGCAGCGCCGCCGAAGGCTGCAAGCTTGTGTTCAAATTCCCGCACTTCCGGGCCCAGAATGTATTGGCCGTGCGCGATGACGCGCAGAACGGCGGCGTCGATTTTGTCGGCGATGCGGGCGCGTTGCGCCTGCAGATCGATGAAGGCGATGCTCACGACGGATGTCCTTGCAGAAAGGCGTGATCGAAGGCGGCGGCGAGGCGCAAGGCGTTGAGCCCGTCCTCGCCCGTGACGGGCGGGCGCGGAAGGTCGCCCAGGCAGGCGCTCACGAACCGGCGTACATTGGCGGCGAGAGGGTCCTGCGCATCGGGCGCGGCGGCGAAGTCCGCATTGAGCGCAAACGGCGTGGTGTTGACGAAGGTGCGGGCGACGAAATCGACGCGCACTTCACCGGAGGGATACACAAGGCGCATGGCGCGGGCGCGGTCGTCGGCGATGCGGCTTGAGAGAAACCGCGCCGTGGCCCCGCCTTCGAACGCCGCCTCCGCTTCGAGATGATCGACGACGGCGCCGCGCTCGCGCCGGCCGGTCGCGCGCCAGTTCACAGGCCCAGCGCCGAGCAGCGACAGCGCCATGTCGATGTCGTGCGTCATCAGATCGAGCGTCACCGACACGTCGCCGCCGCGACCGGTCCAGGGCGCGGCGCGGATGCTTTCGATATGCATGGGGCGCTCGTTTGTGGCGAACAGCCCGATCGCTTCCAGAATGAGGCGTTCCTGATGCCCGCACGCGAGAATGCGCCCGGCGCGCTGCGCGCGTTCGACAAGATCTGCGCCGTCCTCGACCGTCACGGCGAGCGGTTTTTCGATCAGCACGTGGGCGCCGGCGTCCAGCGCGGCGCGCGCCATCGCGGCATGCGCGGTGGCGGGGCACGCGACGGTCACGATGTCCGCGGCCGCGGCGAGCGCGTCCATCGAGGCGAACGCTTCGATATGGTGCGTCTCCGCCAGCATCGCGGCGCGCTCGGCGTCGGGATCGTAGATCCCGATCAGACGGACGCGCGGATCCTCGGCGTATTTGCGCGCGTGGTGGCGCCCGAAGGCGCCGGCGCCGACGACGGCCGCTTTCAAGGCGCTCATTCCACCGTCACCGATTTGGCGAGATTGCGCGGCTGATCGACGTCGGTGCCTTTCTGCACGGCGGCGGCGTAGGCGAGCAATTGGATCGGCGCGGAATAGACGATCGGCGCAACGAACGGATCGCAGGGCGGAACGTCGATGCGCGCGCCGACGATGTCGCCCGCCGCCGCATGGCCCGCGGCGTCGGAGATCAGGATCAGCTTGCCGCCGCGCGCGGCGACCTCCTGCATGTTCGACAGCGTTTTTTCAAACAGGCCGTCATAGGGCGCTGCGACCACCACGGGCGTGCCGTCCTCGATCAGGGCGATCGGGCCGTGCTTCAGTTCGCCCGCGGCGTACCCTTCGGCGTGGATATAGCTGATCTCTTTCAGCTTCAGCGCGCCTTCCAGCGCCAGCGGATAATATTCGCCGCGGCCGAGGAAGAGCACGTCGCGCCATTGCGCGATGTCGTGCGCGATGGCGGCGATCTGGGGCTCCGCGCGCATCGCTTCGGCCAGCAGCCGCGGCGTCTCCAACAGCACGTGCGAGAGCCGCTGCTCTTCCTGTCGCGACAGCGTTCCGTTGGCGCGGCCGGTCGCGATCGTCAGCGCAGCGAAGGCGCAGAGCTGCGCGGTGAACGCCTTGGTCGAGGCGACGCCGATTTCCGGGCCGGCGAGCGTCGGCAACACCGCGTCGGCCTCGCGCCAGATGCTGGATTCCGGCACGTTGACGATGCCCAGCGTCTTGAGGCCGGCTTGCTTGCAATAGCGCAGCGCCGCCAGCGTATCGGCGGTTTCGCCGGATTGGGAGACGAACGCGGCGAACCCGTGCTTGGGCAGAACCGGCTTGCGATAGCGAAACTCCGAGGCGATGTCGCACTCGACCGACACGCCGGCATAGCGCTCCAGCCAATATTCGCCGATCCGGCCGGCGTAATGCGCGGTGCCGCAGCCGATGACGATGGCGCTGTCGGCCTTCGCGAGATCGACGCCGTCGAGATCGCCCAACGTCACTGCATCGTCGAAGGCGTTGACATAACGCGCGATCGTGCGCGCGGTGGTTTCGGGCTGCTCGTAGATTTCCTTCTGCATGAAGTGGCGATAATTGCCCTTTTCAACAACGGCTGCGCCGCCCTGCAGGTTTTTCACTTCGCGCTGCGCGCGCGCGCCGTGGGCGTCGAAAATCTCGACCTGCGTGCGCGTGACGACGGCGAGGTCGCCCTCGTCGAGATAGATCACGCGGGTGGTGAAGGGCGCGACTGCGATCGCGTCTGAACCGAGAAAGTTTTCGCCGGCGCCCAGCCCGACCACCAGCGGCGAGCCGCGCCGCGCGCCGATGAGCAGATCGTCATGGCCGGCGAACAGGCAGGCGATGGCGAAGGCCCCGTGCAATTGGGCGATGGCGTCGGCGGCGGCGTCGTGCGGGCTCATGCCGCGCTCGAGGCCTGCGCTGATCAGATGCGCGATGACTTCCGAATCCGTTTCGGAATCGAACACGCGGCCGGCGGCGATCAGCGCCTCGCGCAGCGGCCTGAAATTCTCGATGATGCCGTTATGGACGATCGCGACCCGATCGGTCGCGTGCGGGTGGGCGTTGGCGGTTGTGGGCGCGCCGTGCGTGGCCCAGCGCGTATGGCCGATCCCGGCGGCGCCGGCGAGGGGCGCCGCGGCCAGTTCGGCTTCGAGGTTGCGGATCTTGCCCGCGGCCCGACGGCGCGCGATGCCGGCCCCTTCCAGCACAGCCACGCCGGCGGAATCATAGCCGCGATATTCGAGCCGCTTCAGCGCCTCCACGAGCCGCGGCGCGACCGCGTCCGCGCCCAGTATGCCGATGATGCCGCACATGTTTTCGCCCTTGGGGAGAACCCGCCGGACCCTTCCGGCGCGCGCCGCTCTATGCTCTAACGACCCGCGATTTGGCTTCTCAAATAGTCTTACAATCTCTGACGGCCAAACGCGGACCCAATTTCAAGGACCTCCCATGCAGCGCGCCTATTTCGGCACGGACGGCATCCGCGGCGCCGCCAACGTCTTTCCGATGACGCCGGAAGTGGCGCTGCGCGTGGGGCTGGCGGCGGGCAAGCGCTTCCGCGCCGGCGGGGATCGCCGGCACCTGGTGGTGATCGGCAAGGACACCCGGCTGTCAGGCTACATGATCGAGCCCGCCCTGGTGGCGGGGTTCACGGCGGTGGGGATGGACGTCGTGCTGTTCGGCCCGTTGCCGACGCCGGCGGTGGCGATGCTGACGCGCTCTTTGCGCGCCGATCTCGGCGTGATGATCACCGCCTCGCACAACAAATACCACGACAACGGCATCAAGCTGTTCGGGCCCGACGGCTACAAGCTCAGCGACGGCGAAGAGATCGAAATCGAAAAGCTGATGGGCGAGCCGCTGGATCAGGGCCTGTCGGACGCCTCCAAGCTCGGCCGCGCCAAGCGCATCGACGACGCGCAGGCGCGCTATGTCGAGATCGTCAAGGCGACGTTCCCGCGCGGTTTGCGTTTGAGCGGTCTGCGCATCGTCATCGATGCGGCCAACGGCGCGGCCTACAAGGTGGCGCCGACCGCGCTGTACGAACTCGGCGCCGAAGTGATTCCCGTCGGCGTCGATCCCAACGGCTTCAACATCAACGAGGACGTCGGCTCCACCGCGACGCAGAGTGTGAAGGATGCGGTGCTGAAATATCGCGCCGATATCGGCATCGCGCTCGACGGCGACGCCGATCGCGTCGTCATCATCGACGAGCACGGCCGTGCAGTGGATGGCGATCAATTGCTCGCGCTGATCGGGGCCGAGTGGAAGAAGGCGGGCGCGCTCAGCAAGCCTGGCGTCGTCGCCACGATCATGTCCAATCTCGGCCTCGAGCGCTATTTGAAGGGCATGGCGCTGTCGCTGGAGCGCACGCAGGTCGGCGATCGCTATGTCGTCGAGGCGATGCGCGCGAAGGGCTACAATGTCGGCGGCGAGCAATCGGGCCATCTCGTGCTGTCCGATTTTTCGACGACGGGCGACGGGCTGATCGCGGCGCTGCAGGTGCTCGCCGCGCTGGTGCAGAAGCAGCGCCCGGTTTCGGAGGTGTGCCGCTTGTTCGAGCCGGCGCCGCAAGTGCTCGAAAACGTCCGCGTGCGCGGCGCGCCGCTCGACGCCGACAGCGTCAAGGACGCCATCAAGGCCGCCGAAAAGCGCCTCGGCAACAAAGGCCGTCTGGTCGTGCGCCGATCGGGCACCGAGCCGCTCGTGCGCGTGATGGCCGAGGGCGACGAAGAGCCGCTCGTGCGCGAGGTGGTGGCGCAGGTTATCGAGGCGGTGAAGAAGGCCGAAGCCGCCTGATCCATCGAAACGCGACAGCTAGGGAGAAACGCGATGTTTTCACATATCATGATCGGCACGAACGATCTGGAGCGCGCCAAGACGTTCTATGACGGCCTGCTGGGCACGCTGGGCGTTCCGCCTGCCGTGGTGGACGGCCATCGCATCTTCTACATCACCAAGACCGGCATTTTCTCGGTGTCGAAACCCATCAATGGCGAGCCCGCGACGTTCGCGAACGGCGGCACGATCGGCTTTGCGTGTTCCTCGCCCGAGCAGGCGGACGCCTGGCACGAAGCGGGCGTGCGCCTCGGCGGCGTGAGCTGCGAGGAGCCGCCGGGCGTGCGCTCCGGCGCGACGGGCAAGCTCTACCTCGCCTATCTGCGCGATCCCGACGGCAACAAGCTCTGCGCGCTGCACCGCATGGCCTGATCGCGCGCGTCAGCTCGTTCGCCGTTCGCGCAGCCGCTCGACCCACGCCAGCGTGCTGGCGTCGAGCGGCGGCGCGTCGCCGCCTTCGAGGACGGCCTGCAGGCGCGTGGCGAGCGCCTTGCCAAGCTCGACGCCCCATTGGTCGAATGGATTGACGCCGCACATCCAGGCCTGCGCGACGGTGCGGTGCTCATAAAAGGCCAGCAGCGCGCCGAGCGTTTCAGGCGTGAGATCCGGCAGCGCCAGAAGGCTTGACGGCCGATCGCCGGAAAACGCGCGATGCGGCGCAAGCGCTTCCGCGCGCGGCGCAGGCATGCCGGCGGCGATCATCTCGGCATAGGCTTGATCGGCGGTCTTACCGATCAACAGCGCCTCCGATTGCGCCAAGGCGTTGGCGAGCAGCGCCGCGCGCCGATCCTGCGGCCCCTCCAGGCCGCCGGTCTGGATGATGAAATCGACCGGAATCGGATCGCGCCCCTGATGCAGCAGCTGAAAAAAGGAATGCTGCGCATTCGCGCCCGGCGCGCCCCAGGTCACGCCGGCGGCGCTTTCCTCAAGCGCCGCCCCGTCGCGCGCGACGCTCTTGCCGTTCGATTCCATTTCCAATTGCTGCAAATATGCCGGCAGGCGTTCGAGCCGCGACGCATAGGGCGCGCACGCATAACTCGCAGCGCCCAGGCAGACGCGGTTCCACACATGAACCGCCGCCGCGAGCGCAGGCAGATTATCGAGCAGCGGCGCGTCGCGAAAATGCACGTCCATCGCCGCGGCCCCAGCGAGAAGACGATCGAACACGCCCTCCTGCAGCGCCGCATCCACCGCCAGCGACACGGACGACCACAGCGAATAACGCCCGCCGATCGCCTCCGAGAAGGGAAAGATCAGCGCATCATCGACGCCGAAAGCGCGCGCGCGTTCCGGCGCTGCGGTGACGGCGGCGTAATGCGCGCCGGCGCGCTCGCCCAAGTCCGCCTCGAGCCAGCCGCGCGCGACCGCGGCATTCGCCATCGTTTCCAAGGTCGTGAAGGTTTTCGACACGATGACGACCAGCGTGCGTGCGGGATCGCAATCCTCCAGCGCGTCGACGATATCCGCGCCGTCGATGTTCGCGGCGAAACGCAGCGTGACGGCTTTGTTGCGATAGGGCCGCAGCGCATCGAACACGAGACGCGGCCCCAGATCCGATCCGCCGATGCCGATATGGATGAGCGTGTCGATCGCAACCCCGGCGCCGCCGATCAGCGCGCTGGAGCGCACGTTCTGCGCCAAGGTGCGCACACGCCCACGCGCTGCGGCCGCCTCGTCGACCGCATGCCGCGGGCCGACGCCGCGCAGCGCGGTGTGCAGCGCGGCGCGCCCTTCGGTGGGGTTGACGATCTCGCCCGCGAACAAGCCGGCGCGCTGGGCGTCGAACCCGCGCGCATCTGCGAGGCTCATGATCGCCTGCAACGCCGCCACATCGATGCGTTCCTTGGAGAGATCGAGCGTCAAGGGCGGGGCGGCGAAGGTCAGCGCCTCGACCCGTCCCGGATCGGCGGCGAACAGATCGAGGATGGCGGCGCCGTTCAGCCTGGCGCGATGCTCCGCCAAGGCGCCCGATATGGAAGCGAACATGAGGTCTTGTAGGGCGGCGCCGGCTTTGCGTCCACGCCCGGGGCGTCCGAGTTTGGCGCGGCGCGGCGGCCCTGCTAGGCAGGTTCGCTAAGGGGATGACGCATGGCGAAGGTGTTGGTCACCGGCGGGGCCGGCTATGTCGGCGCACATTGCTGTCTCGCTTTGAGCCAGGCCGGCCATGACGTCGTGGTTTACGACAATCTGTCCAATGGGCACGCGGCGTTCGCCAAATGGGGCCGCCTCGAGCGCGGCGACATCCGCGACCGCGCCCGTCTCGACGCCGTGATCGCCGCGCACCGGCCCGACGCGGTGCTGCATTGCGCGGCGCTGATCGAGGTTGGCGTTTCGGTGAAGGATCCTTCGAGCTTCTACGACAACAATGTCGCCGGCGCGTTGACCGTGCTCGATGCGATGCGCGACGCGAACGTCAAGGCGTTCGTGTTCTCCTCCACCTGCGCTACCTATGGCGCGCCGCAATTCCTGCCGATGGATGAAAGCCATCCCCAGGCGCCGCTCAATCCTTATGGCTGGTCGAAGCTGATGATCGAGCAGGCCAGCCGCGACTACGCCGCCGCCTACGGAATCCGGTTCGCGCATTTGCGCTATTTCAACGCCGCCGGCGCTGCGCCAGAGCACGGCGTCGGCGAGCGCCACGATCCGGAGTCTCACGCCATTCCGCTCGCCTTGTTCACGCTGATCGGTCGGCGCGCGGGCTTCAGCATATTCGGCGATGATTACGACACGCGCGACGGCACGGCCCTGCGCGACTATGTGCACGTGCTCGATCTCGCCGACGCGCATGTGCGCGCGATCGAGCGTCTCGTCGGCGGCGGCGACAGCGTCGCGGCGAATCTCGGCACCGGCGACGGCACGACCGTGAAGGAATTGCTCGCCGCCATCGAACGCGTGACCGGCAAGGCCGTGCCCGCCGCGATCACGCCGCGCCGCGCAGGCGATTCGCCGGCCTTGCTGGCGAACAACGCCTATGCGCGCGCGGCCCTCGGGTGGTCGCCGCAACGCTCACTCGACGACATCGTCGCCTCCGCCTGGCGCTGGCACAGCGAGGTCGAGCCGAAGCTCTTCGGCTAAAGCGTCGGTGGTGCGCGGGCGCCGTCGTCCGCGCTTTGCGCAACAGCATGGACGAGGACGTCCATGCTCCATTCGCTACGGCCGGCCGATGCTCGTGTAGGAAAAGCCCTCGTCGCGCATCTCGTCGGGATCGTAGATGTTGCGCAGATCGACAATGATCGGCGCCTTGAGCGACGCCTTGACGCGCTGCAGATCGAGCGCGCGGAACTGGTCCCATTCCGTGAGGATCAGCACGCCGTCGGCGCCGGCGGCGCACGCATAGGGCCCGTCGGCGAAGGCCAGGCCCTCGAAATGCTTGCGCGCTTCGTGCATGCCTTCGGGGTCGAACGCGCGCACCGTAGCGCCGGCCGCCTGCAAAGCAGGGATGATGTCGAGCGAGGGCGCATCGCGCATGTCGTCGGTGTTGGGCTTGAACGTCAGCCCCAGCACCGCGATCGTCTTGCCATGCACATCGCCGCCGAAGGCCGCGATCGCGCGATCGGCCATGGCCTTCTTGCGCGCATCGTTCACCCGCACGGTGGTTTCGATCAGCTCCAGCGGCGCGCCGGCTTCCTGGGCGGTGCGCACCAGCGCGAGCGTGTCCTTCGGAAAGCAAGAGCCGCCATAGCCGGGCCCGGCATTGAGGAACTTGCCGCCGATGCGGTTGTCGAGGCCGATGCCGCGCGCGACCTGCTGCACATTGGCGCCCACCTGCTCGCACAAATCCGCGATCTCGTTGATGAAGGTGATCTTCATCGCCAGAAAGGCGTTGCCGGCGTATTTGGTGAGCTCGGATGTGCGCCGCCCCATAAACAAGAGCGGCGTTTCGTTGAGGAACAGCGGCCGGTAAAGCTCGCGCATGACATGCTGCGCGCGTGCTTCGTCCGTGCCGACGACAATGCGGTCCGGGCGCTTGAAATCGCTGATCGCTGCGCCTTCGCGCAGGAATTCCGGGTTCGACACCACGGTGAAGTCGCCGTCGGGCCGGCGCTTTCGCACGATCTCCTCGACCTTGTCGCCGGTGCCGACCGGGACGGTCGATTTCGTGACGATGACGGTGTAGCCGTCCATCAAGTCGGCGATTTCTTCCGCCGCCGCGAAAACATAAGACAGATCGGCGTGGCCGTCCCCGCGCCGCGACGGCGTGCCCACGGCGATGAACACCGCTTCGGACTCCCTGATCGCGGGCCCGGCTTCCAACGTAAAATCAAGCCGGCCCTCGCGCACGTTTTGCGCCACGAGCTGATCCAGGCCCGGTTCGAAGATCGGCATCACGCCGTTCTTCAGCTTGTCGATCTTGGCGGGATCCTTGTCGACGCAGGTCACATGGTGGCCGAAATCGGCGAAACAGGCGCCCGACACGAGCCCCACATAGCCGGCCCCGATCATCGTCACGCGCATGGGTCAAATCTCCTGATTGTACGCGCCGACTTCGGGAAATTTCTGCAAGCGCGGCTTCACCTCGTCGCGGAACAGCGCGCGCATGTCAGCGTCGCTTGTCATGCTTTCGACCACGACGACAAGCTCGGGCTTGTTGGACGAGGCGCGCACGAGCAGCCATGACCCGTCCGCGAGCGTCACGCGCACGCCATTGACGGTGTTCACGTCCCGGATCGGGCGGCCGAGAATCGACGCGCCTGCTTTGCTCAGCGCCTGATAATCCGCCACCACGCGCTCGACGACCTGATATTTCTTGTCGTCGTCGCAGTGCGGCGACATCGTCAGCGAGGTGAAGCTTTGCGGCAGCGCCTTGCGCAGATCGGAAAGCGTCTTCCCCGGATTGCGGTCGAGCATCGCGAGAACCGCTGAGGCCGCGACCAGCCCGTCGTCATAGCCCAGGCCCAGCGGCGGTCTGAAGAAGAAGTGGCCCGACTTCTCAAAGCCTGCGAGCGCAGAAAGCTCCGTCGTGCGGCGCTTGATGTAGGAGTGGCCGGTTTTGAAATAATCCACGGTCGCGCCATTGGCCTTGAGGACCGGATCGACCGCGTAGAGCCCAGTCGATTTCACGTCGACGACGAAGGTCGCGTTCGCATGCTGTGCGGAAAGATCGCGCGCGAGCATGAGGCCTACCTTGTCGGCGAAGATTTCTTCGCCTTCGTCATCGACGACGCCGCAGCGATCGCCGTCGCCGTCGAAGCCGAGCGCCAGATCGGCGCCATGCGTGCGCACCGCGTCCGCCATGGCGTGCAACATCTCGGCGTCCTCGGGATTGGCGTTGTAGTTCGGAAATCGATAGTCGAGCGCGCAATCCACTTCGATGACGTCGGCGCCCATGCGGCGCAGCGCATCCGGCGCGAAGGCGCCCGCCGTTCCGTTGCCGCATGCGGCGACCACTTTAATGGGCCGCGTCAAGCGCAGCCGCGACGACACGTCGGCGATATAGCGTTCGCGCATGCCGGCGATGCGGCGATAGGCGCCGCCGGCGCGCTCGACGAAGCGTCCGCCCAGCACGATGTCGCGCAGGCGGCCCATTTCCTCCGGCCCAAAGGTCAACGGGCGCGCAGCGCCCATCTTCACGCCGGTCCAGCCGTTTTCGTTGTGCGAGGCCGTCACCATCGCCACGCAAGGCACGTCGAGATCGAATTGTGCGAAATACGCCGTCGGCGACAGCGCCAGCCCGATATCGTGCACCGTCATCCCGGCGCGCATCAGGCCCAGCGTCAGCGCCTGTTTGATCGACAGCGAATAGGCGCGGTAATCATGGCCGACGACGATCTGCGGCGCGACGCCGAATTCGTGCGCCAGCGTACCCAGGCCCAGGCCGAGCGCCTCGACGCCGAGAAGGTTCAGCTCCGGCGGCTTGGCCGAGCCCGGCGCGCCGAACCACCAGCGCGCGTCGTACTCGCGAAAACCGGTCGGCTTGACGAGGGCGCTCGTCTCGAAGTCGATCGTGTTCGCCGCGATGTCGGGGCGGGGCGTGATACCCATGGGATGCCTTTCGAGGGAGGGGAGCCGAGGCCGCCGCCTGAATGGGCGAACCTCACGGAAAGTTCAACGCCTTTGCTGCGCCGCGGCGCCGAGGCCAGGGAGATCGCCATGCCGTTCGACATCCAGCGCCGTCCGCTGACGCTGATCCGCCACGAAAAGCAGCCCTTCAAGGAGACCTATGGCGGCGGCGGGGACGTGGTGGTGTGCGAGGGGCAGGCCATGCTGCCCATCGGCGCGCCGCCCAGCCGCACGGCGGCGGTGTTCATGCACCCCACGGGGCTGATGAATCTTCTGCCTTTTCCGACCGCCCTCGCGCATGCGGGCGTGCCGGTGCTGTGCTGTGGCTCGCGCTATCCGCACAACGACACGGCTTTGACCATGGAGAAGGTGGCGCTCGATCTCGGCGCCTATGTCCGCCACGCCAAGGAGGCGATGGGGTTCGAGAAGGTGGTGCTGGTGGGCTGGTCGGGGGGCGGCTCTCTGTCGCTGTTCTACCAGTCCCAGGCCGAGCGGCCGAGCATCGAGGCCACGCCCGCCGGCGATCCGGTCGACCTGAAGGGCGCCGGGCTGATCCCGGCAGACGGGGTGATGCAGGTCGCCGCCCATGTGAGCCGCGCCATCACGCTCTCGGAATGGATCGACGCCTCGATCCGGGACGAACTGAACCCGTTCGACCGCGACCCCGCGCTCGACCTCTACGACCCGGCCAATCCTGCGCAGCCGCCTTACGCAGCCTCGTTCCTCGATACCTATCGCGCAGCGCAAAAGGCGCGCATCGCCCGCATCACCGCCTGGGTCGATCAGAAGCTGGAGGACGCCCGCAAGCGCGGCCGGCCGTATGACGAGTACGGCTTCGTGGTGCACGGCACCATGGCCGATCCGCGCTGGCTCGATCCCACGATCGACGCCAACGACCGCAAGCCGAACTGGTGTTACATGGGCGAGCCGCGCCAGGTGAACATGAGCCCCGCGCACCTCGCCCGCTTCTCCAGCCTGCGCGCCTGGCTGTCGCAATGGAGCGAGCGCTCGCGCGCCGACGGTCCAGCCTGCGCCGCGGATGTGAGCGTGCCGGCCATCGTGATCGAAAACACCGCCGACGACGCCTGCACCCCCTCGCACGCGGCGCGCATCCGCGACGGCTTCAAAAAGGTCACGCCGGAATTCCACCAGATCAAAGGCGCCACGCATTACTATCTTGGCCAGAAGGCGAAGCTGGCGGAGGCGATCGGCGTCACGATGGATTGGCTGCAGCGGAAGGGGTTCGTGGATGCCTAGCGTCGTCGCCGTCATTCAACGATCCCGCGTGGCATTGCGCGCATGGATTCCGATGGCGCGCTCGCTCGCGGCGTACGGCGTCGCGCTCGCGGCGGCGGCCCTCGCGCTGCAGGGGCTGGAATACCAACTCTGGGCGCGCGGCCGGCCCACGGAAGCCTATCTCGCGCTGCTCGCGGCGGGATTTCTGGCGCTCGGCGTGTGGGTCGGCGCGCGTCTGTTTCAGACACAGCCGGAGGCGGGGCCCTCCGCGCCCGTTGCGTACGCGCACAACGCGCCAGGCCTTACAGCGCGCGAAGTCGAAGTGTTGACGCTCATCGCCGCGGGCCGCTCCAACAAGGAGATCGCTCGCGCGCTCGCCGTCTCGCCCAACACCATCAAAACCCATGTCGCCCGCGTGCTCGAGAAACTCGGCGCCGCGCGGCGGACGGAAGCCGTGATGAAAGCGCGGGCGTTGGGGGTGCTGGGGTAGGGTTTTTTGCGTCCGCGGCGCAGTTCAGCATCGCAAACTTCCCCAAATCACCCTTTCGGGCGATTGCGGCGGCCCTCCAAAACCCGCTCCGCTCGCGCGTCCATCTCGCCTCGGAGCGCGCCCCATGATCCGCACCATCGTCACGTTCGGCGTCGTCGCCGGCCTGATCGTCGCCGTCCCCATGTTCGTCATGCTCGCGCTGATGCGTCTCGATCCCGCCGCGATGGCGGGGTCGCAGGCGCTGGGCTATGCGCTCATGCTGGCCGCGTTCAGCCTCATCGTCGTGGCGGTGAAGCGCCATCGCGATCGTGCGCCGAGCGGCGCGATCGCCTTCTGGCCGGCCTTCGCCATCGGTCTGGCGATCAGCGCTGTGGCCAGCGTCGTGTACGTCGTCGGCTGGGAGATCACGCTTGCGGTCTCCGGCATGGATTTCATCGGCGCCTATGCCGAAGCCAGCCTTCAGGCCGCGCGCGCCAAGGGCGCCTCGGAGGCCGAGATCGCGCGCCTGTCCGCCGACATGGCCGCGTTTAGCGCCCAATACGCCAACCCGCTGTTCCGCCTGCCGATCACCTTCATCGAGATTTTCCCGATCGGCGCGGTCGTGTCGCTGATCGCGGCGCTTGTGCTGCGCAACCCCCGGGTCTGGCCGGCCCGGACGCGGTGACGCCTTGACGGCGCGCGGCGCGCTGGCGAAGCAGGGCCATGCCCACCCTCGCCCTTCTTCGCCATGGCCAGAGCCAGTGGAACCTCGAAAACCGCTTCACCGGCTGGGTCGATGTCGACCTGACGGCGGAGGGCGAGCGCCAGGCGCGGCGCGCGGGTGAGTTGCTCGCCGAAAGCGGCGTCGATTTCGACGGCCTGTTCACCTCGGTGCAGACCCGCGCCATCCGCACCGGCCAGATCGCGCTCGACGCGGCCAAGCTCTCCTGGCTGCCGGTGCGCAAGGATTGGCGGCTGAACGAGCGCCATTACGGCGCGCTGACCGGCCTCGACAAGGCCGAGACCGCGGCCAAGCATGGCGAGGATCAGGTCAAGATCTGGCGCCGCTCCTTCGATGTGCCGCCGCCGCCGCTCGCGTCGGGCGGGCCGCACGATTTCACCCGCGACCGCCGTTATGCCGGCGTCACGCCGCCGGCGACCGAGTCGCTCAAGCTCACGCTCGAGCGCGTCGCGCCGTGCTGGACCGAGATCATCGCGCCGGCGCTGCAGCGCGGAGAAAACCTCATCATCGCCGCGCACGGGAATTCGCTGCGCGCCATCGTCAAGCGCCTGTTCGCGGTGTCGGACGAGGCCATCACGGCGGTGGAGATTCCCACCGGCAATCCGCTGCTGATCACGCTCGACGCCGACCTCAAGCCGGTCGCGGCGCGTTATCTCGACGACGCGCGGGCCGAACCGCTGCCCGCGCTGCCGGGGTGAGCGACGCGGCGCGGATGGCGCGCGCGCTCGCGCTGGCGCAGGCGGGGCGCGGCCGCACGGGCGACAATCCGGTCGTCGGCTGCGTGATCGTCGACATTGCCGGCGCAGTCGTCGGCGAAGCCCGCACCGCCGATGGCGGGCGACCCCACGCGGAAGAGCAGGCGCTGGCGCAGGCGGGGGCTGCGGCGCGCGGCGGCGCGGCGTTCGTCACCCTGGAGCCCTGCGCGCAGCGCTCCGCCGGCGGAACGGCCTGCACCGATCTCTTGATCCAAGCCGGCGTGGCTCGCGTCGTGATCGCGGCGTCCGATCCGCATCCGTTCGCCGCCGGCGCGGGCGTCGCGCGGCTGCGCGCAGCGGGGATCGCCGTGGAGATCGGCGTCGGCGAAGCCGCGGCGAAGGCGCTCAATGCGGGTTTTCTGGCGAAGTGGGGTGGGGGCTCGTGCGGCGCGTAGGCGCGGTGTAGCCCCCTCAGTCCGCTTCGCGGCCAGCTCCCCCGTAAACGGGGGAGCAAAGAGGCGCACTTTCTTCCCCCGCTTGCGGGGGAAGTGGCCGGCGAAGCCGGTCGATGGGGGCGAAGCGCGGCCCCGCCTTCCGCCCCCTACCGCGCCAGCGCCGCGGTTTCGCTGCGCACATTGGCGGCGATCTGCTGGTAGAGCGCCATCGCCGCGCGCACGAAGGCCTCGCGGGTGAAGTGGGCGCGGTAGGCGCGTTCGCCGTTCTGGATCAGGCGCTGCGCCAGCTCGCTGTCCTCCAGCACGCGGCGCAGGCCGGCGCGCAGCGCTTCGGCATCGTCCTTCGGCACGAGGATCGCGTCGGATTCGTGCGTGACGGTCGCTGCCGGGCCGGCGGAATCCGCCACCACCAGCGGCTTTCCGGCCGCCCAGGCCTCCACCGTTACGGTGCCGAACGGCTCGTAGCGCGAGGGAAACGCCACCACATCGCACGCCGCCAACAGGGCGGAGCGGTCATTGCGCCAGCCCAGGAAATGCGCGCGGTCGGCGATGCCCAAGGTGCGCGCGAGCGTTTTCAACTCGGCCTCCAGCGGCCCTGCGCCGGCGATCCAGGCATGGGCGCCGTCCAGCCCGGCGAGCGCGTGCAGCAGCGTGTCGATGCCTTTTTTCCAATGCAGCCGCGCCAAGGCGAGGATCACGGGCGCATCGTGCGGCGTGTCCAAAGCGGCGCGGTCGACCGGCGCGGCGCGCTCTATGTTGGCGAAGGTGTGCAGCGCGCTGACGCGGTCGCTCGGTGCGCCCTGCGCGACGATGTGGCGGGCGATGTCGCTGGTGACGCCAGCGTGCCAGGCGCAATTCTTGAAGCGCGAAAGCTTGTAATAGCCGCCGTACCAGGCAAGGTTTCGCGCACGCCAGCGGCGCGGCGCAAAAGTTCCCGCGCGGCCCATCCAGTAATGGATCACATCCGGCGTGAACGCATCGATCGTGCGCACGATTTTCGATTGCGTCGGCGCGCGCCAGAACTTGTCGAAACTTGCGATCGACAGCGGCACGCCTGCGGCGGAGAGGCTGTGCAAGCGCTGCTCGTCATCCGCGCGGGTGATGACATGCTGGGTGACGCCCGCATCGGCGAGCGCGAGCACCCCATCGAGCATCATGGTCTCCGCGCCGCCTTCCCGGGCGCCCGCCATGACATGCAAAACGCGCATTGACCCCTCGCGGCGTTCTCCGCTGGAGCGGTGTAACAAATGCGTCATGGCGCGGTCAAACGTGGGGGCGGACGCGCCAGGGTTTTGCGTCGGGCAAAGCGATGCGTCCTCTGTTAAATGGACGCTGGTTGCTCGCGGGGAATGCTGCCTGAATTCGCCAATACCAATCGTCCGCCTAAACCGACGGCCACATGTAACCAAGTATTTGCAGACAGAAACCAACAAAAATCAGCGCCAGGCCAACGTAGCTAAGACGCAGTGATAGCTTGGCGGTAGCTCTATCAGCTTCAACCGAAGCGAGCTGCATCTTTGCGAGCATCAATACATTAGTGCCAACTGCAGCTATTGTTGCAAGGGCTTCCCTAAAGCTTTCGCCCGCAACTCGTGCGTCGAATGTGCCATCGATGCCGACCGCTCGACCTTCGTCTAGGTGCCAATCGCGAAAATCGCTCGACACAGTCTGCGCCCAACCGTCGATGCCTCCAATATCCTCCAGAATCGCGTCGAGCGTAGCGACGCGATCTTCCGCGTCACTACGTAGGCGGCTTTGCACTCTCACCAGATCAAAGCCGAGCAAAAAAACACCCAACAAATCAAGTGCAAGGCCCAACACGCTCAAGAGGTTCATGCATGCAATCTCCGTCAAGCAGTGTAGCTTGGCGATTCAAGCTTTGGTTCGGATGTTGTGGCGCGCGGGTGTGCGCGCAGTAGTCCGCATTGAGCAGCAATTTGCGGTCGGCGCCTTCGATAGGCCATGAACTTAGCACGGGGCGCCGCAAACGTCCGCATTGGGCCAGAAGCCAATCATCTCTTCCACGTTGAGAGACTGCATAGGCGCAGTTTGCGCAGCTTACGCGCAGCCAAAACAGCTTGATTTAAACCCGCCCCAGCGACCCCGCTACTCCGCCGCCACACGTGCGCTTTTCGCCAGGGCGTCGAACGCGATCAAATCCCTCACCAGCGCCTCAAGCTGCGCGAACGGCACCATGTTCGGCCCGTCGGAGGGTGCGTTGTCGGGATCGGGGTGCGCTTCGATGAAGATCGCGGCGACGCCGATGGCGGCGGCCGCGCGCGCCAGCACGGGCACGAATTCGCGTTCGCCGCCGGAGCTTTCGCCGCGGCCGCCGGGCTGCTGCACGGAGTGCGTCGCGTCGAACACGACCGGCGCGCCGAAGCTTTTCATGATCGGCAGCGCGCGCATGTCCGACACCAGCGTGTTGTAGCCGAAGCTCGCGCCGCGCTCGCATGTCATCACGTTCGGGTTGCCGCTGCCGGTGATCTTGGCGATCACGTTCTTCATGTCCCAGGGCGCGAGGAATTGCCCCTTCTTGACGTTGATCGGCTTGCCGGTTTCGGCGGCGGCGACGAGCAGGTCGGTCTGCCGGCTGAGGAAGGCGGGGATCTGCAGCACGTCCACCACCGCCGCCACGTCGGCGCACTGGTCGGGCAGGTGCACATCGGTGATTACCGGCACGCCGAGCTTGCCGCGCAGCTCCTCGAACACGGGCGCTGCGAAATCGAGGCCCGCGCCGCGCTTGCCGGTGAGGCTGGAGCGGTTGGCCTTGTCGAAGCTGGTTTTATAGATGAAGCCGGCGCCGGCGCGGGCGAACAGGTCCTTGAGAAACTCCGCCGTCTCCAGCGCGTGCGCGCGGCTTTCCATCGCGCAGGGGCCGCAGATGAAGGTCAGCGGCAAGGCGTTGCCGATCTGCAGATCGGGCTGGCCGGCGCGCGGCACGGCGATGATCGGGGCGGGGGCTGTCATGGGCGTCCTTCCAAGGCCCCCACATAGGCGACCCCCGCGCCGGGCTCAACGGGCGCGCGGTATTGACGCCGCCGGACCCGCGGCGAATTGTCGAGCGCTGCCTGCCATCGGGAGGGGTCCATGAACGCGATCGCGCCGAAGCGAGACTTCACCGCCTTCGAGGTGCGCCCGCTGACGCCTGCGATCGGGGCCGAGCTCATCGGCGTCGATCTGTCGGCCGACCTGCCGGATGCGGCGATCTTGGAGATTCGCCGCGCGCTTTTGGCCCACAAGGTGGTGTTTTTCCGCGATCAGACGCTAACGCGCGCGCAGCATATCGCGTTTGCGCGACGCTTCGGCCCGCTCGAGATTCATCCCGCCACGCCGCGCGATCAGCCCGAGCGCGAGGTGCTGCGCATCGCCCACGGGCCCGACAGCCGCGGGGTGGAGAACGCCTGGCACTCCGATGTCACCTGGCGGGAAGAACCGTCGCTCGGTTCGATCCTGCGCGCGATCGAGCTGCCGCCGGTCGGCGGCGACACCTTGTTTTGCGACATGGCCGCCGCCTACGACATGCTGAGCCCGGCGATGCAGCGCTTCATCGCCGGCTTGACGGCGGTGCACGACATCGCCCGCGTGTTCGCCGGCCGCCTCGGCAAGGCGCCGGAGGATTTGCATGCGAAATACCCGCCGGTAGAGCATCCCGTGGTGCGCACGCATCCCGAGACCGGGCGCAATCTGATTTATGTCAACACGGCCTTCACGTCGCACATCGTTGGGCTTTCGCGAAAGGAAAGCGATTGGCTGCTCGCGCATCTTTATGAGCAAGCCGCCAATCCCGACATCCAATGCCGCTTCCGCTGGGCGCCGGGATCGATCGCGTTCTGGGACAATCGCGCCTGCCAGCATTTTGCGGCGTCGGATTATTTTCCCGCGGTGCGCATCATGGAGCGTGTGACCATTGCCGGCGACCGGCCGTTCTTTCGCGCATGAGGGGTCGCTGCGCATGAAGCTGA
The DNA here is from genome assembly GCA_033764725.1 of Hyphomonadaceae bacterium. Classification (GTDB taxonomy): domain Bacteria; phylum Pseudomonadota; class Alphaproteobacteria; order Caulobacterales; family Aquidulcibacteraceae; genus RI-43. The sequence goes on from JANRIR010000068.1 coordinate 24,303, forward strand.
TTTATTCGCCCACATCGCCTTATGCGCGGAAGGTGCGCATCGTCGTGCTCGAAAAGAATTTGAGCGCGCGCATCGATCTGACCACCGCCAATCCGTTGGGCGCCGATGCGGCCCTGGTGGCCAACGCCAATCCGCTCGGCAAGGTGCCCGCGCTCGTGCTCGACGATGAGACCGTGCTCTATGACAGCCCGGTGATCTGCGAATATCTCGATGGCTTGAGCGACGCGCCGCGCCTGTTTCCGCAAGATGGGCCCGCGCGCTGGTCGGCGCTGCGTCGCCAGGCGCTCGGCGACGGCCTGATGGACGCCGCGTTCAGCCTTGTGATGGAGGGGCGGCGTCCCGAAGCGATGCGCGCGCCCGATTGGATCGCGCGCTGGGAGACGGCGATCGCGCGCGGCGCGCGCGCAGCCGAAGCCGATGTGCAGCGCGGCGAAACCGGGTTCGACATCGGCGCGATCGCGCTGGTCGCGGCGTTGGGCTATATCGATTTCCGCTTGGCCAGGCTCGACTGGCGCGACGGGAACGACGCGCTGGCGCGCTGGTTCGACGCCTGTGGCGACCGCGCGAGCGTCAAACACACAGCGCCGCCGGCCGGCGCGTAAATCCTTTGGCCCGTGCGCATCTCCATCCCGAACGCCATCGCGTGTCGCGAATCGGCTGGCTGCGCGCGGCGGTGCTCGGCGCCAATGACGGCATCGTCTCGACCGCCAGCCTGATCGTCGGCGTCGCCTCGGCGCGCGCCGACAAGAACGCGATCCTCGTCGCCGGCGTCGCAGCGCTCGTCGCCGGCGCGATGTCGATGGCGGCGGGCGAATATGTTTCCGTCAGTTCGCAAGCGGATTCGGAGAAGGCCGATCTCGCGCGCGAGACGCGCGAATTGGCCGAAGAGGGCGAGTCCGAACGCGAGGAATTGGCGCAGATCTATATCGGCCGCGGGCTGACGCCCGAACTCGCGCGCGAGGTCGCCGTGCAATTGATGGCCAAGGATGCGCTCGGCGCGCACGCGCGCGACGAGCTTGGCATTTCCGATTTTTCCGCCGCGCGCCCGATCCAGGCGGCGCTCGCCTCTGCTGCGACCTTCTCGCTCGGCGCGGCGGCGCCGCTGGCTGTCGCGCTCGCCGCGCCGCAGGAGGTGCTGACCCCAGCGGTGGCGGTCGCCACGCTTGTCGCGCTGGCGGGGCTTGGCGCGATCGGCGCCCGCGCAGGCGGCGCGCGCATCGGCGTTGCGGTGGCGCGCGTGACGTTCTGGGGCGCGCTCGCGCTCGGCGTCACGGCCGGCATCGGCGCGCTGTTCGGCGTTGCGGTTTAACGCGGCGCGCGCTTGGCCAGAATGCGCTGCAGCGTGCGGCGATGCATGTTCAGGCGGCGCGCGGTCTCCGACACGTTGTGGCCGCACAATTCATAAACGCGCTGGATGTGCTCCCAGCGCACGCGATCGGCGCTCATCGGATTGTCCGGCGGGGCGGGCTTGTCCTCGGGATCGGCCAGCAGCGCCTTGACGACGTCGTCGACGTCGGCCGGCTTCGAGAGATAATCGATGGCGCCGGCCTTCACCGCGGCGACCGCGGTGGCGATGTTGCCGTACCCGGTCAGCATCACGATCTTGCAGGCCTCGCGCTTCTTGCGCAGCGCCTCGACGACCGCGAGGCCAGAGCCGTCCTCCAGCCGCAAATCGAGCACCGCGAAGGCGGGCGCGGCGGCGTTGGCGGCTTCCGTCGCTTCGGCCACCGAGGCCGTCATGGTCACGTCGAAGCCGCGGCCGATCAGGGCGCGCCCGAGCCGGGTGCGGAACGCCGCGTCGTCATCGAGCAGAAGCAGGGTCTTTTCGGGCAGCGCGGCGATTGCGTCTTCCATCGCCTCAGGTCTCCTGTGCAGGGCGGTTCATTGCCGACAGACATGAACCGAATCTCAGCAAAATCCAGCGCATGCGGCAGAAGGGCGAACGGCTCAGCCTGGAAACGCCGATCCCACCGCCGGGGCGGGGCTCTCGAACCGCCTGCGCGGCCAGGCGATGCGGACGACCGCGCCCGTCCGCGGCGGGGTGCGGTTGCGGAACGTCACCGCCGCGCCGGACCGATCCAGCAGCGTCGCGGCGATGAAAAAGCCCAGGCCGAGGCCGCCGCCGGGGTCGCCGGGCGCGCGTTCGCTGACATAGGGCTCGCCCAAGCGGCTGAGCACGTCGGGCGGGAAGCCGGGGCCGTCGTCGCGGATGGTGACGACGATCTCCGCGGCGCTCCATTGGGCCTCGACATCGACGCGGGTTTTCGCAAAACCAACTGCGTTTTCAATGAGATTGCCCAGTCCATGGAGGATTTCGGGCAGCCGCTTGACCTGCGGCTCGGGGCCTTCGCCATGCGCCGTCAGCGCCACCTCGGCGCCAAGGCCGCGATGGGGTGCAGCGGCTTCCTCCAGCAGCGCTTGCAGCGGCAGGCGCGAGGTCATCGCGTCGTCCGCCTCGGGCTTGATCGACAATTGCTTGAGGATCGCCCGGCAGCGCTCGGACTGCGACACCAGCAGGGCGACGTCCTCGGCCAGGGGCGATTCCGGCGCCAGGCCGCGCGCCATTTCCTTCGCCACCAGATGGATTGTGGCCAGCGGCGTGCCGAGCTCGTGCGCGGCGGCGGCGGCCAGCCCGCCCAGCGCCGACAGCCGCTGTTCGCGCGCCAGCACCGCCTGCGCCTCGCTCAA
>JANRIR010000044.1:0-3243 GCA_033764725.1 Hyphomonadaceae bacterium
ACGGCGCTGCCGGTGGAGGATGTGCCCACCGAAGGCCGCCTCGGCCTGGAGGCGATCAAGGAGGCGTGGAAGCGCCTGCCGGGCAAGCCCGGCGTCTATCGCATGATCGGCGCCGACGGCGAGGTGCTTTATGTCGGCAAGGCGCGCTCGCTGAAGGCGCGGGTGGCGCAATATGCGCAGGGGCGCGGCCACACCAACCGCATCGTCCGCATGCTGCAGCTGGTGGCGCGCCTGGAGGTCGTGGTCACCGCCACCGAAACCGAAGCGCTGCTGCTCGAAGTCAACATGATCAAGCGCCTGCGGCCGCGCTTCAACGTGCTGATGCGCGACGACAAGAGCTTTCCCTACATCGCCATCCGCACCGATCACGACAGCCCCGCGCTGCAGAAGCATCGCGGCGCCAAGCGCTTCAAGGGCGATTATTTCGGGCCCTTCGCTTCGGCGAGCGCGGTCAACCGCACGCTCGACACGCTGCAGAAGGCGTTCCTGTTGCGCACCTGCACGGATTCCACGTTCGCGGCGCGCACGCGGCCCTGCATGCTGCATCAGATCAAAAGGTGCGCGGCCCCGTGCGTCGATCTGGTGGACAAGGGCGAATATGCCGGCCTCGTGGCCGATGCGCGCGCGTTTCTGCGCGGGCGCTCGGACGCCTTGCAGGAGCGGCTGGCCGCCGAGATGCGCGCGGCCGCAGAGGCGCTCGAATTCGAACGCGCCGCGCGCATCCGCAACCGCATCCGCGCGCTCGCCGCCGTGCGCGCCGCCCAAGGGATCAATCCCCAGACCTTCGAGGACGCCGACGCCTTCGCCATCCATTGCGAAGGCGGGCAGGCGTGCGTTCAGGTGTTCTTTTTCCGCGCCGGACAGAATTGGGGCAATCGCGCTTATTTTCCCCGAAACGAAAGCGGTTCGCCGCCGGCGGACGTGGTGGAGAGCTTTATCGGCCAATTCTACGATTCCATGGAGCCGCCGCCGCTCATTCTCATCAATGTCGCGCTGGAGGATGGCGGGCTTTTGGAGCAGGCCCTGAGCGAGAAGGCCGGTCGCCGCGTCGAAATCCGCGCGCCCGAACGCGGCGAAAAGAAGGACATCATCGATCAGGTGACGCTGAACGCGCGGGAAGCGCTGGCGCGGCGCGCCGCCGACAGCGCCAATGTTTCGAAACTGCTGGAAGGCGTGGCCGAAACCTTCGCCTTGAAGGCGCCGCCGGAGCGCATCGAGGTCTATGACAATTCCCACATCCAGGGGACCAACGCCGTCGGCGCGATGATCGTGGCGGGGCCGGACGGCTTCGTCAAAAACCAATACCGCAAGTTCACCATCAAGGCGGCGGAGACGACGCCGGGCGACGATTACGCGATGATGCGCGAAGTTTTGGGGCGGCGTTTTGCAAGGCTGGCGCGCGAGGCGCCGCCGCCGCCCCCTCCGTCGGCGCTATACGCGGACACCTCCCCCGCAAGCGGTGGAGGAAACGCGTCCTTTCTCCCCCCGCGCGCGGGGGGAGTGGCGGCGCGCAGCGCCGACGAGGGGGGCGTCGATTTCTCCAAGGAAAGCGACGACGAGCCCGAAGCACGCATCGGCGCGTGGCCGGATTTGATCCTGATCGACGGCGGCGAGGGCCAACTCAAGGCCGCGACGGACGCGCTCGCCGCAGCGGGGCTTGCGGGGCGGGTCGCGCTCGTGGGCGTGGCCAAGGGCGTCGATCGCGACGCGGGCCGCGAGCGCTTCTTCATGCCCGGCAAGCCGGCGTTTCGGCTCGATGAGAAAAGCCCGGTGCTGTATTATCTGCAGCGCCTGCGCGACGAGGCGCATCGGTTCGCGATCGGCGCCCATCGCCAGAAGCGCAAGGCCGAGCTCACGCGCAATCCGCTCGACGACATTCCCGGCGTCGGTCCGGCGCGCAAGCGCGCGCTGCTCGAACGCTTCGGCTCCGCGCGCGGCGTGGCGCGTGCGGCGCTGGCGGAGCTGGAGGCCGTCGACGGGGTCAACACCGAACTCGCCAGGCGCATCCATGACTTCTTCCGCACCCCTTAAATCCGCACCGCCCGATCGCGCCCGCGCGCTGCTCTGGCTGACCGGCTCGCGCATCGTCGCCGGCCCCGCGATCGCGGCGCTGATCCTGTGGACGCAGGCCGCCGGCGGCGCGCGCGACGCGGCGTTCACGGCCGGATTCATGGGCCTCGCGGCGGCGCTGTTCCTCGCCGCGGCGGCGACGGATTGGCTGGACGGCGCGCTGGCGCGGCGCTGGGGGGCGGTCACCCCGCTGGGCGCTGCGCTCGACCATGCGGCCGACAAGGCGCTGGTGGCGCCGGTGCTGGTGGCGCTGGCGTTCGGGGCCCTGCCGATCGATCTGACCTTCGCGGCGTGCCTCCTGGTGGCGCGCGACGTGGCGGTCGCGGGCCTGCGCGAGGGGCTCTCGCAGGCCGGCCGGGCGCTGCCGGTCAGCCGGGTCGGCAAGGCGAAGGCGGCGGCGGAGATGGCGGGCGTCGCGCTGGTGCTTGCGCTGCCGGCCTTGGGGCTCGCAGCGCCGCAAGCGCTTGGTTTCTTTGAGGCCTTCGCGCGACTGGCGCTGTGGGGGGCGGCCGGCCTGGCGGTGTGGAGCGGCGCCTTGTACCTCCGCGCGTCGTTTACAAGTCTGTAATCTTCGGTTGCAAGGTTGGGCCCGGAGGCGACCATGACCCGGCCCCAAAACCCCCAGGACGACCCCCTCGCATCCGCCCTGGCGGATGTTTCGCTGCAGGCGATGGCGGTGCTTCGCGGCGGCAAGCTGTTGTTCGTCAATCGCGGGTTTTGCGACCTGTTCGGCTATGACGCGCCCGCCGAGGCCCTGGCCGACGCGGCCATGGCCGGCGCGATCGCGGCCGTTGCGGGGCCGGCTGCGCACGGCGGCGTGGTGTTCGGGCGGCGCCTGGTGCGCCGGCGCGATGGGCGCGGCGTGCCGGTCGAGCTTTATGCGCGGCTCGCGCCCTGGGGCGACGCGCCGGCGCTGGTCGTGGCGCTCATCGATGTTGGGGTTGAAGAGGCCGCGCTGGAGGGCGCAGCGGGGGATGACCGCTACGCGGCCCGTCCCGTGGCGCGGCGCGGCCGGCCCGACGCCTTGCGCATCGCACTGGCCGGCGCCGATGCGCGCTGCGCGGGTTTGCGCGACGCGCTGGCGGCAGGCGGCGCCATCGCGCGGATCGTTGCGCTGCAGGCGCGGCCGGAGGGGCCGGCGCCCGACGTGGTGGTGCTGACGCCGGCGCCCGG
>JANRIR010000093.1:0-54224 GCA_033764725.1 Hyphomonadaceae bacterium
GCACCGTCACCGGCACTTTGCGTATTTCCGTCGTAGCGAAAATAAACTTCACATGCGGCGGCGGCTCCTCCAGCGTTTTCAAGAGGCCGTTGAACGCTGCGGTCGACAGCATGTGCACTTCGTCGATGATATAGACCTTGATGCGCGCGGACACCGGCGCATAGCGCACGCTGTCGAGGATTTCGCGGATGTCGTTGATGCCCGTGCGGGAGGCGGCGTCCATCTCGAAGACGTCGGGATGGCGGCTTTCCATGATCGCGAGGCAATGCACGCCGGGCGGATCGAGCGCGATGGATGGCCCGCGCACCGTCTCGCTTTCGTAATTCAAGGCGCGCGCAAGCAGGCGGGCGGTGGTCGTCTTGCCGACGCCGCGCACGCCGGTCAGCATATAGGCGTGCGGGATGCGGTTCAGCGCGAAGGAATTGGCGATGGTGCGCACCATCGCCTCCTGGCCGATCAGGTCCTCGAAGGTGCGCGGGCGGTATTTGCGGGCGAGCACGAGATAACCGCCCGGGGCGGGGGCGTCGCCGAAGAGGCCGGGGGTGGCGTCGTCCGTCATTCTGTTCACGTCTAGGCATAGTGCCGCCCGCAGCGGATCGCTAGATGTGGAGGGGCCCGCGTGCAGCGGGCGTCGGTCCGGACGGAGAGGCGACGAGGGCGCTGCGATGAACGATCTCTATGGAAACCCGGTCTCGACGCGCTCGGCGGCGGCGCTTGCGCACTACAATCTGGCGCTGGAGCGCATCCGGCTCTATCGCGGGGATCCGGTCGCCGCGCTCGACGCCGCACTCGAGGAGGATCCGGGCCTGGGGGCAGCCTGGGCGGCGCGCGCCGGGCTGCTCGTCCAGCAAACCGATGCGGCCTACGCCGATGAAGTGGCCCGGTCGCTGGAGGGCGGCGCGGCGGCGCAGCGCAATCCGCGCGAGGCGGCGCTTCTGGCAGCGGCGCAGGCCTGGGCGGAGGGCCGCTTCGGCGACGGCACGGTCGCGTTCGCCCGCGTGGCGCAGGAGGCGCCGCGCGATCTTTTTGCGCTGCAATCGGCCCATGTCGGCGCGTTTTTTCTGGGTTGGCGCGATGAATTGCGCGACTGGCCGCTGCAGGCGCTGCGCGCATCGGGCGCCGATGCGGTCGGCCATCATGCGGTCCTCGGCATGGCCGCGTTCGGGCTGGAGGAATGCGGCGATTACGCGCGCGCGGAGGCGCTCGGCGGCGAGGCGGTCGCGCTGGAGCCGCTCGACGCGTGGGCTGTGCACGCCGTGGCGCACGTGCATGAGATGCGCGGCGATCTCGATCGCGGCGTGCGCTGGCTGGAGACCAACGCGGCGGTCTTGACGCCGGACAGCGGGCTCGCGGTGCACAATTGGTGGCACCTGGCCTTGCTGCACGTCGACCGCGGCGATGCGGCGGCCGCGCTGCAGGTCTATGACGCCCATATCCGCCCCGATCCCGAGCGTCCGTATTTGTTGGAGAGCGTCGACGCCGCAGCGCTGTTGTGGCGCCTGCATCTTGAGGGCGTCGATGTGGGCGGGCGCTTCGAGACGCTCGCGCCGGCCTGGGCGCGCGCCGCCGAAGACGCCCATTACGCCTTCAACGATCTCCACGCCGCCATGACCTTCGCCGGCGCGGGGCGGATGGACGATCTCGCGCGCCTGATCGCCGCGATGCGCGGCGCGCTCTCGCGCCCGGGCGACAACGCCGACATGACGCGCACCGTCGGCCTGCCGCTGGTGGAGGCCATCCAGGCGTTCGCCCAGGGCCGGTACGCCGCATGCGTCGACGCCATCCTGCGCGTGCGCGGGCACGCGTCTCGCTTCGGCGGCAGCCATGCGCAGCGCGACGTGCTGACGCTGACCGCCTTGCACGCCGCCTTGCGCGGCGGCCTGCGCAGCGTCGCCGACGCGCTCGCCGCCGAGCGCCTTGCGCAGAAACCGCACAGCCCCTGGGCGCATCGCTTGGCCGCGCGCGCCCGGACCATGACCGCACACGCCTGACGTCCGCGCGGGCGGTCACAGGTTGGCGGTTTGACGCGTACGTCTGCGGTCGCCGCCATCTGCCGGCTTGCCCGCCGCGTCCCTCGCGAGGCGGGGGACAGCGATGCCCCGCCGCTGCGCTTCCGCGCAAACGAGACCTCTGCGACTGGCGCCCCAGCTCACGGCGTCGTTTCGCAAAGCCGCCGGCGCTCGGCTCCGACTTTCGTCGGCGCCGAGCGCATGATGTTTTGCAAAGGTCTCGCGCGGAGGAGGACCGGCCGCGTTGCGGACCGAGGGGCCGCCCCTCAATAGAAAAAGCGCTCCTCGACCACCTTGCCGTTGCGCACGGTATAGAGGCCGACTTCATCCATCTGCATGCGCTGGCCGGTGTCCTTCGGCGTCACATCGAGATGAAAGTGCACGGCGAACTGGTCGCCGTTCACAAAAGGCCCCTTCACATCCAGGCCGTGCACGGTGTTGTTGGCGAACCACCATTCGCTCTTGCCGACCACGGCGGCCTTGCCGCGCACTTCGCGCATCGGGCCATCCATCGCCTCGATGCTGACGACGTCGTCCGCCCAGTATTTGTCGCCGGCTTCCTCGCCCTTGCCGGCGGCGCACAGGGCGGTGAAGTCTTTCGCAATGTCGGCTGCGCTCATGACGCTGGTCTCCTTGGTGTCGCGGCCGATGCCCTGCGTTCAAGCAGCGCTCAGCAACGAAGAGAACAAAACATGATCAAGCCGGCCCCGTCCAGTGAAATGCGATCAATGTCGGCCGGAAAGCGCCTAATGCAGTGTGCGCCGCCAGGCCTTCACATCCGCGAAGGCGTCGGCGTTTTTGTGCAACAGCATCGACAACAGCCGCCATTCGGCGCGGGCGTCGGCGTCTTCGTGAATGCGGGCGCGCAATTCGCGGACGCGCGCCTTGGCCGCGTCGCGGTCGATCGGGCTCCAAATCCGGCGCTGCGTCATGACGCGTTCTCTCAGTTCACTGCGGCGTCTCGCCTAAAGACATCGTGCGCGGCGCACATGGCGAAGCTGTGGCGTGCATTGCCGCGCGCTAGACGCCGAGTTCGTCCCAACGGTCGAGATAGATGCGAAACCAGGGCGCATAGCGCTGCGGGTGCGCGCGCGCATCGTCCCGGATGCTGTCGACCGGGGCCCAGCGCACGGCTGACACCTCCGCGCTGTCGGGCGCCGCAACCAAATCGGCCGCGCGCGCCTCGCCGCGGAACACGTGCACCCGTTCGACCTCGCGGAGGCCATCGGTGACATCGGCTTCGTAGTCGATGACATTGCGGGCGCTGAGCGGAAGCCGCAATCCCATTTCCTCGGTCAGGCGCCGATGCGCCGCGTCCACGGCGCTTTCGCCCCAGGCGGGGTGGGAGCAGCAGGTGTTCGCCCACAGGCCGCCGCAATGATATTTCCCCAGCGCGCGCTGCTGCAGGAGCAGCGCATCGCCATCCATCACGAACACGGACACTGCAAGGTGCAGCGCCCCTTCGCGGTGCGCCTGCATCTTTTCGATCGGAAACAACGATCCGTCCGCGGCGATTCCGGGAATCAGCGGCGCGGGCGCCTTGTTCACGCGGCGGCGGAGGAGCGGCTGAGCGCGCATTGCGACCACAATTCGGACAGGGCGTGGACGAGATGGTCGATGTCGGCGTCGCTGTGCAGCGGCGAGGGCGTGATGCGCAGACGCTCCGTGCCGCGCGGCACGGTGGGGTAATTGATCGGCTGAATATAGATGCCGTAGCGATCGAGCAGCCAGTCGCTGATCTGCTTGCACTTCACCGGATCCTTCACCATCACCGGAATGATGTGGCTGGGATTGTCCATGCACGGGATGCCGATCGCCTCCAGCCGCTTGCGCACCTTGGCGACGCGCTCCTGGTGGCGCAGACGCTCGATCTGGCTGACCTTGAGGTGCTGGATGCTGGCGCGCGCGCCAGCCGCCACAGACGGCGGCAGCGCCGTGGTGAAGATGAAGCCGGAGGCGAAGCTGCGGATGAAATCGCACATCGCCGTCGATCCGGCGATGTAGCCGCCGAACACGCCGAACGCCTTGCCGAGCGTGCCTTCGATGACGGTCAGGCGATGCATCACGCCGTCCCGCTCGGCGATGCCGCCGCCGCGCGGGCCGTAGAGGCCGACGGCGTGGACTTCGTCGAGATAGGTCATGGCGTTGTGCTTGTCGGCGACGTCGCAGATGGCGGCGATCGGCGCGATGTCGCCATCCATGGAATAGACCGACTCGAACGCGACGAGCTTTGGCCGCGCCGGATCGGCGGCGGCGAGCTTGCGGTCGAGGTCTTCGATGTCGTTGTGCTTCCACAGGACGCATTCGGCGCGGCTGTGGCGGATGCCCTCGATCATCGAGGCGTGGTTGCCGGCATCAGAGAAGACGATGCAGCCAGGGATTTTCGCGGCGAGCGTCGACAGCGACGCCCAGTTCGACACATAGCCCGAAGTGAAGAGGAGGGCGGCTTCCTTCTGATGAAGGTTCGCGAGCTCAGCCTCAAGCAGGACGTGATAATGGTTGGTGCCCGAGATGTTGCGCGTCCCGCCGGCGCCGGCGCCGCAACGGTCGATCGCCTCGTGCATGGCGGCGAGCACTTTGGGGTGCTGGCCCATGCCGAGATAGTCGTTCGAGCACCATACCGTGACGTCCGAGACGGCGCCTTCGGCATGACGCGCCGCGCGCGGGAATGAACCGCGCGCACGCTCCAGATCGGCGAACACGCGATAGCGGCCCTCGGCGCGGAGGGCGTCCAGTTCCCGATTGAAAAAATCTTCGTAGTTCATTGTTTTTCTCACTGGTTCGGGCGCTGGGCGGCGCGTGAGGACGGTAGACGAGATCGCCTGTCTTGAGAAGCGCGAACCGTTCGCGGAAGCGCCCATCGCCACAGGACATCGTTTGGATTTGCGACAAACATAAAGGCGTGCTCGAGCAAGGCGAGGCTCGCCATCGCCACGAGCAGGGAATAGCCGACGCGCTCATGCCCGGTCGCATCCGGCGCGAAGGCGATGCTGGCGAACGCCAGGCACGCCGCCATGCCAAACGCCATCGACACGGGAAACAGCCCGTTCATGCGCTGGTCGCGGAAGTAGCTCGCAAGATACGCCATGTGCGCGGGCAGGAAGGCTTCGCTTCTGTGCGGCGCGCCAAGAAACAGGTTGAACTTCGCGCTCAGCCGCATCGCCCACAACAGGCCGAACGTCAGCGCGGCGATCTGGTTAGGCTGGCCCCAGCTCAACGCGATGAGCGCAATGAGCGTCGCAGCCAGCGCCAATTCGTGATGGATGACGGTCGCCGCCGCGAGCTTGAAGCGCGACCAGCCTTCAGCGCCTTGCGGACACGCGCTGGTGCGCGGACCGGCGATGAAGCCCATCAGGAAGCTCATCTCGTGCCAGCCCCACACCGCGAGCGCGGCGACGAAGGCGATGTAGGCGTTGGCCCCCGTGGCGGCGTTCGCGGTGTCGGCGATCGCGAAGCAGCCCCAAGCCGCAAGCCCGGTGGCCGCAGCGAAGCTCCAGCCGTGCGTGGCGCGCGGCAGGCGGTCCAGCCACAGGATCAGTCCAGTGGAGAACCACCAGAGAAACAGCGCAAACGCGAGGGGGGCCAGAAGGGCGAGCACGAGGCGTCAGATCACCAGACCGGCGCCATGCGCGCGCTTGCCGGCAGATCGTTGCGCACGGTGGGCAGCGTCATCAGCGTGAGGAACGCGCCGGCGATCCGCGCGCCGTGCGTCACCCGCGCCAGCGCCTGGGCTGCGCCGCCCTGCTGCGCCGCCGCCGCCATCGCATCCGCCGCAATGCGGATCGTCTCCAGGCTGCGGCGGAATTTGGGATGATCGAGATCGAGGGTGAAGGGGAAGACCTGCTTGGTGATCTCGTTGCAGATGCGGAAGACGCGGTAGTCGTAATCGGTCGGGTCGAGGCCGAGGGCGGCGTGGAAGGCCGGCCGCGCGTGATCGCGCACATACATTGTGGCGTAGACCGAGACGAGGCAGAACCGGATCCAGAAACGGTTGCCGCCGCGCAGCAGCGCGGGGTCGGCGCGCATCAGAATGGCGAACGCCTCGCCGTGGCGGAACTCGTCGGCGCACCATTCCTTGAACCAGGAAAAGATCGGATGGAAGCGCAGGGCGGGATTGCGCTCCAGCTGGCGGAAGATCGTGATGTAGCGCGCATAGCCGATCTTCTCGGAGAGGTAGGTCGCGTAGAAGATGAATTTCGGCTTGAAGAAGGTGTACTTCTTGGCCTTCGTCAGAAAGCCGAGATCGACGCCGATGCCGTAATCCTTCAGCGACTCGTTGATGAAGCCCGCGTGCCGCGATTCATCCCGGCTCATCAGCTTGAACAGCGTCTTCACGTCAGGATTCTGCGCCCGCTTGGCGATTTCCGCATACAGCACGCAGCCGGAGAATTCCGCGGTGATGGAGCTGACGAGGAAATCCGTGAACTCGCGGCGCAGGGCAGGCGGCAAATCCTCCAGCTTGTTGGTGAAGGCCTCGGCGCGGCGGAAATGGTTCTTGTTCGGATCGGCGGCCATTTCGGCGATCAGCGCATCCCATTCCGCGCGGACAGGGGAGACGTCGATGCGATCCATGGCGTCGAAATCGGTGGTGTAGAAGCGCGGCGCGAGAACGGTGTCCTCCTGCGCCATGCGCGTCGTCTGGTTGATCGGCGCATCGAGCGGCGCGTCGAGCGTCAGCGTGGTCATGGCGCCAGTCTCCTTGGCGTGAAGCTCACTTCGTACAATTCCGTCAGCAGAAACATGCCGGACCAGCGCGTCAACATCCGTCGCAGCAGGCCGGCGCGCTTGATTGTCGCTGTGCGGCGCAGCACGATCTTGTCGCCGAAGCGCGTATGGATCGGCGGGCCGTGCACGCGCACCTCGTCGCCAGGCTGCAGATCGTCATGCGCGTCGAGCGCGACATGCGCGTGCAGCCACGAGGCGCTGTCCTCGATCTCGATCGTGCACAGCGTCTGGCGCGTGCGCGGCGCAAAGAGGGTGCGCGCGCTCATCACGCGCCGACGAGCAGACGGGCGAAGGCGTCGCGATTGTCGGCGCCGAAGGCGTTCAATTCGATCGTGCGGTCGGTCTCGGGATCGGTGAGGCTGAGCCGGCCATTGGCGTACATCGTCAAGCGGAACGGGGCGGCTGCGCCGATGTCGCGCATCTCGCGATGGCGCGCCATGCCGCGCATGACGCCGCGAATGAAACCGTTCGTGCCGGGCGCCGCCACGAAGACGACCTGGTCGCCTTGCGCATCGATGACCTGAACCGACCCGTCGGCGCCGTCGCGGAAGATCAGATCGCGGCTTGCCAGAAGCGCGACCTGCTGCGTCTCCACGCCCGCCGCGGCGTTGGCGTTCAGCCGGCCATAGGCCGCGGCCCCGAATGCGGTTGCGATCAGAACCGCGGCCCCGATCAGGGCTGCGCGTGGGATCGGCTCGTTGTGCGGCGAGGACATCGCTTCGCTCCTTCTAGGCCGCGACCGGCGCGCCGACCGGCGCATCGCCGGCGCTCGTCGTCGCGCTGGCGACGATCGTTTGCGGCGCATGCGCGCGGATCGCGTCGGTCAACAAGGCTGCAACGGCGTGGACGTTCGCCAAGGCGCGCAGCGCCGGCTGCGCCGGCGTCAATTTCCACGGGCGCACATGCGGCCACAGCATGGGATAGGCGATCACGTTCTGGCGTCCGAGCGTCAGCGCGATATCGCCGCCGCCATCGCGATGCGCCTTGACCGCCGCGCTGTGCACGATGGCAAACGGAATATTGATCGCCTTCTGGATGGCGACGCCGAAGCGCAGCACCAGCCGTTTCGAGGTGATCGTGTACACCGTCGTGCGCGCCATCAGCACGGAGAGGCCGCACAGCAGCGCAAGCGTCAGGCCGGCGCCGATCAGCGGACCGAGCAATTGCCCGGTCGCCTCGGCCAGCGACGCGCCGGCGGCCGAAGCCGCCGTCGCACGCCACGCCATCATCGCCAGAAAATACGCAGCGACGAGGCGCACATGAAACACGCGCACCGCCATCACCCGCCAGTCCGGCGCGCCTTGCCAGATCAGGCGTTCGCCGTCGGGTAGGCGCTCCGGCAAGCCGCGCACTGGTTCGTCGTCATGCTCTCTCACAGCCAGGGCTCCGAGCGTGCGGGGGTCGCGTAGAGCAGGCCTGCGCCGTAATAGGCGGAGACGCGCTCTTCCTCGTCGCGGGTGATCTGATCGGGATTAGCGAGCGCGGGCGCGCCGGCGAATTGCGCGCCGAGCACGGCGTGCGTCTTCGCGCGATTGCGGCCGCGTTCGATGGTCACCAGCGGCATCGGGATCAGCACGCGCCGGCCGCCCGAAGCGAGCTCGACCTCGAGATAGCGGATCAAATATTCCGAGCGGTCCACCCAGACGTCGGAGATTTTCCCGGCTTCGACATTATCGGCGCCGACGATCTTCATCCCCTTCAGGCGCACATCGCGCTTGTCGAGGTAAAATTCCTTGTCGACGCGCAGCGGCACGATGCGCGGGCCGCCATGCACCATCACGTCCGGCTTGGTGGAGCGTTGCGCATAGGCGCCGGGCCCCACGCCCGCCTGCAACGGATCCCCCGTCGGCTCGAGCGGCGAACCGGCCCACGGCGCGGTGCGATGCGCTTTGAGTTCGCGGGTATCGCGCTGCCCGCTCGGCGCGGTGAACGTTCCGCTGTTGTTGGGCAGGCGAAAGGTTTTTGGCGGCGCGGTGAAGAACAGGCCGCCCAGCGGCTCATGCCGCCCGCTGACGTCGTCTTCCAGCGGATAGCCTTCGCGGCGATCTTCCCGGCGCAGATAGATGATCAGGCCGAAGAAGAAGAGGAAGAAGGCGTAGAGCACCCACTCCGTCACATCGAGGCCGCCGTTATACACTTGGTCCATGGCGCTTCTCCTCAGGCCATTTACGTTGGGAATTCCGCCAAGCCGAACTTGACGGGCGGTTGGTTTGCATGTGGACGCACGCCGTGGCGCGCGAGCGGGCCGATGGCGACGAGCGCCAGAAACAAAAGCCCGATCTCGATGTGATAAACGACCATGTAGCTCGTCGCGGGGCCAGACAGCGCAGGGCCGAGCGCGCCATGCGCCGACAACGCGCCGACGCCGTCGCGCAACAGCCCGCCGACCGCGATCGCGGCGCCCGTCGCGGTCGCCTGCACGGCGCCCCACGCGCCGAGCGCGATGCCCGAGCCGCCGTCGCGCGACAGCGCCATCGCCGCCGTCAAAGTGCCGACCGAAAACATTCCGCCGCCGACGCCGATGATGGCGACGCCGATGCAGAAGAGACCCGGCGAATTCATCGGCGCAGCGAGAATGACGAGCGAAAACGCCGCAACCCCGATCAGCGCGCCAAATCCCGCAAGGCGTTGCGAGGGCCCGCCCTGGGCGAGATTTTGCGCCGCCGCCGCGAAGCCGATCAGCATGCCTGTGGCCCACAGGGCGGTGAGCGCGGTGGTCTGCGCCACGCTCAAGCCCATCACCTCGGCGCCGTACGGCTCCAACAGCACGTCCTGCATGCTGAAGGCCGCGGCGCCGAATCCCGTGGCGGTCAGCAGGCGGCTTGCGCCGTCGCCGGACACGAGCGCGCGCCATTGCGCACCGAAGGACGGCTTCGCCGCTTCGGTTTGCCCATACGCGCGCCGCCACGGCTCCTGCTTCCACAGCGCCGCAATGTTGAGCGCCATGGTCACCACGGCCGCGCCTTGGATCACTTGAATCAGCCGCACGGCGGAGAAATCGGTCAGCAGCGCGCCGAACAGCAGCGCGCTGATCAGCATGCCGGCGAGCAGCATCACATAGAGCAGCGCTACGACGCGCGGGCGACTGTCTTCCGGCGCGAGATCAGTGGCCAACGCAAGCCCTGCGGTTTGCGTCGTGTGCATGCCGATCCCGGTCAGCAGAAAGGCGACCGCCGCGGCCGCGACGCCGATCCATTGCGGGCCGTGCGTATCGCCCGACAGGATCAGCAGCGCGAACGGCATGATCGCCAGGCCGCCGAATTGCAGCATCGAGCCGAACCAGATGTAGGGCCCGCGCCGCCACCCGAAGTGCGAGCGATGCGCGTCGGATTTGTGCCCAATCAGCGCGCGCAGCGGCGCAAACGCGAGCGGCAGCGCCACCATCACCGCAACGAGCGCGCTGGGGATGCCCATCTCCACGATCATCACGCGGTTCAGCGTGCCGGTAAGCAGCACAGCCGCCATGCCGACCGACACCTGAAACAGCGCCAACCGCAAGAGGCGCGGCAAGGGGAGGTCGTCGCTTGCGGAGTCCGCAAACGGTAGGAGCTTCATGGCCCATTCCCGCCACAAGGCGGCGTTGGCGGCCTCACGGTTCATCCGCGGCGCAGCTCCAGCGCATGAGAGATGTAGAAGCCGCTCGAAATCTGCGCAGTGCGCTGGATCGACCAGTGCGATAGCGCAGGCTCGGCGGCGATCAGATCGCGCAGACGCCGCTCGGCGATCGGCTCGATCGCTGGCGCGCGATCAGCGCGGGGAAACAATTTGCCCGCCGCATGCATCAGCGACAGCGCCGGCGTTTGCGGCGCATAGGTGAACACGATCGCTTTGCGCGTGCGGTCGGCGAGCATGCCGAGCGCGCGCACGATCTCCGCCGCGGGATAATGGATCAGGGAATCCATCGCCGCGACATAATCGAACGCGCCGTGCGTGGGATCGAGCATGTCGCCGGCGTGAAAAGCGAGCCGCGTCTCGTCGAGGTCGCGCGGGGCGCGGTCGATGGCGACGTCGATCAGGCCGGCGGATACGTCCACGCCCAACACGCGCGCGCCGCGCCGTGCGGTCGCCACGGCGAGCGCGCCGGTGCCGCAGCCGGCGTCGAGCAGGGACGCGCCGTGCATGTCGCGCGGCAGCCACGACATCAAGGTTGCGCGCATCCGGTCGCGCCCGGCGCGCACAGTGGCGCGGATCTTCGACACCGGCGCATCCGAGGTGAGCTGCGCCCAGGTGTCCTTGGCCGTCAGGTTGAAATAGGTCTGCAGCCGGTTGCGGCGCGCTTCATACGCGCTGGCTTCGGGGGAGCGGAGTGTGGCGGTCATGGCGCGCGCGTGCCCTTGTTCAATCGAAGCCGAGGAAGTCGAAAATGTCGCGATCGCGCATCGGCTTCGCCTCGTAAACCTTGTCGCCGGCCCACAGAGTCGCAGCGAGCCGCATGTATTCCGCCTTCACCGCCTCCAGCCCGGGCGTGGAGGGCATTTCGAACACGGTCGATTTCTTCAGGCGGCTCAAGCGGATGTCGTCGAGCAGCGGGAAATGGCCGATGCGCTCCAGGCCGATGGCTTCATTGAAGCGGTCGACCTGGTCAGAGCCGTCGCTGCGATTGACGATGCAACCGCCGAGGCGAACGTCGTAATTCTTCGACTTGGCCTTGATCGCCGCGATGATGCGGTTCATCGCGAAGATGGAGTCGAAATCATTGGCGGTGACGATCAGCGCGCGCTCGGCATGCTGCAGGGGCGCAGCAAACCCGCCGCACACGACATCGCCCAGCACATCGAAGATCACGACATCGGCGTCGTCGATGATGTGATGCTCCTTGAGGATCTTCACCGTCTGCCCGACGACATAGCCGCCGCAGCCCGTGCCCGCCGGCGGGCCGCCGGCCTCGACGCACATCACGCCGTTATAGCCCTCGTACATGTAGTCTTCAGGGCGCAATTCCTCGGTGTGGAAATCGACGCTTTCGAGCACGTCGATCACCGTGGGCACGAGGCGCTTGGTCAGCGTGAACGTCGAATCGTGCTTGGGATCGCAGCCGATCTGGATCACGCGCTTGCCCAGATGCGAGAACGCCGCCGACAGGTTCGATGAGGTCGTGCTCTTGCCGATGCCGCCCTTGCCGTACACCGCGAACACCTTGGCCCGCTCGATGCGGACGTCGGGATCGAGGCGAACCTGCACGCTGCCTTCGCCGTCAGGTCGCTTGGTTGCGGGCCGTGTGAGATCGAGGGTTGTCATTCCGTCTCCTAGGCCGCCGATGCGGCGACGCCTTCGAGGGCGTCTTCGAGTTCATCGCTGGCGTTGCGCAGCGCGTTGAGGGTCTGTTCGTCGGGCCGCCAATAGTCGCGCGCATGCGCCTCCAAGAGGCGGTTGGCCATGCGCACGGAGGCCTTCGGATTGAGCGTCGCCAGCCTGTGGCGCATGGCGGCGTCGAGCACATAGGTTTCGCTGATCTTCTGATAGATCCAGGGCGCGACCTTTCCGGTCGTGGCCGACCAGCCCATCGTGTTGGTCACTTGCGCCTCGATCTGGCGCACGCCTTCATAGCCGTGCTGCAGCAGGCCCTCGTACCAGGCGGGGTTCAGCGTGCGCGTATGCGTTTCGAGCGCGACCTGCTCTGCCAGCGTGCGCACCTTGCCGTGCGTGCGGGTCTGGTCTCCGATATAGACCGGCTGCGCTTCGCCGCCGCGCGCGCGCTGCACCGCACGGCTGACGCCGCCCAGTGTGTCGACATAGTGATCGATCGTGGTGACGCCGAGTTCCACCGATTCCAGATTCTGGTAGGTGAAATCGACGCTCTTCAGGATGCTCTTCAGCATGGCCGATTGCCGGACCGGCTGGCCGGAAGGGCCATAGGCGAAGCATTTCCGGCTTTCGAATGCGTCGGCGAGGTCGTCCTCCTGCGCCCAGACGCCGGCGTCGATCAATTGATTGACGTTGGCGCCGTAGGCGCCGTCGGCGTTGGAGAATACGCGCAACGATGCGGTCGAGAGATCGCATTGGTGTTGTTCCGCCAGCGCCAGCGCATGGCGGCGGATGAAATTGCGCTCAGCCGGCTCGTCGGCGCTGGCCGCGAGATAGGCCGCTTCCGCGAGCATGCGCATCTGCATCGCCAGAAGGTCGCGGAAGATGCCGGACAAGGTCATCACAACGTCGATCCGCGGCCGGCCCAGTTCCTCCAGCGGGATCAACGCGGCGCCGACAAGGCGGCCATAGGAATCGAAGCGCGGACGCGCCCCCATCAGGTGCAGCGCCTGCGCGATCGGGGCCCCTTCGGACTTCAGATTGTCCGAACCCCACAGCACCATCGCCACGGATTCAGGATAAGCGCCTGCGTCGGCGCGGTAGCGCTCGATCACCATGCGCGCCTGCATCGCCCCGTCATGCACGGCGAGCGCGCTCGGCAGCTTGAACGGATCGAAGCCGTGCATGTTGCGCCCGGTCGGCAGCACGTCGGCGCTGCGCACCACATCGCCGCCCGGCGCGGGCCGGATATAGCCGCCGTCGAGCGCGCGCATCAGCCCCGGCAGCTCGCTGTCCTGCACCATCAGCGCATCGAGCGCCTGCAGGCGCTGCAGTTCCTGAAGCGCCGCGCGATCGGTCTTGGCGGCTTTGCCCAGCGCCTTTTCCGGCGATGCGCCGGCGACCATCGCGGCGATCGCGGCGCGCGGGGCGGGCGACGCCGCGCCGTCGCTCATGGCGCACAGCATGTCGACGCGCTCTTCCGCGCTCGGCGGCGCGCCCAAGGTGTGCAGGCCCGCCGGGATCAGCGCGGATTCCACTTCCGCGATGCGCGCGCGCACCGCCGCGATGACGGCGCGATCGATTGCGCGCGCGTCGTCCTCGGGCCAGCCGATATCGATCCCGTGCGCCAGCGTCGCGATCTGCAGGCGCAGCGCGGCGCGCTCGTCGCCGGCGGCGTCTTCCCAGCGCGCAAGCAGCGCTTCAACATCCTGCAGCGTCTGATGCAGGCCCGCCTGCATGAGCGGCGGCGTAAGATAGGTGATGAGGGTGGCCGCCGAGCGCCGCTTGGCGATCATCCCCTCGGTCGGATTGTTGCAGGCGTAGAGATAGATGTTCGGCGCGTCGCCGATGAGGCGGTCGGGCCAATCGGCGCCGGTGAGGCCGACCTGCTTGCCCGGCATGAATTCGAGCGCGCCATGCGTGCCGAAATGCACCAGCGCATGGGCGCCGAAATCCTCGCGCAGCCAGCGATAAAACGCGCTGAACGCATGCGTCGGCGCGAGCCCCTTGTCGAACATGAGGCGCATCGGATCGCCCTCATAGCCGAAGCCCGGCTGCAGGCCGACGAAAACGTTTCCGAATTGCGCGCCGAGGACGAACAGCGCGCGGCCATCGGTCAGTTGCTTGCCCGGCGCGCGGCCCCATTGCGCTTCGATCGCCGCCAGGTGCGGCTCGCGGCGGACGTGATCGTCGACCGGGATGCGCGCATGCACATTGGCGTCGGCGCCGTAGAGCTGCGCATTGCCGGCGAGAAGGCGCGTGCGCAGATCGTCCACGGTGGCGGGCGCGTCGACGTGATAGCCTTCGCGCTTGAGCGCATGCAGCGTGTTGTGCAGCGAGGCGAACACCGACAGATACGCCGCCGATCCCACCGCGCCGGCGTTCGGCGGGAAGTTGAACAGGACGATGCCGATCTTGCGGTCCTTGCGGGCGCTGCGGCGCAGGGCCACGAGGCGCGCGACGCGTGCCGCCAGCATGTCGGCGCGATCGGGGCAGGCGCGCATTTTCGCGCCGGATTCGCTGGGAAACACGCACCCTTGGCTGCAGCCTGTGCACGGCGCGTCCGATCCGTTGGAGCGTCCGCCGAACACGATCGGCCCCGTTGCGCCATCGAGTTCCGGTATCGCCACCATAATGGTGGATTCCACCGGCGACAGCCCGCCGCTCGATGCGCCCCATTGCTGCAGCGTTTGAAACTCGAGCGGCTGGGCGGAGATGTAGGGCGCGTCGAGCGCAGCCAGCATCTCTTCGGCGGCGCGCGCATCATTGTAGGCGGGCCCGCCGACGAGCGAAAATCCCGCGAGCGACACCACCGCATCGACCGTCGCGCGGCCATTGCTCATGAAATACTTTTCGATCGCCGGACGCGCATCGAGCCCGCTGGCGAAGGCGGGAATGACGCGCAGGCCCCGCGCTTCGAAGGCTGCGATGGCGCCGTCATAATGGCCGGCGTCGTCGGCGAGCACATAGGACCGCAGGATCACCAGACCGATCGTGCCGCGCGCATCGGCACGCTGCGGCAGCGCGTCGAGCGTTTCGACGATGCGGCCAGGCGCTGCCGGATGATAGAGCCCCACTTCGGGATAATCGCGCGGCGGCTCGGCCGGGCGCACGCCGACGCTTGCGGCGGGCGCGTAGCGCGCAACCAGGAACCGCACCATGTCGGCGATGTTGTCCTGCGAGCCTGAGAGCCAATATTGCAGCGTCAGGAAATAGGCGCGCAGATCCTGCGCCTTGCCGGGAATGAAGCGCAGGATTTTCGGCAGGCGGCGCAGCATCGCCAATTGGCCCGCGCCGGACGATTGCGTCTTGGAGCCGCGCAGCCGCTTGAGCCAGCCGATGGCGCCGTTTTGCCCGCCATCCATGGTGAAGCCGCCGAGCTTTGTGAGGCGGATGATTTCGCTCGCCGACATGGCCCCGATCATCGCCGCGCAATGGTCGCGCCGCGCCGCCAACGCCGGCAGCACGGCCTGGATGTGATCCTCCATGAACATCATGGTGGCCACCACGATGTCGGCGCGGCCGATGTCGGCGATGCAGGCGTCGAGGGCGGCGCGATCGCTCCAATCGGCGGCGGCGTGCAGGGTCAGCGTGATCGCGGCGCCGTCCTTGCGCAACGCGGTCTGCGCGCGCTGAACGACGCTGGCCAAATGGTTGTCCAGCGTGACGATGACGACGCGCACGCCGTCAGCGGGCGTAGTGGCTTTTGGCGTCATAAAGCGTTTCGATCTGGATCAGGGACACGCCGCGCTCGAGGGCGAAGCGTTCGGTGTTGCGCCGCGCCTTGCCGCGCACGAAGAAGGGGATTTTTGACAGTTCGGCTTCAGCCTCCTTGGACCATACGATGTCGCCTTCGAGCGCGGCCGGCGGCGCGGGCGCCGGCTCGCTTGCGCCGTGGCCGGCCCCGAGATGCGACGGTCCCGCGGCGTCGCTGAACTCGAAATCCTCGCGGAACATGGCGAGCAGGTGCTCCTCCAGGCCCATGACCAGCGGATGCACCCAGGTGTCGAAGATCACGTTCGCGCCTTCGAAGCCCATTTGCGGGGCGTAGCGAGCGGGATAATCCTGCACATGCGTGGGCGCCGAGATCACCGCGCAGGCGATGTTCAGCCGCTTGGCGATGTGGCGCTCCATCTGCGTGCCCAGCACGAGCTCGGGCTGCGCCTCCGCAATGGCGGCTTCGACGGCGAGGTAATCGTCGGTGATGAGCGCTTCGACGCCGTAGGTTTCGGCGGCGGCGCGCACGTCGCGGGCGAACTCCCGCGCATAGGTCCCAAGGCCCACGACCTCGAACCCCAATTCCTGCGCAGCGATGCGCGCGGCGGCGAGCGCGTGCGTCGCGTCGCCGAAAACGAACACGCGCTTGCCGGTGAGATAATTCGAATCCACCGAGCGCGACCACCACGACATGCGCGCGCTGTCGTCCTTGAGCGCCGGGGCCGGATCGACGCCGGCCAAAGTTGCAGCCTCCAGGATGAACGCCATCGTCGCCTGCTGGCCGATCGGCACGGTGCGCGTGTATTTCTGCCCGAACTGGCGCTCCAGCCAGCGCGCGGCGACGTCGGAAATTTCCGGATAAAGCGAGACGTTGAAATCGGCGTGGGGCAGGCGCGCGAGATCGGCGGGCGCAGCGCCCCAGGGCGCCACGACGTTCACGTCGACGCCCAGGCGCACCAGGAGGCTGGTGATTTCGCGCAGATCGTCGCGATGGCGGAAGCCGAGCGCCGTCGGCCCCAGAATGTTGCACGACGGGCGTGCGCCCTCGGCGCGTTCGGGCTTTTGCGCCGTCGCCGCAAAGGCGCGCACGAGCTGGTAGAAGGTTTCCGAAGCGCCCCAATTTTCCTTCTTTTGGTAAGAAGGCAGGTCGAGCGGGACGACGGGAATAGGCAGATTCAGCGCGCGGGCGAGGCCCGCGGGATCGTCCTGGATGAGCTCGGCCGTGCACGACGCCCCGACTATGATCGCCTCGGGCGTGAACCGATCATACGCATCGCGCACGGCCGATTTGAACAGCGCTGCGGTGTCGGATCCGAGATCGCGCGCCTGAAACGTGGTGTAGGTGACCGGCGGACGCGCATCGCGCCGCTCGATCATGGTGAACAGCAGATCGGCGTAGGTGTCACCCTGCGGCGCATGCAGCACGTAATGCACATTGCGCATCGCGGTGGCGACGCGCATGGCGCCGACATGGGGCGGGCCCTCATAGGTCCAGACGGTGAGCTGCATCGTCTAGACCCTCAACGCCGCGCGCCGCTTGAACGGCCGCGAGAACAGCCCGGCGAGATCGCCGGCCTGGTCGAAGCCGTGCACCGGCGAGAACACCAGTTCGATCGACCATTTCGTCGTCATGCCTTCCGCTTCGAGCGGATTGGCGAGGCCGAGGCCGCACACGACGAGATCGGGCTTCGCGGCGCGGCAGCGGTCGAGCTGGCGCTCGACGTCCTGGCCTTCGCTGAGCTGCGTCTCGGCGGGCAGCGCGGCCAATTCCTTGCGCATCAGTTCGCGGTTCAGATACGGCGAGCCGATTTCGATCGGCCGCATGCCGAGCTCGCTGGCGAGGAAGCGAGCAAGCGCGGGTTCAAGCTGCGAATCGGGAAAGAAAAAGACGCTCTTGCCGGCGAGCGTGTCGCGGTGCGGCGCGAGCGCACGCTTGGCGCGCTCGCGGTGCGGCGCAATGACTTGGCGAAATGTCAGCTCCGGCACGCCCCAAGCGTCGGCGGCGGCTTTGAACCAATCGGCGGCGCCTTCAGCGCCGAACGGATATAGCGCATCGATGCGCTTGGCGCCGCGCGCGGCGAGCGCCTGTGCGGTATCGCCCAGAAACGGCTGGGCCAGCAGCATGATCGTGTTCGGCCCGACCGCAG
The DNA here is from genome assembly GCA_033764725.1 of Hyphomonadaceae bacterium. Taxonomy (GTDB): domain Bacteria; phylum Pseudomonadota; class Alphaproteobacteria; order Caulobacterales; family Aquidulcibacteraceae; genus RI-43. Next base: position 17,843 of record JANRIR010000093.1, read on the forward strand.
GCAGGTCGCCCGCGCGACGAGGCGGCAGAAAATCGACGCGGTCGATGCCGAGCGACTCGAACAGCCGCTTGAACTGATCCTCGACGATGTCCGGCAGCGCGCCGACGACGAGCAGATTGCGCGGCGCATCCGCGGCGGCCTGCGGGCAATCCGGCGTCAAGGCGGCGAGGCAGGCGTCTTCGCCTTGCGTGAACGTGGTTTCGATGCCGCTGCCGGAATAATTCAAGATGCGCACGTGCGGCGCGAATCGCTTGTTCAGCCGCAAGGCCGCGCGCGACAGATCAAGCTTGATCACTTCCGACGGGCACGAGCCCACCAGGAACAGCATCTTGATGTCGGGGCGGCGCGCCAGCAGCTGATCGACGATGCGATCCAATTCCTCGTTGGCGTCGGCGAGGCCGGCGAGGTCGCGCTCTTCCATGATGGCGGTGGCGAAGCGCGGCTCGGCGAACACCATCACGCCCGCGGCGGATTGAATGAGATGGGCGCAGGTGCGTGAGCCGACGACGAGAAAGAACGCGTCCTGGATTTTGCGATGCAGCCAGACGATTCCGGTCAAGCCGCAGAACACTTCACGCTGGCCGCGCTCGCGCAAAATCGTCGTCTTGCGCTCAAGGAGGTCTAGGTCGGGCGCGCCCGCGATCATGAAGCGGTACCCAGCGCGCTCATTTGCGGCGTCGCGCGGGCGGCTTCGAGACGCGCAGCGCGCAGCTTCATGAGAAACTGGCCGGCGTTGATCACGTAAGCCGCGTACGCCGCCATCGCGATCATCATCTGGTCATAGTGCGACCAGCCGCTGAGCAGCGCGTAGACGTACAGCGTCTGCAGCGCGAGCACGAGCATCGAGAACACGTCTTCCCAGAAGAAGGCGCGCGCAAACAGCCATTTGCCGAACACGACCTTCTCCCAGATCGAGCCGGTGATCATGATGAGATAGAGCAGGCCGGTTTTGACCAGGATCGACGCGGTCGCGATCGCGTAGCCTTCGCCCGACGAGAGATAACGCAGCACCAGATACAGGCTGACGAGAAACGCCGCGAACTGCAGCGGGGCCAGAACGCCTTGCACGATCGTCCAGGGCGAGGCGTCGCGACGCGCGCGTTCTTGTGGCGTGTAGAGCGCGGCCTTGCCGGCTTCGCGCTTGGCGCGGCGCGACGTCGGCGCGCCCGCGTGGGCCGGCCATGGGCAGGGCGCGATGGCGTCGATCATCCGGTCGAGGAGCGAGGCGCGCTGCGCGGCGGGTCTGGAGGGCGTTGGTCTGGCGAAGCCGGATTGCGCTGGAGGCGTCGTCGCACGCATCGGGGACCTCCGGATCGCCCGCGGGGCGAGTCCCCAGGCGACGGTGGAGGGTAAGTCCCGGCGTTTTCCATTGTCAAGCAAATGGAACGTCCAAATTTTTGGACACTTGCTCGTTTTTGACGAAATTGGGGCTACCCAAGGGCGCAAAAGTCAGGTTAGCTTTGAGTCCCGTCGCCCGAGGCCTGCGCCAGTTGGGCCCAGCACGGGGAGGATGCGCCTGACTTCCGGCTGCGCGTTGCAGCCTCTAGCCGGGAGAGTCGCGAGCGCGGGGCCGCGCGATGCTTAATGCCCCGCCAGCGAGGGGGCCCTCATGGCCAGCCTTCCGCAGTCCGCCGCGTTCGGCATGCGCCCGCCTCCGCGCCGCGTCTCCGCGCCCAGTGATGGTCCCGTCGCGGAGTGGATCGCCCAGGAACAAGCCGAGATGCGGCGACGCGCCAGTTCGATGGCGCGGCTAGTGGAGGCTGAGATCATCCCGCGCTTGATGCTGTCGCATCGAGGCGACGCGGTGCGCGCGCCGGCGGGCGATGGCGTGCAAATTCTCGAGGAATCCCAAAGCATCCGTCGCATCGCCACGCTGGCCGGGGCCTCCGCCCACGAAGCGCTGATGGCTGAAGTGTCGGCTTTGGCGGTTTCGGGCGTGAGCCTGGAAGACGTCTTTCTGCGCTATCTGGCTCCCTCCGCGCGCCTGCTCGGCGACGACTGGCTGGATGATCGCCTGAGCTTCGCCGACGTCACCGTCGGGCTGGGCGCGCTGCAGCAGCTCGTGCGCTCGCTAAGCCGTCATATCGCTCATGCCCCGACGCCGGGCGGCGCGCCGCGCAGCGTTCTGCTGGCGGCGGCGCCGGGCGAACAGCACACCTTCGGGCTGGTCATCATCGATGAATTGTTCCGCCGCTCCGGGTGGCGCAGCCAATTGAGCCTTTCCGGCGACATCCGTGACCTTTGTCACACGGCAGCGTCAGAACACATTGACATCTTCGGCGTTAGCATTAGCGATCGGGCGTTGCTTGCGCCGGCGAAGCGGTTGATCAGGGCGATCCGCGAGGCGTCGAGCAATCGGGACATCGTGGTGCTGGCCGGCGGTCGGCTTATCGCGGAGCGTCCCGACCTGGCCGCCGAAGCGAGCGCCGACCTCGCGACGATCGATGCGCAGGACGCGATCCTGAAGGCCGAGGGGGCTGTGAGACAACTCGCACGCCGCTGACCGGCAGTGGGGCAGCGGCCAACCAGCAAGGACCTGTGCGGGTTCGATGACGATACATTCGCCCCTCCCAGACCGTTTTGAGCCCGCTTTCGCACGCGACCTGATCGGGCCGCTGGACGCGCAGGCGGCGTCGCGGATCGTGGCGGCGGGCGGCGACATTTCCCTCGTGATCGATGCGCAGGGCATTATTCGCGACGTGGCGGCCTCCGGCTTTCCGCGCGCCAGTCAGGGCGTCATCGAGGCCTGGCTCGACCAGCCTTGGATCGAGGTCGTCACCGAAGAGAGCCGCAGAAAAGTCGAAGAGATGCTGCGCGACGCCGTCGGCGAGGGCGGCGTGCGCTGGCGCGAGCTCAATCATCCGACGCCGCAGGGCGGCACGATCGCGATGCGCTATGTCGCGGTCAAGGCGAGCGACGAGGGCCGCATCATCGCCATCGGCCGCGACCAGCGCGCCACCGCCGAATTGCAGCAGCGCCTCGTGCTGGCGCAGCAGGCGATGGAGCGCGACTACGCCAAGATGCGCGATGCGGAGTCGCGCTACAGGCTGTTGTTCCAGTCCGGCAAGGAGGCGGTGATCGTCGTCGATGCGGCGACGCGGCGCATCGTCGAGGCGAATCCCGCCGCGAGCCGGCTCGCCGAGGTCGACGATGGCGTGCTTGTCGGGCGCGCGTTCGTCTCGTTGTTCGAACCGGCCACCCAGGATGACGCGCTCTCGGCGCTGACGATGGCGATGGGCGAAGGGCAGGCGGAGTCCGCCGCCCCGGTGAAGATCGCGAGCCGCGCCTTCGGGCTCAGCGCCTCGCTCTATCGGCAGGAGAAATCCGCGTTCTTCCTCGTGCGCCTGACGCCCGCCGAAGAAGCCGAGGGGTTGACCGACGCCGCGCGCGATTTGTTGACGTTGTTGGAGCGCATGCCCGACGCGTTCGTCGTCGCCGACGACGACCTCAACATCCTCGCGGAGAACGCGGCGTTTCTGCGCTTGACCGAACTCGCCAGCAAAGAGCAGGCGCGCCGCCATCGCCTCGATGAATTTCTCGGCCGGCCGGACCTCGACCGCAACATCCTGTTCGCCAGCGTGCGCGAGCATGGCGCGGTGCGCAATTTCGCGACCGTCCTGCGCACGCGCACCGGCGGCGAGGACAATGTCGAGGTGTCGGCGGTGCACGCGCCCGACGGTGAGCGCATGCTGTTCGGCGTCTCGATCCGCCCGTCGCTGAGAGAAGCTGCGCTGGCGCCGCGCGTCGCCGGCGCGCTGCCGCGGCCGGTCGAGCAATTGTCGCGGCTCGTCGGCCGGGTGACGCTCAAGGAGCTGGTGCGCGAATCCACCGACATGGTCGAGCGTCTGTGCATCGAGGCGGCGCTTGAGCTGACCGGCAACAATCGCGCCTCGGCGGCGGAGCTGTTGGGGTTGAGCCGGCAGAGCCTCTATTCGAAGCTGCATCGCTACGGCCTGAACGATTTCGCGCCCGAATCGGACTGACGCCGCGGCGCAATCCGCTCCGCATGGACAGTGCACGCCGCTCGGCGCCGGCGAAGGCCGGGGCCCGTGCACGCTGTGTTCGCTCTTGACGATGGGCCCCTGCCATCGCCGGGGCCGAGCGGAACCCTGTGGCCAAGCGTCAATTAAAACTTACAAATAGCTGTCCAGTTTAATTGACATAAATCGCGCTTGTTCTTAGCCTTCGCCATGGCTCGCTCGACCGCCGCCGCACCGCTCTCCGCGCCGCGCGCCGCGACGGTTCTCGAATTCGCCAAGCCGATCACATGGTTTCCGCCGATGTGGGCGTTCGGCTGCGGGGTGATCTCCTCTGGGGCAGACCTCGCGGCGCGTTGGCCGTTGGCGATCGGCGGGATCATTCTGGCAGGCCCGCTGATGTGCGCGGCGAGCCAGATGATCAATGACTGGTACGACCGCGACGTCGACGCCATCAACGAACCCGGCCGTCCCATTCCATCGGGCCGCATTCCAGGCCAATGGGGCTTGTGGCTGGCGATCGGGTGGAGCATCGCTGCGATGGCGTGGGCGGCGGCGCTGGGCCCATGGGTGTTCGCAGCGGCGTGTTTCGGCATGGCGCTGGCCTGGGCGTATAGCGCGCCGCCATTGCGCTTGAAGCGCAGCGGTTGGCTGGGCCCTGCGGCGACGGGGCTTTCCTATGAAGGGGTGACCTGGTTCGCCGGCGCGGCGCTGATGCTCGGCGCATTGCCCGATCCGCGCATCGTCGCCGTCGCCTTGCTCTACAGCATCGGCGCGCACGGCATCATGGTGCTCAACGATTTCAAGGCGATCGACGGCGATCGCGCGACGGGGCTGCGTTCGCTGCCGGTGCAGCTCGGGCCCGAACGCGCAGCGCAGGTCGCGTGCGCCACGATGCTTGCGCCGCAGATCGTCGTCGTCGCGCTGTTGCTGCTGTGGGGGCAAAGCCTGCATGCGGCCGGCGTCGCTGTTTTCACGATCGTGCAAGCATTTCTGATGGCGCGGCTGATGACCGATCCGCGCCGGCTCGCGCCCTGGTTCAACGGCACGGGCGTGCTGCTCTACGTGCTCGGCATGCTGACCACCGCCTTCGCCCTCGGCCATTTGAACGGAGCGCATCCATGACCGGCACGCATCTGAGCTGGCTCACGATCGTGCGTCTGGGCCTTGTGCAAAGCGCGCTCGGCGCGATGGTGTCGCTGACGACCTCGACGCTGAACCGCGTCATGGTGGTGGAATATGCGCTGCCCGCGATGCTGCCGGCCGCGCTCGTCGCGTGGCACTATGCCATTCAATTGTCGCGCCCGCGCTGGGGCTACGGCTCCGACATGGGCGCGCGGCGCACGCCGTGGATCGTGGGCGGCATGGGCGTTCTGGCGCTGGGCGCGATCGGCGCGACCGATGCGGCGGTGATCATGGCGACCTCGCCTCTGGCGGGCGTGCTGTTGGGCGTTGCGTCTTTCACCCTGATCGGGGCCGGCGTCGGCGCGTCGGGCACGTCGCTCCTGGCGCTTTTGGCGACGCATGTGGCGCCGGAACGCAGGCCGGCGGCGGCCGCCACCACCTGGATCATGATGATCGTCGGCATCGTCGCGACGGCTGGGATTGCAGGCGGCCTGATCGATCCGTTCTCGCCGCAGCGCCTGGCGTTCGTGGCCGCCGGCGTGTGCGCGGTCGCCTTCCTCGTGACGCTGCTTGCGGTATGGGGCGTCGAGAAGGGCGGGCGCGTGCGCGATCCCGAAGAGGTCAAGCCGCCCTTCCTGCAGGCGCTGCGCGAAACCTGGGCGGACCCGACGGCGCAGCGCTTCACCCAATTCGTGTTCCTGTCGATGTTGGCTTACAGCGCGCAGGATCTCATTCTCGAGCCGTTCGCCGGCCTGTTGTTCGGCATGACGCCCGGCCAATCGACGCAGATGTCGGGCGTGCAGCACGCCGGCGTGCTGATCGGCATGATTCTGGTCGGCGCGCTCGGCGCGCGCGTCGGCGACCGCAAGCGCGCCTGGCTGCGCGGGTGGACCATCGCGGGCTGCATCGGCTCGGCGCTGGCGCTCGGCGCGCTCGCGCTCGCGGCGGCGATGCCGCACGCTTGGCCGCTGACGCCGACGGTGTTTGTTCTCGGATTCGCAAACGGCGTGTTCGCGGTGGCGGCCATCGGCTCGATGATGGGCCTGGCCGGCGAAGGCCAGAAAGCGCGCGAGGGCGTGCGCATGGGCGTGTGGGGTGCAGCGCAGGCGGCGGCGTTTGCGTGCGGCGGTTTCGCCGGCGCGGCGGGCGTCGATGCGCTGCGCGCGCTGACCGGCGACACCGCGAGCGCCTTCATGATCGTGTTCGGCGTCGAGGCGGCGCTGTTCTTGTGTGCGGCGACGATGGCCAGCCGCATCCGCATCGGCGCCGATGCGCCCGCGCCGCGCGCCCATGCCGGCGTCCATTTGCAAGGAGCGCAAACATGAGCGCGTCGATCGAAACCTTCGATGTCGTCGTGGTCGGCGGCGGCCCCGCCGGCGCGACGGCGGCGGGCGAGCTCGCGGGCCTCGGCCGCAACGTGCTGCTGCTCGATCGCGCCGGGCGCATCAAGCCGTGCGGCGGCGCCATTCCGCCGCGGCTCATTCGCGATTTCGCCATTCCCGATCATCTCATCGTCGCGCGCGCGCAGGCCGCGCGCATGGTGTCGCCATCGGCGCGCGCGGTCGATATGCCGATCGAGGGCGGTTATGTCGGCATGGTCGATCGCGAAGATTTCGACGAATGGCTGCGCCAACGCGCCGCGCGTGCAGGCGCTGTGCGGCGCACCGGCGATTTCACCCGCATCGAACGCGACGAGTCCGGCGAGGCGATCGTGCATTATGCCCAAAAAGGCGACGCGAAGGACGCAACACGGCGCGTGCGCGCGCGCATGATCGTCGGCGCAGACGGCGCGCGCTCGGAAGTGGCGCGCCAGAGCATCAAGGGCGGCGGCCGCACCAAATGCGTGTTCGCCTATCATGAGATCATCGAATCGCCGACCGGCGACGCGTCGGGCTTCGACGGTCGGCGCTGCGACGTCCATTACAACGGCGATCTCTCGCCCGATTTCTATTCCTGGATCTTTCCCCATGGCGCGACCGCGAGCGTCGGCGTCGGCAGCGCGCAAAAGGGCTTCTCGCTGCGCGGCGCGGTGAAGGCGCTGCGCGCGCGCTCGGGCCTGGAGGGCTGCGCGACGGTGCGGCGCGAGGGCGCGCCGATCCCGCTGAAACCGCTGGCGCGGTGGGACAATGGCCGCGACGTGCTGCTCGCCGGCGACGCGTGCGGCGTCGTCGCGCCGGCATCGGGCGAGGGCATCTATTACGCGATGGAGTGCGGGCGCATCGCTGCGGAATCGGTCGATCGCGCACTCGGCGCCAACGACGCGCGCGAACTCGCCGATGCGCGCAAACGCTTCATGAAGGCGCATGGCCGCGTGTTCTGGATCCTCGGCATCATGCAGCACTTCTGGTATCGCAACGACAAGCGCCGCGAGCGATTCGTCACCATGTGCGACGACGCCGACGTGCAGAAGCTCACCTGGGAAGCCTACATGAACAAGGAATTGGTGCGCGCCGATCCCGGGGCGCATATGCGCATCTTCATGAAGGACATGGGCCACCTTCTGGGCATGTCGCCGACGTGACCGCGCGGCGGCTTGCGCCGATCGCGATCGCGGCGGCCGCGGCGGCGTTCGTTGCGATTTTGGGAAGCACCGTCACCGATCTCGGCCCCTGGTATCAGGGGCTCGCCAAGCCGTCCTGGCAGCCGCCCGACCCCGCCTTCGGCCTGATCTGGACGATCGTGTTCACGCTGACGGCCGCCTCCGGCGTCATCGCCTGGCGCCACGCGCCGGCCGGCCGCGCGCGCGAGACGCTGATCGGCGCCTTCGCGCTGAACGGCTTCTTGAATGTGCTCTGGAGCCTCTTATTCTTTCGCCTGCGGCGGCCCGATTGGGCGCTGTGGGAGATCGTTCCATTCTTGCTGTCGATCGCCGCGTTGATCGTGCTCACGGGCCGCTACCGGCCGTTGGCGGGCGTGCTTTTGGTTCCGTATCTGGTGTGGGTGAGCATCGCTGCGGCGCTGAACGTCGAGATCGTGCGCCTGAACGGGCCGTTCTGATGGCGGCGTTCTTCGCCACGGGCGCAGTCGCCGATCTGATCTTGGCGGCGATGGTGTTGGAGTTTTTCGCGCTCGTGCTGCGGGCGCCGGCGTGGGCGCGGGCGCGGCGCGCCGAGACATTGGCGATCGCGCTTGCGCCGGGCGCGTGCCTTGCGCTGGCGCTGCGGTTTGCGCTGACCGACGCGCCCTGGCCGTGGATCGCCGCGGCGCTCGTCGCCTCGCTGCCGCTACACTGGTGGGATCTCGCGCGCCGGCGTTGAGGCGCACGAAAAAAGCGCGGACCTTGCGGCCCGCGCTTTGTTGCTCGGAAGCGGAAACGCCTTATTGCGTGTTCTGCTTCAGGTAGGCGATCACGTCGGCGCGCTGTTGCGAATCGCGCAGGCCGTTGAAGGCCATGATCGTGCCCGGGATCTTCGCCCGCGGATTTTCCAGATAGGTGTACAATTCCTGTTCGGTCCAGGTGATGCCGGAGCTGCGGTTCGCCTCCGAATAGCGGAAGCCGGCGACGGTGCCGGCCTGGCGGCCGATGATGCCGTGCAGCGACGGACCCACGCGGTTCACGCCGGCCTGGATCGTGTGGCAGGTCTGGCATTGCAGGAACACACGCTGGCCGCGCGTCGGATCGCCGGAGAGCGTGGCGCCGCTGGCGTCCGTGATCGCGAGTTGCACGAGCGCAGCCGCCGCTTCCGGGGCCGTCGCGGGGGTTGTCGCCGCGTCAGGCGCCGCTTCGGGCGCAGCCGGCGCCTCGGCGGGCGCTTCCGCAGTTTTGCTCTCGGCCGGGGCTGCGCTTTGCTCGCCCGACGGCGAGCAGGCCCCCAGGGCGAGCAGCGCGCCAATGGACGCCGCCGCCAAAATTTTACGCACCATTCGCTCACTCCCGGTCTTGGTCTTGACGCCTACACGGTCGCCTTTGGGCCGTGGCTGTCAAGTGTTTGTGATCTAGCGCAACGCCCCCGCCGCGGCGAGGGCGTCGCTCCGCCGCAGCGCTCAGAAGGCGAGGCGGCCGATGAGCTGGAAGACCGGCCCGGCCGACTCGGTCTCGAGCTCGTACTCGTCGAAGTCCCGGGTGCGCTGATCGGCGGCGTTGTCGAACTTGTTGAAGGTCTCGTCCTTGGTCTCGTCGAGCAGGTTCGACCCGGTCAGGCGCAGCGTGAAGCGCTCGCCGAGCCGCTTCTCCACGAACACCTCCAGGTCGGCCCCGTACAGGGTCGTCACTTCCTCGGCGACGACGCGGCTATAGGCGTCGCCCTGGTCGCGATAGGTGGCGCCGAAGGCGGCGCCCCAGGTCGGGATGTCGTGGATGAAGCCGACATTGAACACCGACTCCGCCTGGCTGTTGAACATGCGCCCGCCGAACTCGTCCTGCACGTCGCTGTCGAGCCAGGAATAGTTCACGAACACGCCCGTGTTCGGCAGGCCGACGATCGTCAGCGGCGAGGACAGATCAAATTCGATCCCCCACACCTGGCCTTCGCCGGTGTTGCGCGCGGAATAGATAAACGTGCCGGGGCCGTCGTCGCCTTCTTCGCCGGTGTTGAACACCTCGATGAGGTCGCTCACGTCGCGCCAGAACACGTTGACGCCGGCCACGCCGGTGCGGCCGAGGCGCCGCTCATAGCCGACATCAACGCCCCAAGCGCGCTCCTGCTCCAAGAACGGATTGCCGCGGAAATCGTTGTCGCCCAGCTCACCCGTCAGCACGGCGGGGGAGAGGAACGCGAAGCTTGGATTGCGGACCGTGCGCGCGACCGAGGCGAACAGGCGGTCGTTCTCGGTGAGCGGAATTTTGATATGGGCGGACGGCAGAAGCGCCTCGTAGGTCGCCGAATTGCTCTCGCCGACCGTGCGATCGGTGATCGTAACCTCGGTGGTTTCGTAGCGCAGGCCCAGCTCCCACTGATATCCCGGCGCTTCGCCGCTGAGCATGACATAGGGGTCGATGCGCTCGCGCTCGATGGTGTTGTCGCCGCCATCGACGGCTTCCAGCGCGTCCGTTACGAACGAGCCGCGCGGCGGAATCGGGCTCGGGATCGTATCGCCGTCCTCCACCGCGACGCCTTCGTCGGCTTCGGTGACGAGGTTTTCGCGTTCCTTGTTCTCGTAGTGCACGCCGAATTCGACGCTCAGCGTATCGCTCAAATCGCGCTCATGCTCGACCTTGAACTTGAACTCCTCGTCGGTGAGGTCGGTCTGCGAGAGCGTGCTTTCGAATTCCTCAATGACGGGGAAGCCGTCATAGGAGATTTCGTCCTCGAACTCGAACGCTTCATTGGTGAAGCGGGCGAAGCCGGCCTTGATCCGCGTCTCGCCGCCGAAATTCGCGAAGGAATAGCCGCCGTTCAGCGAGAAACTGTCCTGCTCGATCTCGACGTCATTGTCGTTCAGAGAAATGATTTCGTCCGTATCGACGATGCCTTCATTGTACTCGATGGAATCTTCGTTCTGCGTGCGCTCGGTGTGCACGTAGAAGCCGTCGAACGACAATTCCCCGCCGAAGGCGTCGATCTCGTAGCTGAAATTGGCCGAATAGTCCGTGCCGTCGCGCACGTCGGTCTGCACTTCGCTGTCATTGAGCGAAGCGCCCGGCTCGTCATAGCGCAGGCTGAGCTTGTCTTTCGGGTTGTGGCGGTCCTACAGATTGGCGCCGACGAGCAGGCGTCCGCCCAGCACTTCGCCGCCCCACACGCCGCCCAGCGTCTCGCCCCAATGCTCGTCATTCTCGAAATAAAGCACGCCGGCGCGGATATAGCCGCCTTCGAGTGAGAAGGAATCGCGCAGCACGATGTTGATCGCGCCCGCGAGCGCATCGCCCGAGCGGTTGGCCGATTGGCTGCGCACGATCTCGACGCGCTCGATCAGCTCCGCGGGTATGCGGTCCACGAAGAAGGCGCCGTCGGCGCCATTGCCGAACGCGCCGGAGCTGTCGCCCGAACCGGGCACCTGCTCGCCATTGATCAGGATCTGCGTATAGGCCGGGTCGAGGCCGCGCAGACGCACGCCGTCGCTCTCCAGAACGTCCGACAGGAACGCCACGCTCGGCACGCGCTTGAGCGCATCGCCGACCGTCAACGGCTCGAAGCGCTGAAAGTAATCCGTACCGTATTCCAGCACGGGGGCGGTTTCCTCGGTGCGGTTGCGGTAGGTGATGCGGCCAAGCACCACGATCTCTTCAGCGCTCGCCGGCGCATCGGCTTGCGCTGCGCCGCCGGATTGCTGCGCCGCTGCGCCCCCGACGCCGCCCATGAGCGCCGCGCCCGCGACGCTCATCATCCAAGCCGCCGCAAATAGATTCCTACGCATGGACCGCCCCCGATCACCGACATTTCTGAAAAAGCACGACTGCGCTTAGGCCCCCCGTGCGACGCCGCCATGTCGCATCGATTACAGTTTGATGACGTGGCCGCGCGGCGACACTGCGCGTTGACACCCCGCCGCCGGCTTGCGACCTGGGCGCGCACGATTCATCGCAAGGGGCGTTCGATGCGGGTATTGTTCGGCTGTTTGGCGAGCGCGCTCGTCCTATCCGCATGCGCGACGGCGCCGGCGCAGCTGACCGACAGCGCGCGTCCCGTGGCCGCAGTACGCGAGACCGCGCCGGTCGACGCGACGGGCGACGCCGCCGACGATCCCGCGATCTGGGTCGCGCCTGACGCTGCGCAAAGCCTCGTCATCGGCACGCAGAAGCAGGGCGGACTCTATGTGTTCGATCTGAGCGGCGCGATCGTACAGACGATCCCAGGCGGACGGCCCAACAATGTCGATCTGCGGGCGGATTTTCCTTGGAGCGACGGCGCCGGTCCGATCGTCGCGGCCAGCGACCGCACCGACAACGCGATCCCGATCTGGCGCTTCGATACCGCCGCACGGCGGCTCGGCGATGCGCCCATCTCGCGCGTGCCCACGCCGTTCGCCGAGGTCTACGGCTTCTGCCTGGGCCGCCATGGCGAGGATTACATAGCCGTGGTCACGTCGAAGATCGGCCAGGTCGCGATCTGGACGCTCGCGCCGGATGCGCAGGGCGGCCTCACGGCGCGACCGCGCGCGCTGTTCGATCTGTCGCCGCTCGGCGTGCGCGGCATCGCCGAAGGCTGCGTCGTCGACGATGCGGCGGGCGTGCTTTACGTCGCGCAGGAATTGGTCGGCATCTGGCGCGTGCCACTCGATGAGGTGACAGGACGCACGCTGATCGATCGCGTCGGCGCGGGGCGTCTTGCAGCCGATGTCGAAGGCTTGACCTTGTATCTCCAGCCCGATGGCGGAGGCTATCTGATCGCGTCGGTGCAAGGCGCAAACCGCTTCGCCATCTATGATCGCGCCGGGGCGAACGCCTATCGCGGCGCGTTCGAAGTGACGGCCTCGCGTGACGGCGCCGCCGATGCGGTGTCGGGAACCGACGGCATCGACATCGTCTCCGCGCCGCTCGGCCCGGATTTTCCCCAAGGGCTGTTCGTCGTTCAGGATGACGAAAACACCGCCCCCGCCGCGCTGCAGAACTTCAAATATGTGTCGTGGGCGGACATCGCCGCAGCGCTTGGCCTGTAACGCGCGACGGCATTGGAGCGGGGACGCCTCGTCCCCGCTTTATTCTCAACCGTTGGACGCGGGCGAGGCGCCCGCGCTCCAAGCGCCTACAAATCGTTTGTTTCTCCGCGCAGAAACTGCAGGATTGCGGAAAAATCCTTCTGGCCGAAGCCTTGACGCTCGAACAGCGCATAGAGCGCCTCGGCCTGCGCGCCGAGCGGGGTCGCGGCGCCGGATGCGGCGGCGGCGGCCTGGGCCAGCTTCAAATCCTTGAGCATCATCGCTGTGGCGAAGCCGCCCTCATAATTGCGGTCCGCCGCGGTGGTCGGGCCGACGCCGGGCCAGGGCGCGTAGGTCGTCAGCGACCAGCATTGCCCGCTCGACGCATTGGCGATCTCGAAGAATTTGTCTGGCGCGAGGCCAAGTTTTTCGGCCAGCGCGAAGCCTTCGCACACCGCAAGCATCGAAATGCCCAGCACCATATTGTTGCAGATTTTCGCCGCCTGACCTGCGCCATGGTCGCCGGCGCGGAAGATCACCCGCGCCATCGGCTTCAGCGCGGCTTCGACGGCGGGGAAATCCGCTTCGTCGCAGCCGACCATGAAGGCGAGCGTGCCGGCGTCCGCGGCCGCCGTGCCGCCGGAAACCGGCGCGTCGGCGAAACGAAAGCCCTTGTCGCGCATGGCCCCGGCGGTCCAGCGGGCGCTGTCGACGTCGATGGTGGAGCAATCGATAAGGAGAGCGCCGGGCTTTGCGTTCGGCGCGACCTGATCGGCATAGACCTGCCGCACATGCTGGCCTGCGGGCAGCATGGTGATGACGACATCGGCTTCGCGCACGGCGTCGGCGACGCTCGCCGCCGTCTCGCAGCCGTTCGCCGCCGCGCGCTGCAGCGCCGCCTCCGACAGATCGAACGCGCGCACGCGCACCTGCGCCTTGGCCTGATTGGCGGCCATCCCGCCGCCCATATTGCCGAGCCCGATGAAGGCGAGGGTGGTCATTTTCTTGGTCCTTCCGGGCTCACAAGTTGCGCAGGCTTACAATTTTTTCGGCAAGCGCGCGGTGTTTCGATTGCATTGCCGTCGGGTCGGGTGGCGTCAAACCCATTGAGTGCAGCGTAGATTCGTCCAGGTACGTCGCGATCTGATGCACGTCGCAGCCATCACTGAGCATGCGGAGGATCGCCCAGACGTACGTGTCGTACTCATCGTCGGGCCATCCGCGCTCGGCGATATCCGGTGGCGCTGGTCCAACAACCTCATGTGTTTCCGGGTCCAACTCGACGAGACGCGAAAAAATGCCGTTTACACCGATCGGGTCCCACTCGTTCCAAAGGATCGAATGAACCTTGAGGCCTAATCTGTGTCCTTGAAATCTCTCGTCGGCAGGTTCCAGAGGCATTTGTGAGCCTAACGCATCGTCGGAATCACGAAACTTGAATCATCCGTCATGCCTTCCGGCCAGCGCGCGGTGACGGTCTTGATCTTCGTCCAGAACTTCACGCCCTCCACGCCATGCTGGTTGGTGTCGCCAAAGGCCGAGCGCTTCCAGCCGCCGAAGGTGTGGTACGCCACAGGCACGGGGATCGGCACATTGATGCCCACCATGCCGACATTGACGCGGCTGGCGAATTCGCGCGCGGCGCGGCCGTTGCGTGTGAAGATGGCGACACCGTTGCCGTACTGATGCTGCGAGGGCAGGGCGAGCGCATCCTCGAAGGTTTCCGCGCGCACGATCTGCAGCACGGGGCCGAAGATTTCCTCCTGATAGGATTTCATCGTCGGCTTCACGTGATCGAACAGCGAGGGACCGATGAAGAAGCCGCTCTCGAAACCTTGCAGCGCAAAACCGCGCCCATCGACGACCAGCTCGGCGCCCTCGTCGACGCCCATCTGGATGTAGGAGGCGATCTTGTCGCGGTGCGCCGCCGTGACGACCGGGCCGTATTGCGCGGCGGCGTCCGTCGAGATGCCGACCTTCAGGGTCTCCAACTCCGCCGTCACGCGCTCGCGCAAGATATCCGCCGTCTTGGCGCCGACCGGCACGACCACCGGCAGCGCCATGCAGCGCTCGCCCGCCGAGCCGTAGGCGGCGCCGACGAGGTCTTTGACCACCTGGTCCATGTCTGCGTCAGGCAGCACGATCCCGTGGTTTTTCGCCCCGCCCATCGCCTGCACGCGTTTTCCGTGCGCGGCGCCGGTCTGGTAGATGTAGTGCGCGATGTCGGAGGAGCCGACGAAGCTCACCGCCCGGATGAGCGGGTGCTGGAGGATGGCATCGACGGCGACTTTGTCTCCGTGCACGACGTTCAGCACGCCCTTGACGTTGACGTTGGCCGCGGCGCCCGCCTCCATGAACAATTCGGCAAGCCGCACCGGCACCGAAGGGTCGCGCTCGCTCGGCTTCAGGACGAACGTGTTGCCGCACGCGATCGCCACGCCGAACATCCACATCGGGATCATGGCGGGAAAGTTGAACGGCGTGATCCCGGCGCCGACGCCCAAAGGTTGCCGCATGGCGTAAACATCGATGCCGGGCCCGGCGCCTTCCGTATACTCACCCTTAAGCACATGCGGGATGCCGCAGGCGAACTCGATCACTTCGAGCCCGCGCTGAATGTCGCCCTTGGAATCGGCGATCACCTTGCCGTGCTCGGAGGAGAGCAGTTCCGCCAGGTGATTGATCTCCGCCTCGACCAGGCGCTTGAACTCGAACATCACGCGCGCCCGGCGTTGCGGGTTGACGGCGCCCCAACCGGGCTGCGCGGCGGCGGCGGCCTGGACGGCGTCGTCCACATCCTCGGCCGTCGCCAGCGCGACGCGCGCCTGCACGGCTCCGGTGTTGGGGTTGAACACGTCTCCGAGGCGCGTTGAACGACCCATGGCGGCGGCCCCGTCGATGAAATGGGCGATGGATCGCATTCAGATCTCCTTCAGGATTGCGCGCGGCTGGGTTGAGTGTGCGCAATCGGCGCATGCTCATAGCCGGAAATTAGCCGGATGTTCACCCTTTTATCGCGCCAAGCACGCAGATCGAAAGACTTTTTTCGCGCTTCTTGGGTCTAGTGAATGCGGGCCTAAGGATGCCGCGAATGGCGAACGAAACCGTCCTGGATCGCGACCGAATGCAGCGAACCCTTGCTGCGCGCGAGAACGATTTCTTCACCTTCGCCGCGCTCGTCGCCTTCATTGCGATTGCAGCAAGCGTGCAGTTGCAGGCGACTTGGCCGCACATCTGGTTTGGCGTCACGGTCGCGTTTTTCCTGTCGGAGACGCTGGCGCAGCACAAGGCCATTCGCGCCGGCCGGCTGGATGCGACGACCGAGCGCATGATCGCGGCGCTGAGCTTCGCCTCGAGCGCAGCGTTCCTCGTTTTGCCTGCCTATTTGATGGTTCTGGGCAATCCCTGGCTGGAGATCATCGCCATCGTGCTGATGGTGTCGGGCGCCCTGTTTACGGTCACACATATGGGCGCTTCCCGGCTGATCGGCGTCAGCGCGTTGGCGCCGTTCGTGTGCGCGGCCATCGTTCTGCCGATCGCCCTGGGCGCATCCCAGAAGAGCGCGGATATGGGCGGGGCGATCTATGCGGCGCTCGGCCTGTTGGCGGGCATGGCCTTCATCATCAAGCAATGGCGCGACAAGTCCCTGGCGGAGCAGAAGATCGAAGCCGCGCTCGCCGAAGCCCAGACGCAGGCCCGCTTCGTGAAGCTGTTGAACGGGCAGGAAGGCCGATTTGCGCTGGTGCTCGACCGCGAGCTCAAGTTTCTCGCCTGGAACAAGGAAGTCGAGGCGATGACGCCGCCTGGCGTCACGCTTGCCGGCAGCGCCATCACCGACCTCCTGCCGATGACGTCGCCTTGGCGCGCAGGCTTGGCGCGGGCGCTCAACGGCGAGACGGTGACGCGGGAGGCCGACCAGGTGTTCGCCGCTTTCGGCGATGCGCGCTTTTTCCGATGGCGTCTGGAGCCGTGGCAGGACGCCCAGGGCGACGCCGGGGTGATCTTCATCGCCGACGACGTGACGGATCTCGTGCAGTCACGCAGCACGGCGGAAGAGGTCTCCGAAAACCTCCGCTATGCGCTTGACGTCGCTGCGGCCGCCGCCTGGCGGCTCGATCTGCATCAGCAGACGATGTGGTCGTCGGACAATTACGTCTCGCTGTTCGGCGAGGAAGCGACTTTCGCCGATTTCACCGCCGATGCGCCAAGCTGGCTGCGCCCAGAGGACGCCGGCAAGCTCGACGAATTGCGCGTGGATCTGGCGACGCGCGGGGTCGCGCGGATCGTGCACAAGATCAACGGTGTGGACAATCTTTGGGTCGAAACGGTGTGCCGCTCCGTCGCCGACGAGGCGGGCGCGCCGCGCTGGGTCATCGGGCTGACGCGCGACATCACCGCGCAGAAGGCGATCGAAAGCAGGCTCATCGACGCCACCCGCCAGGCCGAGTCGACGCTGATCGGCAAGCGCCGCATGTTCGATTCCATCATCGGCGATTTCGGCGGCGAGTCGCCGGCCGCCGCGAGCGAGGATGCGGAACCTGCCGCGGACGATGGCGTCGGCGTGCAGGAATTGTTCGCCCGATTCATGCGTCTGATGAGCGAAATCGATCGGCGCGATTCCGCGCTCGGCAACGCCATCGTGGCGCTGCGCCGCGCGCGTGAGACGGCGCACGAGGCCAACATCGCCAAGTCGCAATTCCTGGCCAATATGAGCCATGAATTGCGCACGCCGCTCAACGCCATCATCGGCTATTCGGAAATTCTCCTCGAGGACGCAGAGGGCGAGGGCGACGACAGCGTCATCAAGGACCTGAACCGCATCCTCAATGCGGCGCGAAGGCTGCTTGGCCTGATCAACGAGGTGCTCGACCTGTCCAAGATCGAAGCGGGCGCGATGGAGATCGCGCCGCAGAGCTTCGATCCGGCCGCGATGTGCGAGAATGCGCTCGAGACGGTGCGCACGGCCGCCGCCAAAAACGGCAACGCGATCACGCTCGATATCCGCAACGAACTCGGTTTGGCGCACTCCGACAATTTCCGCATCGAACAATGCCTGCTGAACCTCCTGTCCAATGCGTGCAAGTTCACCGAAAAGGGTTCGGTTACGCTGCGCGCCGCACGCGTCAACGACAACCTGTTCGACTGGCTGGTGTTCGACGTGATCGACACCGGCATCGGCATGAGCAAGGACCAGATGGCGCGCATCTTCGAGCCGTTCAGCCAGGCGGACGCCTCCACGACGCGGCGCTTCGGCGGCACCGGCCTCGGCCTGTCGATCACGCGCAGGCTTGCCGAACTCCTCGGCGGCGATCTGTCGTTGGAATCGACGCCGGGCGTCGGCTCGACGTTCACGCTGCGGATCCCCGCGGATTATCGCACGGATTCGGATGCGGCGATCGCGGCTGACGACGTCGGCGGCGCGCATGACGGGCCGGTCGTTCTGGTTATCGACGACCAGAGCGACGCGCGCGATCTGTCGCGCCGCACGCTCGGCCGGCTCGGCTTTCGCGTCGTCACCAAGGGCACGGCCGCGGAAGGGGTCGATGCGGCGATGAAACTCAATCCGGCCCTGATCGTGCTTGATATCCATTTGCCCGATCAGTCGGGCTGGGACTTGCTGGAAGTGTTCGGCGCGACGCCGGCGACACGCGACGTTCCCGTGCTCGTCGTGTCGATCGACGACGATCGCGGCCGCGCGATCGGCCTTGGCGCCTGCCAGCACCTGGTGAAGCCGGTGGATCGTGATGCGTTCGCCGCCGCCGCGTTGCAATTCGCGCGCCTGCGCACCATCGAAGAGCGCGAACAGATGGCGATCGCTGCGCCGATGGCGGGAGCGGCGTGATGGTGAGCGTTCTCGTGGCGGAGGATCACCCCGACAATCGCGATCTCATCGAGCGGCGTCTCATGCGCGCTGGATACGCCGTGCGGCTGGCGTGCGATGGCGCCGAGGCCGTGCGCATGGCGACCGCGCAACGCCCCGACATCATCCTCATGGATCTCGCGATGCCGGTGATGGGCGGGATGGAGGCGATGCGCATCCTGCGCGAAACGCCTGGATTCGAATCGCTGCCGATCATCGCGCTCACGGCGCATGCGATGGACAGCGCGCGGGCGGACTGTCTCGCGGCGGGGTTCACCGCCTTCGCGGCCAAACCTGTCGATTTCAAGCTTCTGTTCGAACTCTTGAGCGCGCACGCGCCGCGCGCGCAATCGCTTTAAGGCGACCTCCATAGCAGCAACGCATCGGCCCCGGATCGCGCCCGCGCGCGTCCGGGACCGCGCACGCGCGTCTTAGAGGATGGTCACGTCGACATTGCCGCGCGTTGCGTTGGAATAGGCGCAGATGCGCTTGGCTTCCTCGATCACGCGGGCGCGCGTCTCGCCTTCAAGGCCCGGCGTGTGCACCGACAGCGTCACCTGCAGGCCGTAGCGGCCGTCATCGGTGACCGTCAGCGTCGCGTCCGCGTCAACGGTCGCAGCGCCCGCGCTCACGCCTTGGCTTTGCGCGGCGTGCTTGAGCGAGCTGATGAAACAGCCGGCGAAGCCCGCGGCGAACAATTGCTCCGGATTGGCGCCGTCTCCGGCGCCGCCGAGCGCCTTCGGGAAGGCCATCTTCACGTTGAGAGTGTCGTCGTCAGACGTTGCGCGGCCGTCGCGCCCGCCGCTGACGTGAACGCGCGCGGTGTAGAGGTTTTTCATGATCGTTCTCCTTTGGGTTAAGCAATGATGGCTGGGATCAAGCCAGGCGCAGGCCGCCATCGACATGCACCACCTCGCCGGTGACGGAGCGATTGTTCATCAGGAACAGCGCCGCATCGGCGATCTCGTCGGCGGTGGCGATGCGCCCCACCAGGGTCTTTGCGCCGATCTCGGCGAAGGTCTGCGTCTTCGCCGCGCCCAGGATCGCGTCCCACATCGGGGTGTCGGTCCAGCCCGGCGCGATGGCGTTCACGCGGATCGGCGCAAGCTCGAGCGCGAGCGCGCGCGCCATCTGTTCGGCCGCCGCCGTGCCGACCGATACGCTCCATGCGCCCGGCGCCGGGCGATCGGTCGATACGCCGCCGGTCAACGTGATCGTGCCGTTCGGCGCAAGCTTGGGCAGCGCCGCGCGGATGGCGCACGCTGCGCCCCACACGCGCGTTTCAAGGCCGGCGCGCGCCAGCGCGAGATCGCCGTCGCGCACCCCGCCCGGCGAGAATGCGCCGGCTGCGTAGAACAGGTGGTCGAGGCGCGGCAGGCCGCTGAAAAACGCCGCGAGCGAGTCCCGATCGGTCACATCGCAAACCGCCGTGCGCAATTTGGGAAACGCCGTGCGCGCGCGCTCAAGGTCGTGTGCGCCGCGCGCGCCGATGACGACTTCGGCGCCGCGCGCCAGCGCGCGCTTGGCCGCAGCCAGACCGATGCCCCGGCTGCCGCCGAGCACCGCCATCCATTCTCCATCCATGATCTGTCTCCCATCGGCGGCCAGCGCCGCAGACCGGGAGATGGGCTATCAGGATCGATCAGTCAATAATAATAATAGATCGATAGATCAATTATTTTTGGTGCGCGGCAGAGCGGCCAGGGTCGCGTCGGCGACATGGCCGATCATTGCGGCGTCGGCGCCGGCGCGGCCCAGCGTCATGATGGCGATCACCGCGCCCACGAGGGCGTCGGCGTGGGGCGCGAGGTCGGCGTCGCGGGGCAGGGCGCCGTTCTGCTGGGCGATGGCGAGGTGGCGGAGGAAAAAGTCGCGGATCTCCTGCAGCCGCCCTTGCGCCATGGCCTGCGTGGCGGGGCTGTGCGCGGTGCGCTCGGCCACTGTGTTGACGATCAGGCAGCCGGCGCGCTGGTCGTCTTCCACGGCCAATTTGGCCTGCAGCCGCAGCCAGGCGGCGATGGCGTCGAGACCGGCGCGGTCGGTCGGCAGGGTGGCGCGGAAATGCTCGGCGTAGCGGGCGAAGGCGCGCTGGAACAGCGTCTCCTTGTCCTTGAAGGCGGCGTAAAGGCTGCCCGGCTTCAGCCCTGTCGCCTCGTAGATGTCGGACATCGCGGTGGCGACATAGCCGCGCCGCCAGAACAGGCGCATCGCCTTGTCCAGAACCTCGTCCTCATTGAATTCGCGGGTGCGCGCCATGCGCCAGTATATTGACTAATCGATAAAAATATCAAGCGCCTCGATCCGGCGGCAAATAAATCAATCGATCTGGAAAGGCGCAGACAGGACGGCGACCCGAACGCAACCCGTTACGGCTGCTTCCTTCCGGACCTGACCGGGTTGGCGGGGCGGCCGTCCGCCGCCTGCCTGCGCGCTTCATATCGGCCATGGCGCGGGCGCGATCAAGCCGCGCCGGCGCCTAGGCGTTGGCGGGGGGGACCGGCCGGCTCAACGGATGGGCGCCCGCCTCATAGGCCTCCATCAGCGCGACGCTCTCCGGGCGGATCGCCAGATCGAGGAACAAGGCGCGCTCCCGTTTCAGCCCCTCGGCGAGCGGAGTGGTCTGGCTGTCGTGCACGAGGCGCTTCACATGCGCGAGCGCCGGGGCGGGAATGCGCTGCAGGTGTTGCGCGTGGGCGAGCGCTGCGGCGAGCGCATCCTCGGCGAGCGCGTGCACAAGGCCGATGCGGTGCGCCTCCGCCGGCGTGATCGGCAGCCCGAGGAGCGCGTGCGCCATCGCCTGCGCATGGCCGATGGCGCGCGCCAGACGTTGCGTGCCGCCTGCGCCGGGCAGAATGCCGAGCATGGTTTCAGGCTGGCCCAGGCGGAAATCGCCGGACTGCGCGATGCGGATGTCGCATCCCAGCGCCAGCTCCATGGCGCCGCCCATGCACTCGCCATTGAGCGCCGCGATCACCGGTTTCGGCATCGTTTCGCACAGCGCGATGCAGCGATCGATCGGCGCATCGGCGTGCGGCGGCGAAGGGTCGCCCGGCTTCATGCCGCCGGCGCGCAAGGCCGCCGACAGCGCGAGAATCTCCGCCACCGAATAGTGGCGCATGAACACGCCCGCATTGGCGCCGGTGATCACGACGACATGCACGGCGGGATCTTCCGCCGCCGCGCGCAGCGCCGCCTCCAGCGCTTCGCACAAGCCTTGCGTGAGAAAGATCCCGCCATCGGCGCCGAGGCGGATGACGCGCGCCGCGTCGATGGTTTCACAGGCGATGAACGTCATCCCTGGCCCTCCGGTCGCACGATCAGTTCGATGCCGGCGAAAGCGAACCCGGCGCCGAACAACAGCCCCGCCGCCATCACGGCATAATCGCCGCCGGCGCCGAGATAAGGCGCAGCAGCGCCCGCGGCCAAAGCCAGAACCCAATAGAACGGCGTCAGAAACGGCCGCTGGCGTGCGAAAATCCAGATCAGGCCAAACGCCGCCATAGCGATCGCGAGCGCCGCAGCGCCCGCTTCATAGGTGGAGAAGCCGAACGGATCGGCGTCGGGACCGCCGATGAACGACAGCGCCGCAACAGCAGCGACGAAGCACAACAGGCCAAGCGGCCCCAACGCCTTCGCCTTGCGCAGATAAATGCCGATCAAACCGAGCAGGAGCAGGATGTCGACGCCGGCATAGAGCGCCTCAAGCGCGATCGCGTCGCGCGTCACCGGAAACGACGCCACCATGCGGGCCGCGCCGCCGACGAAAGCCGCAACGCCCGCCAGGCGAAACAACAGTTTCGGTCTCATCGCCGTCTCCCCCGCAGGCGCCCAGCATGGACCAAAGCGGACCCGCGCGATAGATCAGGGCGAAACCAGGAGCGCGCCATGGCGCAACCGCCGGCGGGATTTGCGCCGCATTTCCGCAAAAGTCCGGTGACGGACCCATGGGAGCCGCTGTTCTCCCGGCGCACGGAGGCGGGCGCCATCGAGATCGGCGTCATCCTCGCGCCGGCGCATTGCAATGCGCGCGGCATGGCGCATGGCGGGGTGATCGCAGCCCTCGCCGACAACGCGATGGGGCTCACCTACGCCAGTTCGCTCGAGCAGCCGTCCGGCGTCGTCACGGTCAACCTTTCGCTCGATTATGTCGCGGTGGCGAAAGTGGGCGCGTGGCTGCAGGTCGCCCCGCGGCTGATCCGCGGCGGCAAGAGCATGGGCTTCGTCGATGCGCTCGTCACCAGCGACGGCGAGGTGATCGCGCGCGCCAGCGCGGTGTTCCGCAATCTGGCCTGAGCGTTGCGTCGCCGCTGGGCCCCGGCGCAGGCCGGGGCCGGGTGGGGCGATCGTTGCGGGGTTTTGCAAGCAAAGCGCAGCGATCGGCGCTGCGCCTACATCTCGTTCTCGAAGACGAGCTTCACATCCGGCGCATCCATGGCCTCGCCGGCCTGCGCGAACGGCAGCACGCGGCTGACCACGTCTTCGGGATGGAAATGTCCGCACGCGACATGATCGACGAGTTCGGGCAGCACCGCGCGCGCGCTGACGCGGCTGGTGTGGAACGTCGCGCCCTTGTAATAGAGCGGCGCGAGCGGCAATCCGACGAGCGGTTCGAAATAGATCGCCACCGCCGTGCACACGCCGTTCGGCGCCGTTGACAACAGCGCAAAACGCAGGCCGTCCTGCAGGCCGCACGCATCGACGGTGATGTCGAATTGTTCCTTCGGCGCGCGACCATCCTTCAGCGCCAGCGGTTCGGCTGCGGCGCCGAGCTTTACCGCCGTCGCGCGTCGGCCTTCGTCGTCGTCGAGATAAAGCACGCGTCCGGCGCCGAGCGAAACGGCGAGGCCGGCCGCGTAAAGCCCCACGCTCTGCGCGCGGCCGCCGACGACGAGCACGCTGGCGCCAGGCCGCGCTTTCAAATGCGGCGCAACCGCGCGCCAGCCGTCGGGAATGTTGTCAGGCATCGAGGCCAATTGCAGCGGTGAGAACCCTTCCGGCGCGCGCATCAGCATGTGATCGGCGAACGGCACGCGCATGAAATCGGCAAGCGCGCCCCCGATATCCATGCCCAGGCCGAATGCGGCGCGCGTCGGCACGGTCTCGCAGCTGCCGGTGAACCCGCGCTGGCAGGTCGCGCAACGCCCGCAGCTGATCTGAAACGGCACGATCACGCGATCGCCGGGCTTCACGCCGGCGGCGTCGCCCGCCTCGACGACCTCGGCGATCGTCTCATGGCCGAACGGGAAAGGTCCTTTGAACGGCGCCACGCCGTTGGCGATGTACAGATCGAGATCGCAGCGCGCCACGATGAGCGGCTTGACGATCGCGTCGGTTGCGGATTGCAGCGTTGGCGCGGGGATGTCGCGCCATTCGAACTTTCCCGGTTCCAGAAAATAAAGCTGTCGCATCGCGACTCCCTTCGCCTTACGCCGCGCGTGCGCGCTGGCCCAACAGAAACCACGTCAACAGCAGCACGGCGGCGACGATCAGGTGCCGCGCGACGACGCTTGCATCCGCGCCCAGGCGCCAGGTCAGCCAGGCGTCGCCGAACGGCATGACAAGTCCGATGAGCGCCAGCAGGCGAATGGCCGCCACATCGCCGCGCCACACCAGCGCTGCGACGAACAGCGCGAAGAACGCGGCGCGGAACGCGTAGACGAGCACGAAGCCGATATCGCGCGGATCGCTTAACGGCGCGCCGAGATAGGCGGCGAACGCCTCGGGCTGCGCCAGCGCGCGCACGGTGTTGACCGCCATGTAAAGCGCCAGCAGGCCGGCGATGGCGAACCCGATCCGGCCCGCCGTGTTCAAGCCCGCAAGGGCGGTGGTGATGGACGCCATGTTCGGCCCTCCTTGAGCGGCCGAGGATGGCGCCGACGGGGGCTTGCGCGCGCGCGCATTCGACGCCCAACTGGTGAAATGAATTCACCCTCGCCGGTCTCGTTTTCCGCGCTGCGCGCCTTCCGCGAGGCGGCCCGCACGGGCGGGTTCCGCAGCGCGGCGCAGGCGTTGTCGCTGACGCCGTCGGCGGTCAGCCACCAGGTGCGCAGCCTGGAGCGCCAGCTCGGCGCGCCTTTGTTCACTCGCGGCGCGCGCACCGTGGCGCTGACGCCCGCCGGCGCTGCGCTCTACGCCCAACTCGACGCCGCCTTCCGTCAGATCGAGGCGGCGCTGGTCAGCGTGCGGGCGCGCGGCCCCAGAACGCTGAATATCAGCGCGCTGGCCTCGTTCACGCAGACGTGGCTGCTGCCGCGCGTGTCTCGCTTCGAAGCGCAGCGGCCGGGGATCATGCTGGCGATCGAAACGCTCAACCGCCTCGCCGATTTCGAGGCCGACGGCGTGGACGTGGCGATCCGCAATCTCCGCGCCCCGCCGCCGGGCCTGTTCGCGCGCAAGCTCATCGATGTGGCGCCCGTCGTGTTGGCCGCGCCGAGCCTGGGCTTGCGCGCGCCCGCCGACCTCGCCGGCGCCACGCTGATCCACATCGCGCCGCGCATCGAGGCGTGGCCGCAATGGCTGGCGGCTGCGGGCGTCCCGGGCCTCGCGCCGAGCCGCAACCTGACGGTGGATACGATACCCGCCGCCTTGGAGGCGGCGGCGGCAGGGCAGGGCGTCGCCCTGGTTTGGAGCCCCTTGGCGTGGGACACGCCGGCCGCCGCGCGCCTCGAGGCGCCGTTCGTCTCGCCGCCCGATCTCGGCGCAGCATTCTACGTGGTGTGCCAGCGCGCGGCCCGCGCTGACGCCGACATCGCCGCCTTCATCGACTGGATCTGCGCGGAAATGGCCTCCGACAAGCGCCGCCTGATGCGCCTGGCGCGGTTGCGGGAGCGCGGGCCTGCGAGCCAGGCCCCGGACGCGGCGTCCGGGGCCTGACACTTATGCGCCGCGTTCAGCTCGCGGCGGGCTGCGCCACAGCGGCGCTCATGACGATCTGCACCTCGACGCGGCGGTCGCGGGCGGGATCGTCGCTCTCGGCGACCTCGCCATGCGCCGCGACGGTGATGGCCTCTCCAGGCACGCCCTCGCGCACGAGCGCGTCGCGCACCGCAACGCTGCGGCGCTCGGCGAGCGCACGGTTATAGTCCGCGTCGCCGCTCGCGTCGGCGAAACCGGTGACCGAAACGGACTGGATGGCGCACGTTTCGGGGCCATCGGCGGTTTGCGCCAGCGCCGCTTCGGATTCGGGCGACAGCGCGGTGCTGTTCGTGTCGAAATAGACCGTTGCTGCGCGCGTTTCGCAGGCAGGCGTAGGCGCAGTCGCCGGAGCCGCGGCAGGCGCTTGGGGCGCCGCAGCCGGGGCTTGCGGCGCCGCGGAAGGGGCCTGCGCCGCAGCGGCGGTCGGCGCGGCGGTTTCGGGCGAACGCTTGGCGAGCGCGGCGCCCGGCGCCAGCGCGAGAGCCAAAGCGGCAGCGCCGCTCAACAGAAAGCGGTTCATCTCCATACTCCTCGGCAGCGCGCGGCGCGTCCGCGCCGCGCTGAACCCCGCCGCCCGACGTCCAGCTGATTTGGACCCGCCTAGAACGCGAAGGCGGATGGCGCGGTTCCCCGCGCCGCCGGTGGAACGAACCGCTTGCCTCAAACGTTAACAATTCACGAAAGGCCGCAGGACGCGCCGCCGCAAAAGGATTGCGCGATGTTCAGAAACGCATTGATCGCACTGCTCATTTTGTCCCCTGTCCCGGCTCTGGCGCAGGACGAGCCGACGCGCGGCATGGCGGTCGTCGGCGATGACGGCCGCGAGATGGCGCGGGTCGCCGATGTCGAGCGGGACGCGGAGGGCCGGATCGTAGCGGCGACCTTCGACGGCCTCGACGCGCCCGCCGACGCGCCGACCCAACTCCCGGACTGGCCCCCGCCCTCTCGCGCGCCGGCGCGCGCGACGCTGGTGGCCGATGCGGGCGCAGCCTCGCAGCCGGCCCGCGGCGGCGGCGCGGCTGCGCGCGCCCGCTAGGTCCGACACGCGCCCGGGGCGCTCGCTTGACGCTGGCCGGCGGCGCACATACCTCGGGCGGTATGGCGATCCGCCCCATCCTCACCGTGCCGGACCCGGTCCTGAAGCAGAAATCCAAGCCCGTCGAAGGGCCGGTTACCGACGCCCATCGCGCGCTCATGGACGATATGCTGGAGACCATGTACGCCGCGCCCGGCATCGGCCTGGCGGCGATTCAGGTCGGCGTGCCGCTGCGCATCATCGTCATGGACCTCGCCCGCGAGGGCGAGGACAAGCAGCCGCGCTATTTCGTCAATCCCGAAATTCTCTGGGCCTCGGACGAGAAGAAACCCTGGGAAGAGGGCTGCCTCTCGGTGCCGGAGATTTTCGACGAGGTCGAACGCCCGGCCCAGATCCGGCTGCGCTACATGAATTATCATGGCGAAACGATCGAAGAGGACGCCGACGGCCTGTTCGCGGTGTGCATCCAGCACGAGATGGACCATCTCGAGGGCGTGCTGTTCATCGATTATCTGTCGCGGCTGAAGCGCGACAGCGCCGTGCGCAAAGTGAAAAAGGCGGCCGAACGGGAGAAGGCGCTTTAGCGCCTGCGCCGCCGATCACGACTTAGCGCCTTTACCCCGGCCGCCGCTTCCGCTTTGATCGGGTTGTGTTTTCGCCAGGGGGTCCCATGCCGGACGGTTTCGTTTCCATATCCGCGTCGCGCGCCATCGATGCGGCGGTTTCCGCGCGCGCAATGCTCAAGCATCCGTTCTATCAGGCATGGACCGAAGGGCGCCTGCCGATGGCCGCGCTGCAGGATTATGCGCGCCAGTATTTCCATCACGTCGAGGCGTTCCCGCGCGCCGTCAGCGCGGTGCATGCGCACTGCCCGGATGCGCAAGGGCGCAAGATGCTGGCCGAGAACCTCGCGGAAGAAGAAGGCCTGGGCGAGGGCAAGACCGATCACGCCACGTTGTGGATGCGCTTCGCCGAAGGCCTCGGCGTGACGCCGGAGGCCGTGCGCGCAGCCGCCCTGCACCCGGAGACGCAACGCCTGATCGACGCGTTCCGCACGCTGTCGCAGCGCTCCTACGCCGCCGGATTGGGCGCGCTCTACGCCTATGAAAGCCAGCTGCCCGCGATCGCGAGCACGAAAATCGCCGGCCTTGCGCGCTACCGCGTGACCGACGCCGACGCGATCCGCTTCTTCGCGGTGCACGAACAGGCAGACGTCGAACACGCCGCGGTGTGCCGCGCGCTGCTCGATGCGCTGCCGCCCGGCGAGCGCGCCGAAGCCGAGGCCGCCGGCGCCGCCCTGGGCGACGCCTTGTGGGGCTTTCTCGACGGCGTGGAGCGGGCCGCCGGCCTGCACTGAGACAACGAACGACAGGCGCGCGGCGCTCCTCGCGCAGGGGCGCCGCCTTGCCAATTTCGCTCTAACGAGATATACCCGTTTTGTTCGCTGCTTTTCCTTCGTGCAGCGGCCCGCGTGCTGAGCATGCGACTTCGCTGCGGATGCGCATGGCGCGCATCGCCGGCGCCTTCAGGCGACACATCGATGAGCACTCCCGGCGCAAAGCCAAAGTTCAAGATCGGCCAAAACGTGCACGTGCTGCCGTCCCGCATGAGCATGGCGCCGACTGGCCGCTACAAGATCACGCGCGCGATGCCCGCCGGCGGCGGCGCAACGCAATATTGCGTCAAGCGCGAGGGCGAAGCGTGCGAGCGCGTCGTCTCCGAAGACCTGATCGAACTGCGCGACTTCTAGGCCGGCGCAGGCCGCGCGCCTGAAATCACGCCGATGAGCTTTCGCATCGCCTTTATGGGGTCGCCTGATTTCGCGCTGCCGGCTTTGCAGGCGTTGCGCGACATCGGTGCGGACATCGTCTGCGTCTACACCCAACCCCCGCGCCCCGCGGGGCGTGGCCAGACCTTGCGCAAAACCCCGGTGCACGCCGCCGCGGAGGCGGCCGGCTTGCCGGTGCGCACGCCCGCTTCGCTGAAAGGCGCGGAGGAGCAGGCCGCATTCGCCGCGCTCGATCTCGATCTCGCCGTCGTGGTCGCGTACGGGCTGTTGTTGCCGCGGGCGATCCTCGACGCGCCGCGGCGCGGCTGCATCAATCTGCATGGGTCTTTGTTGCCGCGCTGGCGCGGCGCAGCGCCCATTCAGCGCGCGATCATGGCGGGAGACGACGAGACCGGCGTGCAGGTGATGCGCATGGAGGCGGGCCTGGACACCGGGCCGATTTTGTTGACCGCGCGCACCCCGATCGAACCCGACGACACCGCCGGCAGCGTGCATGACCGGCTCGCTGCGCTCGGCGCGGGGCTGCTGCCCGAAGCGGTCGATCTGATCGCCCGCGACGCGGCGCGGTTCACGCCCCAGGCGGAGGATGGCGTCGTCTACGCCCACAAGATCACGCCTGAGGACGCCCGCATCGACTGGACCCAGCCGGCTCGTGTCGTGGATCGCCAGATCCGCGGCCTGTCGCCGGCGCCAGGCGCCTGGTTCGTGATGCCGGGGCCGAAGGGGCCGGTGCGCTGCAAGGCGCTCGATTCCCGCCTGGGCCGTGGCGCGGGCGCGCCTGGAACCTGCCTCGACGACGCGCTTCTAATCGCCTGCGGCGAAGGCGCCGTTCGCCTGCTGACCATCCAGCGCGAGGGGCGGGGCCCCACCGCGGCGGCTGATTTTTTGCGCGGTTGGCCCGCGACCGAAGGGCTGCGGCTGGGCTAGTCTGCGGGCGGTCCGATGCTGGGGCGGCGCGCGAGGGAGTGCAGGATGGGGATAAGCCGTTGGGCTGTCGTTGCGGTCGCGGCGGCGTTGGGCGGATGCGAGCAGGAAGCCGCAGCCCCGCGCGCCGACATCGGGTCGGGCGGCCCACAATTGGAGGCGCCGGCCCCCGAGAGCGCGCCGGCGCGGCGGTTCATGCCGCAATCCGACGCCGCCCGCGCCGCCACCGGCGCCCTGATCGTCACGGAAACCGTCCGCATCGCCCAATCGGCGGAGGATCGCGGCGGCGAAGTGCTGACGCTGCGCGCTGAAAACGGCCTGGTGGTCGAGGCGCGGCTGGCGGGCGCAGCGCCGCCATCGACGCGCATCGGCGAGCAAACCCTGCGCGCGCTGATGGAGCTGCCGGTCGAGGCCAGCCAAACGCTGCTCTATGCGGTCTCCCAGGAGGGGGGCGGGGCGAGCCTGTGCGACGCAGGCCCCGCCAGCCATATCGTCCTGTGGGAAAGCGAAACGCCCGGCGATGCCGGCTTGCGCGTTCTGCCCTTCACCGGCGGCGCGCCCGCCGACGCAGACGCCGCCGCCTGCACGCTTTTGGCCTATGCGCGCGCCGAGGGCGGGTGAGCCGGTTCAAGCTCACGCTGGAATATGACGGCGGCGGCTTCCAGGGATGGCAGCGCCTCGCCGACGGGCCCAGCGTGCAGGGTGCGCTGGAGGATGCGGTCGAAGCGCTGACGGGCGTGCGCGCCGAGGTGATCGGCGCCGGCCGCACCGACGCCGGCGTGCATGCATGCGGGCAGGTCGCCCACGTCGATATCGCAAAACCGCTGCGGGCGGATGTCGTGCGGGACGGTCTCAATGCGCATCTCCGCCCCGCGCCTGTGGCCGTGCTCGCGGCGGAGGCGGCGCCGCCTGGCTTTCACGCCCGTTTCGATGCGGTCGAGCGCGTCTATCGCTATCTCATCGTCAATCGCCGCGCCGATCTGGCGCTGGAGCGCGGGCGCGCCTGGCGCGTGCCCCAGCCGCTCGACGAAACCGCGATGGCGGCGGCGGCGGCCCGGCTGATCGGGCGTCATGATTTCACGACGTTTCGCGACGCCCAGTGCCAGGCCGACAGCCCCATCCGAACGCTCGATCGCTGCGAGGTGGTCCGGCGCGAGGAGCGGCTGGAGATCTGGTGTGCGGCGCGTTCGTTTCTGCACCGCCAGGTGCGCTCGATCGTGGGCACGCTGGCGGAAGTCGGCTGGGGCCGGCGCACGCCGGACGACGTTGCTGCGGCGCTTGCAGCCGCCGATCGCGCGCTCTGCGGCCAGGTCGCTCCGGCGGAGGGGCTTTACCTGATGGCGGCGCGCTATTGATCGGCGCAGGGGCGGTCTTTCGGGCGCAAGGCCAAGCCTCTCTTTGCGAAGCGTTTTCCGTTATGCTGTAGGCGATTGGGGGCAGAACGCTCCAGCGAGGTCTTCATGGCGCAGGCGCCGGCCTTCGAGCTGGTCGAGGATGGCCGCGACAAGGTTCTGGCGCTGCGCGGCGATTGGGTCGCGGCCGGCGTCGCGGGCCTCGACGATCCCTTGCGCGCGCTCGCCCACCGCATCGGGCCCGGCGCGGTGGTGGATGTGAGCCGCCTCGGCCGCCTCGACGTCGCCGGCGCCTGGCTGATCGACCGCACCGTGCGCGGCGGCTCGCCATGCGGCAATATGGAAGCGCCGCTCGCCATTCGCGGCGCGCATCCCAGCGCTGCGCGGCTGATCGCGGTCGCCCGCGGCGCGGCCCAGCCTTGTCCGGTTCCGCCGCGGCCGGGCCTCGGCCTCATCGACCTGATGGAGCGGGCGGGGCGCGGGCTCGCCCATGTCTGGGCCGAAGCCCTGCAGACCTTGTCCTTCTTCGGCGAAACGCTTGCGGTTTTGTTGAAGCTTCTGGCGAACCCGTCGCGCATCCGCTGGGTGTCTGTATTCAATGTGATGGAATATGCCGGCCTGAACGCACTGCCGATCATCGGCCTGTTGTCGTTCTTCGTCGGCATGGTGATCGCTTATCTCGGCGCGCGCGTACTGTCGGATTTCGGCGCCTCGGTGTTCACGGTGGAGCTGGTCGCCTTCTCGGTGATGCGCGAGTTCGGCGTGGTGATCACCGCGATCCTGCTCGCCGGGCGTACCGACAGCGCCTTCACCGCCCAGATCGGCGCGATGAAGATGCGCCAGGAGATCGACGCGATGCGCGTCATGGGCTTGAGCCCGATCGAAGCGCTGGTGGCGCCGCGCGTGCTGGCGATGCTGATCATGACGCCGATCCTCGCCTTCGCGGCGGTGGTTGCGGGTCTGCTCGGCGGCCTGCTCGCTTGCTGGGCGACGCTGGACGTCAGCCCCGCGATGTATTTCCAGCGCATCGCCGACGGCGTGCCGGAACAGCATTTCTGGGTCGGCCTGTCGAAGGCGCCGGTGTTTGCGGTCGTGCTCGCCGTCGTCGGCTGCCGCCACGGTCTTGCGGTCGGCGATGACGTCGTCTCGCTGGGGCGGCGCACGACGTCCTCGGTCGTACAATCGATCTTCCTCGTCATCCTGCTCGATGCGGCGTTCGCGCTGTGGTTCCTGGAGATGGACCTGTGAGCGGCGAGGTCGCCATCAGCGTGCGCGGCCTGGTCACGCGCTTCGGCGCGCAGACCGTGCATGACGGCCTCGATCTCGACGTGATGCGCGGCGAAATCCTGTGCGTGGTCGGCGCGTCCGGCACGGGGAAATCGGTGCTGCTGCGCGAGATCGTCGGCCTGCATGCGCCGACCGAAGGCGCCATTGCGGTGCATGGAATAGACATGCGCAATCCCCAGGAACGGGCGCGCCGCATCGGCGTGATGTTCCAGGATGGGGCGCTGTTCTCCACCATGACTGTGAAGGAGAACGTCGAAGCGCCGATGCGCGAATTGTCGGATCTGCCGCCGGCGCTCATCTCCGAACTCGCCGATCTCAAGCTGGTGATGGCGGGGCTCGATCCTTCCGCGCATCAGAAAAGACCATCGGAATTGTCAGGCGGCATGCGCACGCGCGCCGCACTCGCGCGTGCGATCGCGCTCGATCCGGAAATCCTGTTTCTGGACGAGCCGACCGCAGGGCTCGATCCGGTCGCGGCACAGCGCTTCGATCGGCTGATCGTCGATCTCACCGATGCGATGGGGCTCACCGTGTTTCTGGTGACCCATGACCTCGACACGCTCGAGGCCACGGCCGATCGCGTGTGCGTGCTGTATGGGGGAAAAGTGTTGGCGGTCGGCGCGTTGGAAGACATCAAGCGCATCGATCACCCTTGGGTGAAGGATTATTTCGCCGGCCCGCGCGCGCGTCACGGCGCTGCGGCGGCTGTGAGGTGAGGCGATGGAGACGCGGGCGAATTTCATTCTCCTCGGCGGCGTGGCGATCGCAGGCGCCGCGTTCATCATGCTGTTTGCGCTGTGGCTCACCGGCGCGGGCTGGCGGCAATCCTGGAACGTGTTCGACGTCGTGTTTCAGGGGCCGGTGCGCGGCCTGGCCGATGGCGGCGAAGTGCGGTTCAACGGCATCAAGGTCGGCGAGATCACGCGCCTGTCGATCGACCGCGACGATCCCAGTCGCGTCATCGCGCGCGTGCGCGTGCTGGCCGAAACG
The DNA here is from genome assembly GCA_033764725.1 of Hyphomonadaceae bacterium. Taxonomy (GTDB): domain Bacteria; phylum Pseudomonadota; class Alphaproteobacteria; order Caulobacterales; family Aquidulcibacteraceae; genus RI-43. The sequence continues at coordinate 50,616 of JANRIR010000093.1, forward strand.
CCGGTCCGCGCCGACAGCGTCGCGCAATTGGAGGCGGTGGGCCTCACCGGGGTCAATCTCATCCAATTGTCGGCCGGGTCTTCGGAATCGCCGCGCCTGCAGCAGCGCATGGGCCAGGCGCCGCCGCGGATCGCCGCGCGCCCAGGCGTGATTGAAGGGCTTTTGACCGAAGAGAATTCACAGCGCCTGACGCGCTTGTTGAACAATATGGAGGCGATCAGCGCAGTGCTGGCCAGGGAGGATTCGGTGGTCTTCGAATCCGCGAACGCCGCGCGCGATCTTTCCGCCGCCGCGCAAGCGATCACGCGCCTGTCGAACGCTTCTGCGGCCGATCTCGCCGCGGTGTCGGCGCGCACCACGGCGGTTCTCACCCAGGCCGAGCGCGCGGTCGCGGAAGCGGAGCTCGCCTTGCGCGAGAGCCGCACGGCCGCGGTCGCGATCGGCGGCGCGGCGACCATCGCCAGCGAACAGACCTTGCCGCAATTGGGCGATGCGGCCGACGATCTGCGCCGGTTGTCGGCGCGTTTGAGCCAATTGGCGCGCGATCTTGAAGCAGAGCCCGGCAGTTTCGCGCAGCGCCGCCGGCCGACCGTGGAGGTGGCGCCATGATGCGCACGGCGTTTGTTGTGCTGGCCGCCGCCGCCGCGTCGGCCTGCGTTACGGTGTTTCCCGAGCCCGGGGCGCCGCCGCGGCTATATCCGCTCGAAGCGGCGCCGGCGGGCGCGCGCGCGCCCGACGCCGCCGGGCCTGTCGTGCTCGTGGGCGCGGTGACGGGCGCGGAAGCGGCGCTCGGACCCGAGATCGTGTGGCGGCGCGACGGCGTCATCGCTTATGTCGACGGCGCGCGCTGGCCTGACGCCGCCGGCGCGCTGCTGCGCGATCTGGTGTTGACGACGGTGCGCGCGGAAAGCGGTGCGCGCGCGGCCGTGCGCGGCGGCGACCGCATTCCCGCCGACATCGAATTGCGCTGGGACGTGCAGGCGTTCGAGATCGTGGAGGAGAACGGCGCCGTCGCAGCGCGTCTCGACGTTCACGCGATGACGGTGGATGCGCGCACGCGCGCGATCCTTGCGGTGCAGCACATCACGCTCACCGAAGACGTCGAAACCCGCTCACAGGCGGCTGCCGCAGCGGCGCTGCAAAACCTCGCGCGCGACGCCGCCGCCCGCAGCGCCGCGCTGATCCGCTAACGCTCAAGCGAATGTGCGTGGCGCCATCGCGCTTACGGGGTGAGCGCGGCGTCGATCAGGAGATAGGCGCACACGGCATCCGAGCTGTCGCCGCGGTCGCCTTTGGCGAGATCGGGGCGCACGCGGAACGCGGTGGCGGCGCGCAGGGCTTCGCGATCGTGCCGCAGATGACGGGCGATGCGCTGCACGGCGCCGGGCGCGGCGTCGAGCACGGCGCGGCGGCGGGCTGAGGCGCCGTCGCGCGCGCAGCGGGCGATGCGGTCAAGATCGGCCGGCAACAGCGCGTCCTCGATGCGCACGCCGGCGGCGGCGATCACGTCGAGCGCGTCGGCGATCAGCGCGTCGTCGGATGATTGCTGCGGCGTGAAACGAAACAGGTCGCGCCGCTCTGCGGCCGGCGCCGGCGCTGGCGCGCTGCGCGGCGCGCGCGGCGTCAGGTTCGCCCAATCGCCGTCGCCGCTGAGCGCAGGCGCAGGCGTGCGCCGGGCGGCGGCGGGCGCGCGCGGACGCGGCGCTTCGGCGCGCGCGGCCTTGGCCGTGCCGGCGAGCGCGTTCAAGCGCTTGGAGATCGCCGCGGCGTGCTTGTCGGCGGCGGCTTCGGCATCCTGCGCGGCCGCGCGCGCGGCGTCGGCGGCCTGGCGCAATTTGTCGAGCGTTTCGCCGGCGAGCGATTCAAGACCCTGCGCTTCGCGCCGGATCATGCCGGCGGCGCGCTTGGCGTCGGCGATGGCGCCATGCGTGGCTTCGCGAACCGCGGTCGCAGCCGCATGCGCGGCGCTGGCGGCCTGGTCGGTGGATTGGCGCGCCGCGTCCGTGAGGCGCGTGGCTTCGCTCAAGGTGTGCAGCGAGGCGCCGAGGCTGTCTTCAAGCTTCGCGTTCGCGGCGCTGGAGGCTTCGGCGGCGGCGCGCATATCGGCGGTGCGCTGCTGGACGATCGTCGCGCTCGATTTCAACGCAACAAGGTGATTGTCCAAAACGTCTTCGGCGCCTTCGATTTCGCCGCGCACGAGCTTGGAGGCCTCGCGCATCAGCCGCACCTGGCGGTTCACGGTGTTGGCGATCATCTCGGATTGCGCGCGCAGATCGGCGTGCAGGGCCGCGACCGCGTCGCGTTCCTGGGTGATGCGCGCCAGCATGTCGGCGCCGGGGCCGGTCGTGGCGAACGCCGCGTTGAGCGTCTCGGCATGGCGCGCAGCGGAGGTATCCAGCGTCGACAGGCGACGCAGGGCTGCGTCGACGGCGGCGTTCAGCGAGCGCACCTGGGCGTGCGCGTCGTCCAGCGCTGTCGGGTCGAGGCGCTGCGCTTCGGCGCGCGGCGCAGCGGCCGAAAGCGTCACGAGCGCGGCGGCGAGGCGGCCGGCGCGCGCGGCTTCCGCGACTGCCGAAGCGGTGAGCCAGATCAATGCAGCCGGCCCGATCGCGGCTGCGGCGAGCGCCAGATGCAGCGCGGGATCCATGCGCATCACGGCGTCGAGGCCGTAGAAGGAAAGCGGCGCAGCGACGGCCGCAGCGATCCAGCCCAGCGCCAGCAGGCCGCCCATCGTGGCCGTCCAGGAAAAGCCGGGGGCAGGCGCGGGCTTGGGGATTGCGTCGTCGTCAGGCGCAGGCGTGGCGGAGCGCGCGATGGCTTGTTCCGGCGTTTCGACGCCGAACATCGCGCCGCTCCAATCGACGCGCGACGGCTGATCGTCTTCGCCGTCGGCGTCCTCGGCGAGGATGTCGTCGTCGGACTCGGCGTCGAGAGCGTCGTCCAGGGCGCTTTCGAGCGGCGCGTCGTCGATCTCGTAGATATCGTCGTCGCGGCGGTCGTTCGCGGGCGACCAGCCGCGCGCGGCGGCGGCTTCATCCTCGCGGACATGCGTCTTGTCGCGGTCGAACATCGTGCGCTCCTCGCGCGCCCGGCGTGGCCGCCAGGCGCGTGCGTTGAGGGCGGCTTGCGTCGCAATGCGGCAGACGCAGGCGCCCGCCGTCGCCGGCTGCAAGCGATATGCCAACACTTTTTTCAGGTTAACGCGCCGGTGCGCGCCGCCCGCTCAGCCGTCGGCGGCGTCGAGCAGCAGGAACGCGCGCGTGGCGTCGGCGCCCATCGCGCCGCGGCCCCGGCCGAGCAGCTCGGCGATGCGCGCGCCGTCCTGGCGCAGGAAGCCCGCGGCCTCCGCGCGCGCGGCGCGGTCGCTGCGCAAATGCTCGGCGAGCTTGCGCACCGCATCGGGTGCTGCGTCCTTCACGGCCTTGCGGCGCGCCTGGGTGCCGTTGCGCGCGCGCTGGGCTATGCGGTCGAGAGCGGCGGCGGAGAAGACGTCCGCCAGCGCAACGCCGGCGCTTTCGATCACCCGCACGGCCGGCAATTGCGGCCCGCCGCGCGGCTCTGCGACAGCCTGGGCGAGCCTGGCGACGGGGTCGCCGGCGCTCTGCGCGG
>JANRIR010000096.1:0-35473 GCA_033764725.1 Hyphomonadaceae bacterium
CTCCTGCGCCAGCGGGTCGTTGTCAGACAGGTCTGAGACAAACCCGAGCGCACTGGCGATCAGATCCTCGGCGAAGGTCGCGACAGCGTGCCGAGCGGCCAGGACGGCGCCGATGGCGTGTTCGCCAACGTCGCCGGCGGCACAACCATCACCATCGATCTTGAGGGAACCTCAGATGCAACCCTCTTCATCGCCGGACAATCCGCAGCAGCCCTCCAGGACGATATCTTCTACGGGTGAGAGTTTAGTTGAGCGCGACACTGGCTACGCCGGCGCTGCATGGCAACGTTAGGCCACCGGTTCGAAGCCGCTTTGCTGCGCGGCGAGGTACATGCCGATGACGGCGTCGGGATCGCCCATCACGATTAGGCGGCCGCGATCGAACCAGGCGACCTTGTTGCAGATCGAGCGCATCAAGTCGGTCGAGTGCGTGGCCAGCACGACGATCTGCGTCGCGCTCATCATGCCCTTCAGGCGTTGTTGCGCACGCTCATAAAAATCTGCGTCGCCCGTTCCGAGCCATTCGTCGAGCAGCAGCACGTCGCCGGTGATCGCGGTGCACAGCGCGAAAGCCAAGCGCGCGCGCATGCCTTCGGAATACGTGCGCACCGGCATATGGATGAAGGGGCCAAGCCCGGTGAAGTCCGGCACGTCGCGCTTGGCGGCGCGCACTTCAGCGTCGCTGGCGCCAAGAAAGCGCAGCGGCAGTTCGATGTTCTCGAACCCGGTCAGTTCGACATTGATGCCAAGACCCTTGTCGATCAGCGGCAACACGCGGCCATCGATATGCATGCGCCCGCGGGTGGGATGGGCAAGTCCCGCAAGCAGACGCAGGAGCGTCGACTTGCCGGAGCCGTTGCGGCCGACGAGCCCGAGGCGATCGCCGCTGCGCAATTGCAGGCTTACCTCCGAGAGGGCGGCCACTTCGACCGAACCCACGCCGAGGTCGATCTTCGACCCGACGAGCTGGCGCATCACCGTCATCTTCAGCGACCGCCCGGTGACCTCATAGACCGGGTAGCTGAACGAGACAGCATCAAGATCAATCGCCGCCATGCCGCCTCACAGCCACGTATAGATGTGCTTGCGCGCGGCCGCCAAGGTGACCACGGACAGCGCCATCAGCACCCACAATCCCCCGCCCACCACCAGCCAGTTCAGCGTCGTGGGCGCCGCGCCCTGGATCGGCGCGCGGACCAGCTCGATCATGTGAAAGAAGAGATTGAACGTGACGAAGGCCTCCGGCACGCGGCCTTGATCAGGCATCCAGATGATCGGCGTCAGAAAGAAGGCCAGTTGCAACAGCGAGCCGACGACCTGCGTCACATCGCGAAACCGCAGGCAGATGGGTCCCAGCACCAGCGCCAGAAAAAACCCGAACGCGGTCAGCAAAACCACGCCCGGAATGACGAAAAGCAGATTGATCGTCGGCGTGAAGCCAAAAATCGCGACGAGCGCCGCGATGACGACTGCATTGTGCAAGAAGATCACGACGTTGCGCTGAACCATCCGCGCCGCCAAGACACTAACCGGCAAAGGAACTGCGCGCAGATGGTTTTCGGCCTCGACGAGGATTGTGCAGCCTTCATTGATCATCAGGGAAATAAATCCCCAGATCAGGAAGCCGGCGGAAAGAAAGACGAGATATTCCTGAAACGTGCGCTCAAACACGTTGCCGAACACCAGCGCCATGCCGACGACGGTCATCGCCATGGAGATGCTCAGCCAGAACGGGCCGATCAAGGAGCGCCGGTAGCGCATCCGGATGTCCTGGCTCGCCATCAGGAACCAGGTGCGCCACCGCCCGAAGACGGCGCCGATGTCCATCAGCGCGCCGACCATGCCCGCTCCCGCTCGCGACCGCCTGTGGCGGCCCAACACTGCAGCCGCCCAAACGGCTGCGCCTTCCGCATGCGCGCGTCGTTCTCGTTGGCGGGCCCAACCTCTTGCGCGACGCGCGCCATCCCCGACATCGTCTTACCTAACTCGCTCGCTTCGCTCAAGATTTGCACAACCGTCACACGACGCGCGCAGGAGTCCGGATGCAGCCGATCGGCGTCACCGTCGTCATCGTCACGTTCAACAGCCGTGCGCATTTCCCCAGGTTGAGAGCGGCGCTGGAGGGGCAAACGATCCCCTACGCGCTCATCGTACTCGACAATGCGTCCGACGCCGACCAGAGACCGACTGCGGCGGATTTCCCGGCGCACGCCCAGTTTCTCCAGCAGGATCGCAATCTCGGCTTCGCAGAGGGCAACAACAAGGCTGCAGCTCTGGTCGAGACGCCCCTGATGGCGTTGCTGAATCCGGACGCCTTCCCAGAGCCGGACTGGCTCGCTGAACTCGCGGCGGCGGCCGCACGTCATCCCGAGGCGGCGGCGTTCGGATCGACCCAGATCTCCGCCGCGGAGCCCGGTCGGTATGACGGCCTCGGCGACCGCTACGGCGCCTATGGCTTTCCCTGGCGCGCCGCCCATGGAGCGCTGCGCACTTTTCCAGCGATCGACGGCGAAGCGTTCAGCCCCTGCGCGGCGGCCGCCTTGTACCGCATCGCGGCCTGGCGCGCTGCCGGCGGCTTTGAGCCGTCCTATTTTTGCTTTGTCGAGGACGTGGATCTGGGGTTTCGGCTGCGCCTGATGGGCTGGACGTGCCGCCAGGCCGCGTCGGCGGTCGTTGCGCATATCGGCGGCGCGAGCGCGGCGCGGCGTTCGGCGTTTGCGGTCTATCACGGGCGGCGCAACCGCATATGGACGCTGCTGCGCTGCATGCCGTGGCCGCTCCTGGTTCTCGCGGCCCCGTTGCACGTTGCGCACACGCTCCTGCAGGTCGCCCTCTCCGTCGGCGGCCCGCACTTCAGGCCGACCATGGCGGCGTTGCGCGACGCGCTGCGAGGGTCCCCGGCGGCGTTGCAGGCGCGGCGACAGATCCAAGCGAGCCGCACCGCATCGCTGGGGGCGATTGCTGCGGCGTTCACCTGGTCGCCGCTGACGATGGCGCGACGGCGCTAAGGCCTGATCGTCGCCAAAACCGGCATCCGCTTGCGGCTCTTGCGCTTTAGGAGCGCGCTTCGGCGCCGGCGGCGGCGCGCTCGCGCGCAATAAGCGAAGAGGCCCACGGGGCGAGGCCGGCGACGACGATGGCGCCGCCGATGATGGCGCCGATCACGAACCCCCACCGCCCCGCCATGCGGTTGGATTTCTCAATCCGTCGATCGGCTTGCGGCCGCGGCGTCGGCGGCGGGCGCGGCGGGCGTGCGGCGCGCGCGATGGGGGGCGGCGGCGCAAGCTGCGGCGCAGGCTGCGGGGGCGGAGGCGGCGTCAGATTGGACGCAACGAAGATGCCCAGCTTGAGGCTCTTGGCGATTTCTCCGACGCGCGCGATCGATGCGTCGAGGTCGTCGCCCATGGCGATGACCGGCGTGCGCGCGTCGCTGTCCCCGCAGGGCGGAAGACGGTTGTCCCACAGCAACAGCGCGGCCCGGCGCGGCGCAGCGTCCAACGTATCTTGCAGGCGGGCCCCGGCCGCCTCCTCCGAGCGCGCCGTCCACAGGCCGAAAATCTGCATGCCGACGCCGAACTGCAGCGGCGGCCCCTCGCCCTCGGGCACAACACAGGGCACCGCCACGGCGCCCTTCAAGCCGCGGGCGAGCGCATGCGCCAAATCGGCGTCGGAACGCGCGTGCAAGAGAACGGTGTCGACCAAGTGACCGAGGCTCCGGCGGCGCGCGTCAAAGGCGCGGGATGCAGGTCGATAGCAGCGCGCGGCGGGCGCCGCGGGACCTTAAATCGCGCTCGGCGTATCGGCGGCGGGACGCCACAGGCCGTCATCCACGGCGAGGAGATTGCCGCTTGCGTCCGCCGCGGCCGAGGCAGGCTGCAGCGGCAACGCTTCGATCGGCGCGCTGGATTGGAAATCGGCGAGCTGGTCGTGCGATGTGGCGGCCGCCGTTTCGGCGGGATTGGTGCGCCAGGACTGCGCAGACCAGCTGTCAAGTTGCGAAACGAACGGCTCGGTCGCCTCACGCATGGCTTCGAGCCGCGTTTGCGCTTCGGCGAGGCGCTGCTGCACGGCGGCGAGCTCGGCGTCGTCGACCGCGGCCGCGGTCTCTTCCTGGGCCCAATCGAATTCGGGTGCGGCTTCGACCGCCTCGAGAACGCGCATATTGTCGGGTGCGGCGGCAGGCGCCGGAGTCCCGTCCGCAGCCAGTTGATCAACCGCGCCAAGCGCGACAGCGCCGCCGACGCCGAGGAACGCGACGCTGGCGGCCACGCCGCGGAACATGCCGCCGGCGAACGCCTGGCTCACACGGCGCACATCCAGGGATTGCGTCGCCGGACGCTCGGCGACGCGAATTTCATCCAGGCGGCCGAGACGGAGCGCGGCGGCGCCGTCGAGCGAGCGCAGGGATTCCAGATCATACAGCATGTGGCGCTGGCGCAGGGCGACCGGCGGTTCGGCCCCGTCGCACGCGCACACCAGCAGCGCGCCGACATGGTTGGACGCGATCAGCGAAAACACCTCGCCCAGACCAGCGGCTTGCGCCTCACGCGACCAAGCCATCATCACCACCATTTGTGGTCCGAAGGCCATCGGCCGGGCGCCCATGGACAGAGGCGACAGGAGCGGGCGGAGGTGCGCGGCGGCGGCGCTGATTGCGCGGGCTCGCTCGGCGTCGCTTTCAGCATAGAGCAATACGACGTTGGCCATGCGCGTCTCCCGACTTCCGCCGCTGCTCTGCGTCATCTGCAAACGGCGCAGATGAAGCGACCGCGTTCGGCGGCCCAGCGACAGGCCCTCTGTTTACCCTGTCGGTTACGCGGTTTCCAGCCCCGTAGTGGAAAAATCCGTAGGAAACTCGCCGCTTGCGCGCATCTTCGCCACGCGCGATGGAGCAGGCCCAGGCCCGCTCAGGTAACCATCATGGCGACGACGAAGCTCAGTTTCGGCGCCCTCGCGATCGCAGGGTTGACGGCGCTCGTTCCAGCTGCGGCCGTGGCCGGCGGCATGGCGCTGGCCCCGCTGCAGGCCGCCGCGGGGCTCCTGGGTGCGCCATGGCGACGTCTGCCCGGCGCTTTGGCGCGATACTGGCCGCTCGTTGCGGTCATCGTTGCATTCTTCGGCTGGACCGCCGTGGCCACGTTCTGGTCGCCATATGTGGCCGCTTCTGAGCAGGCGGCGCGGCTCGCCGGCCTGGCGGCGACCGCCCTGCTGCTGATTGCGGGCGCCGGGGGGGCGCATGAGCGCGACCGGGCGCTGATGCGCGCGGCGTGCGTTGCGGCGGCGGGCGTCGCTGCGGCGCTGCTGCTGATCGAGGCGATCGGCGACATGCCGCTTAACCGGATGGACGAGCCGGCGACGGTCGACGCCACCCAATTGCTGCGCAACCCGGCGAAGGGCGCCTCGGTGCTGCTGCTGCTTTTATGGCCCGCGATGGCTGCGCTGGTTGGGGGCGCGGCCTGGGAGCGCACGATCTGGCGCATCCTGTTCGCGGCGGCGGCCTTCCTCATGTTTCAGTTCGACATGCAGGCCAACACGCTGGCGTTCGGCGCCGGCCTCGCAGCCTTCCTGGTCGCGCAGCGCGCGCCCGGTTTCGCGTTGGGCGTGTGCTTTTTCGGCCTCGCCGCCTGGATGCTCGCGGCGCCGTTCGCCACGCCCCTGGTGACGAGCAGCCACGCCGTTACCGCCAGCCTGCCGGATTCCTGGGCGATCCGCGCTGAGATGTGGACCTACATCACCAACCGCATCCCCGAGGCGTTCGTTCTCGGACACGGCCTCGACGCCACGCGCGTCATCACGGTGCAGGGCGAGGTGCGCGGCATCGTGTTCAACATGGTGTCGCTGCATCCCCACTCCGCCAGCCTGCACATCTGGTACGAGCTCGGCGCCATCGGCGCCGGGCTCGCCGCCCTTGCGCTCGCCATCGGCGGGATCACCGCCATCATGCGGCTGCGCGCTCAGCGCGAGGCGGCGGCCGCGCTTGCGGGCCTCGCCGCGAGCACCGGGGTGATCGCCAATGTGAGCTACGGGGCCTGGCAGGAATGGTGGCTGGCGGCGATCGTGCTTGCCGGCGCGTTCGTCAACGCCGCCAAACGCGGCTAGGCCTGATCAAGCGCCGCGAGGCGCGGCTCGAGGCGCAGAAGCTCCGCAAACGCCAGAAACACGTGGTACAGCGTGGACGCGGGCGCGGTTTGCGCGATCGGCTCGCCGGCGGCGTCGAAATGATCGATCCAGAGGCCGGGCGTCTCGGTCGCCAGATAGCGGTTGAGCAGAAGGCGCGTCGAGCGCGCGACCGGCGCGCGCGGATCTTCGCCGGTCAGGTCGAAGAGGCCGAGCCAGCCCTTGATGCGTTCCGTATTGGGCCAGGTGCGCGACGAGCCGTCGATCACGACGCCGTCGTCGCGGACGGCCATGCAGGTTGCGCCTGTGGCGGGATCAACTCCATGACGTTCGGCGAAACGCACCAATTGCGTCGCCGGCGTGACGACGTCGACGCCGGAGACCTTGCCGTATTGGGCGAGAATCCAGGCCCATTCCAATTGGTGGCCCGGTTCGGCGATGCGCCCTTCATCGCCCGGCGCGCGCCGCCAATCGACGGTGAAATATTCCGCCAAGGTCCGGCCGTCGAAAAACTTGGCTGAGAACAGCGCGAACATCTCGTGCGCAAGATCGAGATAGACTTCATCCTGCGTCGCCTCGAAAGCGACCAGACTCGCCTCGAACAGATGCATGTGCGGGTTTTGCAGCCGCCACCCGCGCATCGGCAATTCGTGCGCAAACCCACCCTCGGGATGGCGCATATGGCCGGAGAGGAAATCCATCGTCAGCCGCATGCCGCGCAGCGAGTCCGCACAGCCCAGCGCACGATGCGCCCAGGAAAACGCGAACAGCGTGAACGCGAGATCATAGAGATCCGGCGTCGCGTCGGCGACGCTTCCATCGCGGCGCAGCTTCTTGGCGAAGCCTTCCTGCGGACCGATCCAGGCCTTGTTCAACAGATAGTCCACCCCGCGCGCCGCAAGGTTTGCGCCCTCCGTCCAGCCCAGGGTCGCGGCATGCGCGAACACATAAGTCTGCCGGCAGGTGACGCGCGTGCGTTTGAGCGGCGCGTCGGTCGGCGCGGCGGCGAAATCGAGCTCTTCGAGAAAGCCGCCATGGTCGTGATCGACGCCCTTGCTCGCCCACAGCGGCAGGGCCGCATCGAACATCCAGGATCGGACTTCCGAGAAAGGCGGATAAACCATCACCAGCGCCCCAAAACCGCACAAATGTCCTAGCGCGCGCCATGCGCGCCCGTCGAGGCCCGGCGTTTGCTTGCGCGGGCGTTGGTCGCCGCGTACGAGGCGGCGCAAGAGGTGAACCGATGCCCCGCACGCGCATTTTGCCGGCGATCATGTCCGGCGGCTCCGGCACCCGGCTGTGGCCGACCTCGACGGAGGCGCGACCCAAGCAATTCCATGCGCTCGGCGGCGCCGCCACGCTCATTCAACAGACCGTCGCACGCGTGCAAGGCGAAAACGATCGTCTCGCTTTCGCGGCGCCGATCCTGTTGTGCAATTCGCGCCACGCCGCGCTCGTCGAGAGCCAGATGGCCGAGATCGGCGTCTCGCCGGCGGCCATCGTGCTGGAACCGGAAGGCCGCAACACCGCCGCGACCGCAGCGATCGCCGCGCGCATCGCGCAGGACCTCGATCGCGACGCGCTCGTGCTGCTCTTGCCCGCCGATCATGTGATCGCCGACGAGGCGGGCTTTCAGGAGGTCATAGCCCGCGCCGCGCCGGCAGCGCGCGAGCGCATCGTCACCTTCGGCATCACGCCGTCGCGACCGGAAACGGGATACGGCTACATCAAGGCCGGGGCGGCGCTGCGCGACGGCGTGTACGCCATCGACACGTTCAAAGAGAAACCGCTGCGCGATGAAGCGCAAGGCTATCTCGACGCCGGCGGCTATTCCTGGAACGCTGGAATGTTCTTGTTTTCGCCAAGCGTCCTCTTGAAGGAGTTCGACGCCGCCGCCGCCATCCGCGATCGCGCGGTCGCCGCGCTCGAAGCGGCGGCGCGCGACGGTGTCCGCATCGCCTTGCCAGACGCTTTATTCAAGGACGTGCCCTCGGCGCCGCTCGACAAGGCGGTGATGGAGAAGACTGCGTTCGGCGCGGTCGCCCCGTGCGACATCGGCTGGGCCGATGTCGGATCATGGTCGGAAATCTGGCGCCTGACCGACAAGGATGCGGCGGGCAATGTCGTGCTTGGCCCGGCGCTGCTGCATGATGTGAAAAATACGCTCGTGCGCAACGAGAGCGCGCGCGCCATCGCGCTGGCGGGACTTCAGGACATGATCGTCATCGCCACCGACGAGGCCGTCATGATGCTGCCGCGCGAGCGCGCGCAGGATGTGAAGGCGCTCTGGGAGATGGCGCAAAAGGCGCGCTAAGCCAGATCGAGGACCGTCTCGGCGATCGCCTCGGGCGTGATGCCGAAATGGGCGTAGAGATCCTTGGCTGGCGCGGACGCGCCGAAGCCATGCATGCCGATGAAGGCGTCGAGCCCGAACGCCTCGAACCAGCCTTGCCCGATCGCGGCCTCGACGCCGATGCGGATTTCATCCTCGTCGCCGAGCAGCCGATCCTGGTAGGCGTCGTCCTGCGCTGCGAACAGCTCGAAACACGGAGCGGAGATGACGCGCGTCGGCACGCCCTTGGCCTGCAACAGGTCGCGCGCTGCAGCCGCGATCGCGACCTCCGTGCCCGTGGCGATCAGGGCTGCGCGCGCCGGCCCGCCCTGCGCGGGCAAAAGCTCATAGGCGCCGCGAGCGGACAAATTTTCATCAGCGTTGTTGCGCAAACCTGGAACCGCCTGTCGCGACAGGGCAAGCACGCTCGGCGTCGTCGGCGCGGCAAGCGCAAGCGCCCAGCACTCCGCCGCCTCCACAGCGTCGCAGGGGCGAAACACGTTCAGATTCGGGATCGCGCGCAGCGCGGCGAGATGCTCCACCGGCTGGTGTGTCGGCCCATCTTCGCCAAGCCCGATGGAATCGTGCGTCAACACATGGATGACCCGCAAGCCCATCAGCGCCGCAAGCCGGATCGCGGGGCGGGAATAATCCGAGAAAACCAGAAATGTTCCGCCATAAGGAACAATCCCGCCATGCAGCGCCATGCCGTTCATCGCCGCCGCCATCGCATGCTCGCGCACGCCATAATGCACGTATCGCCCGGCAGGTGTTGCGAAGTCGAAGATGGGGGTGTTCTTCACAAACGTGTTGTTCGAGCCGGTGAGATCGGCCGAACCGCCCATGAGCGCAGGAAAATCGTTGAACATGGCGTCGAGCGCTGCGCCAGAGGCTGCGCGCGTCGCCAGCGCCGGTTTCTCCGCCGCGACCTTCTTGGCGTGTGCGGACAACGCCGCGATGGCCGGCGACGTATCGAGCGCCAGCGCAGCACGAAGCGCGGCGCCCTTCCCGCTGGCCTCGGCGCGCGCCTCCCAATCTTCGCGCGCCGCCTTGCCGCGCCCGCCAACCGCGCGCCACGCCGCGCGCACATCCTCCGGCACGAAGAACGGCCCCGCCGGCAGACCGAGTGCAGCCTTGGCCGCGGCCAATTCCTCGGCGCCAAGCGCCTCGCCGTGCGCGGATTTCGTGCCGGCCTTTTTCGGCGCGCCATAACCGATGACGGTTTTCACAGCGATGAGCGTAGGCCGATCAGATGTTTTCGCCTGACGCAAAGCATCATCGACCGAAGCCGGGTCGTGCCCATCGCACGCCAGCGTGTTCCATCCGGAAGCCTCGAAGCGCTTGCGCTGGTCGGTCGCGTCGGCCAGCGCCACCGATCCATCGATGGAGATGGAATTGTCGTCCCAGAGCACGATCAGCTTTTCGAGCTTGTGGCGGCCGGCAAGCGCGATCGCTTCCTGCGAAACGCCCTCCATCAGGCAACCGTCGCCGGCGATCACATAGGTGAAGTGGTCGATCAGATCGTCGCCGAAACGCGCCCACAAGCTGCGCTCGCCCATCGCCATCCCCACGGCGGTGGCGAGGCCCTGGCCCAGCGGGCCGGTGGTGGTTTCGATGCCGGCGGCGTGGCCATATTCGGGGTGGCCTGCGGTCTTTGAGCCCAGCTGGCGGAAGCGCTTGATCTCGTCGAGCGTCATATCGGCGTAGCCGGTCAGATGCAGCAGCGCATAGAGCAGCATCGAGCCGTGGCCGGCGGACAGCACGAAGCGGTCGCGATCCGGCCAGTCCGGGCGGCTCGGATCGAATTTCAGATGCCGGGCGAACAGCACGGTCGCCGCGTCGGCCATGCCCATCGGCATGCCGGGATGGCCCGACTTGGCCGCCTCCACCGCGTCCATCGCCAGCGTTCGGATCGCCCCCGCCATACGCTTGATCGCGGCGGCGTCGAGGGGTTCGGATTGCGCCATATCGCACCATCGCTCCGACTCACGGCACATCCGCCGAGTCTGCGGCCCCTATTGCGGCAAAGCGCCGAGCGCGCCAAGACGCCAGCGCCGCCGTCGGCAGGAGACCCTCCCCATGCAGATCTTCATCGACAGCGCCGACGCCGCCGAAATCCGCGCCCTGGCCGAGACCGGCCTGGTCGATGGGGTGACCACCAATCCATCGCTGATCGCCAAGTCCGGCCGCAAATTCGACGAGGCCTTGCGCGAGATTTGCGCCGCCGTGGACGGCCCGATCAGCGCCGAAGCGGTGGCGACGACGGCCGACGGCATGCTCGCCGAGGGGCGCAAGCTGGCGCAGATCCACGACAATATCGCCATCAAGCTTCCGCTGACGATGGAAGGGCTGAAGGCCTGTCGCGTGCTGGCCGACGAAGGCCGGCAAGTGAACGTGACCTTGTGCTTCTCCGCCGTGCAGGCGCTCCTGGCCGCGAAAGCCGGCGCGACCTTCGTCTCGCCGTTCGTGGGCCGCCTGGACGACGGCGCGCAGAACGGCATGGAGCTGATCCGCGAAATCCGCACCATCTATGACAATTACGGCTTCGAGACGCAGATCCTGGCGGCGTCGCTGCGCACGGTCGCGCATGTCCGCGACGCCGCCATCGCCGGCGCCGATTGCGCCACCCTGCCGCCGGCGCTGTTCAAAAGCCTGTTCAAGCACGCGCTGACCGACGCGGGGCTCGAGGCTTTCCTGAAGGACTGGGCCTCGACTGGGCAGACGATCCTTTAGGGTCGGCGCATCGCGGCGCGGCGACGCAGGCTCCAGGGCGCAGTCAATATCCAGGGCAAGGCCAGCGCCATCGCCTCGGCCTGCAATTTGTCCCAGGGACCACGCGCAAATTTGCGGAAATAGCGCGCATAGCCGGCCGCCTTGTGGCGCTCGACCACCGCGGCGGGCGCATCCGACGTCGCGCCGCGATGCCGGCCGCACGCCCGCGGATCGAACCACACGGCGCCACCCGCCTCGGCGGCGCGGCGGCATAGGTCCATATCCTCGAGGTGCAGAAAATAGCCCTCATCGAAGCCGCCGAGCGCCTCGAAGCCCGCACGCGTCAGACACATCAAAGCGCCGCTGACCGCGCCGACCCGGATCGGCCCGGGCGGCGGCGGATCGCGTTCTCGATACGGAGAGCGAAAAACCGGCCCGAAGCGCTCGAGCCTGGTCAAGCCCGAGAACGCGACGAAGGCCGACCAGGGCGTGACCACGTCGCGCCGAGCGCCGCGCTGCTCGCGTCCGGCGTCGTCGAGCAGGCGGCCGCCCGCGACGCAGGGCTGCGGGCCGCGCGCGGCGGTCCCGGCCAATGCGGCGGCGGCGCCGACGTCAAGAACGAGATCGGGGTTGACGAACAGGAGATGCGCAGCGCCGGGCGCCGCGGCCGCCCCCAGATTGCAGCCGCGCGCAAAACCGACATTGCCGTGCCCAGTCAGGAGCTTGGCCTTCGGCCACGCGGCCGCCCGATCGCGCAAGGCAGACTCTACATCCGGCGGGTTGCCGTTATCGACCACCACCACGTGCGTGATCGCGGCGTCGCCCGCCAGCGCATCGAGGCAGTCGAAGAGCACCGGCCCGGTACGATAGGTGACCACAATCGCCGCGATAGCGGCTGCGTCTGGTAGTGAGGCGGCTTGCGCCATGCGCGCAGCGGCGGCGATCAGCCGCCTTCGGCGACCCAGCTCGACATGCGGGCCGCCGCCACGGCGGCGCGACGGTCGTCGCGGGCGAGCCTGGCCTCGGCTTCGGCGAGTTGCGCCTCGATTGCACGCAGATCGTCCGCCGTCATCGCGTCGAACGTGGCGCGAACGGGGAACAGGTCGGGCTCGACGATGGCCACGGGCTGCGAGGCAGCGGCCTTGCTGGTCTGCAGGTGCGGGGCGAGCACGCCCAGCGTCATGGCCGCGACGCCGGTCGCCAGGCTGCCCAACACGATGCCCAGCGCGGACGCCCGCGCCTTCGGGGCGACGCCGCTTTTGCCGTTCTTGTTGTTGTTTTCTTCAGACATCGTCGCCTCTCGAGGGCCGTATATAGGGTAGCCGAAACCTGTTGAAAGACCGTCTATCGTCGCAGGCGGTTTTTGACTCGTGACGCCTGTCACGCCATCACAACCGCCCGCCGCCTAGGCGGTTTTGCGGCTTTTTCGGGGGACGAGCGTGACCGGATCGATGTCCAGCCCACGACGTGTGCGCAAGGCGGTTCTGCCTGTGGCCGGCTTTGGCACCCGGGTTCTCCCGGCGACCAAGGCCATTCCCAAGGAATTGCTGCCGGTCTTCGACCGGCCCGCGATCCAGTACGTGGTCGACGAGGCGCTGGATGCGGGCATCGAACACATCGTGTTCGTCACGGGACGCGGCAAAGGCGCAATCGAAGATTATTTCGATCGCGCCTTCGAACTTGAAGCCGCCTTGCAGGCGAAAAACAAGACCGATCTGCTCGACGCCCTCGGCAAGACGCTGCGTCCCCCGGGCGCGATGAGCTTCGTGCGCCAGCAGGGCGCGCTGGGGCTCGGCCATGCGGTGTGGTGCGCACGCGACATCGTCGGCGACGAACCTTTCGCCGTACTCCTGCCCGACATGCTGATGATGGGCAGCCCGCCCTGCCTGTCGCAAATGATGGCGGCTTATGGCGCGGTCGGCGGCAATCTGGTCGCGGTCGAGCCGACTGACGCCCCGTCGGGCTATGGCGTCATCGATCCCGTATCGCGTGAAGGTCGTCTTCTGCGCATGAAAGGCATGGTGGAGAAGCCCAAGCCGGGCACAGAGCCCTCCAACCTCTTCATCTCCGGCCGATACATTCTGCAGCCCGAAATCTTTCAGCTTCTGGAGAACCAGCCGCGCGGCGCCGGCGGCGAGATCCAATTGACCGATTCTATGGCGCGCCTGATGGAGACGCAAACGTTCCACGCCTTCGAGTTCGAAGGCCGCTCCTACGATTGCGGCGACAAGATCGGCTATCTCGAGGCGGTCGCGGCGTTCGCGCTGGTCAACGCCGCGCAGCATGGCGAGGCGCGCGCGATGCTGGAGCGCACTTTAGCGGACCCTGCCTTGCGCGACATCGTCGGGAAATAGGCTTGGCAGATCGGTGCGCGCCAGCGCGAGCGTATCTGGCAACCCGATATCAATGAAATAGCCGTCGAACGCCGCGCCCGCGAGCCTGTCGGCTGCGGCCAGCTTCGGAAACACATCCGCCTCGATCGAGCACGGCTCTGGGCCGATCGCGTCGAGCACTTCGCGGCGCAGCAGATAGAGTCCGGCGGAGATCAGCGCCGGCCCCTTGAGATCGGTTTGCTTCTCGCGAAAGCGAACGATCCGCCCATCGACGCAATCGACTACGCCATAGCGCGCGGGATCGTCGATCGTCCGCAGCGCCAAGGCGCCGACATCGCCGGCGCGCATCGTCTTTCCCAGAGCCTGGGGATCGACGTCGAACAATGAATCGCCGTTGAGCATGAAGAAAAGCTGTGCAAGCGCCGGCGCGGCGAGCGCCAGGGCCCCGCCGGTGCCGGCGGGCGCGTCTTCCCGCAGCACCACAATGCGCGCCTCGCCCACGCTGGCGCCGGCGTAACGCTGCTCGACCAGCGCGCCGAGATGGCCAGCCAGCAGCACGCAGTGACGCACGCCACGGCGCGCGAGCCGGCCAAGCAGAATATCCAGAAACGCAACGCCCGGCGCGATCTCCACCAACGGCTTGGGCACGTCCTTTGCGAGCGCTCCAAGTCGGGTTCCACGCCCGCCCACGAGGATGACGGCTTGTTCTATTTCGGCGCCCATTCCGTCTCCTTTCGCCGCGAGGCGGCCCGCCTGGCCGCGCCGGGCGCGATTATTCCGGGTTGCAATCGCCGCGCCGACAAGGTGAACATCCTACAAGGGCCTGGGGGAAGGGGCGGCCAGTGATTATTGTGCGAACGCCCCTGCGCGTCTCCTTTTTTGGCGGCGGCACCGACCACCCCGCCTGGCTGCGCCGCGGCGAGCGCGGCGGCGTGCTGTCAACCACGATCGACAAATACGTTTATGTGCAGCTGCGAAAACTGCCGGCGGTGTTCGACTTCAACTATCGCGTGGCCTGGGGCAAGCTGGAAGAGGTGCAGTCCGTTTCCGAAATCCAACACCCGGTGGTGCGGACGGTGCTCGAGCATTACGGCGCCGATGACGAGAGCGGCTATGAGGTGATCTACAACGCCGACTTGCCGTCGCGGTCCGGCCTGGGCTCGAGCTCCTCGTTTACCGTCTCCATGCTGCACGCCTTTCTCGGCGATCATGGCCGCCTCTGCTCGAAGCGCTTCCTGGCGAGCGAAGCCATTCGCGTCGAACAGGAATTGTTGCGTGAACCGGTCGGCTGCCAGGATCAGGTGGCGGCCGCCTATGGCGGGTTCAACCGCATCGAGTTCGACGCAAGCGGCGATTTCACGGTGAACCCCGTGCGCTTGAGCACAGCCCGACGAACGGCGCTGGAATCGCACTTGATGATGTTCTTCACCGGCTTCATCCGCTCCGCCAGCGCCGTGGAGGCGACGAAAATCGATTCCATGGACGCACGGACGACCGAATTGCGCACGCTCTACGCGTTGGCCGATCAAGGCCAAAACCTGCTTGAACTGGAAACCGCGCCGATCGAAGAGTTCGGCGCGCTGTTGGATGACGCCTGGCGGAACAAGAGACGGCTTTCGGATTCGGTCTCCAACGATTCGATCGACGCCGCCTACGAGGCGGCGCGCGCAGCTGGCGCGATCGGCGGCAAACTGCTCGGCGCCGGCGGGGGCGGCTTCCTGCTGATCTTCGCGCCGCCGGAAGCGCAGGCGCGCGTGCGCGCAGCGCTGCAACCCTTCGTGCACGTGCCGTTCTGCACTGAACGCGAAGGCGCATCGGTCGTGCTGTATGCGCCCGAACTCGACCGGAACTACGAAACCTCCGTGGCGCGGATGCGCTGATGGCTGACGCGCACAGCCTTTCGCCGCGGGTGGACGCCTACCTGTTGTCGCCCGAAGACGGCGTGTGGACCGCGCTGCACCGCGCGCTCGATGGCGGCTTCGACCGCGCTTTCGTGGTCGATGCGCAACGGCGCCTGATCGGCGTCGTGACGATCGGCGCGATCCGCACGCGCCTGCAGGCTGGCGAGCCGCTCGACGGCGTCTCCGCCGCAGCGCTCGCGCAGGAGGCCTCCGCCGACGGCCCAATCGCGCCGCTCGAGCCCGTGCTCGACGCCGAGGGCCGCATCATCGCCGTGCGCGCGCGCAGCGATGCGGCGTTTCTGCCGGTCGCCGAGCCCGATCTGCGCGCCGGCGAATTTCGGCGCCTGCTTGACGCCTATCTCTCGACCTGGATTTCCTCCACCGGCGATTATTTGCGGGCGTTTGAAAACGATTTCGCCCGACGCATGGACATGGAACACGGGATCGCCACTGCGAACGGCACGGTCTCGCTGCATCTTGCGCTCGTCGCGCTCGGCGTCGGGCCGGGGGACGAGGTCATCGTTCCGGATCTCACCTTCGCGGCCTCGGCCAACACCGTGATCCATTGCGGCGCGACGCCTGTCCTCGTGGATGTCGATCCGCAGACCTGGGTGATGAGCGCGGCTATGTTCGAGGCGGCGATCACGCCGCGCACGCGCGCCGTGATGCCCGTGCACGTCTTCGGCCGGCCGGCGCCGATGACGGAAATTCGCGCCATCGCCCAGGCGCGCGGCGTTTTCGTCGTGGAGGATTGCGCTGAAGCGCATGGCGCCAAGTATGACGGCAAGCCGGTCGGTTCTTTCTCAGACGTCTCAAGCTTCTCCTTCTTCGCCAACAAGATCATCACCACCGGCGAAGGCGGCATGTGCCTCACCAACGACGGCGAATTGGCGGCGCGCATGCGCATGTTGCGCGATCACGGCATGCGGCCGGATCGCCGCTATTGGCATGAGGAAGCCGGCTTCAATTACCGCATGACGAACCTGCAGGGCGCAATCGGCGGCGCTCAGCTCGATCGGCTGGACGCAATTCTCACCCAGCGCGCCCGTGTTGAAGAAATGTATCGCAGCGCGTTTCTCGGCATTCCCGGCGTCGACTTGGCGCCGCCGATGGCGCCCAACGCCGAGCCGGTGACCTGGTTCTGCTGCGCCCTGACGCCGGCCGACAAGCGCCCTGCCCTGATCGCGGCCTGCAAGGACGACGGCATCGATCTGCGGCCGTTCTTCAATTCGCTGTCGGCGATGCCCGCCTATCGGCGTTATGCGCGACCCTGCCCATCGAGCCGCATGCTGGCGGCGCGCGGCGTCAATCTGCCGACCTCGCACAAGATCGACGCCGACGCGATCGAGCGCGTCGCGCGCGCATTCCGCCGCGTGCTCGGCTAGCGCTGCAGGAAGCTGCGCGTGCGCACACGCATGCGCCAATAATCCAGCAAATCCCGCATCGTGGTTTCGAACGCGATCTCCGGCGCCCAGCCGGTGTGGCGGCGAAACTTATCCGTGTTCGGCACCTGCAGGTCTGCATCGATCGGGCGCAACCGCTCCGGATCGGTCTCGACGCGGATCGCTTCCACCGTCGACATCGACAAGAGCGCATCGAGCATCGCGCGCACCGAGCACACGTGGCTGCCGCCGATATTGTAATAGGCGCCGGGAACCGGATTGACAGTAACCAGCATGAAATAAGCGCGGACGGCGTCGCGCACATCGGCCCAGGTGCGCAGGCTGTCGAGATTGCCGGTCTTGACGATCGGCGGGAGCATGTTCGCTTCGATCATGGCGATCTGCTTGGCGAAAGTGGATTCCGCAAACACGTCGCCCCGGCGCGGGCCGGTATGCGTGAACATCCGCGTGATCTGCGTGTTGATCCCATAGGCCTCGGCGTAAAACCGGCCGATCAAATCCGTGCCGGCCTTCGAGATCGCGTAGGGGGAGGCAGGATGAAACGTGCATTCCTCGTCGATCGGCAGCTTCTCTTTCGGCACCCGGCCGAACACCTCCGAGGAAGAGCAAACATGCGTGACGGCGTCAGGCTTGTGGAAGCGGATCGCCTCCAACAGCCGCGCAGTGCCGTTGACGTTGGTGTCGTAGGTATCAAGCGGCGCATCGAAGCTCGTGCGCGGAAAGCTTTGTGCGGCGAGATGAAAGACGAAATCCGGCTGCGCCGCCTTGACCGCTTCGTTCAGCGACGTCTGATCCTTCAAGTCCCCGTAGAGAAGGTGCACGCGGTTCTTTGAATTGATCTGCGGAAACAGGTGCTCGATGTTTTCGAAATTCGACCGCCAGCGCACCAGGCCGTAAATGTCCCAGTCGGTGTGCGCCAAGAGGTGATCGGCCAAGTGAGACCCGACCATCCCAGTAAGGCCGGTGATAAGAACACGTTTGCTCATCTGTTCGCCCCTAAGCCCCGCCTTCGGCGTCCGCCATCTCTTCGCGCTCGACACGCAGCGCCGTCACCTGATTGCGGTAGCGCCGCAGAACCTGGAAGCGATAACCGTGAAAGGCAAAGCGCTGCCCTGGTTCGGGGATCGCCTGCGCTTCGTGAATGACGAGCCCCGCGACCGTCACGGCCTCGTCGTCCGGCAGATCCCAGTTCATCGCGCGATTGAGATCGCGGATCGGCACCACGCCGTCGACGTTCACCGACCCGTCCGGCTGCGGGCGGACGCCGAGGACGGCGATGTCGTGCTCGTCCTTGATGTCGCCGACGATCTCTTCAAGAATGTCCTCGAGCGTGACGAGGCCCATCAACCCGCCATATTCATCGACAACGAGGGCGAAATGCTCGCGGCGGCGCAGAAACTCGGCCAGCTGATCCTCCGCGCTCGTCGTTTCAGGAACGAACCACGGGGCGCGCGACACCTCCTCGATGGAAAACCCATCGCGACCTTTTTCGGATATGACGCGCAACAGGTCGCGCGCGTGCAGCACGCCGACGATGTTTTCAGGTTCGTTGCGCCATAACGGTATGCGCGTATGGGCGTTCGCCGTCGCCTGGGCGACGATCTCGCGCGGCGGCAAATCCGCGTTGAGCATCTTCATCGCCTTGCGGTGGATCATCACGTCGGCGACCGTCAAGTCGGACAGGTCCAATGCGCCGCGCAGGCGGTCGCGCATGCTGATCTCGACCGCGCCCTCTTCGGCATGCAATTCGACGGCGCCGAGAATCTCCGCACGAGCCGCGAGCACGTCGATCCCTTCAGCGACGCGCACGCCCATCAAGCGAAGCGATTGATTGACGATGACCTGCACGCCCGACACGATCGGTGCGAGGATGCGCACCATCCACTCGACCGGCAGCGCCACGACCCGCGCCAGCTTATCGGCGTTCATGATGGCGAAGGTTTTGGGCATGACCTCGCCGAAAATCAGCAATAGCGGCGTCAGCACTAGCGTCGAGATGATCGGGCCGGCGTCGCCATAGAGGCCGGAAAATATCGTCGCCGCGATCGCCGAGGCGCAGATGGTCACGAAGTTCGCGCCAAGAAGCACAGCGCCGATCATGCGCTCCCGATCGTCCTGCAGGCGGCTGACGCGCCTGGCCTGCACGTCGCCCTCTTTCTCGAGACTGGCCATACGTGCGCGTGACGCGGCCGTCAGCGCCGTTTCCGCCAGCGAGAAAAACGCATTGAGCAGGATCAGCGCCAGGATGACGCCGCCTGCGATGACCAACGCGCTTGTCACTGACGCGTCTCCAATTGGGCGGCGAGAAAGGCGCGCACATCGGCGTCGCGCACGCCCTTTTGGACGAAGGCGCGGCCGATGCCGCGGGTGAGGATGAAGGTCAGCGCGCCAGCTTCGGTCTTCTTGTCGTGCGCCATCGCGGCGACAAGCGCGTCGGCCTCATACGGCCCGCCGGGCAAGGTCGGCAGATCGATCGCGTAGCCGAGCGCGCGCAGGTGCCGATCCACGCGAGCGGCGTCGGCTTGCGGGGCGAGCGCCAGCTCATGCGCAAAGCGGTGCGCGAGCGCCATGCCCGCCGCCACCGCCTCGCCATGGAGCAGCGCATCGCCAAACCCTGAACACGCTTCCAGGGCATGGCCAAACGTGTGCCCCAGGTTCAACAAGGCGCGTGCGCCGGCCTCGCGTTCGTCGGCGGCGACGATGCGCGCCTTGGCGCGCACGGCATGGTCCACCGCAATGCGCAGCGCCGCGATGTCGCCGTCGATCACGCGCGCGCCATTGACTTCGCACCAGGCAAAGAAAGCGGCGTCGTCGATCAGGCCATACTTCACCACCTCAGCGTAGCCGGCGCGCATCTCGCGCGGCGGCAGCGTGGCGAGCGCGTCGAGATCGGCCAGCACAAGCCGCGGCTGATGAAAGGCGCCGACGAGATTCTTGCCCTGCGGCATGTCGATCGCGGTTTTGCCGCCGACGCTCGAATCCACTTGCGCCAAAAGCGTTGTCGGAATCTGCACGAAATCGACGCCGCGCAGGAGAATCGCCGCCGCGAAGCCCACGAGGTCGCCGATGACGCCGCCGCCCAGCGCGATCAGCATATCCTTGCGATCAAGGCCGGCGTCCAGCAGCCGGCCGCACAAGGTTTCGAGAACGGCGAAGCTTTTGGTCTGTTCGCCGGGCGGCAAAACGATCTGCACGGCGGCGAGCCCAGCCGCTTGCAGCGCGGCGCGCAATGCGTCGGCGTGCAGCGCCGCGACGTTGTCGTCGGTGACGACGAACGCACGCCGGTTCGGCGCGAACGGCGCGATCGCATCGCCCGCGCCCGCAATCAGGCGCTGCCCGATCAACACGTCGTAACCGCGCGCGCCGAGATCAACGCGCACGCGCACGGCCTCGGTCATGGGGCGTCCGCCGAAGGCGCTGTGTGCGCGTGCAAGGCGCGCAGCACGGCCGCGACAGAGGCCGCATGCGGGCCCGGCGAAGAATCCACGATCAGGTCAGCCTGGGCGTAGATCGGATAGCGCAGGTCCATGAGGCGGCGCATGACGGCGCGCGGATCGTCGCCCTTGAGCAGCGGGCGATCGTCGCGCCGCTCCACGCGCCGCATCAGCACGTCGAGATCGGCCCGAAGCCAGATGGAGATCGCTTTCTGGCGCATCAGGGTTCGCGTCATGGGATCAATGAAGGCGCCGCCGCCGGTCGCCAGGATGTGTGGCGGGTCGTTGAGCAGGCGCTCGATGACCCGCCGTTCGCCACGGCGGAAGTAATCCTCGCCGAAACGCGCGAAGATTTCTTGAACGCTGAGGCCGGCGGCGTGCTCGATTTCGGCGTCAGCGTCGACGAAGGGCAGCTTGAGCGCCAGCGCCAGACGCCGCCCGATGGTGGATTTGCCGGCCCCCATCAGCCCCACCAGCGCCACGGGCCGATCCACGTGCAGGCCTTGCGCGAGCCGGGCGATCTCGGGATCTTCGGGCTTGTCGCGCAGGTCGCCGCTTTCGCGGTCGGGGCGGGTCACGGGGTTCTCCAGGAGCGCCTGGCCGGCGGGATCGCGGTTCGGCTGGAAACTCGCCGCATTTTGAGGCCAATCTCGCCGCTTCGCAACGGCGAGAGGATTCGGATGGCGCGGCGCAGGCGCAGAAGCAGTTTCAGGCGGAGTTCGGGCGTGCTGGACGGCCGCGGCGGGCTGATCGCGGCGGGGGCCGCCGCCGTCCTGCTCGTCAGTGGATTCGTGTATTTGCAGTTTCGCGCCGATGCGATCGAGCCGGCGCGCGCCGAGGTCCGCGTGCCGCTGCCGGACGCCTTCGCCGAAGCCGCCAAGGTCGCGCCATGAGAGGTCGGGCGGCGCTGGCGGCGGCGCTGGCGGCGTCGTGCGCCCTGCCCGCGGCGGCGCAGACTGGCTCACGCCCGACCATCGAGGTCGGCGCGCTGCGGCCGCTCGACTTGTGGTCGGTGAGCGCCATCGGGCAGCGGCAGGGAGCCCTGCCGGCGACGCTGTGGTCGGGTTCCGACGCGGCGTTCTTGGGCGCCTTGTTCGACCGGCTCGCCGCCGCGCCGGACTCGCCCGCCGCACTTGCTCTCGCCCGCCGCGCGCTCGCCAGCTCAGCCGACGCACCTGAAGGCGCCGCCGCCTCGGAAGCGGCCCGCAAGCGCTTCGCCGCCCTCGGGCGCATGGGCTTCGCCGACGATCTCGCCGTCATGGCCGCCGGGGCCGGCGGCGCCGCCAACGACCCCGGCGTGGCGCAATATGTGGCCCAGGCTGAGTTGGCCCGCGCTGACTTACCCGCGGCATGCCGTCGGGCGGCAGGCGCCGTCGGCGCCGACCAGCCGGCCTTCATCCTGCGGCTGCGCGCCTTGTGCGCGGCCAGCGCCGGCGATCATGCCGCCGCCGCCCTGGCGCTGGAAGTGGCGCGCGCGGCGGGCGGGGCCGACGCCTGGTTCGATGGGGTCGTCGCCCATATGGGCGCGCCTGCCGCCCGCGCCCCGGTGGGGCGCTTCGATAACAGCCTGAACGCGGCGGCCTCGCTCGCCGCGGGGTTGCAGGCAGGCCCCAACCCGCTCGCCAACGCCTCGACTCTGGCGCTGCTCGCCGTCGCCCGCGCGGACCGAGCGCCGGCCCCGCTGCGCGCGCAGGCCGCCGCGCTCGCCTTTCGCCGCGGCGTGATGGACGCCGCGAGCGCGCGGGCCGCCATTCGCGCCGCTTTCGCCGCGCCGGCGCCGGGGCTGCCGCCCTTGGCCGAAACCCTGCGCCAGGTGGAAGCGGCGCCGGGATCGCCGGCGGCGTCGGCCGCGCTCGCCGCCCTGCTGCGCCGCTCGACCGCCTACGCTGATTTCGCCGCCGCGGCGCGCTTGTTCCGGGACGACATCGCCGCTCTCACCAGCGCGCCGGACGCAGCGTCCGCTTTGGTGTTCTGGCGCGCGGCGCTGGCCGCAGACGACGGCGCCACCGCCCAGCGCCTTGCGGCCGCGGCGCAGGACGCCGGCCTTCCCGCGGCCGCCCAGGCCAATCTTGTCGCCGCGATCGGCGCGCGCCGGGGCGATCCTGATGCGATCGCGCGCCGCTTGGCGGCAGGCGGCCCGGCCGCCCCCCGGGAAGCGGCGATCCTCGCTGCAGCGGGGCTGCCGCTGGACGCAGCGCAGCGCGCCCAACTCGCCGCCGCCGCTCCGACCGGCGGCCGACGACCCGACGCCGCGCTGATCGCCGCTCTCGACGCCGCCGCTGCGGCGGGCGCGGTCGGCGAAACCGCCCTGCTCGCCAGCGCTTTGATCGCCGACGGGGCGCACCTCTTGGACACTGACGGTGTGTGCGACGTCATTCGCGCTTTGCGCCAGGTCGGGCTAGACGACGCCGCGCGCAGCGTCGCCGTCGAAGCCTTGATCGGCGCCAACGCATAGAGCCTGGTCGTTCGCGATTGATTCAATCCCGGATGTGCATCAGGCTCAGCGTGCAAGACAGGAGCGAGATGGCCGAGAGAACAGCCGTCCGCCCTTGGCGATCGCGCTGCAGGGAGCGGCCATGAGCCCGCGAGTCGAAGCGTTTCTCGAGATGTTGTCGGCCGAGCGCGGCGCACGGCCGAACACGCTCGACGCCTATCGGCGCGATCTGGCCGATGCGCGCGGCGCCATCGGCGCGGACCTCTCCGACGCGTCGGCGGAAGATGTGTCGGGCTATGTCGCCGGGCTTGCGCAACGCAATCTGTCGCCGGCGACCGCCGCGCGACGGATCTCTGCGCTGCGCCAATTCTACCGTTTCTTGCTCAGCGAAGGCGATCGCCAGGACGATCCCACCGCTCATCTGGCGCCGCCGGCCAAACGCCGAAAACTGCCGAAGACCCTAAGTGCGGACGACGCGGCGCGGCTGATCGACGCCGCCGCGCGCATCGACGGCGCGGTCGGCGTGCGCGATCGCGCGCTCCTGGAATTGCTGTATGGCGGCGGCTTTCGCGTCAGCGAATTGACCGCGCTGCCGTTGAAGGCCGCGCCCAAGCCCGGTCAGGCGCATATGACCATCGTCGGCAAAGGCGGCCGTGAGCGGATCATTGCGCTGGGCGCCCCCGCCCTCGAGGCGTTGCAAGCCTATTTGCTGACGCGCGCGCATTTCCTGCCGAAAACCGCCGCCAAGCGCGACAAGGCCGATCGCTGGCTGTTTCCCTCGCCGACCTCGCGCGATGGAAAACTCACGCGCCGGCGCGTGCAGCAGATTCTTGCCGCCGCTGCGCGCACCGCAGGCATGAACCCCAAACACGTCAGCCCGCACGTCCTGCGTCACGCCTTTGCGACGCACCTCGTCGACGGCGGCGCCGATCTGCGCACTGTGCAGAAGCTGCTCGGCCATGCCGACATCGCGACGACGGAAATCTACACGCATGTCTCGCAAGCACGGTTGCGTGACGTGATGCAGCGCGCCCATCCGCTGGCGAAGCGCAAGCGGTGATCCGCGCTCAAAACACCTGCATGAGCGCATAGACCGCGCCAGCGAACGCGCCGCCGCCGAGCAGCAACACCACGCCGTCGCGCGCCACCAGTCCCAGACCGATCGCCACGATCGTCAATCCGGGCAGAAGCGGCGCGAAGGGAATCAATCCGAGCGGAAAGGTAATCAGCGCCGCCGCGACGCATACGAGCCCGGCGCCGTTGATGAAGGGCGGCGCGGTGAGAAACGTCAGCCGCGGCTTCAACACGCGATCGATCCCGCGCGCGGCAGGACGCACGCGCGCAATGAACCCCATGAGCGCCTGCGCCGGCGCGCGCGCCGCCATCGCCTGCTTCGGCAGCCAAAGATTACGCAAGCCCAGCGCGAGGTGCCCGGCGACGATCAGCGTCAAGCCGGCGGTGAGCCACGTCATCCCGGGGATCACGGTGATCGGCGACACCGCGATCACGCCAATGGTCAATAGCAGCGGGCCGTAAGACCGCCGCCCGACGGCGTCGAGCAGGTCATTCACGGACAATCCCGCGCCTTCGCTGCGCGCCCGCGCCTCGATCTCGTCGAGCAGGCCCGACAGATTGGTCGGCGGCGGCTTGGGCGCGCGGCGCTGGGCTCGAGGCAAGGACGCGGCTCCAGAGGGCGTCGCGATGAGGACGGCGTCGGTGTACATACCGAACCAAACGCCGTTTGGCGCGTTCGGTTCGGAGCGAGGACGAAAAAAATGACGATGACCGAGCAATCCGCCGGCGGACCGCGCGCCAGTTCAGGCAATCTCGGCGCCGCGCTGGTCTACGGGCTGTACCTGCTGTCGATCCCCAGCGCGGCGGCCTTCGCGCTGGTGGGCGTCATTCTGGCCTATGTCATGCGCAGCGAGGCGACGGGCCTGGCGCGATCGCACATCGAAGGCCAGATCAAGCTCTGGTGGACGGCCGTATGGTGGGCGATCGGCCTGGGCCTATTGACCATCGTCGCCTGGATCTTCAACGTCACCATCATCGGCCTGATCATCGGCATTCCCCTCCTGGGCCTAATCGGCATCGTCGGGTTCGTGGTCTTTCTCTGGTTCACGGTGATGAGCGGGTGGGGCCTGTTGAAGCTGATGAACGGCGAGCCGCGCTGACGGGCGCGTGCAGCGGATCAACACCTCGTGAAGCGCGAGCGCAATTGCCCCGGCGCCGGGACGCCCGCTAAGCCTGATGTGCGCCCGAACCGCGGCGCGCGGATTTGCGAGGCGCCAGCGTGACGGATGCGACGGACGCGGCGGACCGCCGCCAGAAGGGCTTTTTGGGCGCGGTCGAGCGGCTGGGCAATTTGTTGCCCGATCCGGTGATGATTTTCGTGTGGCTCATCGGCGTGCTGATGATCCTGTCGGCGGTCGGCGCAGCCTTGGGATGGCAAGCGTCGATCCCGTTCGCCGGCGAACAGGCGCCGCAGAACGGCGTTCTCGAAGATGGCCTTCTGGTGTTCCGCGCCGAAAGCCTGTTCACCGAGGCCAATATCACCAAGCTGCTGACCGAAATGCCGCGCACGCTGACCGGCTTTGCGCCGCTCGGCATCGTGCTGGTGGTGATGTACGGCGCTTCGGTCGCGGAGCGGGCGGGCCTGTTCAGCGCGCTGATCCGCGCCAGCCTGCGCCAGGCGCCGCGCGCGATCCTGACGCCGTGCGTCGTGTTGATCGGGATGGTGTCGCATCATGCTTCGGACACCGGCTATGTCGTGTTCATCCCGCTGGCCGCGCTCGTCTATGCGTCGGTCGGGCGCCATCCCCTTGTGGGGATCGCGGCGGCGTTCGCGGCGGTGTCCGGCGGCTATGCCGGCAATCTCACGCCGGGACAGATCGACGTCACGCTGTTCGGCTTCACGCAGGAGGCCGCGCGCATCATCGATCCGGATTGGCGGATGAACCCGCTCGGCAATTGGTATTTCATTCTCGCGATCGTGTTCGTGTTCACGCCGATCGTGTGGTTCATCACCGATCGCGTGGTGGAGCCGCGGCTTGGACCCTGGGGCGACGGCGGCGATGCGGATTTGAACGCAGAGCTCGCGAAATCGGCGGTGACGGACAAGGAAAAGGCGGGCCTCGGCGCTGCCGGCCTCGTCGCCCTCATCGTGTGCGCGGCGTATGCGGCGCTCGCGCTGTGGCCGGGCTTCACGCCGCTGATCGACGAAAGCGCGGAGGGCCCAGCAAGGCTGCAGCCGTTCTATGGCTCGCTGATCGCAGGATTTTTTCTGTTGTTCGTCGCCAGCGGCACGGCGTTCGGCATCGCTTCGGGAACCATCAAATCCGATCGCGACTTCGTCGCGATGATGACGGACGGCATCCGCACGATGGCGCCCTATATCGTGTTCGCGTTTTTCGCCGCGCATTTCGTGGCGATGTTCAACTGGTCGAGGCTCGGGCCGATCGCAGCGATCAATGGCGCGGAGATTTTGAAGACCTGGGATTTGCCGACGCCGGCCTTGCTGGTGAGCGTGCTGGGCTTCTCCTCGGTGCTCGATCTTTTCATCGGCTCGGCGACCGCGAAATGGAGCGCGCTGGCGCCCGTCGTGGTGCCGATGTTCATGCTCGTGGGCATATCGCCGGAGATGACCACCGCGGCCTATCGCATGGGCGACAGCTTCACCAACATCATGACGCCGCTGATGAGTTATTTCCCGCTGATCCTAAGTTTTTGCCGCCGCTACGATTCCAGCATGGGCGTCGGCTCGCTTCTGGCGCTGATGCTGCCTTACGGCTTGTGCTTCATGGGCGCAGGCGTGGCGATGACGGCCGCGTGGGTGGCGTTTGATCTTCCGCTGGGGCCTGGGGCGGGTGTGGGGTATGAGCCGCCAGGTTGACAGGCGTGTAACTTATAGATTACAACATGGCCGCGTTGCAAATTGTTCGGACTGAAACGTTTGATGAGTGGCTGCGAAAGCTGCGCGACCTTCAGGGCCGTGCTCGCATCGACATGCGCATCAAACGCCTTGCGATAGGCAATCCTGGCGACGTGCGCCCGGTCGGCGGCGGCGTCAGCGAGTTGAGGATCGATTTCGGGCCGGGCTATCGGGTGTATTTTGCAGATCGCGGCCCCGAGCTCATCGTGCTGCTCGCTGGCGGAGATAAATCCACTCAAGCGCGCGACATCGAAAAAGCGAAGGCGCTTTGGGAAAGCTGGAAGAAGGACAACCCATGAGCACCGCCCGCACCCGCCCCTATGACAGCGCCGACTATATCGACACGCCAGAAGCTGCAGCAGCGTTCCTTGAAGCCGCGCTCGAAGACGGCGACCCACAGATCATCGCAGCGACGCTCGGAGACATCGCGCGCTCACAAGGCATGGCGCAGATTGCGGAACGCGCCGGACTGACTCGCGAAGCGCTGTACAAATCTCTCAGCGTGGACGGCAACCCGCGGCTGACGACGCTGCTCAGCGTGTTGAAGGCGATGGGATTGCGGTTGAGCGTGGCAGTGAAGGAGGATGTGGCGGCGTAAGTTTCTGTATGGCGAATTTATTGCCTGAGATCGCTAATATGTCTGGGTCGCTGCTTTTTAATCAAGTGTGTTTACTTGCGAGGTTGCACGATGCCCAACGCAGGAATTCGTCTTCGCGAATGCTCTAGGCTCAAGTTTGAGCACGCGGCTTCGTGCCTGATAGCATTGCGCAAGTTAGAGGTGACGATCGCCCCCTGCGACATCGATGAACGCGTCAAGACGCTCCGAACCAATGGCCTAAAACCATATAGAGAGATGCGGGATGCAGCGCTATTCTGCACAGGAATGTCGAAACTGCTCAGCACCGACGTGTGGTTTGCGCCATTTGAAGCGAACGATTACGACTTCGTGACAACCTGGAAATCTGGCGACACCCAGCATTTTTGCCCCGTCCAGCTGAAAGAGCTTGTTCCCAAATCGCTTAATGCAAATGCCTCAATCGGAATCATAACGGACAAGCTCTCACACTATGCAAGTGCAGAAGACCTTGTAGTGGTAATAAAGCTAAATCAAATTGGCCGATTTGATCTCTCGAAACTTACGATTCCAGAGAACGCGAGATTCGGCGGCCTATGGGTCTTTGGTTCTGTTACAGAAGATCAGTCCAAGTTTGCTCTATGGGGTGACTTCTTGCAAACTGGTTCCGCCACTGAAGGTATTATATTTGATTATCCAACCGAGTGATTTCCGCGTTTAACGGCATATTTCCGTGCAAATTGCCCTGCCAATTCCACACACCCCGTCACCCCGGCCGACCAACGGGAGAGCCGGGGCCCGTGTTTTTTGCACGATTTAGTAACATGGGGCCCGGATCAGGCTCCGCCTGTCCGGACCGATTCAGAGTGCTTAAACGCCATACGCCTCCCGCATCCCCTCATCCCGCTCCGCCACCAGCCGCGCCAGATCCACAATCACTTTCGCTTGCTTCCAGGTCGCGTCGTCCTGCATTTTGCCGTCGAGCATCGCGACGCCTGAGCCGTCAGGCATCGCCTCCAATATCCGCAGCGCGAAGCGCACTTCCTCCACATCGGGATTGAACACTTTCTTCGCGATCGCGATCTGCGAGGGATGCAGCGTCCAGGCGCCGACGCAGCCCATGAGAAACGCGTTGCGGAATTGCTGTTCGCAGGCGTCGAGATCGTCGATCGCGCCGAATGGGCCATAGAACGGCTTGATGCCGTGCATCGCGCACGCATCGACCATTTTCGCAAACGTGTAATGCCACAAATCCTGTTGCGCGCTCTCGCGTGCGGCGCCGTCGCCTGCGGGATCGGACAGCACGCGATAGCCCGGATGGCCGCCGCCGACGCGCGTCGTCTTCATCTTGCGGCTCGCCGCCAAATCCGCCGGCCCCAGCGATATGCCCTGCATGCGCGGCGACGCGCCGGCGATCGCTTCGACATTCGCCACGCCTTCGGCGGTCTCGAGGATTGCATGCAGCATGATCGGCTTGGTCACGCTGTGCTTGGCTTCCAGCAAGGCCAAAAGCTGGTCGAGATAATGGATGTCCCATGGGCCTTCGATTTTCGGCGCCATGATCACATCGAGACGGTTTCCCACTTCCGCAACGATCTCGGTGACGTCATCCAAATGCCAGGGCGAATTGAGGCAATTCACCCGCGTCCACAGGCCCACGCCCAGGGCCGTGAAATCCGTCGCCTTCGCCATCTCGATGAAGCCGCGGCGGGCAGCGACCTTCGCATCCGCCGGGATGGCATCCTCCAGATTGCCGAGAATGACGTCGACGTCCTTGGCCATCTCGGGAACCTTGACGCGCACCTTCTCCAGGTGCGGCGGCACGAAATGGATCATCCGCTCCAGCCGCACCGGCGGCTCGCGCAGCGGCGCCGGCGCGCCGATGGCGAGGGATTTGAAAAAGGCGCGCGGGGTTTTCGTCATCGGAGGCTCCTGTCGGCGCTTGGCTAGCCCCGCCTCCGCTGCGGTGCAACATGGCCGACCCGGCGCAAGCGCTGGACCTTCCGGCCAAGGCCGCTATGGTCCGCGCCTCGAACGAGGGCGGCGGCCGTGCGGACCTATCTGGAATTCGAGAAATCGATCGCCGAGATCGAGACCAAGATCGAGGAATTGTCGGCGCTGGCCGAAAGCTCCGGCGCGGAAGCGATGGGCGTGGAGCTCTCGCGTCTCAAGGCCAAGTCCGACCGACAGCTCAAGGACCTCTATTCCAAGCTTGACCCCTGGCAGAAGACGCTCGTGGCCCGCCACCCGGACAGGCCCCGCTTCCGCGACTATGTGGGCGCGCTTGTCACTGATTTTCTTGAACTTTCCGGCGATCGTAAGTTCGGCGAGGACCCCGCCATTCTGGGCGGGCTGGGCAAGTTCCTGGGCCGACCGGCGGTGATCCTGGGCCACGAAAAAGGCCGCACGACCACCGAACGGCTAAAGCACAATTTCGGCATGGCGCGCCCAGAGGGCTATCGAAAGGCCGTGCGCCTGATGGATCTGGCCGACAAGTTTGGCCTGCCCGTCGTGTCCTTCGTCGACACCGCGGGCGCCTATCCGGGCATCGGCGCCGAGGAGCGCGGCCAGGGCGAAGCCATCGCGCGCTCGACAGAGCGCTGCCTGACGCTCGGCGTGCCCATGGTGGCCGTGATCACCGGCGAGGGCGGCTCGGGCGGGGCGCTCGCGATCGCCGCAGCCAACACGGTCTTCATGCTGGAGCACTCGATCTATTCGGTGATCAGCCCCGAGGCCGGCGCCTCGATCCTGTTCCGCGACGCCGCCCGCGCGAAGGACGTCGCGGCCGCGATGAAGATCACGGCGCAAGACCTGATCGGCTTCAAGGTGATCGACGCCATCGTGCCCGAGCCGGTCGGCGGCGCCCATCGCGCGCCGGAACGCGCAATCGCCGCCGTCGGGGCCGAGATCGCCGCGGCGCTCGATGCACTGAAGGACTTGTCGCCGGAGGCGCTGCGCGCCCAGCGGCGGGAGCGGTTCTACGCCATCGGACGGCTGGAGGGCGCGGCGGCCTGACGGCGCGGCGTCGCGATTGCGCTCCGCGCCGCGCTCGGCCATCGTCGCGGCGACTTCACCGAGGGCGATCCATGGGCAGGTTCGGCGCGCGATTGGCGGCTGCGGCTTTGGCGTGTGCGCTGGCGGCGTGCGGCGAAACCGCTGCGCCGCCCATGGCTGAGCCGCCCAGCGCGGAAGGCCCATCGGTGACCGCCCCAGCGCCCGCAACGCCGGCGCCCTCAACCGAAGCGCCGGACGCCGCAGCGCCAGCGCAGCCTCCGCCGCGCAACGAAGACGCCGCGACCACCACACCGGCGGAGCCGCCGGGCGCGGCGCCGGATCGGCGCATGACCGAATCCGCCATACGCGACCTTCCGTCCATCGCGCCGCCGCCCATGGCCGCCCCGCCACGCACGATGGAGCGCGTGCTGACGCCGGTTCTGGTCGAATTGCTGGCCGACGTTGCACGCACGCCGCGCCAGGGCGGCTCTGCCGTCGTGCTGCTGGGCGATCCCAGCGTGGCGCTTCTGGCGCAACGCAACGCCGCGCTCTGCCGCAGTCTGTTTCAATCGTTCGATCAGGCGACGACCAGCGAAGTGCAGGTCGGCGTGCGGCGCAACGAAGAGGGCGAGGTGGAATTGCTGCGGCCGATCTATTGGCCGACGCGAACGCTCTCGCCCGGACAACCCGGCGCAGACCGCTGCCCGCAGCGGCTCCTGAGTTATGACTATCCGCGCGCCGAGCGCATCAAGCGAAAATTCCGCCTCACCGGCGCCGGCCCCTTTCTTGTCGTCGAACGCAACGATCAAAGCCAGACCGAGCGCGTCGCGGCGGTGATCGATCTCTCCCGCACGCGCGTCGCCGACGTGCCGCAGATGGTGCGCTATTTCCGCGACGGCTTCATGCAACGCGGCGACATCTGGAATCCGCGCATCTACACGCCGGAGCGGACGCGCGGCGATCTGACGGCGTTTTTCGGCCAGCCCGTCAATTACGGTTTCCTGCCGAGACTGGTGCGTGTGACGCAGCAGGTCGGGTGCCCATTGGCCAATCTGCTCGACATCTGCGAGCCACGTTAAGCACAGCGCTCCGCTCAATAGCCGATCGATCGTGCGAATGCGCGCACGTCGCCGACGAACGCGTCGGGCTGCTCCATCGCGGCGAAATGGCCGCCCCTGTCGAAGTCCGACCAGTGCGCAACGTGATAGACGCGCTCCACCCATGAACGCGGCGGCGTCGAGAAGACCGGCTCGCCCTTGAAATTCGCGATGCCCGTCGGCTTGGTCACGCGTTCGCCGGGCGCGAAGTTGAATCCGCCCTCCTCCAGGCGCGCGCGATAATACCAGATGCTGGTGGCGATCGCGTCATTGACCAGATAGATCATGATGTTGGTGAGCAATTGGTCGCGCGAATAGACGGCCTCGAGGCTCCCGCCGCCGAGATCGGACCAGCCATGGAATTTCTCCAGGATCCAGGCGGCGGTCCCGACCGGCGAATCCATCAGCGCCATCGCCAAGGTCTGCGGCTTGGTCGATTGCTGCTGCAGATAGGCGCTTTCGGCCTGCAGCGCGAGCGTCATGCGCGCGAGCCACGCCTTCTCCTCCTCCGTGTGCGGGGTCGCGTCTGCTGGTCGCAAACCGACCATATTGAGATGCGCGCCGACGCAAGCGTCATGATCCAGCGCCAGGAAGCTCGACACGAGCGACCCCCAATCGCCGCCCTGCGCAAGATAGCGGCGATAGCCAAGCGCGTCGGTCATCAGCGCATTCCACAGCCGCGCCGTGGCGCGTTGGCCGATCGGCTTCGAAGGTTTGCCGGAGAAGCCATAGCCCGGCAGCGAAGGAACGACGACGTCGAACGCATCTGCGCTCGATCCGCCGAATTTTGAGGGAAATGCGAGCTTTTCTATCGCCGCCCAGAACTCGAAATGCGAGCCGGGCCAGCCATGGGTCAGCACGATCGGACGTGCGCCGCCAGCCTCGCCCACGACATGAACCGCGTGGATCGTCATGCCGTCAATCGTGGCGAGAACCTGCGGGAAGCGGTTGAGCGTCGCTTCCTGCGCGCGCCAATCGTAATTCTCGAGCCAATAGGCGCACAGCGCCTTCAGCGCCTGGGTATTGACCCCGCGAGACCAGAGCGCCCCCTCGTCGTCCGGCGCGGCGAACCACGGGAACGCGCGGACGCGCGCGGCGATCGCATCCAGCTTGGATTGCGGAACGGTCACGGTGAAAGGCGTGGGCATCGGCGTCTCCTCACGCCAGAATGCGCGAGGAGACGCAGCGCAAGTCAAGCATCCTGGAGGGCTCGGCGACATGCCCGACGCGCAATCCCTGGCCGACCGCATTGCGGCGCTGGCGCCGCACATGACGGTCGTGCGTCCGCCGCGCGCCGGGCGATCGCCGGTCGTCGTGCAGTTTCATGGATGCGGCGGCCGCAAGCCGTTGCAGGACGTCTGGGCCGCACGGTTTCACGCCATGGGCGTCGGTGCGGTGATCGTCGATTCCTACACGCCGCGCGACATCACCACGCTGGAGGCCTACGCGACGATCTGCACGGGCTTGCGCTTCTGGGGCCGCGAGCGGGCCGGCGACGTGTTCGCCGCCGTGGCGCTCGCCCGCACGCTCTCCTTCGCCGATCCCGATCGGATCATCGCGGCAGGATGGAGCCATGGCGGCTGGAGCGTGCTTGACGCGATGGCGCTTGCGCCGGGCGCCGAAGCGCAGCGCGCGACCGGCCTGAGCGACCTCCCCGCGGAGCCGCTACAGGGACTTGCCGGCGCGGTCCTGCTTTATCCCTATTGCGGCATCGCGGCGCTGGCGCGACGCGGATTGCGCTATCGCGCGCCGACGCTGGCCATTCTCGGCGGCCGGGATTCCGTGATCGGCGTCGACGGGCCCCAGCGCGTGATGGCGGATCTGCGCGCGCGCGGCGCAGCGATCGAGACGCATGTGTTCGCTGCGGCGACGCACGCGTTCGACGAAGAGGACGCGCGCGATCCGCGCATGCGTTACGATCCCGAACTCGCCGCGCGCGCCGAAGCGCTCATCGCCGCCTTCATCGGACGCGTCGCCGCCTAAATCACGCGACCGCGCTCGCAAGCGCGCGCATCTCGGCGGTGGCGATCGTCACCTTGGCGAACGTCCAGGCGCCTTGGCTTTCCAGCTCCTGCAGAACGCCGCGCGCGGCATCGCCCGCAGACCCCAGCGATGCAGCCCAGCGCGTCGCCATTGCCTCCGCCCAGGCGCGATCAGCGGAAGCGGGACGCTCCGCCGCGCGCAACGCCGCATTGGTCAGGCGCTTCTGCGCATCGAACAAATCCTCGCCGGCGCGGCGCATCGCCAGGCGATCCCAATGCTGCTCCAGCGTCATCGCAGACGCCTCCAGCCGCAGCCGATCAAGGGCGAACAGCGCGCCGACTGCGCGATAGGCGTACGCCGTCGGCTCGACCGCCCATTCTGCGGCGCGCGCAAGATCGGCGATGTCGAGCGCCGACGCCAAGGGGGACAGCGCGACGGCGTCCGCTGCGACATCCGCCGGCGCGCCGGCTGCGATCGCCTCGTCGCGCCGCGCGGTCGCGCGATCACGCTCCGGGTCGGCGAGGCTCTCCCAGAGGAATTTGCGCTGCGCATCGACGGAGTCGCGATACTCAGCAATCGCGGCGCCGACGCCGCCGTCCATGCGTCCGCGGCGCGCAAGATAGGCGGTCAGCCGTCGCAGCGCGGCGAGGATGTGCAGGTGCAGCTTCACCTGCGCATCCGCGGGTGCGCCGTTGTCGAGCGAGTTTGTGCGGACGGCGAGTTCATCCAGGCGGAAGATCTTCCGCGCCGCCTCGAACGCACAGGCGATGTCGACGGGCTCCGCCCGCGCAGTTTCGCGCACACGATCGATGAAGGTTGGTCCGCCGACATTCACAAGCGTGTTCGCCAAGGTCGTCGCAATGATCTCGCGGCGCAGGCGATGGCGGCGCATCGACGGCTCGAAACGGCGCAATGCGGCGGGAAAATAGCCGATAAGCGTGTCTTGGAAATACGGATCGTCGGGCGCAGCGCTCGCCGTCAGCGTGTCGAACAGATCGATCTTGGCGTAGGCCACAAGCTTTGACAGTTCCGGCCGCGTGAGCCCCAGGCCGGCTTGGCGCAGTGCGCGCATCTCTTCCGCGCTCGGAAGGCCTTCGACGCTGCGGCTAAGCTTCCCCGCCTTTTCCAGGCGCTGCATGAAGCGCTCGTGGCTGTCTAGATCGGCGGCTGCGGTCGCCTGCGCCACACTCAGCGCCAGCGTCTGGTCGTAATTGTCGCGCAGCACGAGCGCGCCGACATCATCGGTCATCTCCGCCAGGAGCGGCTCCCGATCGGCGGGGTTCAGCGCAGAGGATTCAATCGCATCCGCCAGCAGAATTTTGATGTTCACCTCATGGTCGGATGTGTCGACGCCGGCGGAATTATCGATCGCGTCCGTATTGATCCGACCGCCCTTGCGCGCGAACGCGATGCGCCCGGCCTGGGTTACGCCCAGATTGGCGCCCTCGCCGATCACCAACGCGCGCACCGCCTCGGCGTCAGCGCGCACCGCGTCGTTGGCGCGATCGCCCACGGCTGCGTGGCTTTCGCTTTTCGCTTTCACGTAGGCGCCGATGCCGCCGAACCAGAGCAATTCGCACGGCGCCTGCAGCAAGGCGTGAATGATCTCGGCCGGCGTCGCCGCCTGGACGCCGAGGCCGGTCAAGGCGCGCATTTCGTCGCTCAACGTCACCGATTTGGCCGCGCGGGAAAACACGCCGCCGCCGGGTGAGATCAACGCCTTGTCGTAATCCTGCCAGGACGAGCGCGGCAGCGCGAACATGCGCGCGCGCTCCGCCCAGGACGCATCGAGATCGACGGGGTTGGGATCGATGAAGATGTCGCGATGATCGAACGCGGCGATCAGGCGGATCTTCTTCGACAACAACATGCCATTGCCGAACACGTCGCCGCTCATGTCGCCGACGCCGATGACCGTGAACGGCTCTTCCTGGATGTTCTTTCCGATTTCACGGAAATGCCGCTTGACCGCCTCCCAGGCGCCTTTGGCGGTGATGCCCATTGCCTTGTGGTCATAGCCGGCCGAACCGCCGGAGGCGAAAGCGTCGCCGAGCCAATGGCCATATTCGGCGCTGATGGCGTTAGCGATGTCGGAGAAGGTGGCGGTGCCCTTGTCGGCGGCGACGACGAGATAGGGATCGTCGCCGTCCCAGCGCACGACGTCCCCTGGCGAAACGATCGCGGCGCCGGCGATGTTGTCTGTAATGTCGAGAAGGCCGCGCAGGAAG
>JANRIR010000004.1:0-2345 GCA_033764725.1 Hyphomonadaceae bacterium
CTGCAGGGAGACCCCTCCTCAGCGGTGGATAACAAGGTCCGTCCATCGGGGGTGGGAGAGCGCAAGCCTCAAACACCGCGCGCGGGATGCCGGGACGTGGCCCGGACCTGCGGTTGGTATCTCTCCTGTGTGCTTCTTCACACCCGCACACAGGGCCGTGGGCCGGTCTGCCCCCGGCATCCCGTGCGCCCTCTCTCAAGGGGGCGTGAGGAATTCGCCTCCCCGCGCGGGAGGCGCGCCCCCGCAAGGGGAAAGGACGACCGGCGCGCCCGCGCCGTAAACAACAGGGCCGGCGGAGCCTTGCGCATGCGTCATCGAGCGCAGTCCGCGACGGATGCGCAAACAAGCATCCGTCGTCGAGCGCAGTCCCCGACGGATGCGCAAACAAGCATCCGTCGTCGAGCGCAGTCCGCGACGGATGCGCAAAAAGGAACACTCACGATGCCCGCGCCCGCATCACTCCAGCCTGAAACTGACCGGCGCGGAGAACGTGCGCGGGCGGCCGTCGGGCGGCGCGGGGAAGGGCGAGGCGCGGCGCACCATCGCCTCGGTCTCGCGGTCGAGCGCGGCGAAGCCCGACGCCTTGGTCACCGCGACCGCCGTCACCTGTCCGCCGCCGTCGATCGAAAACCGCACCATCGCGCTCCCTTCGTCGCGCCGCGAGCGCGCGTCGGCGGGGTAGCGCTTATGGCGCGCGAGATGCGCGACGATGCGGCCCTGATAATTCACGTCGGCGTCGGAACGTCCGCGCCCCACCCCGCTCGATGCCGGCGCGCTGACGGCAGCCGTGCGCGCGGACTTTTTGTCGGATTTCTTCTCTGGCTTCTTTTCGGGCTTGGCTTGAGGCGCAACTTCGGGCGCGCGCTCGACCGGCGCGTCGGTTTTCTCGGGCACGGCGACGGCGACGACTGGGGCTGGCTCCTCGACCGGTTGCGGCGCTTCGGCGACGGGCACAGGCGCATCCTCGCGCGGCGGATCGGGAGCGACGGGCGCGCGCTCGGCCGCATGCTGCGGACGCTCGATCTCCTCGCGCTCGGCCGTCTCCGTGGCGGACTGCGCCGCCTCGGCCTCGCTCGGCGTTGCGGCGAGCCCCGCCGCGACATCGCCCCCGATCACGATCTCGACCGTGATCGCCTGTTCGCCGATGCTCAAAGGCGCTGCCCGCTCCCGCACCGCCATGGCGAAAACCGCTCCATGGAGAAGGACCGACGCGAGGATCAACGCCGCCGGCCGCGCCCGCTCGCGCCAGCCGCGAACCCTGGACCGCGTCGCCAAGCGGACATCGCCCGGAACGACCTCCGGCGCCGACGCATTCGTATTCGCCGCGCCCCGAGGCCGCGCAAACGCAATGACCTCCGCGCCGGGGCGCGCATCGTCCCCGCCCGGGCCGTCGTCCAACTGGATCGTGGGGCGCAGCCTCATGCGGGCGTTGACCTTCCTGGCTCACGCCAATGTAATAATGTAACATGGGCTCCGGTCAAGCACCCCGGTTCCCAGCCGTTAATCCCTCGCCGCAAAGGTCATCGAATCGCAAGACCCTGCGTGCTAAAGCGCCCGCCTTGGGTAAGGACCGGCGATGACTGAGGCGTCAACGACAATCACGACCGACGCGCGCGCGCAAGCGCTGGCCGCGGGGTTCGCGCGCGCGGGCTACGAGCGCGCCGATCCACCCATTCTCCAGCCGGCCGAGCCCTTCCTCGACCTCTCCGGCGAAGACATCCGCGGCCGCATGTTCCTCACCACCGATCCCGACGGCGGCGAATTCTGCCTGCGCCCCGACCTCACCATTCCGGTATCGCGCGACTACCTCGCCTCCGCGCGCGTCGGAAAGCCGGCGCAGTTCTGCTATCTCGGGCCGGTATTCCGCCATCGCGAGAACGCGCCCGGCGAATTCCTGCAAGCGGGCGTCGAATCCTTCGGCCGCGCCGACAAGGCCGCCGCCGACGCCGAGATGATCGCGCTCGGGCTCGAGGCGACCGCACATTATGGCGTCGACGCGCCGGATATTCGCATGGGCGACGTCGCGATGTTTTCCGCGCTGCTCGCGGCGCTCGACCTCGCCCCGGTCTGGCAGCGCCGGCTGACCAAGGATTTCAACCGCAAGACCTCGCTCGCCTCCGACCTCGACCGGCTCTCGCTTGGCGCGGCGCTCGGCAAGCCGG
This sequence comes from Hyphomonadaceae bacterium, assembly GCA_033764725.1. Classification (GTDB taxonomy): domain Bacteria; phylum Pseudomonadota; class Alphaproteobacteria; order Caulobacterales; family Aquidulcibacteraceae; genus RI-43. The sequence continues at coordinate 2,163 of JANRIR010000004.1, forward strand.
AGTATCAGGGCGTCCTTGCCGCCGTCGCGAATTCCGATCCCGACGCCGCGCGCGCGCTGATCGCCGATCTCCTGTCCATTGCGGGCATCGCCCCGGTCGGCGGGCGCAGCGTCGGCGAGATCGCCGACCGCTTCCTCGAACAGGCCATGCTCGGCGCGAGCACGCGCCTGCCGCGCGACGCGC
>JANRIR010000010.1:0-23347 GCA_033764725.1 Hyphomonadaceae bacterium
GCGCATGCGAAACAAAAGCACATCGCCCGGCTGCATCGCGTCGAGCGCAACCTCGCGCAGGCTGCGCTGCGCCGCGGCGTAGAGCGTCTCAGCGCCGCCCGCCTCGGCCCAATCGGGCGTATAGGGCGGCGGCGTTTCAGGTTCAGGACCATAAATCGCACGCCACACGCCGCGCACGAAGCCGAGGCAATCGCATCCAGCGCCCTTCACGCTCGCCTGATGCTGATAGGGCGTGCCGAGCCAGGTGCGCGCTTCCGCAAGGATCGCGCGCCGCGAGATGGCGCTCATCGCCGCCGCGATCCGCCGTCCATCGGCGCGCCGGGCGTGGGGCCCGCCTGCACCGCATCATTGCCCGGCATGTCGGGAAAGCCGCGGAAATTTTCCGCATTGGCGAACTTTTGGCGGCAGGTCGCAAATCTTTTGTCGCATCCCGCCGTCGCTGCGACGGGATCGCCCACGCTCAGCGGCGCTGCGTCATAGGTCTCCAGGATCGCCTCCGCGCCGATCGCGCGATGCGTCGCGATGTCGGCGCCGCCGCCCGACCAGGTCAGGCGCCCGCGCGCGAACCAGCCATCGGCGAAAGCGCCGAGACCGCTCACGCGCACGGCGTTCGCCGCAAGCAGGGCGCTGACGACGCCTTCGCCGCGATAGATCGGCAGGGACGCGTCGGCGCCGCAGCGCGCATCGCCGAAATCCGCGTCGCAGGTGCGCGAAAACACGCGACCGCGCGCGACGTTCAACGGCGCCTGCAGCCCGCGCAATTCCGCTTCGAAGGCCTGCGCGCCGCGGCGCACTTCGCCGATGAAGCCGGCGAACATGTGCGTGCGCAAACTGGGCTCGGTCCAATCCAGGCGGTAGACATCGACGCGCGCGCCGTCCCACAGGCCCGCGGCGAGATCGGTTTCCGCGATGGCGTCGGCGCGCAGCGCGCCAGCGACCTGCGCGCTGTCGACCGCAGCGTCGCTCGATTTCTCGATGGCGCCGCCGCTCAACGCCGCATGCGGCGCACACGCCAGTTCGTCGAGCATCAACGGCGCGTCGTGATCGGTGAACCCGAGCGTGAGGCCGTCGCGGCGCGAAACGCGCCAGGCCCAGCACAGCGTCGTTGCCCCGCCTGCAAGGCGCGCCTGAAACGCTTCCGAGAGCGCGCGCATCAGTCGAGCGTTTCGATCAGCGGGATCGACACAGCGCGGCCAGCGGCGAACGCGTCCATCGACAAATCCAGGCGGTCGACATCGAAGCGCACCGGCGTGTCGAACAGGAAGCCTGCACGCACGACTGCGCCGGCGGCGGGCGCCGCGCCCAGCGTGACGAGGCCGGTCAAGGCGTCGACGCTGAACGCAGACGACGCCAGTTCCACGCCGTCGACGGCGACGCGCACGCTGTCGGCTTGAGGCTTGGTGATGACGCGCACATAGGCGTAGCCCGGCTCGCCATACGCTTTCGTCAACGGAAACGATGTCGCAGCGCCGTCGCCAACGCCGATCTGCTGATCGAGCGCCGTGACCGGCTGCGACGGCGCGCGAGAGGAAAAGTCTAGAAAATCGCGAAAGCGGAACGCGTGCAGCCGCCCGCGCCGCGCCTCGAAAAATGCGATCAGCGCGTAGAGGTCGTCGCGATGGCGCACCGCGCCGCCGACATCGTAGCGCCTGCGGCCATAGCGCCAGGGCGTATTGCGCACTTCGCGGCCCGAGCCGAGCGCGGTGACGTCGGTGCGCCGCTCCGGCCCGCCCGATGCGCCCAGCGCCAGCGGCGCGGGAAACGCCACGTCATGAAACGCGCTCACAGATTGCGGCTCCCATAGCCCACCGCGCGGGCGATCTGCGCGGCGATTTGGCCTTGGCTTCTGGCGATCGAGGGCGCATCGGCGCCGGCGGCGAGATTGAACACGACGTTCACCGCCGATCGCGCAGCGGCGCCTTTGCTGGATACCGGATCGCTGCGCGCGGCGGCCGCGGCGAGCGCGGTGCGCGCGAGTTCCTCAAGGATTGTCTTGGCGAGCCGCCGCACGGCGGTCTCGCCGTCGAAACTAGCGCCCACCATGGCGCGCGCGATGCGGTCGCCCGAGGCTTCGAAGGCTTCGGCGACGGCGTCGGCGGCCTGGCGCGCCGGCCCGCGCGCGAACGCGTCGAGCGCGCGCTGCGCCCCGCTGAGCGAGGCGGCGATTTGGTCTTCAGGACTGGCCATGGATTCCATCCGGAAACAACGCGCGCAGGCGCGCGAAATCAGCGTGCGTCATCACGTCTTCGCCGGGCGGCGCGAGCATGCGCCATTCGCGCACGCCGAGACGCCAGAACGCCTCCGGCGCGATTCCCATCGCGCACGCCGCGCGCAGCATCGCCGGCCAAGGGGCGACACGGTCAGACATCATCAGCGAACGCCAGGCGAAAAGCTTCCGCCACCGCATGCGCGGCGGCGCGCGGCGCGATCGCGCTGGCGGCGAGTTCGGCGCGCGACATCGGATTGCCGCCGCCCGCGCACAGCGCCTCCAGCACCACCAACAGATCGTCGGCGCCGAGATGGGCGAAGCGCGCCGCCAGCGCGTCGATCGATGCGGCGTCGAACGCGGCTTCAAGCTCAGCCAAGGCGCCGAGCGTCAGCCGCAAACGATAGGCCTTGCCCTCGATGTGCAGCACCGCCTCGCCGCGCGCCGCATTGCGCAGGGTCGTCATGTCACGCCGCCGCGAAGCTGAGCGCGCCGCCCGAGGCGAGCGTGATGGAGAAGGTCGCTTCGCCGTCATGTTCGCCGCCATAATCGAGCGCCTCGACAAGGAAGGGCCCCGTGAGCGCGCCGAAATCGGGAACGACGAGCTGCCAATCGCGCAAGGCCTGATCGAAGAAGGCGGCGCGGATCATGGCATCGGACGCCGCATCCTTGAACACGCCGGCGCCGCGGACCGCTGCGCTCTTCACGCCCGCGCCGGCGATCAGTTCGCGCCATTGCGCGACGCTGTCGGCCGTCGTCGCATCCACAAGCGCCGCGTTGAGCGCGATCGTTTTGGCGCGCACGCCGGCGACGGTGACGAAAACCTGCGGCGCGCCGCCGTCACCGATCTTGAGCAGGACCTCGCGTCCCTTCTGCCCGGCCATGGTTCTCTCCTAAGCAGCTTCGGTGATCGCGCGCACGCGCAGCACGCCATGCGTGGTGCGCCCGTCGCCGGCGCGAAAGACATCGGCGAACGTCGCCAGAAGCAGGACCAAGCGCCGGCCGGCGACGCTCAAGGCGCGGTCATGCAGCGCCGCGCGCGCCGCATCGATCGCCGCGAGCGCCTCGGCGCGACCGCCATAACGCGACCAGACGTGAAAGGTGGCGAGGTGCTCCAGCCCCGCAACGCCGGCCGCATCGGCGCTGCGCGTTTCGATCGCGCCGAGCGTGGCGTAGGGAAACACGGGATCGGGGGGATGATCGTCATAGACGCGCGCAGGATCGCCGAGCGCCGCCTGCACCGCCGCATCACCGAGCAGCGCGCCGCGAAGCGCTGCAAGCAAGGCCGCTTCCGCGCTCACAGCCGCTCCTCCTCGCACGCGAGCACCAAGCGCGCGTTCGCCGCCGGCGCCACGCTCAAGACGCGCAAGGTTCGGCTGTTCCAGATCACGCGCCAATCGGCGCGCACATCGTCGCGCGCGCGCAGCGTCACGGCGTAACGCTGCGTCGAAGCGGCGCCGTCGAAGGCTTCGCGCAAGCCGCCGCCGAGGCTCTCGATCTGCGCCCAGACGGCGGCGACGTCCGTCCAGGTCAGGCTTGCGCCGCCGATCGCATCGTCTGCGCGATCGGGCCGCTGCAGCGTCGCGCGCTCACGCAGCGCGGAACTCGCGGCGTTCACAGCCGCACCGGCTGAAACGGCCGCATCAAGGCGCGCGCGGCGTCAGGCAATCCTGCGGCGCCCTCGCGCGAATCATACAGCGCGGCGATGATGTGCAGCGCCGCCAGGCGCAACGCCGTCGGCAACGCCGCCGCCTCGTCGGCGAGGCCCGCGTCGTATTCGATCTCCACGCCGCCGATCGCGCGCAGCGTCATCGGCAGGCCGGCCTCGAACACCAGACGCGGACGATCGCCGGCGCCGTCGAGGCGATAGCGCGCGGGATCGATGACGCTCTCGCTGCCGTTCTGTGCGATGAGGCGCACGACATGCACCGTCTTCACCGGGCCGAGGCCCAACACGGCGCCGCCGCGCGAATCCGTGCGCCAGATGTCGAGGCTCTCGCGCACGCGCCTGGTGATCAGCGCGCGCCCGCAGCCCGCCTCCACCGCGCCGCGCGCAGCGGCGACCAGCGTCTGGATCAGCGCGTCGTCTGCGCTGTTGTCCACGCGTAGAAACAATTTCGCCTCCGCCAGCGAGACAGGCTCGCCGGCCGGAGGCGTGACAGTGACGATCGTCATTACGAGGCCGAGAAGCGCAGCGTCTTGATGGCGTCGAAATTCTGCACCCCGCCGCCGACGCGTTTGGTCACGTAGAACAGCACGTACGGCTTGTTGGAGTACGGATCGCGCAGCACGCGGACGCCGGCGCGGTCAACCACCAGATAGCCGCGGGCGAAATCGCCGAACGCGATGGCGTGCGCGGTGTCGGCGATGTCGGGCATGTCCTCGATCTCGGTGATCGGGAAGCCGATCACGGTCGCCGATGCGCCGCCGTCTGAGGGCTGCCAGATGTAGCGCCCGTCGCCGTCTTTCAATTTGCGCACCGCCGACAACGTCTTGCGGTTCATCACGAAGCGCGCGTTCTGGCGATATTGCGGCTTCGGGGTGTAGACGAGGTCGATGAGTTTGTCGGTGGCGTTCGAGGTCGGGAACGCGCCCGCGGCGCCGGTGGCGATGTAGCCGATCTGGCCCCACGCGTGCGAAGCTTCCGCGACGAACGTGTAGCCCAGAAAGCCGCGCGGCTTGTTGGTTCCGTCGCCGGTGACGAAGGCCGCGCGTTCCTGCGCGCCGAACGCCTCCTCCACTTCGCCGGCGATCCATTCCTCCAGATTGACGAACGCGTCGTCGAGTATGGCCTGGGTGGCGGCGAGATTGGCGTACAATTCCGCCGCCGGGAAATCGATCACGGCGAGCGTGGGCGAGGTGGTTTCAGCACGCGCGCCGGTTTCGGCGGCCCAGCCCGTGCCGGTCGCGGTGAGGCTGATCGGCTTGCGGAACACCATCGCGCTGGTCGTGCGCACGGTGGCGATCTCGCGCATCGGCGAGACATTGCGCAAGCGGCTTTCGATCATGCGATCGAGCTCCATCGGCGCGACATAGCCGCCATCGGGATTGGAGCCGACCGACAGCGCCTTCGATTCCAGTCGCGCCACGCCGCTGACGTCGCCCTTGCGCAGATAGGCCGACCAGGCGGCCTTCTGCTCAGAAACTTCAGGCGGCTCGGCGCCGAGCGCCGGCCGGCGCTGCGCCAGGGCAAGTCGCTCGATCAGCGCCTTCTGCTCGCTCAAGGCGCGGTCGATGCGATCGACCTTTTCATCCAGCAGCACATCGCCGCGCTTGGCTTCGAGGGCGTCGAGGCGCGCATCATTGGCGTCCTTGAACGCCTCGAACGCGCGGTGCAGCGCGTCGCTTTCGGCGAGCGGCGCCGCCTTGGTTTCCTTTTTCACACTGATCTCCTTCACCTTCACATGGACAAGCGGGCGCCGCCCGCGCGCGACAGCCGCGCCAGCGGCTGCATCGGAACCGCCACAAGGGACGTCTCCAGAAGTTCGATCTCGAACAGGTCTCGGCCTTTGCCGCGCGGTTGCGACAGGCGCGCGATGAAGCCAATCGACAGGCCGTCTTGGCCTTGCGCAATCATGCGTTTCGCAAGCGCTGCGCCTGGCAGGCGCGCGTCGATGTCGCCCTTCAGATAAAGGCCGCGGGCGTCTTCTTGCGCTTCGCGCCAGACGCCGGCGTGCAGCCGCGCATCGTGCTGCACCAGCATGGGCAAGGGCGAAGTGCGCCGCCGCAGACTGTCGCGAAAGGCGCCGGCGTGCACGACGTCGCCCTCAAGATCGGCCGCGCCGAACAGCGCAGCGTACCCTTCCAGGGTCACGGACGATCGCGCCGATCGAGCGCGGTTTCGATACGGTCGAGCGCGCGGCGCGCCTGCACCACCTGCTCTTCCAGGCGGGTGAGGCGATCGGACACGTCCTGCATGTCTTCGATGCGCTGTTCGGCTTCGTCCAGACGCTGCGCGGCGCGCCCGGCCCACAACAGAACGCCCGCGCTCTGCGCCACGATGGCCACGATAAGCGCAAGTGTGATGCGGCGATCGAGCTGGATCATCGCGCCGGCGCCGCGACATCCACGCCCGCGAGGCTGCGCTTCTCCTCTGGCGACAGAAAATCGGCGCTCGCGAGCTTCGCCCACAGCGCCTCGCGTTCGGACGAGAGCGCGGGCACGGATTCGAGGTCCACCGCCACGCGCGCGGGCGCGCCCCACGCATCGCCGAGCCATGTTTCGATCACCTGCGCGGTCTTGAACGCGAGCGGCAGCACCGTGTGGCGCCAGAAGGCGAGATTGGCCTCGCGGTAATTGGCGTAGGTGTTGTCGCCGGGGATGCCCAAGAGCATCGGCGGCACGCCGAACGCCAGCGCGATGTCGCGCGCGGCGGCGTGACGCGCCTGGATGAAATCCATATCGGTCGGCGTCAGACTCATCGGGCGCCAATCGAGGCCGCCTTCGAGCAGGATCGGGCGACCGGCGTTCGCAGCGCCCGCATGCGCCTCCTCAAGTTCGGCCTTCAGCCGATGGAATTGCTCTTCGCTCAAGCGATCGGCGCCGCCGACGCCGGTGAACACGAGCGCGCCGGAGGGTCTTGCCGCATTGTCGATCAGTGCCTTGTTCCAGGCGCCGCCGGCATTGTGGATGTCGATCGCGAACGCCGCCGCCGCCATCGGCGACAGCCCGTACCAATCATCGAGCGGATGGAACAATTTCACATGCGCCACCGGCGCGCGCGCGCTGATCGGATCGCGCAGGAAACGCCGCACCTCGCCGCCGACGCGATGCTCCCACCCGATCGGCCAGCCGGCCGCGCCGGGCAGAACGCTCATGCGGTCCGGGCGCAGCACATAGAGTTCGCGCGGCGCATCGTCCTCCAGCGCGACGGCCTCGAGATAGGCGTTCCCGCTCACCTGCAGGTGCGCATAGAACGCCTCGAGCAATTCCACGCCGGTTTGTTCCGGGTTCGGCCGCTTGAGCAGCAGCGCCAGCGGATGATCCTGCGGCCCAACGCGCAACGGCGCAGACGCCGCCGCTTCGGCGATCATGCGCACGCAGCGATAGGCGATCGCGTTCTTGGAATAACCTTCGCGCGCATAGGCCGACGCGTCCTGCATCGGCCAGGCCGGGCGCCCCGGCGCATGCCAGGCCAGCCATTTGCGTTCGGAGGCGCGCCCGCGCATCCGCTTCAACCACTCGAACATGTCGAATTTCCTTCGCGTCTACAGCACGCCGATGCGCGGCCGCGCGCGCGTGATCAGAAGATGCGTCACCGCCCAGACGAGCGCGTCGACGCGATCGGGGCTTTTGCCCGAGGCGCGCGCGCCGAAAGCGCACATTTCATCCTCGAGCGCGGCGAACGCGCCCGCATGGCGCACGCGACCTTGCGCATAGAGCGCCGACACCGGCAGCGCGCGGGCGAATTTGCTGTCGCGCGCCTGAACGCTCAACACGGGCGTATTCTGCGCGGCGATGCGCAGCACGGTGCGCACGAGTTCGCCGCCATTGTTCGTCTCCGCGATGATGGCGTGTGCGCCGACCGACCGGGCGAGCGTGCCGGCGCAGGCGGCCCATTGCGCCGGCGCCTTGCCCTGCACGGTGGCGTCGGCGAGCACGAAGACGACCTCGCCTGCGCGGCCCACCGCGACGATGCCGCAGGCGTCGGCGTCCGGCCCCACGCTCACAGGCGGATCGATGGCGACGACGATCTCGTCGAATGTTTCCGGCGCAGGCGCGCGGCACGCTTCGATCTGCGCCCGCGTCCACAAGGCGCCTTCAGGATCCTCGATCAGTTCGCCGAGCAATTCCTGGCGCTGGCGTACGCTTTCGCTGAAGCCCGCGCGCAAGGCTTCGATGAAGCCGGGCGCGAGATTTTCGGCATTGTCCCACGTCGTCGCGCGCGTCACCGCCACGCCGTCCGACGCAAGCAATTTTTTCAGCGCCGGCGTCGGGCGCGGCGTCGTCGTCACCAGCAATTGCGGATCATCGCCGAGGCGCAGCGCATGCGCCAACGTGTCGAGCGTCGCGTCGGGATGAGCCCAATAGCACAGCTCGTCGGCCCACGCGGCGTCGAATTGCGGCCCGCGCAGGCTTTCAGGATCCTCCGCGGAGAAGCCGAACGCCTGCGCGCCGTTGCTCCACACCAGGCGCCGGCGCGACGGCTCGTACCGCATCGGCGCGTCGGCGCCCTTCAGGATGCCGGACGCGCCCTCGATCATCACCTCGCGCACGTCGTGCAGCGTCGGCGCGATCAAGGCGATCCTCCGCCGGCCTTCGCGTCGCGCCAGCCGCTTGACCCATTCGGCGCCGGCGCGCGTCTTGCCCGCGCCGCGCCCGCCGAGAAACACCCAGGTGCGCCAACGCCCTTCGGGGGGCAATTGCGCGGGATGCGCCCAGAACTGGAAATCATGGCGAAGCCTCTCCGCCAGACGTTTCGGGACGCTTCGAAAGAAGGTCCGCACCGCGGTCGGCCTCCAGCCAGCGAACAACCCGATCCGCCATCTCTTCGCGTGCGTCGTCGATGCTCTCCTCGGTGGGCAGGGTGCGGGCGTAGGCGCGCAGCTCTGCGATGTCCTTCAGCGCCTTGACCATGGCGGCGATCGCCTTGGCCTGCCGTTCGGCCTCGACCGCCTCCCCCGCGCCGAGGCGATCCGAGGCTTCCGAGAGGCTGGCCAAAAGGCTCTGCGCCCATCGATCGATCGCCTCGGCGCTTTGTTCACCCAATTCTGTGACCATGCCGAACCATAGCGCAGCCGCCGCACGGGTCGGATTGAAGGCCGTCGTTTTGGCAATTACTCTCTGAATATCAATATGATATGGAGCGCCGGGCGCTGAGTCTGCGGCGGCTTCATCCTCCATTCATCGACGCAGCGCTGAGTTTCGCCATGGCCGCTTTTCCGCCGCAACGCTAGGCGAGGCCTATGCGACGATCGCCGCGGCCGCGCGGGAGGGAGCTTCCGGCGTGACAGATTTTAACAGCCGCCTCGCCTGGGCGCGACAGCAGGCGCTGGCCGCGCAGGCGCGCATCGCCGGCGCGATGAAGCTGCGCACGCGCTTTACGGTGGCCGGCGCGGCGGTCGCCGGGCTGATCGCGGCGGCGGCGGCGAGTGCGGCGGTCTGGGGCTGGGTGTTCATCGGCCTGCCCCACGTGCCCGACGCCCAGACGTTGTGGTCGATGAACCGCCAGCCGAGCGTTACCTTCCTCGACCGCAACGGCGCCGTGATCGGCGTGCGCGGGCCGTTCTATGGCAGCCGCGCGCGCCTGGAGGATCTGCCCGCGCACGTGCCGCAGGCCTTCCTCGCCATCGAGGATCGCCGCTTCTATGAGCACGAAGGCGTCGACCGGATGGCGATCATCCGCGCGGCGTTCGCCAACATGTCGGCCGGGCGCACGGTGCAGGGCGGCTCGACGATCAGCCAGCAACTCGTGAAGAACCTGTTCCTGACGCCCGACCGCACGGTGCGCCGCAAGGTGCAGGAGATGGTGCTCGCCGCGCGCATCGAGCGGATGCTGTCAAAGGACGATATCCTCGATCTCTATCTCAACCGCGTCTATCTCGGCGATCAGGCTTATGGCGTCGACGCCGCCGCGCAACGATATTTCGGCAAACGTGCAAGCGATTTGACGCTCGCCGAAGCCGCCATGCTCGCAGGTCTGCCCAAGGCGCCGTCGCGCTCTGCGCCGACCGAAAGCCTCGAACGCGCCACCGAGCGCCAGCGTCTTGTGCTCGACGCCATGGTCGACGCGGGCTTCATCACCCGCGAAGCCGCGATCGCGGCCGCCGCGGAGGAGATCGCGGTGTCGCCGCGCCGCCGCTCAAATGAAAACGCGCTCGGCTATGTGTTCGATCTCGCCTTCGCGCAGGCGTGCGAGATCGTCGGCGAAGACGAACGCAGGCCGCGCGCCGCGGCCGATGTCGACAGCCTCACATGTCCCGCCCGCAATGGCCGCGACGCGGGCCGCGCGCCGCTGGTGCCCGATCTCGTCATCCACACCACGATCGACACCGGCCTGCAGAACGAAGCGACGCAAGCTGTGCGCGAGCGTCTGGGCGCAGCCGGCCGCGCCGATCCGCCGCTGCAGGCGGCGGCGGTGTTTTTCGACCGCGAGGGCGCGGTGCGCGCGCTGGTCGGCGGCGTCGATTACACGCAATCCAAGTTCAATCGCGTGACGCAGGCGCGCCGCCAGCCCGGCTCCGCCTTCAAGACGTTCGTGTACGCCGCCGCGCTGGCCGACGGCGTCGGCACGGAGGAAGTGCGCTACGACGAGCCGGTCGTCATCGACAATTGGCGCCCGCGCAATTACGACGCGCAATTCCATGGCGCAGTAACGCTACGCACTGCGTTTGCGGATTCGCTCAACACCGTGGCCGCGCGCCTGGGCGAGGAAGTCGGCTTCCGCACCATCGCCAATCTCGCCGAGACCTTCGGCATCTCCTCCATGCCGGGCGGCGGCGAGTTCGTTCCGCCATCGATCACGCTTGGCTCGATCGAAACGACGCCCTGGGAGATGGCGCGCGCCTTCGGCGTGTTCATGCGCGAGGGCCGCAGCGTCGATCCGTTTCTCGTTGCGCGCCTGGAGAACACGCGCGGGGACCGCATCTATCAGCGTCCGCCCACGCCGGATCGGCTGATCTACGCCACGGAACTCGCGCACGACATGACGAGCCTGATGGGCGCGGTCGTGCTGCGCGGCACCGGCACGCGCGCGCAGATCGACGGCCGCGACGTGGCGGGAAAAACCGGCACGAGCCAGGATTGGCGCGACGCCTGGTTCATCGGCTACAGCGCCGATTTCACCGGCGCGGTGTGGGTGGGCTATGACGATTACGGCTCGATGGCGCAGCGCGGCCGAATCGGCCGGCAAACCGGCGGCGCGCTGCCCGCGGAAATCTGGCGCGACGTGATGGTCGATGCGCATCGCGGGATCGAACCCCACCGCCTGCCCGGCATCGAACAGCCGCGGCCGACGCCGCGTCAGGTCGAGCTCGCCGGCTTCTACGGCATGCTGAAAGAGGCGCTGGGCGCGGATTTTCCCCTTGATGCGCTGCCGCCGCCGGACGACTTCTTCCGCTAAATCCATGTCGACTGCACCGATCCTTGCGCAGCTCAAGGCCGTTCGCTTGAGCCTCGGCGGCGCGCCGCTGTTCGCCGGCGTCGACATCACGCTGCGCAAGGGCGAGCGCGCCTGTCTCGTCGGCGCCAACGGCGCGGGCAAATCCACGCTCATGCGCATGCTGGCGGGATTGACCGCGCCGGACGACGGCGAGGTCGTCTTCGCCTCCGGCGCGACCGCGGCCTATGTGCCGCAAGAGCCGGATTTCGGCGACGCGCCGACATTGCGCGCCTATGCGCAGCGCGCCAGCGTGCGCCATGCGGCTGCGATCGAGACGCCCGCACACGCTGCCGACGCCGCGTTGGATGCGGTGGCGCTCGATCCCGAGCGCGCGCCGGCGGGATTGTCGGGCGGCGAGGCGCGCCGCGCATCGCTGGCGCGCGCGTTCGCGGCCGACGCCGATATTCTGCTGCTCGACGAGCCGACGAACCATCTCGACATCGTCGCCATCGAGGCGCTGGAGGCGCGGCTGCGGCGCTTTTCCGGCGCGGCTTTGATCATCAGCCATGACCGGCGTTTTCTCGAGCGCGTCTCCACGCAGACGATCTGGCTGCGGCAGGGCAAAGCGCTGTCGAACCCGCGCGGCTACGCGCACTTCGACGCCTGGGCGGAAGCGGTGGAGGCTGAGGAGGCGAAAACGCTTTCGCGCGTCGAGAAACATCTCGACGCGGAGGAGCATTGGCTGCGCCGCGGCGTCACGGCGCGCCGCAGCCGCAACGAAGGCCGCCGCCGCAAGCTCGAAGCGCTGCGCGACGAGCGCCGCGCGCGAAAGACCGCTGCGACCCGCACGCGGGCGGCGTTGAACGCCGGCGGCGCCGACGAATCCGGCCGTCTCGCCATCGAGGCCGTCGGCGTCGCGAAAGCCTATGGCGACCGCGCGATCGTGCGCGACCTGTCGATCCGCGTCATGCGCGGCGACCGCATCGGCATCGTGGGCCCGAACGGCGCCGGAAAGACCACGCTGCTCGACATCCTGCTCGGCCGGCTTGCGCCGGATGCAGGCCAGGTGCGCCATGGCCAGCGGCTCGAGATCGCCTATGTCGACCAGGCTCGCGCCGTGCTCGATCCGCGCCAGACGATCTGGGACGCGCTGACGCCTGGCGGCGGCGACAGCGTCGTCGTGCAGGGCCGATCACGCCATGTCGCGGCCTATGCGAAAGACTTTCTGTTTCCCGCAACCATGTTGCGCCAGCCGATCGGCGCCTTGTCCGGCGGGGAGCGCAATCGCGTGGCGCTGATGGTCACCTTGCTGCGGCCGTCCAATCTCCTGGTGCTGGACGAGCCCACCAACGATCTCGACGTCGAAACGCTCGATTCGCTGGAAGACATGCTGATGGGCTATGACGGCACGGCGCTGATCGTGAGCCACGACCGCGCCTTTCTCGATGGCGTGACGACGCAGATTCTGGGCGCCGTCGGCGATGGGCGCTGGGCCGAGACGCCGGGCGGATTCGCCGATTTCGCGCGCGAGCATCCCCACGCCTTCGCGCCCGAAGCGCCGCGCGAGGCGCGCACGCCGCCCCGCCCGGCGCCGGCCGCTGCGCCGCGCGCCGCAAAGAAGCTCTCCTATCGCGACGAACGCCGCCTTGCCGATCTCGAAGCGCGCATCGCGGCGCTGGAGAGCGACATCGCCGCGCTCGAACGCGCGCTCGCGGAGCCCGAGCTGTTCGCCCGCGACGCCGGCGCCTTCGCCGCGGCCGCCGCGCGGCTCGCGGCGGCGCAACAGGAAAAAGACCAGTGCGAGACCGAATGGCTCGAATTGGACGACAAACGCAGCGCGCTCGCCGGCGCGTAAACGCCGCTTAAGGATTTCGCGCGCACAAGGCGGCATGGCCGTTCTTCGCAGCATTTTCCTCGCCGCAGCGCTGTTTGGCGCATCTGCTTCGGCGCAGAGCGCGCCGCCTTGGCGGCTCGACGTCGATCGTCCAGGGCACACCTACGAGACGGCGCCGGCGCAGGATGCGGCCGCGTGCGCGGCGCGCTGCGCCGGCGATGGGTTCTGTCGCGCGTGGTCGCTGTCGCCCGCACGCGCCTGCGCGCTGAAAATGGCTGCGGGGGCGGCGCAACCCGCGCCAGGCTTCGCCTCCGGTCTATCTGCGCGCGCCGAGCGCCGCGACGACGCCGCAGAACCGCCGCCGCCGCCAACGTCCCTGCGCGGCTACGCCAGCGATGACCCAATCGTTGCAGCCGCCTACGAAGAAATGGCCGCCTTCGACGAGCAGACTCTGCTCGGCGGGCCGGAGGACGAGCATTAACCGATTGTTGCGCCACCAAATGTTAACGTGCCTCGGCTAAGCCATGCCGGTCGGATTGGGTGAGGGAAGCGTCGCGATGGCGGACGGCAACCGTTTTTTGAAGCTCGTCGAACTGGCGCGCGAGACCGGCAGCGACCGCCGCCGCGAATTGCTGCGCGAAGTCACCGATCTGTTTTTCGAGACCAGCGGCGTGCGCGGCGCCCGCGAAGACATGCTGATCGGCGAAGTGCTGCAGCGCGTCGCCCATGACATGCAGGATGGCGTTCTCGCCGAGCTTTCGGCCCGCTTCGCGCATGCGCCGGATGCGCCGCTCGGACTGATGCAGGATCTCGCCAACCACGCCTTCCAGGTCGCCGAACCGGTGCTGCGCCATTCGCCCGTGCTGGGCGACGGCGATCTCGTCGGCGTCGTGCAGAACCGCTCGCAAGATCACATCAAGGCCATCGCGCAGCGCAGCAAGGTCAGCGAGTTCGTCTCCGCCGCCATCGTCAAGAACGGCGACGACACCGCCGTCGACGCCTTGATGCGCAATGACGGCGCGAAACTGTCGCGCGATAGCATGGAGATCGTGGTCGATCGCGCGCGCAAGAATTCCATGCTCCACGAAGGCGTCGTGCGCCGCCACGACATGCCGATCGATCTGCTCAACGAAATGTATTTCCTCGTCGAAAACCGCCTGCGCGACCAGATCCTCGAGCGCAACGCCGGCGTCGACGCCGTGGCGCTTGAAGAAGCCTTGGCCAAAACGCGTGACCGCATGCGCGGCGCCGTCAAGGCCCAGACCGATGATTTCCGCCGCGCCGAGGCGTTCATCCGCCAGAAGAAGAAGGCGGGCGAATTGTCCGGCCGGTTGCTGATCGCCGCCTATCGCGAAAAGAAAACCGCCGAGTTCCTCTGCGGGCTCGCCGAATTGACCGGCGTCGACGTGGGCACGGCGCAGGACGTCGTCGAGCGCCGCGACATCGACGCCATCGCCATGCTTTGCCGCGCCGCCGAGATGGAGCGGCCGATCTTCGTCACCCTCGCGATCATGATGAGCGGCGAGGAATCGGTGTCCAAAGGCGAGGAATTCGGCCGCATGTACGCCGCCGTCCCCGTCGAAGCGGCGCAGCGCGCCATGCGCTTCTATCGCGTGCGCAAGGCGACGCAGGATCAAGCGGCGGCGTGAGAGTGAGAGATTAGTCAGTAGTCAGTAGACTGCCCGGTTACCGCGCGCCCGCTACCGCCTACTCACTACTCACTATCGCCTACCCTCATCCCATCCGCTCCTTCACCGTCGAGAACCGCACGCCGGGCGCGCGTTCCTGCACGTAGCCGATCTCCCAGGCGCTCTTGCCCATGAACACCGGCGCGTCGTCGACGTCGGTCGCGATCTGCGAGCGATGTTTTTCGACGAACGATTCAAGGTCGCTCGCCTTATCGGCGCTGAGCCAGCGCGCAGCCTGATACGGCGATTGCTCGAACACCACGTCGAGCCCGTATTCCTCGCGCACGCGTTCTTCCAGCACTTCGAACTGCAAGGCGCCGACGGCGCCGACGACGAGATCGGCGCCGAGGCTGGGCTTGAACACCTGGGTGACACCCTCTTCAGCGAGCGCATCGAGCGCGCGGCGCAGATGCTTCTGCTTCAGCGGATCCTTCACGCGGCAGCGGCGCAAGATCTCCGGCGCAAAATTGGGAATGCCCTGAAACGACACCTCGCCGCTTTCCGACAGCGAATCCCCCACGCGCAAAACGCCATGATTGGGCAGCCCGATCACGTCGCCGGGAAAGGCCTCGTCGGCGATCTGGCGGTCCTGGGCCAGGAACATCAGCGGATTGTGCACGTTCATCGCCTTGCCGGCGGCGGTCTTAAGCGTCATGCCGCGGCGAAAGCGGCCAGAGCTCAAGCGCACGAACGCGACGCGGTCGCGGTGCTTGGGGTCCATGTTCGCCTGGATCTTGAACACGAAGCCGCTCACCTCGTTGCGGTCTGGCGCAATCGTCACGTCGTCGCCTTTTACGCGCGCGGCTTGCGGGCGCGGCGGCGGCGCGTCGGCAGCGATCCCGTCGAGCAACTCGATGACGCCGAATTTGCGCAGCGCAGACCCGAAAAACACCGGCGTCAAATGCCCCTCGCGAAACGCCTCGCGATCGAACCGCGCAAAGCCTTCGCGCGCGAGATCGGCGCCTTCGCGCAATTCGACGTATTCAGCGTCGTTGAGCACGCCGGCGATCGCATTGCCCGCCATCGCGACGCGCTCGGCCGCGCGCAGATCGGTTTCGCCCGCTTCGGGACGGCGAAACACGAGCAATTCGTCGCGCGCGAGATCGAGCATGCCGCGAAAGCGTTGCCCCGATCCCGCCGGCCAGAAGATCGGCGCCGTTTCGAGCGCGAGGCGGCTGTGGATTTCGTCGAGCAGCGCGAATGCATCCTGCGCCTCGCGATCCATCTTGTTGATGAAGGTCACGATCGGGATGTCGCGCAGGCGGCAGACTTCGAACAGCTTCAAGGTCTGCGGTTCGATGCCTTTCGCCGCATCGAGCACCATGATGGCGGAATCCGCCGCCGTGAGCGTGCGATAGGTGTCTTCGGAAAAATCCTCGTGGCCGGGCGTGTCGAGCAGATTGAACACGCAATCGCCGTGCTCGAACGTCATCACCGAGGCCGACACCGAAATTCCCCGTTCCCGCTCGATCTTCATCCAGTCCGACCGCGTGCGCCGGCTTTCGCCGCGGGCGCGCACCTGGCCGGCGAGGTGGATCGCCCCGCCCGCCAGCAGCAGGGATTCCGTCAGCGTGGTCTTGCCGGCGTCGGGGTGGGAGATGATGGCGAAGGTGCGCCGGCGCTGCGCCTGGGTTGCGGGCGCATGCGCGTCGGGCGCGGGCTCTGCGGTGGTCATGGGGGCGGCCTTGGGGGCGAAGAAGCGCGGGCTTTATAGGCGATCGCCGGCGCGAACAAGAAAACCGCGCGCCTCAAGCGCAGCCCTGCTAGAACCCGCCACGCCGGGAGGGCCCGATGGCGGACGTGTTCATTTCCTACACGCGCGACGACAAGGAGCGCGTGCACGCGCTGGCCGAGGCGCTGCAGGCGCGCGGGATCGACGTCTGGTGGGATCCCGAACTCGTCCCTGGCGACCAATACGCCCAGAAGATCAAGACCGTGCTCGCCGAAGCGAAGGTCGTCGTGGTGGCCTGGTCGAAGGCGTCGATCGAGCGCGGCTGGGTGCTGGATGAGGCCGCCGTCGGGCGCGACCGCGGCGTCCTCGCGCCGGTCCTGCTCGATGCGGACCTCACCCCGCCGCTGGGCTTTCGCCAGATCCAGGCGGTCGATCTCAGCCGCTGGCCCGGGATCGAGGGCGAAGCCGCGTTCGAAGAGCTCGTCGCCGCCATCGCGCGTCTGCGCGGCGCGCCGGCCAAGGCCAGCGCGGCGTCGTCTCCCCGCGCGCGCCTGATGCGCCGCATCGCCATCTATGGCGGCGGGGCCGCGCTCGTCGCAATCGCCGTCATCGCGCTGTCGCAGATCGTCAACGGCCCCTCCACCCCGCCGCGCGACGAGGCCGAACTCGGCGAAGGCCCGCCGCCGGAAGGCTCCACGGACGCGCCCGGCGCCGACGAGCTCTACGGCTTTGCGCCCGACGAAGTGCGCGCCTATGCGCCTGTAGAACTGATCCAGCTCGCGCTGCAGCGCACCTCGATCGAGATGATCGAAGCGGGCGCGCGCGCCGGCGATCCCCTCGGCCAAACCTTGCTGTGCCTGGGCTACGCCTTCGGCGAAGGCATCGCCGCCGATGCGAACGCCGCGCGCGCGCAGTGCGAAGCCGCCAGCGCCGCCGGGGACGCGCTCGCTACCTACCAGCTCAGCGCGCTGACCCGCGCCGCCGATCCGGCGGAGGCGGACGTGCTCCTGCGCCGCGCCCGCGACGGCGGCGATCCGCGCGCGCAGACCGATGTCGGCCTCGCCCACCTCGCCGCCGGCGAAGACGGCCAGGCGCTGGACCTCCTGCGCCGCGCCGCAGACCAGGGTTATCTGCCCGCGCAGGTCGCGCTCGCCGGGCTCTATCGCGACGGCCGCGGCGCCGTGCGCGATGCGCAGGAAGCCATGCGCTGGTGCCAGCAGGCGGCGGAGGGCGGCTCGCCGGCGGGCCTGCGCTGCGTCGGCGTGCTGTACGAAACCGGCGAAGGCGTCGGGCAGGATTTCGAGCGCGCCCGCGCGCAGTACGAAATCGCCGCGGAGCTCGGCGATGCGGAGGCCGCGCGCCGGCTCGCAGGCCTTTACGAGCGCGGCGAAGGCGGCCCGGCCGACCTCACCCGCGCCCGCGCGCTCTATCTGCGCGCCGCCGATCTCGGCGACGCCGAAGCCCGCGCGGCGGTGTCGCGGCTGGATGCGGCGCCCTGAGCCGGATCAGCGCGCTTCAATCGGTTCGGTCAAAAATGTCCGCCCGGCGCGGTCTTCGATTTCGATGACCCAGAGATCGGGGTCGCGGGCGACGCGCTTGGCGATCTCGGCGTCGATCGCGCGCTCCTCCACGCCGAGCGCGCCGGCCGACATGTCGAGCCAGACGCGTTCGCCCTCGCCGTTGCGGGCGGGCGTGTAGAGCCGCGCCTTGCCGTCGAGCGTGGCGACTTTGACCAGCGCCGCGCCGGCGTCGCGGTCGCCCTTGCGCACGACGCCGGCGAACGCGCCGCCGATCTCGGCGCGCCGAATGAGCGCGGCCGCCCACAGATCCGTTTTCAGCTCCATGGCGGGATCGTCGGCCCGCATTCACGCTCGCGCAAGCTTCGCGGCGTTAAGACATGGGCATGCTCAAACCGCTGATCCTGGCGCTCGCCATGAGCGCGCTGCCGGCCGGCGCCGCCGCGGTCGAGGCGGGCGATGCGCGCGCGACCTATGTCGAGCGGCGCGGCCTGTTGGCGGCCGACGCCGCCTGCGCCCTGTTGACGCCCGACATCCGCGCCGCGCTGACCGCCTCGGCGCTGCAATCGCGCGGCGCGCTGGTCCGCGCCGGCTGGACGGCGCAGCGGCTTGACGTGCTCGAGGCTGCTGCGGTCGCGGCGGCCCAGGCGCGCAGCTGCGCCGATCCGCGCACGCGCGCCGCCGCCGACCAGGCGCGCGCCGCGTTCGCCGGCTGGGCCCGCTTGCCCGCCATGACCTTTCCCGGCGCCGCCCGCGGCTGGATCGCGCGCCGCGAACCGGCGCCCGGCGGCTGGCGGCTGGCGCAAGCGGCGGACGCCGCCACCTTCGGCGTGCGCGTCGGCCCGCGCTGGGATCAGGACGCCGTCACGCTGCTCGCGCCCGCGCCCCACGACGCGCCGGCCGCCGCGCGTGTCCTTGTGCGCGATCCTGAGCGCGCCGATGCAGGCTTCCTCGATGCGCCCGGGCGGCTGGCCCAAGGGCTTGCGGCGGGAGCGCCGCCGCCCCAGGCCCGGTTGAGCTTCTTCGCCAGCGCCCGCGCGCTGGAAGGCCGCGGCGCTGCGCGCCAGGCCGTCTTTACGTTCCCGCGTGAAGCGCTCGCCGCAATCGCCCGGCTCGATCCGCGCGAAGCCGCCGTGATCGAGATCGGCGACGGCCCCAACGCGCAGCGCGTGCTGATCGAGGCGGGCGATCTGCGCGCCGCGATCGCGTTCCTGGACGCCGGCCGCTAGCCTGCGGGAAGTCTGACCCGCACCAAGGCGCCGCCGCCCGGCGCATCGCCGATGTCGAGCGCGCCGCCATGCGCCTCGGCCAGCGCCTGCACCAGCGCCAAACCAAGCCCGGATCCGCCTGCGGCGCGGCCCAAATCGGTCTGCGCGAACGCCTCGCGCACCCGCGCCCGCGCCGCGAGGGGAATGCCGGGGCCGCTGTCTTCGACCTCGATCGCCGCGCCCTGCGCGAGCCTTCGCACCCGCACGGTGACGCGCCCGCCCGCCGGCGTGAACTTGATCGCGTTGCCGATCAGGTTGGCCAGGATGCGCCGCACCGCGATGCGGTCGGCGAGCGCGTCGACGGAACCGTCTGGCGCATCGCAGCGCACGGCGATATGGCGCGGGGCGGCGCCGCCTTCCGCTTCGGCGGCGGCATGGCGCGCCTCGGCGGCGATGTCGAAGCGCTCTTTGTGGAGCGCATAATCGCCCGCATGTAGCCGCGACAAATCGAGGATGGCGTTGAGCGTTTCGAGCATGTCGGCGCCGCTGTCGCGGATCAGGCCGGCATAATCGAGATAGCGCGGCGCAAGCGGACCGAACACTTGCGCCTTCATCATGTCGGCGAAGCCGATGACGTGGGTCAGCGGCGTGCGCAATTCATGCGCGGCGATGGCGACGCGATCGGGCGCGGGCGTTTGAACCCGCGCCGGCGCAGGCGCGCGCGCAGCCAGCGCAGCGAGCGCGCACACCGCGCCCAGCGTTATGACTGCCGGCGCCGCGCCGAGCGCCGCAGGCGCACTTAAGGCTTCCGCCGCGACCGCGCCGGCCAACGCCAGCGCCGCAGCGCCGACCGTCGGCCATCCCGGCGCCGCACGCGCCATCACGGCCGGGGCCAAGGCGAACATGACCGCCCCCGGCCCCAACGCCCCGCCGCTCAACGCCGCGAACGCCGTCGCCGCCAGGACCCATCCGCCGACGAGCGCCCAGCGCACCGGCAGCGCGCCAAGCCGGCCGGCCAGCGCCCAGGTGGCCGCCGCTGGCGCAGCCAGCACCGCGCTCAACGGCGCTGCGAGGGCGATTTCAGCGGCGGGGACGCTGGCGGCGAAGAGGAACGCAGCGCACGCCGCCAGCCACAGAAGCATCGCGGCGCGCACGGCCGCTGCGCGGTGTTGCGCGCCGGTTACTGCATCTTGTGTTGACACCGGAAGGTCGCCCGCGAGTAAAAGCATCTTAACGCCTGGGGGGCGATCCTGGCCGCGCTGAATCGAGAGGCAAGCCGCCTCGCCCGGCGCGTGCGCCAATCCAACAGGAGCTTCGCATGCGGAGTCTTGCGGTCGTCACCACCACCGCCGTGATGGTCCTTGTCGGCGTCGCCAGCGCCCAGAATGCAGGCCCTGTCGCCAGCCCGACCGCGGCCCCTGCGGGCCCGGCCCCGGCAGTTCCCGGCGCGCCGATCGAAACCGCGCTTCAGGCCTACGCGCTGTACCAGGACGACATGACCGAGCTGCGCACCCTGCGCGTCGGCAGCGCCAATGACCTCGAAGCGGTGATCGACCGCGCCTCGCGCCACAATCGCGACGCGCTGTCGCGCGGCTGGATCGCCTATGGCGCGCTGACGGCGGCGCAATCGCCGGAATTCGTGGCCGGCGTGCGCCAGGCCGCGGCCTATTACGGGCGCGAGGCGGTGCTGCGCGGCATGCAGATCGACACCGGCTATGCGCGTCTTTTGCCGGGCGGCGACGCCGCCACGCGCATGCTGCTCAACAACGCCGCCGCCGACGGACAGCGCATCGTCGCCGTCGCCGACCGCTACCAGGAGCTCGCCTATTCGCTGCAACGTCAGCGTTGGGCCAACACGGTCGCGCCGCAGCAGGCCCAGCGCGTGCAGCGCGTGCGCGGGCTGACCGCCGCCGGCACGGCAGGGGCGCAGTTCGCCGCGCTGTCGGGACGCGTGCCGCAGGGCGCCGCGGCGGTGACGGTCAGCGACGCATCCGCGTTCGGCGGCCAGCGCTTCTGGGATGCGGTGCGCCCGGGCGCGCCGGTGGTGCGCGAAGTGGCGGCGCCGGTATCGTTCCAATGGCGGATCAAGCCGGAGCGCCAGGAGGCGCTCAACCGCATGACCACCATCGCCGGCATGATGGCGCTGGACGCTGCAGGCGACCGCAGCACCCAGGTCACGCAATTGCTCGACGAGCCGCGTTCGCGCGATTGCATCGAGATGGCGCATCTGCAGCTCTATCAATGCATGTCGGCCGCACGCTTCCGCTATGAAAACGCTTTCTGCCTGAGCCAGCACGCGATCCGCGACGTCGGCTCGTGCGTCAGCGGCGTGGCCATGCCTGACGCCTCCGCGGCGAGCGCGTTGCCAGCGACCGTTCCGGGCCGCTGAGCCGCAAGCGCCCAGCCTTGCCTGCGGGCGCGGGCAGGCGCATCTGCGGGCGATGGCCAACAGTACAGAAACCGGCATCTCCAAGACCGCCGACGCGCTCGCGGCCGATTTCGCGCTCTTTTCCGATTGGGAGGAGCGCTACGGCTACGTCCTCGATCTAGGCCGCGCGCTGGCGCCTTTGCCGGAGGCGCTGCGCACGGAAGCCAACCGTGTGCGCGGCTGCGCCAGCCAGGTCTGGCTGGTCAGCGATGTGATCGATGGGCGGCTGCAGTTTCGCGGCGATTCCGACGCGCATATCGTGCGCGGCCTGGTGGCGCTGGCGCTGAAGCTGTTCTCCGACCGCACGCCGGCGGAAATCCTCGCCGCCGATCCGCACGCGATTTTCCAGCGCCTCGGCCTCGGCGAAGCGCTCACCGCGCAGCGCGCCAACGGCATGGCCTCGCTGCTCAGGCGCATCCAGGCCGATGCGCGTGCAGCGCTTTAGGCGCCGGCCAATTGCGCCAAGGCGAGCTTGAGCGCGACCTTGGCGGAACGCGCCGGCCAGCGTTGCGCGCGCTCGATCTCGGCGATGGCGCGGTCTTCCAGCACGGCGGCGGTCGCCACCGCCCGCAGGGGTGGGGCGAGCGCGGCCAACGCCTGCGCCACGCGGGCGCGCGCATCGAGCCCGATCGCCAGCGCGCCTTCGCGTCCGCCGGCGCCGCGCGCCGCCGACCCGCGCGGCGGCGCGCGCCAATCGGCGGCGGGCGTCAGGCCGATCTGGCCCTGCTCCCAATCCGCCCGCAGGCGTTGCGCGGCGGCGATCTCGGCCGGTGTGAAAAAGGCCGCGCCTGCGCCGTCGCGCCAGCGCGCCAACCGCGCCGCGGGGCCGCGCGGATCGAGCCCGGCGGCGAGGCGCACATCGCCCTCACCGTCGACCACGCTGCGCGCCACGACCGGCGCATGCTGCGCAAGGAAGGCGTCAGCGCCCGGATGCGCGGCGCGGGCGGCGCGCTTGCGGCCGGCAGGCGTGATCCGGAACGCATCGGGCCCGACGCGCTCCAGGGCGCCCTCCGCCAGCAGCGCAGCGATTTCGGCGGCGGACGCCTTGCCGATCGGGCGGCGGCGGCGATCGCCGTTCGGATAAAAACCATAAGCCCCAGCGCCGCGCGTCGGCGCGACCACGCCGTCCTCGGACGACAGGCGCGAGAGCACCCGCGCCGCGCGCGTCGATGCGGCCGCGTTCACGCCGCCCCGCGCTGCTGAACCAATGCCTGCGGAGACGGCGCTATCCGCAACGTCTCCTCCAGCGCGCTGAGCCAGGCATCGAAGGCCTCGTCCTCGCGGCGATCCTCGAGCACATGGCAGGCGTGCGCCACGGTCGAGCGGTCGCGGCTGAACGCCTCCGCCGTGCGCGCCAGGCTCATGCCCAGCGCCACATGACACAGATACATCGCCACCTGGCGGGCGAACGCCACCTGCGCGGGCCCGCGTTGACCGGGCGCCGGGGCGGCCTCCGGCGTCACCCCGAGGGCGTATGACGCGAGCTCCAAGGCGAACCGCGCCGACGCCTCGTCCAACGCTCTTCGGGTTCGAGCGAACATCCTCAACCTCCTCGCGCGGGGATCGCGCTGAAGACGAGGCTAAGCGATTTTTGCCGGATGTAGGACAAAAATCCTAATTATGCACTTGACGTACCAAGACCCAATCCCTAGATTGGGCCCATGGACGCGATTTACACCGACGACGAAGCCGCCCGGGAGCACCTGGAAAAGCTTCTTTGGCCCGAAGGCCCGGTCTGCCCGCACTGCGGCGCG
>JANRIR010000022.1:0-20397 GCA_033764725.1 Hyphomonadaceae bacterium
GCCGAACACGAGCGCGTACATGCGCACTTCGACGCCGAAATAGATCACCCAATAGGAGCCGGCGCACAAAAACAGAAACAGCAGCGTCTCGTCTCGCCGCGCCCGTCCGAGCGCCCACACGGCGGCGGCCGCCAGCGGAAGGGCCACGAGGTTGAACACGCGCGCCCAGATTTCCGCGTCGGTCACCGCACGCCAGAAGTGCAGCAGCGTAAAGTAGAAGGGCGGATGGACGTCGCGCACCATGCGCAGGCTGATGGCGTCCGCGAGCGACAGCTCCGCGCCCGAGAAGTAGAGCGCCCAGTACTCGTCCCGCCACAACGGGCGCAGGAACACCCCAGCAAGCAGCGTCGCCGCCGCGATCAGCAGCGCGAGCGGCGTTAAGCGACTTTTGAAAATGCCCACCGGCGCGCCCTCTGCTGGCCGGCGTCTTAGCAAGCGCCCCCACCCCGCGCAAAGCGCGCGATCACGAAGCTGCGACTTGCATCCCGCGCAAGGCTCGCCAACTCCCCCTTTGAGCGTAAGGAGAGCCCGATGCCTTTGGTCACCTGCCCGTGCGAGGAAATGGCGCCGATGAAGACCGTCCAGCGCGACGGGGTGGAAATCGACGTGTGCACCAAGTGCCGCGGCGTATGGCTCGATCGCGGCGAGCTGGAAAAGCTCCTGGCCGTCGTGCGCGCGGCCGACGCCGAAGACGCCGCCTCTAGTGCAGCCGCCGCCCCGCCGCCGCGCCCCGCGGCGCCCCAACAGCCCTACCCGCCGCAACAGCAGGCGCCATACCCGCCGCAACAGCCTTATCCCCAGCACGGTTATGGCGAACGCGGCGAGTACGGCGAGCGGGGCGAATATGGCGAGCGCGGCGAAGGCGGCTATTACGACCCGCGCACGGGCTATTACCGTAAGAAAAAGCGCTTCGACATTTTCGACATCTTCGATTGACGGACATCTTTGATTGACCGACAGGGGCTTTAGGCCAACCCGCCGCCGTCCGTATTCGGCTCTGCGATTCGCGCGCCACGTGCGAGCCAGTTCAGGCGCTTGTCGAGAAAGGTCTCGAGCGCGGATTCGAAATCGGCGTCGTGGTCGCGCGTGTCTTCCGCAAGCGGGCGCAGCTTCGCCCGCCAATGGGCGAAATAATAGCCGAGGAGCCGGCGTGACGCGGGTCGGTCGAGCTTGCCCTCCAGATCCGCCGCATAGACCCGGTGCCAGAAGGCGAGCACCTGCTCGAGATCGTTGAGCCCGCTTTGGCACGTGGGATCGGGATCGGCCCACCAAGCGGAGTAGCGCACCGGGCGCTCACGGGACCGGCTCGACACGAAATCCCAGGCGCGGGCGCGCGCGCTGACCATTTCCGACTTGTTGTAGAATTCGTGAAGCGAAAACGCCGTGCGCTCGCGCGCGTCGCGCCGCGTCGCCAGGAACGTGCTGATCGCCCATACCACCGAAAAGATCGCAATGCCGGTTGCGATCAAGTCTCCACGGTCAAACATCGCCCCCTCCTTTTGCGCGCATCAAACACGCGCAAGGCGACGGCGTCGAGCGAACTTCAAGACAGGTTTGCGCCGACGAAAAAGCCCCGACGCGATCGCGCCGGGGCTTTCCTTGGTCACCTGCCTGAAGCGCCTATTCGGCGGCCGTATCGGCGTTCTCAAGGGCGAGTTTGGCGTCGCGCTCCTCGGCGATGCGCTGGTAGCGACGCAATTGACCGCCAGTGCCGGCGGGAATGAGCCGGCCGACGATGACGTTCTCCTTGAGACCCTCGAGCGTGTCGACTTTGCCGTAGGACGCAGCCTCCGTCAGCACGCGCGTGGTTTCCTGGAAGGACGCGGCCGAGATGAACGAGCGTGTCTGCAGCGACGCCTTGGTGATGCCGAGCAGCATCGGCTGCGCGGTGGCGGGCTTCAGGCCAAGTTCGCTCACGCGGCGGTTTTCGTCCTCGAGATCGAGCACGTCGACCGCTTCGCCCTTCAGGAACTCGGTGTCGCCGCCATCCATGACCTCGACCTTCTGCAGCATCTGGCGAACGATCACCTCGATGTGCTTGTCGTTGATCGGCACGCCTTGCAGGCGATAGACCTTCTGGATCTCCTCCACGAGATAGTTCGCCAGCGCCTCGACGCCGAGCACCGACAGGATGTCCTGCGGCGCCGGATTGCCGTCGAGCAGATAATCGCCCTTCACGACCCGATCGCCTTCCTGCACCGCGAGGTGCTTGCCTTTCGGGATCATGTATTCGATCGGCTCGATCGACTCGTCGTCGGGAACGATCTTCAGGCGGCGCTTGTTCTTATAGTCCTTGCCGAACTCCACGCGCCCATCGATTTCCGCGATGATGGCGTGATCCTTCGGCCGGCGCGCCTCGAACAATTCGGCGACGCGCGGCAGACCGCCGGTGATGTCGCGCGTCTTGGCGCCGCCGGTGGTGATGCGCGCCAGGTCTTGGCCAGGCGTCGCCTCGTCGCCGTCGACGACCGACAGAATGGCGCCGACCGGCAAGAGGTAACGCGCCTCCTGACCGTTCGACAACTTCACCGGCGCATCCTTCTTCGCATCGATGAGCACGATGGCGGGGCGCAACTCCGAGCCCTTGGCCGTCGAGCGCCAATCGATCACGACCTTGGACGAGATGCCGGTTTCCTCGTCGAACTCGTCGCGCGCCGAGACCCCGTCGATCACATCCTCGAAACGCACGCGCCCGCCCACTTCGGTGATGATCGGCGTGGAATACGGATCCCAATCGGCGACGCGATCGCCGCGCTTGACGCTTGCGCCTTCGTCGACCTTGAGCTTTGCGCCGAACGGCAGCTTGAAGCTTTGCCGCTCTTTGCCGTCCGCATCGACGATCAGCACCTGCATGTTGCGGCTCATGGCGATGAGATCGCCCTGCGCGCTCTTCACGGTGTTGCGGTTGACGAGACGAATGACGCCTTCGTGCGCGCTCTCCATCTGCGACTGGTCGGCGACTTGCGCCGCCCCGCCGATGTGGAAGGTGCGCATGGTCAGCTGCGTGCCCGGCTCGCCGATCGATTGCGCCGCGATCACGCCGACCGCTTCGCCGACATTCACCGGCGTTCCGCGCGCCAGATCGCGCCCATAGCAGGCGCCGCAGACGCCGGAGCGCGCATCGCAGGTGAGCACCGACCGCACCTTGACCGATTGCACGCCCGCCGCTTCGACCGCGGCGACGAGATCCTCGTCCAGATAAGCGCCCGCCGGCGCCACCACCTCGCCCGTGCCGGGCTCGACGATGTCGGTTGCGGCGGTGCGGCCGAGGATCCGCGTGCCGAGCGACACGATGATTTCAGACCCTTCGATGACGGCGGTCATATCGATGCCGCCATTGGTGCCGCAATCTTCCTCGGTGATGATGCAGTCCTGCGCGACGTCGACGAGGCGGCGCGTCAGATAGCCGGAATTGGCCGTCTTGAGCGCCGTGTCGGCGAGGCCTTTGCGCGCGCCGTGGGTCGAGTTGAAGTATTCGAGAACCGACAATCCTTCCTTGAAGTTGGAGATGATCGGCGTCTCGATGATCGAGCCGTCGGGCTTGGCCATCAGGCCGCGCATGCCCGCGAGCTGCTTCATCTGGTTCTTCGAACCACGCGCGCCGGAGTGGGCCATCATGTAGATGGAGTTCCATTCGCCGGTGCGACCGTCGACCTTTTGCGGCTTTGACGCTTCCTCCATCATGGCGTCGGCGACCTTGTCGGTGCACTTCGACCAGGCGTCGACGACCTTGTTGTACTTCTCGCCCTTGGTGATCAGGCCGTCGGCGTATTGCTGCTCGTATTCCGCGGAACGCTGGCGCGTTTCCTCGACGAGCGCGGCCTTCGCCTTCGGCACGACCATGTCGCTCATGCCGAAGGAGATGCCGGCCTTGCACGCTTCGCGGAAGCCCAGCTGCATGATGTGATCGGCGAAGATCACCGTCGCCTTCTGGCCGCAATGGCGATAGACGACGTCGATCAGCTCGCCGATCTGCTTCTTCGTCATCAGCGCATCGACGACCGAATAGCCGATCTTCGGATCCTTCGGCAGAAGCTCCGCGATCTTCATCCGGCCAGGCGTGGTGTCGATCGTCTTGCGGACAAGCTTCCGGTTCTCGTCCATGTATTCGAAGCGCGCCTTGATCTTGGCGTGCAGCGACACGACGCCCGCAGCCAGCGCGCTCTCGATTTCACCCATATCGGCGAACAGCTTGCCCTCGCCGGGCTCGCCGTCCTTGACGATCGAAAGATAATAGAGGCCGAGCACGATGTCCTGGCTCGGCACGATGATGGGACGGCCGTTCGCAGGCGACAGGATGTTGTTCGTGCTCATCATGAGCACGCGCGCCTCAAGCTGCGCCTCAAGCGACAGCGGCACGTGTACCGCCATCTGGTCGCCGTCGAAGTCGGCGTTGAAGGCCGCGCACACCAGCGGGTGAAGCTGGATCGCCTTGCCTTCGATCAGCTTGGGCTCGAACGCCTGGATGCCGAGCCGGTGCAGCGTCGGCGCCCGATTGAGCATGACCGGGTGCTCGCGGATGACCTCTTCCAGAACGTCCCAGACTTCGGGGCGCTCCTTCTCGACCATACGCCGGGATTGTTTCACCGTGGTGGAAATGCCCTTCACGTCGAGCCGCGCATAGATGAACGGCTTGAACAGTTCGAGCGCCATCTTCTTCGGCAGGCCGCACTGGTGCAGCTTGAGATCGGGGCCGACCACGATCACCGAGCGGCCGGAATAATCGACGCGCTTGCCGAGCAGGTTCTGGCGGAACCGGCCCTGCTTGCCCTTGAGCATGTCGGCGAGCGATTTCAACGGACGCTTGTTGGCGCCGGTGATGACGCGGCCGCGCCGGCCATTGTCGAACAGCGCGTCCACCGCTTCCTGCAGCATCCGCTTTTCGTTGCGGATGATGATGTCGGGCGCGCGCAGTTCCATCAGCCGCTTCAACCGGTTGTTGCGATTGATCACGCGGCGATAGAGGTCGTTGAGATCGGATGTCGCGAACCGGCCGCCGTCGAGCGGCACAAGCGGGCGCAGCTCCGGCGGAATGACCGGCACCACGGTGAGGATCATCCATTCCGGCCGGTTGCCCGAACGCACGAAGGCCTCGACGAGCTTCAAGCGCTTAGCGAGCTTCCTCGGCTTCAGTTCGCTGGTGGCTTCCGCGATCTCCTTGCGGAGATTTTCAGCTTCCTTCTCGAGATCGAGCTGCAGCAGCAATTCGCGGATCGCTTCGGCGCCGATCAGAGCGGTGAAGCTGTCTTCGCCATATTGATCCTGCGCATCGAGGTATTGCTCTTCGGTGAGCAATTCCTTCGCCTTCATCGGTGTGAGGCCGGGCTCGATGACGACATAGGATTCGAAATAAAGGACGCGCTCGATGTCCTTCAGCGGCATGTCGAGCATCAAGCCGATGCGCGAGGGCAGCGACTTCAGAAACCAAATGTGCGCGACAGGCGCAGCGAGTTCGATATGGCCCATGCGCTCGCGCCGCACGCGCTGCAGCGTCACCTGCACGCCGCACTTTTCGCAGATGATGTCCTTGTACTTCATCCGCTTGTACTTGCCGCACAAGCACTCGTAATCCTTGATCGGCCCGAAGATGCGGGCGCAGAACAGCCCGTCGCGTTCCGGCTTGAACGTCCGGTAATTGATCGTCTCGGGCTTCTTAATCTCGCCATACGACCAGGAGCGGATCTGATCGGGGCTGGCGATCGAGATGCGAATTTGATCGAAGGCCGGCGCAACAGGCTGTTGGCCGAACACGTTCATCAGGTCTTGGTTCATCGCGTTCATCTGTTTCGCCTTCCGTCATCCAGAGCGGGCGCGCGGCCTGCGCTCGGGATCAGCGTGGAACTCTTGGACCGCCCGGATGGACCGTCCGCAGGCGCCCCCGGTGCGCTGCGCGCAGCCGGGAGCAGCCATTACGCGGACGCCGTCACTCGGCCGCCTCCTGCGCCGCCTTGCCGTCGGCAAGATCGACATTGAGGCTGAGCGAGCGCATCTCCTTCACGAGCACGTTGAAGCTTTCCGGAATGCCTGCTTCGAACGTGTCGTCGCCGCGCACGATCGCCTCATAGACTTTCGTGCGGCCCGCCACGTCGTCGGACTTCACCGTCAGCATCTCCTGCAGCGTGTAGGCCGCGCCATAGGCCTCCAGCGCCCAGACCTCCATTTCGCCGAAGCGTTGGCCGCCGAATTGCGCCTTGCCGCCGAGCGGTTGCTGCGTGACCAGCGAGTACGGCCCGATCGAGCGCGCGTGGATCTTGTCGTCCACCAGGTGATGCAGCTTCAGCATGTAGATGTAGCCGACGGTGACCGGCCGCTTGAACGGCTCGCCCGTCAGCCCGTCATAGAGCTGCACCTGCCCAGTTTCAGCCAATCCCGCCTGCTTGAGCATGGCGCGAATGTCGGCGTCCTTGGCGCCGTCGAACACCGGCGTCGCGATCGGAACCCCGCGCGCGATATTGTGCGCGAGTTCCTTGAGTTCGCCTTCATCGCTCGGCAGGGGCTGGCCCTTGCCGTAGACTTCCGAAAGCTTCTTTGCGAGGCCCTTCTTGTCGACGCCGCGCTCGTAAGCCTCCAGCGCGTCGCGCACCTGGCGGCCCAGGCCCGCGCACGCCCAACCCAGATGGGTCTCCAGGATCTGGCCGACATTCATCCGGCTCGGCACGCCGAGCGGATTGAGCACGATGTCGACCTGCGTGCCGTCTTCCAGGAACGGCATGTCCTCGATTGGCACGATCTTGGAGATGACGCCCTTGTTGCCGTGACGGCCGGCCATCTTGTCGCCCGGTTGAAGCTTGCGCTTCACCGCAACGAACACCTTGACGACCTTCATCACGCCCGGCGGCAATTCATCGCCGCGCTGCAGCTTGTCGACCTTGTCGTTGAAGCGCGCATCGAGCCGCTTCTTGGCTTCGTCGTACTGCTTCTTGAGGCCCTCGATCTCGTTCATGGCGGCGTCGTCGGTCAGGCCGATCTGCCACCATTGTCCTTTCGAGAAGCCCGCAAGCATCTCCTCGGTGACCGCGCCCTTCTTGAACCCCTTAGGGCCGGAAGCGGCCTGCTTGCCGACCATGATCTCGCGCAGGCGGCCGAAGATGTTGCGCTCCAGGATCGCAAGCTCGTCGTCGCGGTCCTTGGCGAGACGCTCGATCTCTTCGCGCTCGATCTGCATCGCGCGCTGATCCTTGTCGACGCCGTGGCGATTGAACACGCGCACTTCCACGATCGTGCCCTGCACACCGGGCGGCAGGCGCAGGGACGTGTCGCGCACGTCCGACGCCTTCTCGCCGAAGATGGCGCGCAGAAGTTTTTCTTCCGGCGTCATCGGGCTTTCGCCCTTCGGCGTGACCTTGCCGACAAGGATGTCGCCCGCTTCGACTTCGGCGCCGATGGCGACGATGCCGGCTTCATCCAGATTGCGCAGCGCCTCTTCGCCGACGTTCGGGATGTCGCGCGTGATTTCTTCAGGACCAAGCTTGGTGTCGCGGGCGGCGACTTCGAATTCCTCGATATGGATCGAGGTGAACACGTCGTCGCGGACGATGCGCTCGCTGATCAGGATCGAGTCTTCGAAATTGTAGCCGTTCCAGGGCATGAACGCGACGAGCACGTTGCGCCCCAGCGCCAGCTCGCCAAGGTCGGTCGACGGGCCATCGGCGATGATGTCGCCTTCGTGCACCGCATCGCCCACCTTCACGATCGGCCGCTGCGTGATGCAGGTGTTCTGGTTCGACCGCTGGAACTTCAACAGACGATAGATGTCGACGCCCGGCTTGGTCGGGTCGCGCTCTTCTGTGGCGCGTACGACGATCCGCTGGCTGTCGACCTGCTCGACGACGCCGGTGCGGCGCGCCGTGATCGTCGCGCCGGAATCCCGCGCGACCACGCTTTCCATGCCAGTGCCCACGAGCGGGGAATCCGCGCGCAGCAGCGGCACGGCCTGACGCTGCATGTTCGAGCCCATCAGCGCCCGATTGGCGTCATCGTTCTCAAGGAACGGAATGAGCGCCGCGGCGACGGACACGACCTGCTTGGGCGAGACGTCGATCAGATCGATCTCGTCGCGCGGCACGACCGTGGCTTCGCCATTCACCCGCGCTTGCACGAATTCGTCGGCCAGCTTGCCCTTGGCGTCGAGCGTGGCGTTGGCCTGCGCGATCTTGTGCTTGGCCTCCTCCATCGCCGACAGATAGATGATCTCGTCCGTCGGCTTGCCGTCGACGACCTTCTTGTACGGGCTTTCGATGAAGCCGTACTTGTTCACGCGCGCATGCGTCGCAAGCGAATTGATCAGGCCGATATTGGGCCCTTCCGGCGTCTCGATGGGGCAAATGCGGCCGTAATGCGTCAAGTGCACGTCGCGCACTTCGAAGCCGGCGCGTTCGCGCGTGAGACCGCCCGGGCCGAGCGCCGAGAGGCGGCGCTTGTGGGTGATCTCCGACAGCGGATTGGTCTGGTCCATGAACTGCGACAGCTGCGAAGAGCCGAAGAATTCGCGCACCGCCGCCGCCGCCGGCTTGGCGTTGATCAAGTCGTGCGGCATCACCGTCTCAATATCGACGGACGACATCCGCTCTTTGATCGCGCGCTCCATGCGCAACAGACCGATGCGGTACTGGTTCTCCATCAGCTCGCCGACCGAACGCACGCGGCGATTGCCGAGATTGTCGATGTCGTCGACCTCGCCGCGCCCATCGCGCAGATCGATCAGCGTCTTCATCACCGAGATGATGTCGTCCTGGCGCAGCGTGCGCATGTCGTCGGGCGTATCGAGGCCCAGACGCATGTTCATCTTCACCCGGCCGACGGCGGAGAGATCATACCGCTCCTGGTCGGAGAACAGCCCGCGGAACAGCGCCTCGCCGGTCTCCAGCGTCGGCGGTTCGCCGGGACGCATGACGCGATAGATGTCGAACAGCGCCTGTTCGCGCGTCTCGTTCTTGTCCACCGTCAGCGTGTTGCGCAGGTACGGGCCGACATTGACATGATCGATGTCGAGCACCGGCAATTCCTCGACGCCGGCTTCCACCATCGAGGCGATCAGGTGTTCGGTCAGGCTGGCGCCCGCTTCGGCGTAGATCTCGCCCGTCGTGGGATTGACGATGTCTTCGCCGACGAAACGGTCGATCAAGTCCTCGCTCGGCACCAGGATGTCGACGAGCCCGTCTTCAACGAGCTTGTTGGCTGCGCGCGCGGAAATCTTCCTGCCCGCTTCCGCCACGACCTTCTTGGTCTTGGCGTCGACAAGGTCGAAGTTCGGCTTCACGCCGCGCCAGCGCTCGGCGCGATAGCGCGTCGTCCATCCGTCGCGCGCCCGGCGATAGATCGCCTTGTCGTAGAAGGTGCCGAGGATCTGTTCGCTGTCCATGCCGAGCGCATAGAGCAGCGTCGTCGCCGGCAGCTTGCGCTTGCGGTCGATGCGGACGAACAGGATGTCCTTCGCGTCGAACTCGAAATCGAGCCACGAGCCGCGATACGGAATCACGCGCGCGGCGAACAGCAGCTTGCCGCTCGAATGGGTCTTGCCCTTGTCGTGGTCGAAGAACACGCCGGGCGAGCGGTGCATTTGCGAGACGATGACGCGCTCGGTGCCGTTGATGACGAACGTGCCCTTGTCGGTCATCAGCGGAATGTCGCCGAGATAGACGTCCTGTTCCTTGATGTCCTTGACCGATTTCGCGCCGGTCTCCTCATCGGTTTCGAACACGATGAGGCGCAGCTTCACCTTCAGCGGCGCGGCGTATGTCATGTCGCGCTGCTGGCATTCCTCGACGTCGAATTTCGGCTCCTCGAACTCGTAGGAGACGTATTCCAGCACCGCGCGCTCCGAGAAGTCGCGGATCGGGAACACCGAGCGGAACACCGCCTCGATGCCCTCCTCGCGCCTGTCGGCGGGGCGGATGTCTTTCTGCAGAAACTGATCGTAGGAGCTTTTCTGGACCTCGATGAGGTTCGGCATCGCGCCTGCCTCGGCGATCTGCCCAAATGACTTGCGAATGCGCTTCTTGCCAGTGAACGATAGAGCCATCGCTCTCCCCTTGCGTCGCGCGCCTGGGCTGCTCCTCGGCCTGCAGAGCAACCGGCGCGACGCATCCATCGCCGCCTCCATCCGGTGCGCGGCGGCGGCCCGCTGCGCTTAAATTCGATCCCGCCCCGGATGGACGGCGGCATCGACCGCGCCACACACAGCGCGGAAAGGGGGAGCGGCGCCGCATCGAGGCGGCGCCGCCCTTGTCCGTTCGGTTCGGCTTATTTCAGCTCGACCTTGGCGCCAGCCTTTTCGAGCTGCGCCTTGAACTTCTCGGCGTCGGCCTTGGAGACCGCTTCCTTCACCGGCTTGGGCGCGCCTTCGACCAGGTCCTTGGCTTCCTTGAGGCCAAGATTGGTGATCGCGCGCACTTCCTTGATGACTTCGATCTTCTTGTCGCCGGCGGCGACGAGCATGACGGTGAACTCGGTCTGCTCTTCCACGGCGGCGGCCGGGGCTGCGCCGGCGGCCGGAGCGGCTGCGACGGCGACGGGCGCCGCGGCGGTCACGCCCCACTTCTCTTCGAGAAGCTTCGCCAGTTCGGCGGCTTCAAGAACGGTGAGCGTCGACAGATCGTCGGCGATCTTTTCAAGTTTCGACATGGGATGATCCTTCTAGATGGTTCGATTGCGAGGCGTCGCAAGACGGATGACTGCGTGAGGCCGTTTCGGCCTGTCAGGCGGCGTCCTTCTGGGCGTAAGCGTTGATGACCCGGGCAAGCTGGCCGGCCGGCGCCTGGATGACGCCCGCAAGCTTGGTCGCCGGCGCCTGGATGAGGCCGACGATCTTGCCGCGAAGCTCGTCGAGCGAAGGCAGCGTGGCCAAGGCCTGCACGCCCTTCTCGTCGAGCACGACGTCGCCGAGCAGGCCGCCCTTGAGGACGAATTGCTCTTTCTCCTTGGCGTAGGCGACCGCGACCTTCGTCGCGGCGACCGGGTCCTCGGAATAGGCGATCGCCACCGGCCCGGTGAACAGATGCGCCGCGGAGGCTTTCGCCGTGCCGTCGATCGCGATCTTCACAAGCCGGTTCTTCACCACTTTGAGCCCTGCGCCGGCTTGACGAAGCCGGCCGCGCAGCGCTGTCAGGTCCGCAACGGAGAGACCGGAATAGTGGCCCACGACCACCACGCCGGCCGTGGTGAAAACGCCCCTGAGGACTTCCACCGCTTCGGCTTTTTCGGCACGATCCATATGCGGTTCTTTCTCCGACAAGAGAGCGCCCGGCTTATTCCGGACGCCCTGGTCGTGCGCGCCGCACACGCCGGCCAAGGCGATGCCTGGAAACGGCGTGCGGCGTGCACGGCCTGTCCCAGGGCGTCGCGGCCAAAGCGTCGCCTGACATGGGCAAGCCCACGCCGCGCGATGCGTCGAACCCTCTGCTCTGTCTATGCAGGCCCTTCGCGGCGAACCGGGAAACGGATTAAGCCCCGCTCCAGACCGCGCAAAAAAGAGCGGGCTGAGGGCGAGGCGCCTACAGTCTTGGACAGGATCGACGGCCCGCAAGGACCGCCGGACCGCGGCTTATGCACGGAGACTCGCAGCCGCGCAAGCGCCCTTAACGAATTTTGTGTTGACCCTGGCTACGGCCATCACGGCGCACAGCATTTACCACATTCCTTGGTTGTATATTTACCTATGGTTGTAATCCTGCGGCATGAGTCGGATCATCCCGTTTGGCAATCACGCGCGCTCGGCGTCGCAAAAGTCCCGGCCTTCGCGACGACGAAGCAGCGGCTTCGCCCGATGGCGCGACGCTGCGGCGGCAGTCGCGCTCGGCGCACTCGCCCTGATAGGCCTGACGGCCATCACAAACATCGACCGGGGCTTCGCCCAGGCGGTGGCCGCGCGCGACGATCGAGCCGGCGTTCGAGTCCGCGCGATCGACGGCGATACAGTGGCCGTGATTGGCGGCGGGGAGCGCATCCGCCTGCCGAACATCGACGCTCCGGAAACCGGAGACCGGGCGCGCTGCGCGGCCGAGCGGCAGACTGGCGCAGAGGCGACCGCCTTCGTGCGCGCGGCAGTGGCGGGAAAACCCGTGTCGCTCCGCCGGATCGGTCTCGACCGGTACGGACGCACATTGGCCTATGTCAGCGTGGACGGGCGCGACCTTGGCGATGCAGTCATCGCCGCGGGCTTGGCGCGCCGCTGGAGCGGACGCCGAACCTCGTGGTGCTGAAGCCGACTGAGCGCCTGGCCTTACAGTCCCGTTGCGCTGGTCACTCGTCGAAGGCGCCCTCATAGGCCTCGCTCAGCGCCAGCCGAATATCGAGCGCAGCGAAGTCGACCACGCCCTCCACATCGAACGCTTCGGCGTTCGTCCAGCCGTCGGAACCGCGCGTCCACAGATCGGCGCGAAGCTCCTCCGTCGAGAAAATGGCGATGTGCCGCACCGTGGGAATGCTTTGATAGTCCGCCAGCCGGCTGCGCACGTCGAACCAGTCGTTCGCCTCCGAAAGAACCTCGATCATGACGGTCGGCTTGTCGGCATACATCGCGTCCGGGCGCGGCTTGCCGCAATCGACGGTGATGTCCGGATACCGATAATTCCCGTTCGGGATCGCGACGCGCAGGTCCGAACCGAACGGCTGACACGGCCTGCCGCGCAATCCGTTCGCCAACGCTACAAGCACGTTGCGGGAGACCATGTTGTGCCGGACCTGCGCGCCCGCCATGGCGCGCACCTCGCCTCCGACGAGTTCGTGCTTAACGGCCTGGCGGGTCTCCCAGGGCTCGAACTCTTCCGGCGTCATACGAAGGCGGACAGGCGCATTCATCGGCCGAGGCTACACCATCGGCGCCGCAAACGCACCGCCGAACGAGCGTTCAGGCCGCCGCTGTCGCCGATCCGGTATCCACCCGCACGCCTGGCCCCATCGTTGAGCTGACGGCCACCTTCTTGATGTAAACGCCCTTGGCGCCCGAGGGCTTGGCCTTGGCGACCGCATCGATGAAGGCGCGGATGTTGTTGCGCAGGTGCTCCTCCGAGAAGCTCGCCTTGCCGACGCCGGCATGGATGATCCCGGCCTTCTCGACCCGGAATTCCACGGCGCCGCCCTTGGCGTCCTTCACGGCCTTGGCGACGTCCGGCGTCACCGTGCCGACCTTGGGGTTCGGCATGAGGCCGCGCGGACCGAGGATTTTGCCGAGCCGGCCGACGAGAGTCATCATGTCCGGCGTGGCGATCAGGCGGTCGAAGTCGATCTTGCCGCTGTTGATGGTTTCGAACAGATCCTGGTCGCCGACGATGTCGGCGCCGGCGGCGCGCGCGTCGTCGGCCTTCTTGTCCTTCGCGAACACGGCGACGCGCAGCGTCTTGCCGGTGCCGTGAGGCAGATTGCAGACCCCGCGAACCTGCTGATCGGGATATTTCGGATCGACGCCCAGATTGAGCGCCACTTCGATCGATTCATCGAACTTGGCGGAGGCGCGCTCCTTGATGATCTTCACCGCCTCGTCGAGCGAGTGAAGCTTGCGGCTGTCAATCCCGGCGTGGGATTTCGCCATGCGCTTGGTGGGTTTGGGCATCGGTCTACTCCACCACGTCCAGGCCCATCGAGCGGGCGGTGCCGGCGACTTGACGCGCCGCGGCCTCGACATCGTTGGCGTTGAGATCCTTCATCTTGGTTTCGGCGATCTGGCGGCACTGCGCCATCGTCACCTTGCCGACCTTCTCCAGGCCCGGCTTCTTCGAGCCCGAACCCGGCTTCTTGCCCGGCTTCAGGCCCGCCGCCTTCTTCAACAGGAAGGACGCCGGCGGCGTCTTGATTTCAAAGGCGAAGCTTTTGTCCTGGTAATAGGTGATGATCACCGGGCAGGGCTGGCCCTTCTCCAGGTCCTGCGTGCGGGCGTTGAAGCCCTTGCAAAATTCCATGATGTTCAAGCCGCGCTGACCCAGCGCCGGCCCGATCGGGGGGGACGGGTTCGCAGCGCCCGCCGGCACCTGGAGCTTGATCTGCCCCATGACCTTCTTCGCCATTTTGGCCTCTCGCTTTGCGCCGCAAGGAACCTAATCCGTGCAGCCTGAGGGGAGCGTGGTGCGATCGCCTGATGGACTTGCAGGCGCTCTCCCACGCGGGAAGCGGCGGCGTATACAGGAGGGCTCAGCGCTTGTCGACGGGCGTTTCCGCATGAGTGCGCCGACGCGCGCCCTCATGGCGACCCTGGCGCTGGGCGGCTGTGCGACGCCTGCCGCGCAACCAGCCGCCGACGCCTTCTTCACGCACCTGGCCGCGCTGTGCGGACAGCGTTTCGCGGGGACGATGACGACCAGCGACCCCGCGGACGCGGCCTTCGCCGGCCAGACGCTCGAGGTGCACGCGCAGGACTGCACGCCGACCCGCATCGCCTTGCCCTTCGCCGTCGGCGCGGACCGCTCGCGCACCTGGATCGTCACCCGCACCGCGGACGGCCTGCGGCTCAAGCATGACCACCGCCACGCCGACGGAACGCCGGATCGCCTGACGAATTATGGCGGCGACGCCCACGGGCCTGGAACCCCAACCCGGCAGGACTTTCCCGCCGACGCGGAGTCGCGCGCGTTATTCCTCGCGAACGACCGCGCCGTCGCCGTCGACAATGTCTGGACCTTGGCCATCGATCCCGGGCGCAGCCTGACCTACACCCTGCAGCGTCCAAATCGACGCTTTTCCGTGCGCTTCGACCTCAGCCGGCCGCTTCCGCGCGACGCCGATTAAGCGCGGGCGAAGCCCGGCGCCGGCCCGTAGCCGGGAATGGCGCGCACCCCGTCGCAGCTCTGCGCCGCGTCGATCAACAGCCGCAGCATGCCTCTCGCGTCCAGCGCGTCCAGATCGACGGCGTCGTCCAGGGCGGCGAACGCCATCGACCAATCGGGAAACATCCGGCCGCTGACGGGGCCGCGGAAAACGACCTGGACGCCCGTATGGCGGCGATCGGCGGCGATGCCGGCAAACGTCCTGGCGACGTCGTCCGGCGCGCCTTCGAGCGCTTGGAGAAACCAGCACGCATTATAGGCCAACACGCCCGTCACATGGCAGGCGGCGTTGTGCGACAAGGCGGCCTGACGCACCGCAGCCACGACGGCCTCCAGCGATCCTGGATCGACAGGCCGCGACGTATAAATGAGGCGCTCGATCATGATCACGCCGATCCCTATGGCTATAGCGTTTAGAATAACAAACGACGCTTAACAAACCGCTCACGACAACCGCCGGGCGACGCGCATCAGCGCCGGAACGGGATGATCGCATTGCCTGCGTCATGGCCGATATCGGCGGCGCCGAGGAACGGAACGCCCACGCGCACGCACCACTCCGCGGCGATCTCTTGCGCCGTCATGCCGAAATCGATGTCGTTTTCGGGGATGTCGCTGCAACGGCCAAGCCGCAGGCCCGCCAGGGCGGGCGTCGCGTTCAGGATGTGGCACAGCGTGCGGTCGATCCGGTAGAGATGCTCGCCGACCTCCTCCAGGGCCAGAATTCGCCCGGCAAGCCGCGGCGCAATCGGCGTGCCGATCATTTGGCTCAGCACAGTCATGTTGAAGGCGGCGATCGGACCTTGCGCGCTCTCCGCATCGATCCCCGCCGCATCGCCGGCAAGCCACGCGAGCGCGCGCGCCACGGCCGCCTCGCCCCCGGTTCGGGCGATGTCGGCCGGCATCGGCCCGTGCGCCACGCCCGCGGCGCCGGCGCGATCGAGCGCGGCCAACAGGAAACCGGCGTCGGAATAGCCGAGATAGGACTTGCGCAACGCCGCGGGCGCGAGGTGCGCCGCAGCCGCCAACGCCACCCGACCTGCCCCATAACCGCCGCGCGCAAACCAGACCGCGTCGATCGCAGGATCGTTCGCCAGGTCGAGGAAGGCCGCAACCCGGGCGGCGTCGTCGCCGGCGAAATGGCCGTGCGACAGGAAGCATTGCGGGTGAATGACGAGGCGCACCGCATCCGCGAAGTGCGCCGCAGCGATCTTCTCCACCGCCGCCGACGCCGTCGGATCGAGGGTGCGGCCCGGCGCCATGACGCCGATCGTGATCATCGCGCGGCTTCCTTGCGTCGCATCCCCCGCCCTCATAGCTTCGCGCGATGAGTCCCACAAAACGCTATTTCTTCTGCGGCGTCGGCGGATCGGGCATGCTGCCGCTGGCGCTGATCGTGCGCGCGCAGGGCCATGCGGTGGCGGGCTCGGACCGGGCGCTGGATCAGGGGCGGCTGGCGGAGAAATTCGACTATCTGCGCGCCCGCGGCGTGCAGCTTCACCCGCAGGACGGCTCGGGCGTGACCGACGCGGCGCAGATCGTGGTCGCGTCCGGCGCGGTGGAGGACACTGTGCCCGATCTCGCCGCCGCCAAGCGGGTCGGCGCGGAAATCCTGCGCCGGCCGACCCTGCTCGCGGAGCTGTTCAACGCCGCCAAAGTCGGCGTGGCGATCGGGGGCACGAGCGGCAAATCCACCGTGACCGCGATGACGGGCTGGATCCTGCACGCCGCCGGGCGAGATCCCACGATCATGAACGGCGCAGTGATGAAGAATTTCGTCGGCGACGACGGACCCTACGCCAGCGCACGCGTCGGCGCCGGAGAGACATTCGTCGCGGAGGTCGATGAGAGCGACGGCTCCATCGCGCTCTATGCGCCAACCGTTGCGGTGTTGAACAATATCGCACTCGACCACAAGAGCATGGACGAATTGCGTGCGCTGTTCGGCGATTTCCTGGCCAAGGGGAAGATCGCGGTCGTCAATCTCGACAATGACGAAGCAGCGCGCCTCGCGCGCGCCATCCAGGTCAGCGATCTGTTTTCCTACAGCGTAAACGATCCCCGCGCGCGCTGGTTCGCCGACGAGGTCGCGCTGGAGCAGGATGGCGCGCGCTTTGTCGTGCATGAGCGCGGCGGCGACAGCGTCGCCGTACGGCTGCACACGCCTGGCCTGCACAATGTCTCCAACGCGCTCGCGGCGATTGCGGCTGCGCGCGCGTGCGGCGTCGACCTTGCGGCGTGCGCCGATGCGCTCGCGCGCTTCGCCGGCGTCAAGCGCCGGCTTGACGTGATCGGCACGGCGCATGGCGTCACCGTGATCGACGATTTCGCGCACAATCCCGACAAGATCGCCGCCACCCTGCGCACGCTGCACGCCTTTCCGGGCCGCCTGCTGGTTGTGTTCCAGCCGCACGGTTTTGGCCCCCTGCGCTTGATGCGGCGCGAGCTGGCGGAAACCTTCGCCGCGCACATGACGGGCGATGACGTGCTGCTTATGACGGAGCCGGTCTATTTCGGCGGCACCACGGATCGCAGCGTGTCGAGCGGCGACGTCGCCGCCGACATCGCCGCCTTGGGCAAAACCGCCATCGCCCTGCCCGACCGCACGGCGTGCATCGACCGCCTGCTCACGCTGGCGCGCGCCGGCGACCGCATCGTCATCATGGGCGCGCGCGACGATACGTTGACCCAGGCCGCCGAAGACCTCCTCGCCTGCATCTCCGCACGCTCCGCATAGAAAGACACAGATGCCCTTCCGCACGATCCTCCTGGCGCTCGCCGCCGCCCTGGCGTTCGCGGGTTCCGCGCACGCGCAGACGTCCGCCGCCGACATCGACGCGCGCATCACAGCGGTGACGCCGCGCGTCGTCGCCTGGCGGCGCGACATCCACGCCAATCCCGAACTCGGCAACCGCGAAACGCGCACGGCGCGACTCGTTGCGCAGCATCTGCGTCGGCTTGGGCTCGAGGTGCGAACGGGCGTCGCCGCGACGGGCGTCGTGGGCGTGTTGCGCGGCGCGCATCCCGGTCCCGTTGTTGCGCTGCGCGCAGACATGGATGCGCTGCCTGTGCTGGAGCAGACCGGCCTGCCCTTCGCCTCGCGCGCCGTCGGCGTGTTCAACGGCCAGCAGACGCCCGTCGCGCACGCCTGCGGACATGACGCGCACACGGCCATGCTGATGGGCGCCGCCGAAGTCCTCGCCGGCATGCGCAATCACTTGCGCGGCACCGTGGTGTTCATTTTCCAACCTGCGGAAGAAGGCCCGCCCGCCGGCGAAACCGGCGGCGCGCGCCGCATGGTCGCCGAAGGCGCGCTGCAGAACCCTGCGCCGCAGGCGATTTTCGGCCTGCATGTCGTGCCGGGCGCGCCGGGCACGATCTTTTGGCGGCCGGAAGGCTTCATGGCGGCGGCGGATCAGATCCAGATCCGGCTGCGCGGCAAGCAGACGCATGGCGCCTGGCCGTGGCAGGGCGTCGATGTGATTTCGCTGTCGAGCGCCATCGTGTCGGAATTGAACACGGTCGCGGCGCGCACCGTCGACGTAACGCGCACGCCGACCGTGCTGACCATCGCCACGGTGAACGCGGGCGTGCGCTACAACATCATTCCCGAAGAGGCGACGCTGACCGGCACGCTGCGCACCTTCGACGCAAGCCAGCGCACGGCCATCATGCGCCGCATCGAGAATACGATCGCGAACCTGGCGCAGAGCTATGGCGCGACGGCGGAGGTGACCTTCATCGAAAGCGGCCCCTTGACCTACAACGATCCTGCGCTCGCGGCCTGGGCGATTGCGCCGATGCACGAGGCGGCCGGCGCCGCCAATGTCGATCCTGCACGGGCGCCGACCACCGTCTCGGAGGATTTTTCCGTTTTTCAGCAACAAATACCCGGCCTGTTCGCCCATCTCGGCGGCAGCGCGGACGGCGTCGATCCCGCAACCTCGCCGCCGAACCATTCTCCGCAGTTCGACGTCAATGAGCGCGTCCTGCCGCTGGGCGTGCGCGCGCATGTCTTGTTCGCGGTGCGCTATCTCGAGACAGGCGGCCCCGCGCGATGAGCGTGCACTTCGCGCAGGCCGCGCTGCCGCGCGATCGCGATGCGCTGCTTGCGATGAACATCGCCTATATCGGATGGGTCGCCGACGGCGTAGCGCAGCGCTTCAAGGTTTCCTTGCCTGACCTGCTCGACGCGCCGATCCCCGAGTACGCCGACGCGGCGCTCGAAGGCCTGTGCGCGCATACGCCGCCCAACGGCGTGTTCTATGTCGTACGCGACGGCGACGCCGTGGCCGGCATGGGCGGTCTGCGTCGCATCGGCGCTGATCGTTGCGAAATGAAACGCGTCTATGTCGAGCCGTCGCATCGCGGCGCTGGATTGGGCGCGCAGATCGCGCGAAAGCTCATCGCGGATGCGCAAAGCTTCGGCTACGCGCACATGGCGCTGGACACCGGCCCGTTCATGACGGCGGCGCACCGGGTCTATGAGGCCTTGGGCTTTCGCGACATCGCCGCCTACCCTGAAGCAGAACTGCCGCCGGCTTTGCACGCGGGCTGGCGCTTCATGGCGCGCGCGCTTTAGCGCATCTTCTCGACTTGGCCGTATTCGAGATCGACGGGCGTCTCGCGGCCGAAGATCATC
The DNA here is from genome assembly GCA_033764725.1 of Hyphomonadaceae bacterium. GTDB lineage: Bacteria > Pseudomonadota > Alphaproteobacteria > Caulobacterales > Aquidulcibacteraceae > RI-43. The sequence goes on from JANRIR010000022.1 coordinate 19,399, forward strand.
ACGGCCACCTTCAAGCGTCCACGCTCCTCATCGACTTCCGACACCAGCCCTTCGAAGCTCTGGAACGGCCCGTCGGCGACGCGCACGCGCTCGCCGATGTCGAAGCTGATCACCGGGCGCGGCTTCGATTGCGCGGCCTGTTCGACCTGGCCGAGGATGCGCTGCACTTCCTTTTCGCTGACGGCCTGGGGCTTGTTGCCCTGGCCCAGAAAGCCCGTGACTTTCGGCGTGTTCTTGACGAGGTGATAGGCGTCGTCCGTCAGGTCCATCTTCACCAGCACATAGCCGGGGAAATGGCGCTGCTGACGCAGCACCTTCTTGTTGCGCACGATCTCGACGACTTCCTCTGTCGGCACGCGGATGTCCTCGAAGCAGTCTTCGAGGCCTTGGCGCTGCGCCTGCTCACGGATCGCCTCGGCGACCTTCTGCTCGAAGTTCGAATAGGCGTGAACGATGTACCACTTGGCGGCCAAGGCGCCGTCCTCCCACACAAACCTGCGCAGCGCGCGTCAATTGAGGCCCAGAAGCGCCGCCACCACCCAGCGCAGGATGGCGTCGACGATGAAGAAAAACAGCGCCGCGGCGCTCACCATGATCGCGACCATGATGGACGACACGATCACTTCCTGGCGCGTCGCCCAGGTGACCTTGCGCGCCTCTGCGCGCACTTCGCCCAGAAAGGCGCCCGGACCCTTGCCTCGTTTCGGCTCGCTGGCTTCGCGATCGGCGGCGTCGGTGGTCATGTTCGTGCCTTAACTCCAACCCGGCCTTCGCCGGAAACGATCCGCGCCATGGGGCGCAGGCGGAGAACAGATAGGAAGCCGCGCCGCGTGGCAGGAGTGGAGGGACTCGAACCCCCGACCCTCGGTTTTGGAGACCGATGCTCTACCAGCTGAGCTAAACTCCTACGCCGTGATTTTACTCAGTTTTTCTCGTTCGCGTCTGTTCCAATCGGGACGGTTTGCAATTCGGTTTGCAAAACTGCTCCCAAGCTTCGTT
>JANRIR010000033.1:0-8895 GCA_033764725.1 Hyphomonadaceae bacterium
GCCTGCGCGCGCAGCATCAAGCCGGGCTTCGGAAACCGCTCCGTCGCGAACAAGGCCGCGATCGCATCGATCAGCGCCGCTTTCGCGTGCGACCAGAGCGCGTCGAGCGCAGTGCGGGAGAGGATGGCGATCACGCGCGCACTATAGGCGCACGGCGAGGGGTGTCGGATAAGTTTCGCCGGGACCAAGCGGGGGAGGTGTTTGCTCCCCATTGAAAACATGGACCCCGGATCAGGCTGCGCCTGTCCGGGGTGATGGAGGCTCCATCGCCCCGGGCGACCGGAGGGAGACCCGGGGCCCATGTGTGCGCGCGTTTGCAATAACCAAAACGCCTCGCCGCTCGGTGCCGGCCAGCCAGGGATGTGCTTGCGCTTTATGGAGAACATGGACCCCGGATCAGGCTGCGCCTGTCCGGGGTGATGGCGCCTTCATCGCCCCGGGCGACCGAAGGAAGACCCGGGGCCTATGTTTACGCGTGCTTTCAATCACCGAAAACGCCCCAGCGCGCAGCGGCGCCGGGTCAGACCGCGCGGGCGGCGAGGCTGCGGCCGACGACGCGGTTGCGGCCGCTGCGTTTGGCTTCGTAGAGCGCCTCGTCGGCGCGCTTGATCAGCGCTTCGGCGTCCTCGTCGCGCGGATCGAGCGCGGCGACGCCGATCGAGACGGTGACGTCGAGGCCTTCGCGCTGCCGGCTCAGAATGAACGGCGCGGCCGCCACCTGGCGGCGAATGCGCTCGCCTGCAAGGCACGCCGCATCGCCCGACGCGCCGGGCATCACGATGGCGAATTCCTCGCCGCCCATGCGGCAGGCGAAATCGACCGGGCGCACATTGGAGGCCATGCGCGCGGCGAACTCGCGCAGCACGTCGTCGCCGGCGTCGTGGCCATAGGCGTCGTTGATTTTCTTGAAGTGGTCGATGTCGAGCATCAGCACCGACACCGGCGCGCCGCCATGCGCGGCGCGGCGCATCAAGGCGGACAATTGCGAAAACAGGAAACGACGATTGAACAGGCCGGTGAGCTGATCGGTGACCGCAAGCTCGATGCTCTGATCGATCACCGTGCGCAGCGCCTCCATGGTGCGCTTGCGCTTCACCAGCGAGCGCACGCGCGCATTCAATTCATCCTCGTCGACCGGGCGCTGGATGACGTCATGGGCGCCGAGATCGAGCGCGCGGATCGAGCGGTCGCGATCGTCGGGGTCGACCACTGCGAGGATGGGCAGGTGCCTGGTCGCCTCCACCGAGCGCATCTTGCCGATGATGCGAAACCCATCGAAACCGCGGGAAAACAGCGAGACGATCAGCATGTCCGGGGCGCCGAGCTCGCTTGCCGACGCCTGGTCGAAGCGCACCGCGCGATCGCTGCGCAGCATCGAGATGATATCGGCGGCCTGACGGGCGTTGTCGTCGACGACCAGGATCGTCGCCGGCGCCGCGGCGCGTGCAGCGAGGATTTGCGCGCGCCGGCCAGAGTCGATCACACCCAGTTTCGCGCCCATCGCCTCGCGCGAGCGCAATTCGTCTGTGGCCATCTTCAGGCGCACCAGATTGCGCACGCGCGCCAGCAATTGCACGTCGTCGATCGGCTTGGTGAGAAAATCCTCCGCGCCCGCCTCGAGACCTTTCAGGCGATGCTCGCGCCGGTCCAGCGCGGTGATGAGAATGACGGGAATGTCGCGGGTTTCGGGATCGTCCTTCAGGCGCCGGCACACCTCGAAGCCGTCGACGCCGGGCATCATCACGTCCAGGAGCACGATATCGGGCTTGTCGCGCCGCGCGGCGCGCATCGCCTCTTCGCCACGCGCGGCGCTGATGACGTCGTAATACTCCGCGCTCAGCTTCGCCTCGAGCAGGCGAAGATTGGCGGGAACATCGTCAACGATGAGGACACGTGCGCTCACGCCGCCTCCGTCAGCCTGCGAGACGCTTCACCGCGTCGAGAAAGGTCGTCACAGAAATCGGCTTCGACAAATACGCCTCGCAGCCGCCGGCGCGGATGCGCTGCTCGTCGCCGCGCATGGCGAAGGCGGTGACGGCGAGAACGGGAATGCCTTTGAGGTCGGGGTCTTGTTTCAATTGCTCGGTGATTTCGAGCCCCGACACTTCCGGCAATTGGATGTCCATGACGATCAGGTCGGGCCGGTGCTCGCGGGCGAGCGGCAGCGCCTGGCGGCCCTCGCGCGTCTTGACCACGCGGTAGCCGAACGCCTCCAACAGGTCGTTGAAGAGGCGCATGTTCAGCTCGTTGTCTTCGACGATGAGGACCGTCTTCGCCATGCTCAAGCTGTCCGCCAGCGGCGGCCTTCCTGGTTACGGACGCGCGACGCGCCGGGCGCGCCCCGCCTGGGACCCGCCGCTTGCCCGCCTGCGTCGCCGACTCTTAAGGGCAAAGGACTTAATGGACCCCTTCCCATGGACGCCCTTATTAAGGCGAAGCGAAGGTTTTCCGTAGATCGGAGCGCAGATGCGGGCCGGAATCGATCTCGGCGGCACCAAAATCGAGGCGGCGCTGATGGATGACGCAGGCGCGCTGTGCGCCCGGCGCCGGGTCGCGACGCCGAAAACCTATCCCGAAACGCTGGCGGCGATCGCGGCCTTGCTTGACGCTACGGAAGCCGAGGCGGGCCTGCGCGCCACGCGAATCGGCGTGGCGACGCCGGGCTCGCTGTCGCCGGCCACAGGCCTCGTGCGCAACGCCAATTCGACCTGGCTCAATGGCCGCCCCTTCGTGGAGGATCTGGCCGCGGCGCTCGGACGGCCGGTGCGCGCGGCCAATGACGCCAATTGTTTTGCGCTGTCTGAAGCGACGGACGGCGCCGGCGCCGGGCGCGCCGTGGTGTTCGGCGCAATCCTGGGCACGGGCTGCGGCGGCGGCGTCGTCGTGCGCGGCGAGGTGTTGGGCGGAGCGAACGGCGTCGCCGGCGAATGGGGCCACTCGCCCCTGCCCTGGATGACGGAGGCCGAGCGCGCGATCCCGCCCTGCTGGTGCGGCAAACAGGGGTGCCTGGAGACGTTCCTCTCCGGCCCCGGCTTCGAAGCCGATCATCGCCGCCGCAGCGGCGCAGCGCTGAGCGCAGCGGCGATCGCGGCCGCGCGCGGCGGTGACGCGCAGGCGGCGGCGTCCTATGCGGCTTATGTCGACAGGCTGGCGCGCGGGCTGTCGAGCGTGATCAATCTGATCGATCCCGATGCGATCGTGCTGGGCGGCGGGGTGTCGAATATCGCGGGCCTGGGCGACGATGTCGCCGCGCGGTTGCCGCTTTATGTGTTTTCAGACGTGGTGCGCACGCCGATCCTGCGCAACGCGCATGGCGATTCCAGCGGCGTGCGCGGCGCCGCGTGGCTGTGGCCTGCGGAGGATGCGGCGTGATCGTGTGCCGCGCCTGCGCGCATGGTTTCGATTTCGCAGAAACATGCCCGGCCTGCGGCGAGGATCGGCTGATCGCGCATGATGAACTCGCCGCGCTGTCGATCGCGCATCTCGATTGCGATGCCTTCTACGCCGCCATCGAAAAGCGCGACGATCCGGCGCTTGCGGCCAAACCGGTGATCATCGGCGGCGGCAAGCGCGGCGTGGTGTCGACCGCGTGCTATCTTGCGCGCGCTTATGGCGTGCGCTCGGCGATGCCGATGTTCAAGGCGCTCAAGCTGTGTCCGCACGCGACGGTGCTGAAGCCGCACATGCGCAAATATGTCGAGGAAGGGCGCATCATCCGCACCATGATGCAGGCGCTGACGCCGCAAGTGGAGCCGCTGTCGATCGACGAGGCTTTTCTCGATTTGTCCGGCACGCAGACGCTGCACGGCGGCGCGCCGGTGCAGACATTGGCGCGGCTGCAGAATGCGATCGAGCGCGAGCGGGGCTTGAGCGTCTCGATCGGCTTGTCGTTCAACAAATTCCTCGCCAAGACCGCCTCCGATCTCGACAAGCCGCGCGGCTTTGCGGTGATCGGGCGCGCCGAGGCGCTGGCGTTTCTGGCGCCGCGCGCGGTGGGGACGCTGCCCGGCGTCGGCCCCGCGGGCGCGCAGGCATTGGAGAAACGCGGCTGGCGCACGATCGGCGATCTGCGCGCCGCCGGGGAGAAGACGCTGATTGCGGCGCTCGGCGATTGGGGCGGGAGGCTTTATGCGCTGTCGATCGCGCACGATCCGCGCCGCGTCGATCCCGACGGCGAACGCAAGAGCATCTCCGCGGAGACGACCTTCTTCGACGACATCCGCGATCCCGAACGCTTGCGCGACATTTTGTGGACGCTCTGCGAAAAGGTCGCGGCGCGCTGCCGCGCCAAGGCGATGGCCGGGCGCACGCTGACGCTGAAGCTGCGCCTCGCCTCGTTCAAGACGGTGACGCGGCGCACGCAATTGCCGGCGCCGACGATCCTTGCGGCGCGCGTGTTCGAGGAGGCTGCGCGCCTGCTCGACGGCCTCGCCGACGGGCGCACGGCGTTCAGGTTGATCGGCGTGGGCCTCGCGGATTTCTCCGACGCTGCGACCGCCGACCAGGGCGACCTCCTCGACGCCGAGACGCCAAAGCGCGCCGCCGCCGAGGCGGCCATCGCCAAGGCGCGCGACAAGTTCGGCGCCGACGCCGTGCTCACCGGGCGCGGGCTGCGGGTGAAGAGCGCGCGCGAAGGCGGGTGACCGCCAACAAAAAAGCCCGGCGTTTCCGCCGGGCTTTCCGTTTGGGTGCGGGAGCTGGATTTGAACCAACGACCTTCAGGTTATGAGCCTGACGAGCTACCGGGCTGCTCCATCCCGCGTCATTCGACGGGCGCGCGGCCCGCGAAAGGAGCGTGGATATCGTCCCGCGCGACCGTCATGTCAAGGGCGTGACAGAGAAGCGGCCGGGCCCGCGCGCGATGGCGCGAACCCGGCCGATGCGGCTGTCCCCTCCGCTTAGAACTTCGCGTTCACGCCGACGAAGAAATACCGGCCGATGAGGTCGTACACGTTCGCCGAGGCGGTCGGGTACGGGGGCTCGACGTCGAACATGTTCTGCACCACGAACCGGCCCGTGATGTTGTCGGTGAAGTCGTAATTGAACGAGATGTCGTTGAGGAAATACGGATCGAGATCGAGGATGTTGCGGCTTTCGGTCGTGAACGAGGTGTCGAACACCGCGTCGCCGATATAGCGCGTGAACAGGCTCGCTTCGAACGGCCCCCGCGTATAGGTCGTGCGCAGATTCCACTCGAGATCCGACACGCCGATTTCATCCTTGTCGTCGTTGAGATCGGTGCCCGTGCCGTTCACCGACGTCTCCAGGCGATTAACGTGGAAGACGTCGAGATCGAACGCGACCGAGCCCGCATCGCCGACATTGCGGAAGGCGAACCAGTCGCTCAGATCGGTCTCGTAATTCACCGACAGCGTCGCGCCCTGGAAGTAGCGGTAACCGGCATTGACCCGCCCGGTCGTGGCCGCCACCACCTGCCCCGCAGAGTCGCGGGTGAAGTTGCCGCACGGGCCGACCGGATAGCCCGGCGAGTCGTAGCAGGTCTGCAGGATCGCGGTGAGGGTGAAGTTTTCGATCGAGTTGGTCAGGTCGATGTTCACCCAGTCGCCCGAGATCGTGAATCCGTCGAGCCAGCTCGGTTGATAGACGAAGCCCGTGCTCCAGGATTCGGCTTCTTCGTTCTTCAGAGTCGGGTTGCCGCCCGTGATGATCTGAATGGTGAAGGATTGCACGTTCGAGGTGAGCTGGAAGTTCGCCGGTAGGCCAAGGGCCTGGAACGCCGCCGCGCAATTGGCGCGGCGATTGGCGGGGCTGGGGCCGCCATTGATGTTGCGCGCGTCGCACGGGTCGGTGGCGGTGGAGAACGCCGTGACCTGCGGCAGGAACAATTCCGCGATTGCTGGCGCGCGGAAGGTTTGGCTGATCGTGCCGCGCAGCATCAGGTCTTCGATCGGATAATAGCGCACGCCATAGGTGTGGGCGTTGCTCTTGCCGGCCTGCGTGTTGTCGACGTCGCGCCAGGCGGCTTCCACTTCGAAGCGATGCATCAGCGGGAAGGTGAAGTCTTCGCCGAAGATGGGGAGCAGAAACTCGCCATAAAATTCTTCCGTTTCATAGCCGCCGCGGATCGGCGCGATCGCGACCGAGCGGCCGATGCCGAGGCGGAAGGCTTCGTTCGGCTTGAAATTGGCGTTTTCTTCGCGCTGCTCATAGCCCACCGCGAAGCTGAAATCGCCGGCAGGCAGGCTGAACGGCGAACCGCCGAAGGACGCCTCATAGACCTTCTGTTCGTTGTTGTAGTCGGACTGGAAATTGGTGGTGATGTAGTTCAACGCCGCCGCACTCGGCGCGCCGCGGCCGAACAGGTTCAACGGCGCGCAGTTCGGATCGTCGTTCGTCGTGATCGCGTCCGCATTGATGGCGCAGACGATCTGGTTCGAGGTGTTGCGCACCGCGTTGACCGCGTTTGCGAAGCGCGACTGCACGATGCTGGGCTGCGAGAAATACCCGGTGGAGCGGCCGACGCTGCCCGCGATGTTCCAGAAATAATCCCGGTTCGCGAGCTGGAAGTCGCCGTCGAGCGCCAAAAGCGCGCGATAGGTGTCGGCTTCCGAGACGATCTGGTTGGACCCGCCCACAAGGTCGGTGGAGGCGCGCGCCAGGAAGAATTGCGTGAGCGCGCCGGTCGGCTGGCTGGTGAGGATGCCGCGCGCCTGATCGGTGAGGAAGGGATTGTTCACCGAAATCGCAAGATTGCCCGACGTGCCGCCGAACAGGCCGGACTGATAGACCGGCTGGTTCGCCGTTTCCGTGGATTCCACGCGGTTCCACAGCGCTTCGCCGGACAGCCGGATATTCGGCGTCAGATCCACATGGCCGATGGAGGTGAGCAGCACGCGCTCGACCGGCGAGGAGAGCGCGCTGACGCCGGCGAGGTTGAAGCCGTCGCCGCCGGAGGCGATCGAAGCTTGGAAGAATTGGCCTGTGCGATACGGCACGAGATTGCCGTTCGTGTCGAACTGCGCGGCGACCCGCTGACCCGGATTGTTCGGATCCGGCATGGTGATGAGCTGCGCCAGCGAGATCGAGTTGGAGCGGAACGGCAGGCCGCCTTCCGTCAGTTCCGGAATGCGGCGGTTTTCGATCAGGATCGAGCCCGGGATGCCGTCGGTGGCGGATGTGTTGGCCGGGTTGGTTGCGAAGACCAATTGCCGCGCCAAACGCTCGCGACTGGCGGACGTCAATTCGCCCGTCGTGTTGTACTCGGCCGCGAACGCGATGTTGCCGCGCCCGTCGAGGAAGTTCACGCCATAGGTCGCGCGCAGGCGCTCGTTCTCGTAATCGTCGCGTTCGGACACGCCATATTGCGCGTCGATTTCGAAGCCTTCGTAGTCATCCTTCATGATGATGTTGATGACGCCGGCGACCGCGTCGGAGCCATACACGGCCGCCCCGCCCGCCTGGATGGTCTCGATGCGGTCGATCAGCGCGGTGGGCACCGAGTTCAGGTCGACCTGGGTACCCTGCTGGGCCAGACCGCCGACGATCTGCGCCGCGTTGCTGGTGACGAAGCGGCGGCCATTGACCAGCGTCAGCGTGCGCTGGCTGCCGAGGTTGAAGATGTTGACGAAGTTGCGGCCGGTCGCGAACGAGGCCTGGTCGCCGATCGGGTTGACCGGGATGCCGTTGCCGGGGACGGCGTTGAGCACGTCGGCGAGGTTGGTCGCGCCCGAGCGGTCGATCGTTTCGCTGGTGATCACCTGGATCGGCGCGGCGGAGGTGAGGTCGGCGCGGCGGATGCGCGAGCCGGTGACGACGATTTCCTCGTCGGCGGATGAAGCCGCCGGCTCGGACGGGGCTTGCGCGAAGGTCGGCGTGGCGAAGGCGGTGGTCAGCGCGGCGACGGACGCGCCAAACAGCGCAAGACGGTCTCTGAACTTCATGGCAACACCCCCATGACGGCGCCGTTGGTCGACGTCCGCCTGCGTTTCGTCGATTTTGCCGCCTCATTGCGGCCTTGAAACTGACGCTAAACCGTCATGGGTGGGGAGGGTCAATTCGCGCAGTGCAGCCCGGCGCGCTTCGGCGCCGCGTTTGCCTGAAGCTGTGGCGCCCGCGCATCAGATTCGCGTCATTCATGCAAGCGGTAATTTGCGCACGACGAACGACAGCGCCTTGCGACCGGCGCGCTTGACCGCGCCGAGGACGCGCGCATGCGACGCCGACGAGCCGCGGTGCGGTCGTTCGCGTGCTGAGTTGGCGTGATGAGGGAAGAGGGTTCGCCGCGGATGGCGGCGCGAGGGGAAAGAGGGTTCGGGATCTTGCGCCGCGCACTGGGCGGGCGTTCGGCTCAATCCGTCATGCGTCGGGCAGACCCGGCGGCGACCTACTCTCCCATGCCTTGAGACATAGTACCATCGGCCCTGGGGGACTTAACGACCGAGTTCGGGATGGGATCGGGTGGGGACCCCCCGGCATAGCCACCAGGTCGGCGCGACGCATTTGGGGAATGAGCGAATGACATCGTGCGCGATGCGCATTTCCTAGCGATGGCTCCGCATGCCGGCGCGATCTCCGCCATGCATGAACGCCACTTTTTCTTTCGAACAATGATCAAGCCAATCGAGCGATTAGTACCAGTCAGCTGCGCGGCTCGCGCCGCTTCCACACCTGGCCTATCAACGTCCTGGTCTAGGACGGCTCTCGAGGGAAACCTGGTTTTGAGGGGGGGTTCACGCTTAGATGCTTTCAGCGTTTATCCCGTCCGCACATAGCTACCCAGCTGCGCCATTGGCATGACGACTGGTGCACCAGAGGTGCGTCCATCCCGGTCCTCTCGTACTAGGGACAGATCCTCTCAAGTTTCCAACACCCATGGTAGATAGGGACCAAACTGTCTCACGACGTTCTGAACCCAGCTCACGTACCACTTTAAAT
>JANRIR010000009.1:0-2322 GCA_033764725.1 Hyphomonadaceae bacterium
CGCCGCCGCGTCAATGGTTGCAAGGTCTGGCCCGCTCACCTTGACGCCGATCGGACTCTTCACGCCCGTTGCAAGCATATCGATGCGGTTTCGGATCGGCGGCACCCAGACATTGGTCAGACCCGGCACGCGCACGACGCGATCAAGCTCTTCGACGATGCGCTCTGGCGTCATGCCCGCCCGCCATTCGGAACGCGGCCGCAAGCGTATTGTGGTCTCGAACATTTCAAGCGGCGCGGGATCGGTCGCGGTTTCAGCCCTGCCCGCTTTGCCGAACACGCTTTCGACTTCTGGCACCGTGCGAATGAGCCGGTCGGTTTGCTGCAGCAATTGCGACGCCTCAGCAGCCGACAGACCGGGCAGCGCCGTCGGCATATAGAGGAGATCGCCCTCATCCATCATCGGCATGAATTCGCCGCCGAGACGCGAGATGGGCCAGGCCGTCGTCGCAAGCACCAGCGCCGCGATCAGCAGCACCATTCTTGGCGTCGCCAATGCAAAATCAATTACAGGCCGATAGAGCCATGCCAGCCATCGATTGATGGGATTTGCGTCTTCGCGCGGGATGCGCCCGCGTATCCAGAAGCCCATGAGCACGGGTATGAGCGTCACCGCCAACGCCGCCGAAGCGGCCATCGCATAAGTCTTGGTGAAAGCCAGCGGCGCAAACAGGCGCCCCTCCTGCGCTTGCAGCGTGAACACCGGCAGGAAGGAGAGCGTGATGATGAGGAGGCTGAAAAAGAGCGCCGGCCCCACTTCGACCGATGCTTCGGTAATGACGCGCCAATGGTCGGCGCCTTTCGGCATCTCCCCATCATGCTGGTCGCGCCATCGTTCCAAACGCTTGTGTGCGTTCTCGATCATGACAATGGCGGCGTCCACCATCGCGCCGATGGCGATGGCGATTCCCGAAAGCGACATGATGTTGGCGTCGACGCCCTGAAGGCGCATCACCAGGAACGCGGCCATGACGCCGAGCGGCAAGGTCACGATGGCCACGAGCGCCGAGCGCAGGTGAAACAGGAACAGCGCGCACACGAGCGCGACGACGATGAATTCCTCGGCGAGCTTGTGGGTGAGATTTTCGATCGCGCGGTCAATTAGCGACGAGCGGTCATAAGTCGTGACAACTTCGACCCCTTCCGGCAGGCTCCGTTTCAACTCGTCTAGCCGGGCACGCACGGCTTCAATCACTTCCCTGGCGTTTTCGCCCGCGCGGATGACGACAACACCACCGGCGACTTCGCCTTCACCATTGAGTTCAGCAATGCCTCGGCGCATCTCCGGGCCGATCTGCACCCAGGCGACATCGCCCAACCTGACCGGAACGCCATTCGCGCCAAGGCCGAGCGGAATGGCGTCAAAATCCTGCAGCGTGCGCAGATAGCCCGAGGCGCGCACCATGTGCTCGGCTTCGCCCATCTCGACGACGGCGCCGCCGGTTTCGCCATTGGCCGCGCGCACCGCATCGGCCACCTGAGCTTGCGACACGCCGTATGCGGCCATGCGCTCCGGATCGAGCACGATCTGGTATTGGCGAACCATGCCGCCAATCGAGGCGACTTCAGCGACGCCCGGCACGCTCTTCAATTCAAACCTGAGCAGCCAATCCTGGATGCTGCGCAATTGGCTAAGGTCATGCCGGCCGGTGCGATCGACCAGCGCGTATTGATAGACCCAGCCGACGCCTGTGGCGTCGGGGCCGAGCGACGAGCGCGCTGCAGGCGGCAGGCGCACCTGCACCTGGTTGAGATATTCGAGAACGCGCGACCGCGCCCAATAGAGATCGGCGCCGTCTTCGAAGATCACATAGACAAATGAGTCGCCGAAGAACGAATAGCCGCGAACCGTGCGCGCGCCCGGCACGGAAAGCATCGTGGTGGTCAGCGGATAGGTGACCTGATCTTCGACGATCTGCGGCGCCTGACCCGGATATGTTGTGCGGATGACGACCTGCACATCCGAAAGGTCCGGAATCGCATCGACCGGCGTCGAGCGGATCGCCAGTGCGCCCGCAACCGCGAGCGCAAGTGTCGCCAATACGACAAGCAGACGATTGGCGACCGACCAGCGAATCAGCGCGGCGATCATCGTGGCGCCTCCGTCTTGCGGATGTCGCTGACGACATAGCGCGAGCCATCTTGCCGGAAGCGAAACTGCACGGTGTCGCCGACTGCAATCCCACGGCTCAACGCCGCATGCTCCAGCACGAACGCCATGGTCATGCCCGGCCATTGCAGGCCTGGCACCGGCCCATGCGCGATCGTGATGTTGACGCCATTGATCGCGGTGACGCGGCCGCTGGCTTGATGCGCGTCAGCG
>JANRIR010000052.1:0-11971 GCA_033764725.1 Hyphomonadaceae bacterium
CCGGCGCGGGCGGCGCGCTGGGCTTGCGCCTGACGGGCGGCGGCGCGCTGCGCCTCGGTCAATTGGGCGACCAGCGTCACGCGCTGCGCCTCGGCGGCGGCGCGGGCTGCGGCGGCGCTGCGGGCCTCTGCGGCGGCGGTCTCGATGCGGGCGGCGAGCTGGGTTTCGGCGGCCGCCAGCGCTGCGCGTTCGCGGGCGACGGCGGTCAAGGTGCGTTCGCGGGTGGCCGCGCGGGAGACGGCGTCGGCCGAAATCAGCCGCGCGGCGGCCCCGGCGCGCGCGGCCTCGCGGCTGCCCCGATCGGCGAACAATTGGGCGATGACGAGGGCTTCCAGCGCCTCGCGGTCGCGGCTGAGGCCGTCGCGGGCCGTGGCGTCTTCGGCCTCGAGCGCGCTGCGGCGCTCGGCCGTCAGGTCGCGTTCGGCGCTGAGGGCGGAGGCCTCGGCCTCGAGCGCGGCGGCGCGCGCCGCCAGCCGGGCGCGGTCGGCGTCGACGGCCTGGACGCGCTGCTGCAGCGCCTGCACGCCGGGGGCGACGTGCCGGGTCTGGGCGCGGTTTTGCGCCTCCGCCATGTCTTGAGAAGCCGCCGCAAACGCCGCACAGACGAACGCTGCGGCGCAGGCGCGGCGAGCGCCCGTCATCATGTCATCCATACCCGACCCGGGATCTCTAGTCCCGGTGGTAGGGAGCATGCCCTAAAATGCTGACTGCCCGGTAAAGTTGTTCCGCAAGCATGGCCCGGACCAGCCGGTGCGGCCAGGTCTGGCGGCCAAACGCCAGCTTTTCCTGCGCCTGGTCCTTGAGGCCCTGGGCCGCCCCGTCCGGCCCGCCGATCCAGAAGCACAGCGCGGCGGTCCCCTCGTCGCGCCAGGCGGCGAGCTTCTGGGCCATCTCCCGCGAGGTCCATTGCGCGCCGCGCTCGTCGAGGAGGACGGTCCTGGCGCCGTCGGGCGTCGCCTTCAGAAGCAGGCCGGCTTCCTTGCGCGGGTCGCTCGGCGGCTTGGAATCGAGCTCGAGGTGCTCGAACGGCGACAGGCCCAAAGCGCGCCCGGCGGCGCTGGCGCGGGAGAGATAGCCGTCGACCAGGGCGGCCTCGGGCCCGCCTTTCAGCCGCCCGATCGCCGCGATCGTCACCCGCATCGTTTAGGAGGCCAGCGCGGGGCCGACGCTCGCGGGGGTCCAGATGCGCTCGATATTGTAGAAGGCGCGGACTTCCGGGCGGAACAGATGGACGATCACATCCCCCGCATCGACCAGCACCCAATCGCACGCGGCCATGCCCTCAACCCGCACCTGCTTGACGCCGCTGTCCTTCAGCTTGCGCAGCACGTGGTCCGCCAGCGCGCCGACATGGCGCTGGGAACGCCCGGTCGCGATGACCATGAAATCGGTGACCGAGGATTTGCCGCGGACGTCGATGACGACGATGTCCTCCGCCTTGTCGTCCTCGAGCGAGGCGACGATCAAATCCGCCTCGGCGTCCGCGTCGAGCATTTGGGGGAGATGCGCGGCGTCGCCGGCCTGCGCGTGCGCCGGCATGTGATGGTCTTCGCTCAGGTCAGTCGTCCTTTCACGCTGATTGACAGACTGAGCCTATCACTTGGAGGGCCGATTGGCCACACGCGCCGCGCGCAGCAGGGTGGACGAGGCCGGCACGTGGCGCGCCGGGAAATAGGCCCAGGCGGGCGGGTCGGCGTCCGCGAGGCGGCGAGCGCGGCACGGCGCGAGGCGCGCCGCTGCGAACCGCGCGAAGGGCTTTGCGCCGAGCGTGGCCGCGGGCGCCAGCGGCCGCGACAGGATGGCGATCGGCGCGGCGCGGAAAATCTCACCCCAGCGGCGCCAGCGGCGGAACGCGGCGATGTTGTCGCCGCCCATCACCCACACGAAGCGCACGCCGGGATACGCGGCGCGCAGCGCTTTCAGCGTGTCGGCGGTGTAGCGCACGCCCCAGCGGCTTTCGATGTCGGTGACGATCATCGCGCGCCCGCGTGCGACCCTACGCATGCTCGCCAATCGTTGCGGCAACGGAGAAGAATTCGCTTTCAGCGGATTCTGCGGCGCCGCCAGCCACCACACCTGATGCAGCTGAAGCCGCTTGCGCGCGGTCTCGGCGACATGGGCGTGGCCTTCATGCGCGGGATCGAAACTGCCGCCGAACAGCCCGATGCGCATGCCGCGATAGGCGCGCGGCAGCCCGGTTCGTCGCGCGCGCGCCGCCGCCGTCAAGGCCTGATCTGTCCTTCGCCGCGCACGACATATTTGAATGTCGTCAATTGTTCGGCGCCAACGGGCCCGCGCGCATGCATGCGCCCGGTGGCGATGCCGATTTCGCCGCCGAAGCCGAACTCGCCGCCGTCGGCGAATTGCGTCGAGGCGTTGTGCAGCACGATGGCGCTGTCGACGCGCGACAGGAAACGCTCCGCCGCGGCGGCGTCCTCGGTGATGATGGCGTCGGTGTGGCCGGAGCCGTAGCGCGTGATATGGTCGATCGCAGCGTCGACGCCGTCGACCACGCGCACGGCGAGGATCGGCGCGAGATATTCCGTGCGCCAGTCTTCCTCGGTCGCTTCCGCCATCTCCACGATCGCGCGCGCAGCTGCATCGCCGCGCAGCGCGCAGCCGCGTTCGGCGAGCGCTGCGGCGATCTTGGGCAGAAGCGCGGGCGCGATGGTTGCGTCGATCAGCAATGTTTCCGTTGCGCCGCAAACGCCGACGCGGCGCATCTTGGCGTTGACGACCACCGAAATCGCCTCGTGCGGCTTGGCGGCGGCGTGCACATAGGTGCAGCACAAGCCTTCGAGATGCGCGAACACGGGAACGCGCGCCTCGTCCTGCACGCGCGCGACCAGCGATTTTCCCCCGCGCGGCACGATCACGTCGATGGCCCCGTCCAGCCCCTGCAGCAGGAGGCCGACGGCCGCGCGGTCTTGCGTCGGCACGATCTGGATCGCTGCGGCCGGCAGGCCGGCGTCGTGCAGGCCCTCGCTCAGCGCCTGACCGATTTCACCGACCGTGCGCGCGGAATCCGACCCACCGCGCAGGATCGCGGCGTTGCCGGCGCGCAGGCACAAGGCGCCGGCGTCCGCCGCGACGTTGGGGCGGCTCTCGAAGATCACTGCGATGACGCCGATCGGCGTGCGCACGCGCTGAAAACGCAGGCCGTTGGGCTGCGTCCATTCCGCCATGATCGCGCCGACAGGATCGGCGAACGCGGCCGTGTCGCGCACCGCCTGGACCACGCCAGCGAAGCGCTTTTCGTCGAGCGCGAGGCGGTCGAGAAACGCGGCGCTCAAGCCCGCTTTTTCGCCGTCCTGTCTGTCGGCGGCGTTGGCGGCGAGCACGCCGGCCATCCGCGCCTCCAGGCGATGGGCGATGGCGTCGAGCGCGGCGGTGCGCTGCGCAGCCGGGGCTTCGCGCACCGCGGCGGCCGCGGCGCGCGCATCGCGGCCGATCTTCAGCATCCGGGCTTCGAGCGACAGGGTGGGCGAAGGCGCGTTCATCGCGCTATCCTAGACCGCGATGCCGCTTTCGAAAACAGCCCAGCCCGTATTGGTCACGCGCCGCGCGGCGGCGTTGGGCGTTGCGTTTGCGGCGAGCAGGCCGGGTCACGCTGCGGTTCCTGACGATTGGCGCGAGCATCCGGCTTTGCGGCCTTGGCGCGCGACGCTGCGTGCGCCGCTGCCGCTGGAGGCGCCGGTGACGATGGACGGCCGCAGCATGAGTTTGCGCGCATGGCTCGCCGCGCGGCCGGCCGTGCTGGTGTTGTGGGCGACCTGGTGCGGGCCATGCCTGTCGGAAAAGCGCCGACAAGCGCAGCTCGCGGCGCGGCTTCGCGCTGCGGGCGCGGCCGCGCAAATCCTGGCGCTGCAGGTCTTCGACGAGGCGATGCCGCTGCAAGCGCGCGCGACGCTGTCGCGCCTGGGCGCCGAAGGCCTGACCACCGCGCGCGCCGGCCCTGCTGCGGAGCGGGGCTTCGTCGCCGCGTTCGGCCCGACGCAGTCGTCGCAGCGCCGGACGCCGCTGCCGGCTTTGGCGCTTGTCGATTCGCAGGGCGCCGCGCTGGCGGGCATGGTGGGCGCGCAGCCGCGCAGCGGCGCCGCCGGCGGCGATTATTGGGCCGACGGCGCGACGCTCGATTTTCTGATGCGCTTCAGGGGTTGAGCGCCAGATCGTCGGCGTGAACCAGGGCGGCGCCGGCGGCGTAGCCCAGCGCGTCCTCGATCGCGGCGGATTTCAGGCCCATGATCCGCCGCGCGTCGGCGGCGTCGTAGCGTGCAATGCCGCGCGCGATGTCGCGGCCTTCGGCGTCGACGATGCGCACCGCGTCGCCCTTTTCAAACGCGCCTTCGATGGCGGTGACGCCTGCGGGCAGCAAGCTTTTGCCGTCGCGCACGGCTGCGGCGGCGCCCTGATCCACGATCAGCGCGCCGACGGGCGAGAGCGCGCCTGCGATCCAGGCCTTGTAGGCTTGGCGCGGGGTCGAGCGCGGCGCAAACCATGTCGCGCGCGCGCCGGCCTGAAGGCGCGTCAAAGGACGCTCGTCGGCGCCGCGCATGATCACGGTGGCGCACCCGGCGGCGGCGGCGATTTTCGCGGCTTCGAGTTTCGTGCGCATGCCGCCCGAGCCCATGCCCGCTTCCGCGTTGACGCCGCCGGCCATGGCTTCGATATCGGCGCCGATGTGGGCGACGTGCGGGATGTGGCGCGCCGACGGATCGAGGCGCGGGTCGCGCTCGTAGAGCCCATCGATGTCCGACAACAGAATCAGCACGTCGGCGGAGACCATCTGCGCCACGCGCGCGGCGAGGCGGTCATTGTCGCCATAGCGGATTTCGGCGGTGGCGACGGTGTCGTTCTCGTTGATGATCGGCGCTGCGCCCAGCGCCAACAGCGTCTCCAGCGTGGCGCGGCCATTGAGCCAGCGGCGGCGCACCTCTGTGTCGTCGAGCGTCAGCAGCGCCTGGGCGACGGGAATGGCGTGGGGCGCAAACACGGTTTCATAGGCGTGCATCAGGCGCGTCTGTCCTGCGGCGGCGGCAGCCTGTTTTTCCTCCAGCTTGAGGCTAGTTTTCAGGCCGAGCGCAATGCGCCCCAACGCGACCGCGCCCGAGGAGACGATCACGATCTGCTGCCCGCGAGCGCGCGTATCGGCGACATCGGCGGCGAGCGCTTGCAGCCAGGCCATGCGCGGGCGCGCGTGCGCCGCGTCGACCAGCAGCGCCGAGCCGATCTTGATGACGATGCGCTTGGCGGAGGCGAGGGTGGTCACCACAGCGTGCGCACGCCGAAGGCTGCGAACGCGGCGTCATTGGAAACGAGCGTCAGCCTGTCCAAAAGCGCTTGCGCTGCAAGCATGCGATCGAACGGGTCGCCATGCGCGCCCGGCAGCGCGCCGGCATGGTGGCCGTGCTCTGCGGAAACGGGCAGCGCCATGAAGCCGCGCTCAACGATCACTTTCGGTACGTCGGCGGCGATCACAGCGAATTCCGGTAGTTTGCCGATCCGATACTTCGTGGTGATTTCCCAAGCGCTCGCCGCGCTGACGAAGGCTTGCGTGTCCTGTGCAGCGATCGCGTTTCGCGCTGCGGAAGATAGTCGGCTCGAGCCGCTGACAAACCAGAGAAAGGCGTGCGTATCGAGCAAGAGGGCGCCGCTCATTCCTTTTTCTGAGGGTCTTCGCGCGGCAGCAATATGCCGTACTCGTCCGTCAACGCGCCTTCCCAGGCGTCGATCTCCTCCTGCGGCAGCGGATCGAAAAACTCAGGCCCGATGTCGCCCACGAGGTGCTTCATGGACCCGAACACGCGCTTCGGCTTCGGCGCCTCGATCGGCATGAGGCGGGCGACCGGCTTGTCCCCGCGCGCGATGATGACCTCCTCGCCCGCTTCGACCCGGGCGATGAGCTGCGACAGGTGCGTTTTCGCGGCGTGGATCGTGACGACGGGGCCGGCGGGGTTGGACATTGGCTAAGTCTTAGCTAATTCGCCGCCGGGCGCAAGCGTTTTCGGCGGTCGCGAGGGGGCGATGCCCCCGCAACACGGCGGTTGGAACGGGACCTCCGTGCGGCTGAAGGCGATCCGCGCGCCGCCTGCAGCCCGTCAGGGAACCCATTCTGCGGCGGCTTCCGCCTGCGTCTCCGTCCGCGCCGCGCGCACCAGCTGCGCCAGCGTGCGCAGCGCTTCGGTGACGCCGGCGCCGGAGACGCCCGAGGTCAGCAGCACGGGCTTGCCGATGGCGCGCGACAGCGCGGCGCGTTTGCGGTTCGCGTCGGCGGGCGTGAGCGCATCGACCTTATTGAGCGCGACGATCTCGGGCTTGTCCAGAAGCCGCGGGTCATACGCCTCCACCTCATGGCGCACGATGCGGTAATCGCGCGTCGGGCTGTCGGACGTCGCGTCGATCAGATGCAGCAGCGCCGCGCAGCGTTCGATATGGCCGAGAAAGCGCACGCCGAGGCCCGCGCCCTCGGCGGCGCCTTCGATCAGGCCCGGAATGTCGGCGAGGATGAAGCGCTCGCCCTCGCTCAGGTTCACCACGCCCAGATGCGGAAACAGCGTGGTGAAGGGATAATCCGCCACTTTCGGCGTGGCGGCGCTGACGGCGCGCAGGAACGTCGATTTGCCCGCATTGGGCAGGCCGATCAGTCCCGCATCGGCGATCAGTTTCAGGCGCAGCCAGATCCAGCGCTCCTGGCCTTCGAGGCCGGGATTGGCGTGGCGTGGGGCCTGATTGATCGAGGATTTGAAATGCGCGTTGCCGAAGCCGCCATTGCCGCCGCGCGCCAAAAGCACGCGCTGGCCGGCTTCGGTCAGATCGACGATCAGCGTCTCGCCGTCCTCTTCGAACACCTGCGTGCCCACCGGCGCCTTCAAGAGGATGTCCTCGCCGTCGGCGCCGTGGCGGTTCTGGCCCATGCCGTGGCCGCCGGTCTTGGCCTTGAAATGTTGCTGGTAACGATAATCGATCAGCGTGTTGAGCCCATCCACCGCCTCGATCCAGACGTCGCCGCCCTTGCCGCCGTCGCCGCCGTCAGGGCCGCCATATTCGATGAACTTTTCGCGCCGAAACGACACCGCGCCCGCGCCGCCATTGCCGGAGCGGATGAACACCTTGCATTGATCGAGAAACTTCATCGCCGTGGCCTTTGGCGTCGATATAGGGGCAAAAGCCCGCGCGCGATACGCTTCCCAGCGCTTTAGGATGAGCTTGCGCGGATGGCGTCGGCGGGTGCGGAGACCGCCGCGCGCAGCGCCGCTGCGAGGTCTTCGGGCTTGAACGGCTTGGCGAGCACGCTGTCCATGCCGGCGGCGAGGCATTGCGCCACGTGGTCGGGCGAGGCCTGCGCGGTGAGGCCGATGATCGGCGTGCGCGTACGGCGGTTCTGCGACTCCCAGGCGCGGATCGCGCGGGTCGCGGCGAGGCCGTCCGTCTCCGGCATCAGGGCGTCCATCAGCACCACATCGAATGCGCCGATCCGGAACATCTCGATCGCCTCGCGGCCATTGGCGGCGAACGATGTCTGCACGCCGATCGCCGAGAGCGCGAGGTCGATCACCTTGCGGTTTACGGGATGATCTTCCGCGCAGAGCGCGCGCAAGCTTGGCCCCGCTGGCGCGGGGTCTGGCATCGCCGGCGTATCCGGCGCAGGCGTCGCGGCGCGCGCCGCGCGCTCCAACGGAATGCTGAACCAGAATTCCGCGCCTGCGCCAGGCGTTGCGCGGCAATCGATGCGCCCGCCCATGCGCTCCACCAGCGTGCGGCAGATCGACAAGCCCAGACCGACGCCGCCGAGAAACGCTGCGCCCGGCGTCTGCGCCTGCTCGAAGCGCTGGAACAAGCGCGCCTTGTCGCTGTCGTCGAACCCAATTCCGGTGTCGACGACGCGGAACTCCAGGCCGTCCGCCGCTGCGGTGCGCGACACCGACACGCGCACTTCGCCGCGCGCGGTGAATTTCAGCGCATTGCCGATCAAATTATACAGGATCTGCGCGATGCGCAGCGGATCGCCGCAATAGACGCCATGGGCGTCCGGCGCGATCTCTGCGTTGAAGGCGACGCCTTTCGCGGCGGCCTTCTGGCCCTCTGTCGCCAGGATCGGGCGCAGCATGTCGGCCAGCGAAAACGGCGTCTGCGCCAGGGAGAAGTCGCTGGACTCGATGCGCGTGGCGTCGAGGATGTCATTGAGCAGGCCGCTTAATGTCTCGCCCGATTCCAACAGCGTCGCCACCATGTGCGCCTGCTGATCGGTCAGCCGCGTGCTTTGCAGCGCATGCGCCATGCCGAGCACGCCATGCAACGGCGTGCGAATCTCGTGGCTCATGACGGCGAGGAAATCTGTCTTGGCGCGATTGGCCGCCTCCGCCGCGTTCTTCGCCTCGGCCAGCGCGAGCGCGTCGCGCTTGCGCGCGGTGATGTCGACCATCAAGCCCACTGCGCCGATCGGCTCGCCTTCCGCGTTCTTCAGCGCCTTGGCGACGGCCAGCACCCAGCGTTCGGCGCCGCTGCGGGTGTTGAGGCGATGCTCCAGACGATAGGGCGCGCCGGTGCGCACATGATGGCGCCACGCCGCGATGGAGGCGGGGCGGTCGTCCGGGTGCGTCAAGGCGAACGCGCTTTGCTTGCCGTAATCCTCAGAGAAATCGATGTCGAATTTGGCGGCTGGGTCGCCGTCGATGATGACCTTGCGCTCGACGGTGTCGAGCTCCCAGATCAACAGCCCGCCGATATCGATCGCCAGGCGGATACGGTCGCGCAGACGTTCAAGCTCGCGCGTGGCGTTGACCTCGGCGGTCAGGTCGCGCGTGCACATCATGACGCCGCCGATGTCGCCCGATGCGTCGCGCCAGGGGCGGATTTCCCAGCTGAGATACTGCACGCGTCCGTCGCGGCGGACGAAACGGTCGCGCGCGTGGCTGAAGCTTTCGCCCGCCAGGCATCGGCGATGCAGATCGCGCCAGGCTTCGCTGATCTCGGGAAACACGTCGTAATGGCTTTCGCCGATCAGCGGGCGGTCGCCGAGATTGTAATCGGCGCGCCAGCGCGGGCTGACATGCAGATAGCGCATGTCGCGGTCGAACATGGCGAGCGCCGCCGGCGCATCGGCGATGAAGCTCGCCAGCAGCGCCTGGTTCGCGACGGAGTCGCGCGAGGCGCGCAGCAGCTCGGTTTCGTCGATGAAGACGCCCTGGAACGCTTCGATGGCGCCGTCCGGTCCCTTCATCGGCGCGCCGACGACGCGCAGCGCGCGGGCGTCGCCGTTCGGCGCGCGGCAATCGAGCCGCATCGCGAAGGGTTCGTCCTCGGTGAGCGCGCGGCGGCGCAAATCGGCCCAGGCCTCGTCGAAGAGCGGCCAGTCGTCGCCATCCGCCTGCGCGGCGTCTCCGCCGTCGCGCGCAGCGCCCAGCAAATCGAACAGGCCGGGCGACCACTCCGTCTCGCCGGTGGCGCGGTCGGTCAGCCAGAAGCCAACGCCGGCGCCCGGCTCGATCACGCCGCGCAGATGTTCGAGCGTTTCGAGGATCGCGCCGTCGATGCGCGCCTGTACGAGATCGGCGGCGGTTCGCGCGAAACCTTCTAGCGCGGCGTCGAACGCGGCCGTTCGCCGGCGCGGACGCGCGTCGATGATGGCGAAGGCGCCGATGACGCGCCCGTCGCGCAGCCGCAACGGATAGCCGCAATAGCTTTGCGCGTCGGGGATGAAATCCATGAGGCCGTCGCGCGCCAGGCGCGCGCCGACCGCCCGCTGCGGCGCGTTGGTGCGCATGACGCGTTCGCAGGCGCTGTGTTCAAGCGGCGTTTCGAACAGCGGCGCGCCATGGGCGGCGCGCACCGCGCGCATGCCGTCCAGCGCGACGCTGACAAATGCGGCGCGCGCTTCGAGCGTGCGCCGGGCCAATGCGACGAGCGGATCGATCTGCAGATCCTTCAACGCGCGCAGGGCGCGCGCCGTTCTTGCGCGGTGGGCGGCTTCGAGCGTCAGCATGGGCGTCCGCGACCTGCATTGGCGCGCGGCGCTTAACCGCCCGTTAAGCGGCCGCGCTTTCGGTCATTGCGGCGTAGACGAGCGTGCGCAGATCGCGGCGGACGGGGTACGAGGTCGACGGCATCAGCTGCGTCATGAACACGACGGCCAAATCCTCCAGCGGATCGACCCAGAAGAAGGTCGAGGCCATCCCGCCCCAGAAATACGAGCCGACGCTGTCGGGCAGCATCGTCTTGGCGACGTCGCGCGTGCAGGCGACGCCAAGACCGAAGCCCAGCCCCGCATACGTCGCCTCGCTGAACAGCGAGACCGACGCCTCGGTGAGATCGCGCCCGCCGGGGATGTGGTTCAGCGTCATCAGCGCGACGGTCTTGGGTGATAAGATTTGTACGCCGTCGAGCGACCCGCGGTTCAACAGCATGCGCGCAAAGCGCATGTAATCGTGCGCGGTTGAAACCAGGCCGCCGCCGCCGGACAGCACGCTCGGCTGCGCCAGATAGCGGCTGGTTGCGGGATCGTCCTGCAGGATCGTTCTGCCGGACGGCGTCAGCGCGTAGCACGCCGCCAGGCGATGCGCCTCCTGCGGGTCGGCGAAGAAGCCGGTGTCGCGCATACCCAAGGGCTTGAAGATGCGCTCGTGCAAAAATACGTCGAACGGAACGCCGGAAATGTTCTGCACCAGATAGCCCAGAACATCCGTCGAGACCGAATAATTCCACGCTGTACCCGGCGAGAACTCCAGCGGCATGTGCGACAGCGCCTCGATCAGCCCGTCAAGGCCGCCTTCGCGCGTCATGTCGTCGAGCTTTTCCTTGCGATACGCGGCGTCGACATTGGTCCGCATCTGAAAGCCGTAGGTGAGGCCCGACGTGTGGCGCAGCAGATCGATCATGCGCATCGGCGCGTCGGGGCGGCGCGTCACGAAGGCGCCGGCGACGCCCGATTGATACACGCCGAGATCGCGCCACGCCGGAATGCGCCGATGCACGGGCTCATCGAGCGAGACGAGACCTTCCTCGGCAAGCATCATGAAGGCGACGCTCGTGATCGGCTTGGTCATGGAATAGATGCGGAAAATCGTATCTTCGCGCAGCCGCTTGTCGCGCTCGAGGTCCATGCGGCCCAGCATGGTCTGGTGCGCCAGCGCGCCGCGCCGCCAGATCTGCGCCTGGATGCAGGGAAGCTTTCCCGACGCCACGTAGCGCTCGTCGAGCGCCGCGTCGAGGCGCGCGAGACGTGCTGCGCTGAAGCCAAGCGCTTCGGGTTTGGTCATGAAAGCCTCCGGCTGCATCGACGCATCGGGGAAGCGTATCTGCGGCGGCGCAGCGCGCGCAAGTCGCGCGCTTCAGGGCCGCAGCGCCGCAGCCGCGCGGGCGAGCGCTTCGATCCGCGCCCAATCGCCCCCAGCCAGCGCGTCCTTCGGCGCGAGCCAGGAGCCCCCGACGCAGGCGACGTTGCCCGCGGCGAAATAGGCGCCCGCATTCGCCGGGGTGACGCCGCCGGTCGGGCAGAAGCGCACATCGGCGAACGGGCCCGCGAAGGCCTTCACGGCGGCGGCGCCGCCGCTGGTTTCGGCGGGAAAGAACTTGAAGCGCGTCAGGCCGAGGTCTAGCCCGCGCATGATTTCGCTCGCCGTGGCGATCCCGGGCAGCAGCGGCGCTGCAGCGTTGCGCGCGGCTTCGGCGAGGTCTTCCGTCAAACCCGGCGACACGATGAATTGCGCGCCGGCTGCGACCGCGGCGTCGTACTGGCGGGCGTTCAAGACGGTTCCCGCGCCGACGATCGCGCCCGGGATCGCGCGCATTTCGCGGATCGCGTCGAGCGCTTGCGGCGTGCGCAGCGTCACCTCCAGGCACGGCAGGCCGCCGGCGACGAGCGCCTTCGCGAGCGGTGCGGCGTGCGCGGCATCGTCGATCACCAGAACCGGGATCACGGCCCCGGCGCGCATCACCTCGTCAATGGTCAGCATGGGCCTCACCAGAATTGCGC
>JANRIR010000041.1:0-6722 GCA_033764725.1 Hyphomonadaceae bacterium
CGGTCGTCATAGCCGTAATGGCGGTCATAATGTCTGTCGTAGTGACGCCCATAGCCGTCATGGTGACGCCGCCCGCGCCAGCCGTCATCGTCGTCGGCGTAGGCGCCCATCGGGGCGAGCGTCGCGCCCATCACCGCAACCGCCGTCAGCGCCGCGCCGAATTTTTTCCACATGCGACCGCTCCCCTCACACAACGCCGGCGCTCCGCGCCTTCATGCAGCCGCGAAGTCTCCGCGCCGCCGCCTGAATCGAAGCTGAATGAACGTGTGGCCGGAACCCTTCGCGGCTGGGCCTGCGCCGGGCTCGGGCCGGGCCGTTGTGCGGCGCCGCGAAGAAGTGGTATTGGACGTTTTTCTCGCATGGACCGCTTATGACCGACGTCGCCGTGGCCGGCTGGGTTCAGAATCTCGCGCCGGAGCTGGTGCGGGTGCTGCCGCGTCAATTGCTCGACGCCTTCGTGCAATTCCCCGACGTGGTGATGGCGTTCGTCTCGATGGGGCTGGCAGCCGTGCTGGTGGCCGGCTTCTGGGTGCTGCGCGGCACGGTCAAGGCGTCGGCGGCGGCGCAATTCGCGCTGCGCGCGCAGGCGCTGCGCCGGCAGAAGGACCACCGCGCATCCATCCTGATCGGCCACATCGAAGGGGCGGATCGCCGCGTGCGCGAACAATTGCGGCGCGCGATCGAGGAAGGGTTCGGCCTTTTCGCCTTCCAGGCGGAGGCCCAGGTCGATCTGTTCCCGGTCCGGCTGCCCGTGCTGCCGCCGACCGCCCACAGCGAGAAGGTGCGGCGCGTGGCGCTGCAGGCGCATGACGTGCTCGAGCGCACCGCCGGGGACGTGATCATCTGGGGCAAGCGCTCCTGGCTTGGCCGTCTCGATCTGCGCGTCACGGCTGCGCCGGCTTACGGGCGCATGCCGGAAGTGACGGTCGTGCAGGCGCCCTGGCGCGGCCGGCCCGATCCCGCGGTCGAAAAGGCCGTCGCCTATGTCTGCGCCCGGCGCGCCCGCCCGGTGCTCAACCGGCCGCAGGACTACAAGCCCGAGCGTCTGCAGCCGATCGTCGAGGCGCTCGACCAATTGGTGCAGAACCCGCCGAAGGACATCTCGGAATCGGTGATGCTCGAGGTGCTCAGCGATTTCGCATCGGGCGCGTTGAGCCTGGGCGAGCGCGGCGGCAGCCTGCGCTGGCTGCAGAAGTCCCTCGACGCCCGGCGCACCTTCCTCGACCACATCGACCAGACCGCCGACCCGGGCGCTTGGGGCGCGGCGCAGCAGGAGATCGGGCGCGCACTCGCCGCACTCGGGGAGCGCGAAGGCGCCCGCGACAAGCTCGAGGAAGCCGTGTCGCGCCTGAAGATCGCCATGGACGCGCTGCGCGCCACCGACAGCCTGCAGCACGCCGAAGTCGCCATGCGCGCCCTGCATCGCGCCGAGCAAACCCTGGTGCAGCGCAAACGCGTCGGCCTGCGCTGGCCGGTTTAGCGTGCAAGCCGGCGCCGTTTTGGTGTGACGCGGCAGCGCGAGACGGTCGCGGCCGGTTCTGCTACAGCGCCCCTTTTCGCCGCATCAACGAGACCGCATGAGCCTCAGCGACGACCCGCGCGGACTTTCCGTGGTCATCACGGTGCTGAACGAAGCCGAAAACGTCGCCGACGTCGCGCGCGAGACGCTCGCCGCCCTGGCCGCGATTCCGGCGTTCGAGATCGTGTTCGTGGATGACGGCTCCACCGACGACACCGCCGCCCGCATCCGTGCGCTGGGCGATCCGCGCATCCGCCTGGTGCGCCACGCGACGCGCTGCGGCAAATCGCAGGCCGTACGCACCGGCGTCGTTGCGGCGCAGGCGCGCTGGATCGGCACCATGGACGGCGACGGCCAGAACGATCCCAAGGATCTTCTCGGCATGGCGCAGGCCGCTTGGGCCCATGCGCCGGGACCGCAGGGCCACTCCCCGCTGGTGGCTGGCGTGCGCACACGGCGCCATGACCCGCTCTCGCGCCGCATCGCCACGCGGATCGGCAACGGCTTTCGCCAATTGGTGCTGAACGACGGCTGCCCGGACACCGGTTGCGGGCTGAAGCTGTTCGAGCGCGACGCGTTTTTGAAGCTGCCGGTGTTCGAGGGCATGCATCGCTTTCTGCCGGCGCTGTTCAAGACCTATGGCCACCCGCTGATCAATTACGAGGTGAACCATCGCCCGCGCGCGGCGGGGCGCTCGAAATACACCAATATCGGACGCGCCCTCGTCGGCGTGGTCGACGTCATGGGCGTGGTGTGGCTGCGCGCGCGCACGCGTGCGCCGCGCCTGCGCGCGGATTGATCCGTGGCGACGCTGATCGACCAGGCCCGCGCAGCCTTGCGGCGCCCGCAGGGCGCAGCGCTCGCGCTGCTGTTGTTGTGCCTGTGCTTCTATCTGCCGGGGCAGACATCGCTGCCGCCGATCGATCGCGACGAGCCGCGCTTTGCGCAGGCGACGCGGCAGATGGTCGAGAGCGGCGATTACATCGACATCCGGTATCAGGACGTGCCGCGCTATCTGCAACCAGTCGGCATTTATTGGCTGCAGGCCGCGAGCGTGGCCGCATTCGGCGACGCGACGCGCGCAATCTGGCCGCATCGCGTGCCGTCATGGCTGTCGGCGATTGCGGCGAGCTTTCTGACCTGGTGGGTGGCGGGGCTGTTGTTCGGGCGAACGGCCGGCCGCGCCGCGGGCGTGATGATGGCGTCGAGCTTCATCCTCGGGGCCGAGGCGCGGCTGGCGAAGATCGACGCGACGCTGTGCGCCGCCGTGCTCGCAGTGCAGGCCTGCCTCGCCAAAATCTATCTCGACGCGCAGGCCGGCGCGCGCGCGCCTTGGGGATACGCGCTGGGCTTCTGGGCGGCGCTCGGAATAGGCTTTCTGCTCAAAGGGCCGATCATTCTGCTGGTAAGCGGCGGGACGATCCTGGGTTTGCTTGTCGCAGAGCGGAAGTTTCTTTGGCTGCGCGACCTGCGCGCGCTGTGGGGCGCGCCGCTGTTCGCAGCGATCGCCGCGCCCTGGTACATCGCGATCAATGCGGCGACGCAAGGCGAGTTCTTCCGCGTCGCGTTCGGCTATTCCGTGGCCGGCAAGATCGCGGGCTCGCACCAGTCGCATGGCGGCCCGCCAGGCTATCACCTCGCCGCGCTGACGCTCACTTTCTGGCCGGCCTCGCTGTTCGCCTGGCTGAGCGCGCCGTTCGCCTGGCGCGAGCGCAAGACGGCGCCAGTGCGGTTCTGCCTTGCGTGGATCATCCCCGCCTGGATCGTTTTCGAGCTCTCCGGCACGAAACTGCCGCACTACACCCTGCCGCTCCTGCCCGCGGTCGCAGCGCTGAGCGCGGCGGCGCTGTTGCGCGTGAGCGGACGGCCGGCCTTTGGGCGTCCGATCCTGTTTTCGGTCGCAGCCTTCGTGTGGGCGGTCTGCGGACTCGTTCTCGCGGTGGGCGTCACCGGCGTGCAGGCGTATCTTGAAGGCCAGCCCAGCGTGTCCGCCATGCTTCTCTCCGGGCTCGGCGTCGCCGCGATGATTGCGGTCGTCGTGCTGAGCGTGTTCGGGCGCGCGCGTCAGGCGATCGTCGCCTCCGCCGCGGCTGCGCTGATCGTATCGTTCAACACCTTCCAGATCGTCGCGCCGTCGCTGCAGACGCTGTTCATGTCGCCGCGCATCGTCGAAGCGGCGCGGTCTGTCGCGCCTTGCCCGCAATCGCGCATCGTCTCCACGCCCTATGCCGAGCCGAGCTTCGTGTTTCTCGCCGGCGGCACGCCCCTGCTGGCGCGTGATGCGGCGCAAGCCGCCGACATCTTCATCGCCGACGGCGCATGCGCGCTCGCGTTGATCGGCGACGAGCGGCGCGACGCCTTCCTCGCCGCTCTGGCGCAACACGGCGCGAGCGCAAAAGCCGTGCGCCGCATCGAAGGCGTCAATCACAATGAAGGCGGCGCGCAGGGCTTCACCCTCTATCGCCAACCTTAGGCGCGCTCGGGCAGATAGAGGCCGCGCGTCTTTTTGGGCAGCTTTTCCACGATGATGCGATGCGCCTCGCGCAGCCGCGCGCGGATTTCATCGGGCGGCAGCGTAGAGAGCGTCGCGAGGCGCACCCATTTCATGCGTTGCATATAAGGCGCTGGGCTGACGCCCTCTTGTTGGGTCAAGAGTTCAAAGGCGATGTCGGAGCACTTGAACGACAATTCCTTCGGCCCGTTCGGGCCGCTGAGCATGGCGAACATCTTATCCGCCACCACGAAAGTGCGGTGATCGCCCCACTTGATCGAGAGCTGCGCGCCCGGCAGGGACAGCGCAAACGCCTCGACCGCTTTCGGCGTCACGCATCCACTCCCGTGCCGATCTGGCAAGCCACGCCGGTGCCGCCGATGCCGCAATAGCCGCCGGGATTCTTCGCCAGATATTGCTGGTGATAGTCTTCCGCGTAGAAGAATTGCGGCGCGTCGGCGATTTCCGTCGTGATGGCGCCGAAGCCTTTCGCCTTGAGCGCGGCTTCGTAGCTCGCCTTTGCGGCGAGCGCGGCGGCGCGCTGCGCCGGCGTCGTCGCGTAAATGGCGGAGCGGTATTGCGTGCCGATATCGCCGCCCTGGCGCATGCCCTGAGTGGGGTCGTGGTTCTCGAAGAACACCTTCAACAGCTGCGCGTAGGATACTTTCGACGGATCGAAAATGACGCGCACGACCTCCGTATGCCCGGTGCGTCCCGAGCAGACCTCTTCATAGGTCGGGTTCGGCGTCGATCCGCCGGCATAGCCGACCGCCGTGGTCCACACGCCGGGCGTCTGCCAGAATTTGCGTTCGGCGCCCCAAAAACATCCGAGCCCGAAAACCGCTTCCTCCAGCCCCTCCGGAAACGGCGGCTGAAGCGGCGCGCCATTGACGAAATGGGTGCGCGCGGTCGCGATCGGCTGCGCGCGTCCGGGCAGGGCTTCGGCGGCGGTGGGGATCGTCATCGGCTTGCTGCGGGCGAACATCGTACTCTCCTTGGGCTGCACATATAGGCGCGCCGCGCGCGGCCGTCAGCGCCTCTACGCCGGCTGGGAGGCTGCGGTTGCGCGCGCCGCGCCCCACGGCGTGAACCGCACCGCCGCGACGCTGCCCAAGCCCAGCGCCGCCATCGAGAGCGCGATCAGCGCGAACAACGTCCACAGCGGCGCGCCAGCGGCTGTCAGCGCCCAGCCGCCGGCGGCGACGACCGCAAAGCGCCCCGCCTGCGCAAGGATCGGCCCGACGATCTTTCCCGCCCCTTGCGACGCGAAATAGAGGCACAGACCCAGGCCGAAGAAGCCGAAGCCAAGCCCGGCGAAACGCAGATAAAGCGCCGCCGCGGCCAACGCGTCGGGATCCTGGGTGAACAGCCCCGCCCAGGCGCCGGGGAACGCGACCACCACAAGCCCGATCACCCCCAGCGCAGCGAACGCCAGTCCGCCCGCCGTCCACGCTACGCGGCGCGCGCGCGGCGTCGCGCCCGCCCCGATCGCGACGCCGACCATCGGCACGCTCGCCACGCCGATCGAGAACGCGATCGGGATCAGGAGAAACTCCAGCCGCGCGCCGATGCCGAACCCCGCCAGCGCTTCCGGGCCGAACCGCGTGACGAGCCCCGTGATCACGAGCACCGACGCCACCGCGAACAACGGCGACAGGCAGCCGATTGCGCCGACGCGCAAAATGTCGATGAAAAGGTCGCGGCGCAGAAGCGCAGGCTCGAAGCGCAGGCGCGGCGTACTTGTCGGCGCGCGCAACAGCGCCGCCAGGATCAGCGCCGCGACGGAGAACGCGATCGCCTGGCCGAGCGCGACGCCGGCCACGCCGAGTTGCGGCAACGGCCCGATCCCGAACGCCAGCGCGCCGCCGATCGCCACCTGCAGCACCGACGCCGCCATCACCGCCGACGCCGGCGCCGCCATGCGGCCCGCGCCGCGCAACACCGACGCCAGGCAATTGGTGACCCAGATCGCCAGCACGCCGAAGCCGGCGACATGCGCATACAGCACGGCCTCGCGCAGCGCCGCGCCCTCGCCGCCCAGCGCCGCGAACATCGCAGGCCCGAACGCCAGAAACAGGATTACGCCGGCCGCGCCGCCGATCAGCCCGATCACCAGCGCGCACAAGGCCAGCGCCTCGACCCGCGCCAGATCGCCCGCGC
Organism: Hyphomonadaceae bacterium; assembly: GCA_033764725.1. GTDB lineage: Bacteria > Pseudomonadota > Alphaproteobacteria > Caulobacterales > Aquidulcibacteraceae > RI-43. The sequence continues at coordinate 6,171 of JANRIR010000041.1, forward strand.
CCAAGGCGCGGCTGACAGCCGACGAAATGCCGCCGCCCATCGCGCCCGCGCTCATCATCTGCATCAGCATGATCAAGGGAAACACGAGCGTGACGCCGGCGAGCGACGCGACGCCGAGGCGCCCGACATAGGCCGTTTCCGCGATGCTGACGCCCGCGGCGGCCACCATCGCCAGCGCGTTCGGGGCGGCCAGCCGGCCGAGCGTCGGCAGGATGGGCGCATCGAGCAGCGCGCTTTGCGCCGCCGCCGCGCCGCGCGCTGGACTGGCGCCGGGTGCGGACCCGCACTCGATGACAGCCATGTCGCGCCCCTCAGCCGGGGCGAGCCCTGGTCCCCGTTTCTTGTATATGCAAGCGATCGGACTCGTTTCCAGTCGCTAGACGAAGAATTCGTCCGCCGCCGCGCGGCCCTCGCCCCCAGCATCGCGCCCCGCGCCCGGCTTCCAATCCGCCGCGAATACGCTATGACCCCCTCCTTCCCCGCCCCCGGGCGGGAGACTGCCGGTATGGACAGGTGGCCGAGTGGTTGAAGGCGCACGCCTGGAACGCGTGT
>JANRIR010000049.1:0-35184 GCA_033764725.1 Hyphomonadaceae bacterium
CGGGGGTTCAAACCCCGCGCGGCTTGTTGTTGTTTTCCTCCCTCGCGCGCGGGGGTGGTGGCGCCGCTGGCGACGGAGGGGGCGGCGGCGCTGCGCGCGTCAGCGCGCGGGCGTGACCCGCCAGATGCGGTCGCCGACATCGTCGGCCACCAGCAGCGCGCCGGCGCGATCGACCGCCACGCCGACCGGGCGGCCCATCGCCTCGCCGCGCGCATTGAGAAAGCCGGTCAGCACGTCTTCCGGCGGGCCCGACGGCGCGCCGCCCGCAAACGGCACGAAGATCACTTTGTAGCCGGACGGCGAAGCGCGGTTCCAAGAGCCGTGCTGGCCCACGAACGCGCCGCCTTGATAGCGCGCAGGCAAGGCAGCGCCGACGTAAAACGCCAGACCCAGCGACGCGGTATGCGCGCCGAGCGCATAATCGGGCGTGCGTGCGCGCGCGATGAGCGCTTCCGCAGCGGCGTCGGCCTCGACGCGCGGATCGCGGTTCTGGCCGAAATACGAATACGGCCAGCCATAGAACGCGCCGTCGACGACTTCCGTCATGTAATCGGGCACGAGATCGTCGCCCAGCATGTCGCGCTCGTTCACCACCGTCCAAAGTTTCGCCGTTCCCGGAACGAAATCCATGCCGACCGGATTGCGCAGGCCCGTCGCATAGACGCGCGCCTGATTGGTGGCGACATCGACCTCCCACACCGCCGCGCGGCGCGCTTCCGCCGCCATGCCGTAATCGGCGATGTTCGAGGCGGAGCCGACCGCGATGTAGAGCTTTGTTTTGTTGGGGCTGAGGATCAGGTTGCGCGTCCAATGGCCGTTGTCGGGCGCGTGATACGGCAGATCGAGCACGCGCTCGGCCGGCGCGGTGATCTCGGTCTGGCCGTCGCTATAGGGAAAGCGCACGAGCGCATCGGTGTTTGCCACATAAAGCCACGCGCCGACCTGCGCTGCGCCATAGGGCTGGTTGAGATCGTGATCGATCAACGTCGTCTGCAGCTCGACCGCGCCGTCGCCGTTCGCGTCGCGCAGCAGGGCGATGCGATTGGGGCTCACCGTGCCGGCGCCGGCGCTCTCCATGATGAAATTGCGCACCAGATCGGTGGGCGAGCGCACCGGCCCGCGCTGCGTGGAGGATTGCACGACCAGCACGTCGCCATTGGCGAGCGCGACGATCTGGCGGGGATGATCGAGCGGCTGGCCGAACGCGGCCACCGCGAGCCCCGGCGCAGGCTGAGGCGCAGCGCCCTCGGCCCAGCCTATGGGCTTGGCGATGCGGATCGTCGGCAGGGCTTGCGGCGCCGGCGCCGGGAGCGCCGGATCGGCGCCCATGCCCTGCTCCACCGGCGCCGGGGCCGGCCCGCCGCACGCGGCCAAGAGCGCACAAGCGGCGAGAATGAGGTGGCGCATGCGCAGGATCCTTTCGCGGGCCCACGCGCGCCGTTGCCGCGCGTGCGTGCGCGACATAGCCTAAAGCCCGCCGGCGCGCGACAGGATGCCCCCATGACCGACAATCCCCTCGATTTCACCGGCAAGCGCGTGATCGTCGTCGGCGGCGCCAGCGGCATCGGCAACGGCATCGCCCACGCGTTCCGGCGCAGCGGCGCGCGCGTGATCGCCACCGGCACGCGCGCGCGCGCGTCCGACTATGACCCTGCGGAAGGCTCCGATCTCGCCGGCCTCGATTTCATCAGCCTCGACGCGGCGGATTTCGCCGCCGTCGAAGCGCTCGACATACCCGACCCGCTCGACGTTCTGGTGCTGTCGCAAGGCGCGGTGCTCTATCGCCGCCAGGAATTCGCGATGGACGGGTTTCAGCGCATCGTCGACGTCAATCTCAATTCGGTGATGGCGTGCGCGCTGCGCTGCAAGGCGGCGCTGTCGGCCGCGAACGGCGCATTGATCATCATCAGCTCCACCGCCGCGTTTCACGCCACGCGCGGCAATCCCGCCTACAACGCCTCGAAGACAGCGCTCATCGGCCTGACGCGCACGTTGGGCGAAGCCTGGGCGCGCGAGGGCGTGCGCGTGAACTGCATCGCGCCGGGCCTCGTCGACACCAAGCTCACCAAAGTCACCACCGAAAATCCCGAACGGCTCGCGGCCAGCCTGCAGCGCATTCCCGCCGGCCGCCTCGGCACGCCTGACGACATGGCCGGCGCGGCGCTGTTTCTCGCCTCGCCCTTGTCGGCGTATGTCTATGGCCAGACCATTCCCGTCGATGGCGGCTTGATCCTGTCCTGATCGGAGGCTGCGTGACCACCACACCCTTCGCCTTCCCCAATGCGCGCGGCGAAACGCTCGCCGGCCGTCTGGAGACGCCGGACGGGCCGGCGCGCGCGGTGGCGATCTTCGCGCATTGTTTCACTTGCAGCAAAGAATCCGCCGCCGCGGTGAAGGTTTCGCGGGGGCTCGCCGCGCGCGGCTGGGCGGTGTTGCGCTTCGATTTCGCCGGCCTCGGCGCCAGCGCAGGCGAATTCGCCGACACGAATTTCTCCTCCAATGTCGAAGACATCGCCGCCGCCGCAGCGCAACTGCGCAGCCAGGGCATGGCGCCGGCGGCGCTGATCGGCCATTCGCTCGGCGGCGCAGCCGTGCTCGCCGCCGGCGCGCTTGTTCCCGACGTGCGCGCCATCGCCTGCATCGGCGCGCCAAGCGCGGTGGAGCATGTCACGCACAATTTCGCCGCAGCGCTCCCCGCCATCGAGGGCGACGGCGAAGCGGAGGTCACGCTGGGCGGCAAGCGCTACACGATCCGCCGGCAATTGCTGGAGGATTTGCGCCTGCACGACATCGAGGCGCGCGTGGCCGATCTCAAGCGCGCGCTGCTCGTGCTGCACGCCCCGCGCGACGAGGTGGTGGGCATCGAGCACGCGACGCGTATTTTCGTCGCCGCGAAACATCCCAAGAGCTTCGTTTCGCTGGATACGGCCGATCATTATCTCGCGCGCGCGGCGGATGCGGAATACGCCGCAGGCGTGATCGCGGCGTGGGCCGAGCGCTATATCGCGCCGGGAGCGGCGGCGTGATCCGGCTCCATCATTGCGCCGGAGCGCGCTCCTTCCGCGCCTTGTGGGCGCTGGAGGAAGCGGGCTGCGCCTATGAGCTCGCGCTGATGCCGTTTCCCCCGCGCGCGCTGGTGGCGGATTATCTCAAGCTCAATCCGCTCGGCACCGTGCCGGTCCTGTTCGACGGCGACGCGCGCATGACCGAAAGCGCGGCGATGGCGCATTATATCGCGGCGAAGTACGGCGCGGCCGATCTGATCGTCGCGCCGCAGGAGCAGGCTTTCGCCGATTATCTCAATTTCCTGCACATGGGCGAAGCGACGCTGACATTCCCGCAGACCATCGTGTTGCGCTACACGCGCCTCGAACCGCCGGAGCGGCGCGCCGCCCAAGCGGCGGAGGATTACCGCAAATGGTTCCTGTCGCGGCTGCGCGCGGCGATGACCATGACCGGCGAGACCTACGCCTGCGCCGATCGGTTCACGATGGCGGACGTGTCGATGGGCTATGCGCTGCTCTTGGGCGAGACGCTCGGTCTGCGCGACGCCTTCCCGGACAAGGCCGGCGCCTATCTCGACCGGCTGCGCGCGCGTCCCGCTTTTCAAAGCGCGCTGGCGAAAGAGCGGAACTAGCCCTTCTCCCCTTGTGGGAGAAGGTGGCGCGAAGCGCCGGATGAGGGGTGTCGGCGACAATAATTGCAAGTTTACGCAAACACCCCTCATCCGTCTCGCCGCTTTGCGGCGATCCACCTTCTCCCGCAAGGGGAGAAGGAGAAGGCTGCTTACGCATCAATGTCGCGATGGCGCGTTTCGGGCAGGAACAGCGCGCCAAAGACAAGCGTAAACGCGGCGATCGCGACGGGATACCAGAGCCCCGAATACATGTTTCCCGTCGCCGCAACGATCGCAAACGCCGTTGTCGGCAGGAAGCCGCCGAACCAGCCGTTGCCGATATGATACGGCAGCGACATCGAGGTGTAGCGGATACGCGTGGGGAACACTTCCACCAACAAGGCCGCGATCGGCCCATACACCATCGTGACGTACAGCATCAGCACGCTCAACAGCGCCACCACCAACACGCGGTCGATGGCGGCGGGATCGGCGGCGGCGGGATAGCCGACCGCATCGAGCGCGCCGCGCGCTTCGGTCTGGAACGCCGCGATCGCGGCTTTGCGCTCCGCCGCGCTCATGCGCGCGACGTCCGGCGCAGCAATGACCGCCTCGCCGATCGCAATCTGCGCAACCGCGCCCGCGGGCGCAGTCTCTGTCGCGTACGACACGCCTGCGCGCGCGAGAAACGCCTTGGCCACGTCGCAGGATTGTTCGTCGAAGGCGTTGCGCCCGACGGGATCGAACTGGAACGCGCACGCCGCAGGATCGGCGCGCACGAGGACAGGGCTTTGCGCCTGCGCCCGCGCGAGCGCAGGGTTGGCGGCGTATGTCAGCGCGTTGAACAACGGGAAATACGTCAAGGCCGCCAGCGCGCAGCCGGCGAGAATGATCGGCTTGCGGCCGATCTTGTCCGACAGCCACCCGAACAGGATGAAGAACGGCGCGCCGATCGCCAGCGCGATCGCCACCAAAGCGTTGGCGGTGAAGCCATCGACCTTCAGCATCCGCTCGAGGAAGAACAGCGCGTAGAACTGGCCGGTGTACCAGACCACCGCCTGCCCCGCGACCGCGCCGAACAAGGCGATCAACACCAGCTTCAAATTGCTCCAGCGCGCAAACGAGTCCGCCAGCGGCGCTTTCGATGTCGCGCCTTGCGCCTTCATGCGTTCGAAGGCGGGGCTTTCGGCGAGTTGAAAGCGGATCCACAGCGACACGCCCAGAAGCACGATCGAGGCGAGAAACGGAATGCGCCAGCCCCATGCGGCGAAATCCGCCGCGCTCATCGAAGCGCGCGTCGCCATGATCACGATCAGCGAGAGGAACAGGCCGAGCGTGGCGGTGGTTTGGATCCACGACGTGTAAAGACCCCGCCGATGCGCCGGCGCATGCTCGGCCACATAGGTGGCCGCGCCGCCATATTCCCCGCCGAGCGCCAGGCCCTGCAACAGGCGCATCGCCACCAGGATGATCGGCGCCGCCACGCCGATGTCGGCATAGCTCGGCAACAGGCCGACCACGAAGGTCGACACGCCCATGATCGCCATCGTGACCAGGAAGGTGTTCTTGCGCCCGACGAGATCGCCGATGCGGCCGAACACCAGCGCGCCGAGCGGGCGCACCGCAAAGCCCGCCGCAAACGCCGCGAGCGCAAAGATGAAGCCCGTGGTTTCGTTCACGCCGGAGAAAAATTGCGCGGAGATGACGGCCGCCAGCGAGCCGTAGAGATAGAAATCGTACCACTCGAACACCGTGCCCAGCGACGAGGCGGCGATCACCCGCGTCTCGCCGCCCGCCTGGACTTTCTCCGCGTCGCTCATGATCCCTCCGCGCTCGCCGCACCATGCGCGCGCGGCCGCAGTAAGTGCAAATCCCCCGTCGCGCCGAAACCACGGCGCGGTGATCGGCGGCGCAAGCGCATGGGCATGCCTCGGTGAAGTCCCGACGCCGCCCCCTCAGACCGCTTCGCGGCCAGCTCCCCCGTAAACGGGGGAGCAAAGAGCAGCGCCTCTTTCTTCCCCCGCTTGCGGGGGAAGTGGCCGGCGAAGCCGGTCGAAGGGGGCGACCGCGCTGCTCCACCACCGCCAATCACACCGCCATCGCGCGCCCCATTGACCGGCTGCGCCCCGCTGTTAGACGAGCCGCAATGCTCAGTCTCGCCCTCGCCGCGCTTGGCGGCTATCTGCTCGGCTCGATCCCGTTCGGCCTGCTGCTGACGCGCGCGGCGGGCCTCGGCGACATTCGCAATGTGGGCTCGGGAAACATCGGCGCCACAAACGTGCTGCGCACCGGGCGGCGCGACATCGCGTTCGCCACGCTCGTGCTCGACGCCGGCAAGGCCGCCGCCGCGCTGCTGATCGCGCGCGAGATCGCCGGGCCGGAAGCGGGATTTGTCGCCGGCGGCGCGGCGTTTCTGGGCCATTGCTTTCCGGTCTGGCTCGGCTTCAAGGGCGGCAAGGGCGTGGCGACCTTCTTCGGCGTGCTGTTCGCGGGGCTCTGGCCGGTGGCGCTCGTCGCGGCGGCGGCCTGGCTGGCGACGGCGGCGATCGCGCGCATTTCCTCGCTGGGCGCGCTGGTCGCGGCGGCGAGCGCGCCGATCGCGGCGGCCGCGTTCAATCTCGGCCCCTGGGCGATCGGCTTTTGCGCGCTGCTCGCGGTTTTGATTTTCTGGCGTCATCAGCCCAACATTCAGCGCCTCTTGCGCGGCGAAGAACCCAGGATCGGCGCCAAGTCGTGAGCGCGCATCCATGAGCCGGGCGTTGGCGCATGCCGAGCGCGTGGCCTGGATCCGTCTGGCGCGCACGCCGCGCGTCGGTGCGCTGACCTTTCACCGCCTGATCGCGCGCTGCAAAACCGCAGCCGGCGCGCTCGATTTCCTGGGCGAAGGCCGTCACGACGCCGTGCCGCCGCCAATCGACGCCGTCGAACGCGAATTGGAGCAGCTCGACGCGTTGGGCGCGCGCGCGCTGTGCGCGATCGAGGACGATTATCCCAGCGGGCTGAAGGCGCTCGCCGCGCCGCCGCCGGTGATCGCTGCGCGCGGCGATGCGCGCCTGTTCGGCAAGCCGCTTGTGGCGCTGGTGGGCGCACGCGAAGCGTCCGCCGCGGGGCTCATGCTGGCGGAAACGCTCGCGCGCGATCTGGGGCGGCTGGGCTATGTGGTCGTCTCCGGGCTGGCGCGCGGGATCGATGCGGCGGCGCATCGCGCCACGATCGAGACCGGCGCGATCGCCGTGCTCGCCGGCGGCCTGGACAAACCCTATCCGCCGCAAAATTTGGCGCTGCACGAAACCATCGCCGCACGCGGCTGCGTGGTGTCGGAGGCGCCGCTGGGCGCTGTGGCGCGGGCGCGCGATTTTCCGCGGCGCAACCACATCATATCGGGCCTGTCTCTCGGCGTGGTGGTGATCGAGGCGGCGCTGCGTTCGGGATCGCTGATCACCGCGCGCGCGGCGGCCGATCAGGGCCGCGAGGTGTTCGCCGTGCCGGGCTCGCCGCTCGACCCGCGCGCGCAAGGCGGCAATGCGCTGTTGAAGCAGGGCGCGACCCTGGTCGAGACCGCCGAAGACGTCGCCGCCGTGCTGGGCGCGCCGCGCCGCATCGCGCCGGCGCCGCCGCTGGCGGCGCTGTGGGACGACGACGCCGCCCCGCCCCGCGGCCTCGCCGCGGAGATCGCCGTGTTGCTCTCGCCGACGCCTGTGCATCTCAACGATCTGGCGCGCGCGGCCAATGCCTCGCCGGGCGCGGTGGCTGCGGCGCTGACCGATCTCGAACTGTCGGGGCGCGCGGCCTCGCTGCCGGGCGGTTATGCGGCGTCGCCGGGCGCGGCGTTTCCGGCGTCGCGGTGAGCCGAGGGATCGCGGCGCAGGTCCGGCGCGCGCAGCGCCTCGCCGGCCGCCTCCCGCGCGCCGGCGAGACGGCGGGCGAGATCGGCGAACCCGGCGCTGGCCGCCATCGCCTCCATCTCGCGGCACAGGAGATAGATGTAGGACGCCACATCGGCCGGCGACGGCGCATCGCCCCCATCTCCTGGCGCGGACGATGCATCGTGATCGTGGAAATTATCAATCATGGGTTGAGCGTAACCATGATTTCTCGCTCAGGAAAAGTCCCCCACCCGCTGGTTGACACCGCCGGGCCGCTCCCCCACGTTCCGCCGCCGTCCGCCGCCCCATGGGGCGAAAACGCCGGAGCGACCCCCGCGCCATGACTGTCGTCGTCGTCGAGTCCCCCGCCAAGGCCAAGACGATCAACAAATATTTGGGTCCTGGATTCAAGGTCCTGGCGTCCTACGGCCACATCCGCGACCTGCCCTCCAAGGACGGTTCGGTGCGGCCGGACGAGGATTTCGCGCTCGACTGGGAGCTCGATTCGGCCTCCGCCAAGCGCGTGCGCGAAATCGCCGACGCGCTCAAGGACGACGACCGCCTGATCCTCGCGACCGACCCCGACCGCGAGGGCGAGGCGATTTCCTGGCACGTCCTGGAGGCGCTGAAGAGCCGCAAGGCGCTGAAGGACAAGGACGTCCAGCGCGTCACCTTCAACGCCATCACCAAGGATGCCGTGAAGGCCGCGATGGCCGCGCCGCGCGACATCGACATGGAATTGGTCGACGCCTATCTGGCGCGACGCGCGCTCGATTATCTCGTCGGCTTTACGCTCTCGCCCGTGCTGTGGCGCAAGCTGCCGGGCTCGCGCTCGGCGGGGCGCGTGCAATCGGTGGCGCTGCGCATCATCTGCGACCGCGAGCTTGAGATCGAAAAGTTCAAGCCGCAGGAATATTGGTCGATCGAGGCGCAATTGACGACGCCGCGCGGCGAAACCGTGCTTGCGCGACTCTCCGCGCTCGACGGCAAAACGGTCAAGCGTCTCGACATCGGAGACCGCACGACTGCGATGGCCGCACTCGAAGCGGTGAAGCGCGGCGCCTTCAAGGTCGAACGGCTCGAAGCCAAGCCCGTCAAGCGCAACCCGCCGCCGCCCTTCACGACCTCGACGCTGCAACAGGAGGCCGCCCGCAAGCTCGGCTTCAACGCCTCGCGCACGATGCAGGTCGCGCAGCGCCTCTATGAGGCCGGCTACATCACGTACATGCGCACCGACGGCGTCTCGATGGACGACGGCGCGCTGCGCGATCTGCGCGGCGTGATCGGGCGCACCTTCGGCGACCGCTACGTGCCGGACGCGCCGCGCCGCTACGCCTCCAAGATCAAGAACGCGCAGGAAGCGCACGAAGCGATCCGCCCGACCGACGCCTCGAACGCGCCGCGCGACATGAGCCTCGAAGGCGATCAGGCGCGGCTTTACGATCTCGTCTGGAAGCGCGCAGTCGCCTCGCAGATGGAAGCCGCCTCGCTCGAGCGCACCACGGTTGATTTCACGGAGCCCGCCGGCAAGGTGGAACTGCGCGCCACCGGACAGGTGGTTTTGTTTGACGGATTCCTGAAGCTTTATCAGGAAGGCCGCGACGACGAAGAAGACGAAGAAAACCGCCGCCTCGCCCCGCTGTCGCTCGGCGAAAAGGTGCAGGTCGCGGACGCGAAGGCCGATCAGCATTTCACCGAGCCGCCGCCGCGCTATTCCGAAGCGAGCCTGGTGAAGAAGCTCGAAGAGCTCGGCATCGGCCGGCCTTCGACCTATGCGGCGATCCTGGAGAAGCTGCGCGAGCGCAATTATGTGCGCATGGACAAGAACCGCTTCATTCCAGACGATCGCGGGCGTCTGGTGACGGCGTTTCTGGAAAATTTCTTCAAGCGCTATGTCGAGTATGATTTCACCGCCGATCTCGAGGAGAAGCTCGATTCGGTGGCGGCCGGCGATCTCGCATGGAAGGCGCTGATGCGCGAATTCTGGACCGATTTCTCCGCGGCCGTGGCCGATATCGGCGAATTGCGCATCGGCGCGGTGCTCGACACGCTCAACGAAGTGCTCGGCCCGCACATCTTTCCCGAACGCGAGGATGGATCTGCGCCGCGCTCCTGCCCAACCTGCAAGGAAGGCACGCTGTCGCTGCGGCTCGGCAAGTTCGGCGCCTTCATCGGCTGCTCGAACTATCCGGAGTGCAAATACACCCGGCAACTCACGCAAGGCGAAGACGCCGCCGCTGCGCTTCCCGCGGAAGGCAAGGTGTTGGGCCAGGATGCAGCGACGGGCGAAAATGTTCTGCTGAAATCCGGCCGGTTCGGAATCTATGTGCAATTGGGCGACGGCGAAAAGCCCAAGCGCGCCTCGCTGCCGAAGGGCTGGGACGCTGAAACGCTCGATCTCGAACGCGCGATCCGCCTCTTGATGCTGCCGCGCGAAGTGGGCCCCCATCCCAGCGACGGCGAGATGATCCTCGCCGGCCTTGGCCGCTACGGCCCATATTTACAGAAAGGCAAAACATACGCCAATCTGCCGGGCATCGACGACGTGTTCGAGATTCAAATGAACCGCGCCGTCGCGGTGATCGACGAGAAGCTCGCCGGCGGCGGACGCGGGCGCTTCGGCCGCGGCGCGACCGTCGCTGCGCTGAAAGAACTCGGCGAAAGCCCGGTGACGGGCAAGATGGTCAAGGTGATGCCGGGGCGCTACGGCCCCTATGTCACCGACGGCGCGACCAACGCAACCGTGCCCAAAGAGATCAAGCCGGAAGACCTGACCTTCGACCAGGCCCTGCCGCTCTTGGAAGCGCGCGCTGGCGCCGGCGGCAAAAAGAAAAAGCCCGCGCGCGGCAATGGTTCCGAAAAAGCGAAAGCAGCAGCTACGCCGAAAAAAGCGCCGGCGAAAAAAGCCGCCGCAAAAAAAGCCGCGCCAAAGAAGAAAGCGGCGGGGTGAAGAGCCCACCGCTCTCCTTCTCCCCTTGTGGGAGAGGGTGGCCCGAAGGGCCGGATGAGGGGTGCTTGCTCGACCTCGCAAAACCGAGCGCCATCACCTCTCGCCTGTCTCGACGTTTCGCCTCGAGCCCACAAGGGGAGAGGGACAGCGCCCCGCCATGACCCGCAAGCCGCGCCCGCCCCGCCCGCCGCTGACGAAAAAGCTGGTGCTCGACGCCATCGAGCGCGCCGGCGGCGTCGGCCACAAGCGCGACATCGCGCGGCTGCTTGACGTCGCGCCGGACGAAAAATCAAGCTTGCGCCAAATTTTGCGCGAACTGGAAAACGAAGGCGCGCTTGGCCGCACCGGGCGGCGTACGTTCCAGAGCGCATCGGCGTTGCCGCAAGGCGGCGTGCTCGAGATCGTCGATCGCGATACGGATGGCGAATTGCTCGGCCGCTTCCGCAGCGAAGAGGGCCTGTTCGGCCCCGTCGTGCGCATCGCGCCGGGCGACGGCCGCGCGCGCGCCGGCGAAGCGGCGATCGGCGTGGGCGACCGGGTGCTTGTCAAGATCGGCAAGGATCAGGACGGCCCGGTCGCGCGCGTCATCAAGCGTCTCGGGCAAAGCGCGCACCGCATCCTCGGCGTGTTTCACGCCAACGAAAAGTTTCCCGGCGGCCGCGTGGAGCCGGCGGACCGCAAGGCGCGCCACGACCTGATCATTCTGCCCGAACACCAGTTCGACGCGCAGGATGGCGATCTTGTCCTCGTGGAGCTGGCGCAAGGCGCGCGCCCGCACGGCCCCAAGCGTGGAATCGTGAAAGAGATCGTCGGCCGGCAGGACGATCCCCGCGCCGCCTCGATCCTGGCGATCCACACGCACGGCATCCCCATGGGCTTCACGCCGGAGGAGGAAAAACAGGCCGCCGCCGCGCAACCCGCGACGCTGAAAGGCCGCACCGATCTGCGCGATCTGCCGCTGATCACCATCGATCCCGAAGACGCGCGCGATCACGACGACGCGGTGTTTGCGCAAGCCGATGACGATCCGAAAAATCCCGGCGGCTTCCGCGTCTGGGTCGCGATCGCCGACGTCGCGCTCTACGTGACGCCGGCTTCGCCGCTCGATCGCGGCGCGCTCAAGCGCGGAAACTCGACCTACTTTCCCGATCGTGTCGCGCCGATGCTGCCGGAAACGCTGTCCGCCGATTTGTGCAGTCTGCGCGAGGCGGAGGAACGCGCCTGCCTTGCGGTGGAGATGATCTTCAACGCCGCGGGACAGAAGATTCGGCACCGCTTCGCGCGCGGCCTGATGAAATCCGCCGCGAAATTGTCCTACGGCCAGGCGCAAGCCGCGATCGACGGCAAGCCCGACGTCAAGACCGCGCCGCTGATCGATCCCGTGTTGAAGCCGCTTTGGGCCGCTTACGCCTGCGCGACGAAGGGCCGGCTGGCGCGCAGTCCGCTCGAGATCGACAGCGCCGAGCACCGCATCACTTTCGATGCGGACGGAAAGGTCTCCGGCGTGCGCCGGCGCGAGCGCTTCGATGCACACAAGCTCATCGAAGAATTCATGATCCAGGCCAATGTGTGCGCGGCAGAGACGCTGGAGGACAAGCGCACGCCGCTGCTCTACCGCGTGCACGATCGCCCGAGCGACGAGAAGATCGCCGCGCTCAGCGATTTTCTGCAGACGGTGAGCCTCTCCTGGTCCAAGGGGCAGGTGGTGAACGCAGCCCGGTTCAACCGCATCCTTGAGCTCGCGAACAAGACCGAGCATGCCGACATCGTCAACGAAGTCGTGTTGCGCACGCAGGCGCAGGCGATCTACGCGCCCGACAATATCGGCCATTTCGGGCTGAATCTTGCGAAATATGCGCACTTTACCTCGCCCATCCGCCGGTACGCCGATCTCGTCGTGCATCGCGCGCTGATCCGCGCGCTGGGCTTCGGCGGCGATGGTTTGACCGAGGAAGAAACATCGCGGCTGCAGGAGACGGCTGAACACATCACGATGTGCGAGCGCCGCTCGATGGCGGCCGAGCGCGATGCGACCGCGCGCTATATCGCAGCCTTCCTCGCCGACCGCGTCGGCGCGACGTTTGAGGGCCGCATCAGCGGGGTGACGCGTTTCGGCCTGTTCATCCGCCTCGACGAAACCCAGGCCGACGGTCTCGCGCCCATCTCCACGCTCGGCCCCGAGCGTTGGATCCATGACGAAGCCGCCCACGCGCTCGTCGGCGAACGCAGCGGACGGCGGTATCTGCTTGGTCAGCGCGTCGAGGTGCGCCTCGAGGATGCGGCGCCGGTGTCGGGCGGCCTGGTGTTTTTCGTGCTCACCGATCCGCTTCCGCCCGATCCGAACGCGCGCCGCACGCCCGCGCCGCGCCGCCAAGGCTTCCGCCCGCCCCCGCGCGGCAAGCGGCGGCGCTGATCGCGCGCCATGCCGTGGCGGCGCCCGGGTAGCAACGGTGCGCGGCGATCCGATACACTGAAGGTCATGACCGACCGCGACGACGCGCCCTTCGATCCTGCCGACCCGACGCGCCCGGCGAAGGCGCCGCGGCCGCGCGACGCCGCCACGCTGATCCTCATCCGCACCACGCGCGAAGGCCCGCGCGTGCTGATGGGCCAGCGCTCGAAGGGGCATGTGTTCATGCCTGACAAATGGGTGTTCCCCGGCGGCGCGGTGGATCGCGCCGACGCCGCAGCGCCGGCGGCGAGCGAACTGACCCCGTCGTGCGAGGCCCGGCTGCGCGCAGAGGGCGCACGCCGCGCGCCGCGCGCCTTTCCTTTGGCGGCGGTGCGCGAAACCTGGGAGGAAACGGGCCTCATCGTCGGCCGCCGCGGCGCGCCGGCGGTGAAGGCGCCGCCCGGCTGGGAGAGCTATCTCGCCGCCGATGCTGCACCCGAATTGGCGAAGCTCACCTTCATCTGCCGCGCCATCACCCCGCCCTATCGCCCGCGCCGCTTCGACGCGCGCTTCTTCATGGCGCATGCCGAAGAGGTGCTGATGGACGACCGCCCCATCGGCGGCGGCCCGGAATTATTGCACACCGAATGGTTCGCGCTCGACGACGCGCTGAAGCTCGATCTGCCGAGCGTGACGCGCTTCGTGCTCGGCGAAGTGCAGGAGCGCCTGAAGGGTGAAGCGCTCGCGCCGCCGTTCCTGCGCTGGTCGCGCGGTGGGCATAGGATGGACCGTCTGCACTAAACGCGACGCCCCCTCCGGCCGCTGCGCGGCCACCTCCCCCGTTTTACGGAGGAGGAAACATTTGCAGCGTTTTGTTCTTTTCCTCCCCCGCATGCGGGGGAGGTGTCGCCGCAGGCGACGGAGGGGGCGTGACGCGCAACGCCCTCAAAAGTCCGCCGACACCGTCAATTGATAGGTGCGTGCGGGGCCAGGCCGGAACGACGCAAGCCCCGTCGTGCCGACATTGATCGTGCCGAGATAATCCTCGTCGGTCAGGTTATCGACATTGAAGCGCACGCGCACATATCGGAACGGGCCTTCCGAAACGCCATCGCCGCCGAGATCGAGATAAGCGTTGAGCACGGTGTAGCCGTCCACCGTTTCGCTGTTGACGAAATTGGTGAAGCGTTCGCCGACATAGCGCGCGGACAGATTGAACACCGCCCACGCGGTCGGCTCTATCGTGACGCCGCCCTGCACCGTCCATTCCGGGCTGTCGGGCACGGTGTTGCCGGCAAGCCGAAGCGTGGAATAGCCGTCCTGGAACTCCACGACATTGTACGAGGCGTTGGCGTTGAGATAGACGCGGTCTTCGAAAACCGCCGGCTCCCAGATGCCGCTCAGCTCGACGCCCGTCGATTCCACGCCGCCGACATTCTGGAAGAAGGTCTCCGTCGTCGTGCTGCCCGGCACCACCGCCGCGAAGCTCTGCAGCCGGTTGTCGAACGTCGTCTTGTAGATCGAGATCGCGCCGTTGAAGGTCGGCCGGTTGGTGCGGATGCCGATTTCGTAATTGGTCGCCGTCTCCGCATCGGGGCCGGGCGCCGCCGGACTCGCCGCGGAGAAGATGTCGTCGGCGCCGCGCGGCAAAGCGAGGTTTTCCGCGTAAGAGCCGAAGATTTGCTCCGTTCCCGTGATGTTGAACACGAAGCCCGCCTGCGGCAGGAACCAATCCTCGTAGATGTCGGTCAGGCGCGGCTGCCGATTTGCGATATAGTCGCCGGGATTGCGATAGCCCTGGATGGAATAATCCACCTGCAGGCCCTTCGCGCCGAGCTCGATGCTGAGACGATCGTCGAACACGCTGATCGTATCGGACAGATAGAATTGCACGGTGTCGCGCACCGAGGTGTAATCGCGCTGCAGATGCACCGGTTCATTGAGCAGCGGCGCGCCCGCCGGGTTGCCGCCGGCCTGATTATAGCGCGCCTGGGTACGGCGATAATCGTCGGTTTCAAGCCACACGCCCGCCTGGATGCGATGCGCGCCGGCCTCGATCTCGACGCCGCCGACGACGCCGCGGCGTTCGCCTTCGACCGTCGACAAGCCGTATTGCAGGCCGCGCGGCGCCGTCAGCCCCGGCACCACGAGACGCTGGGCGTTGTACGAGGTGAGCGATGTCGCGTACGCTTCCGGCGACACGCCATAGCCGTCCTTGTTCTCGTAATAGACCGTGCTGCGCAGCGTGATCGCATCGCTGAGCGGCGCCGTTCCAGACAGGGCGAGCAACGTGTCCGAACGCTGGTTCACCGCCTGCAGATAATATTGATTGTGCAGCGTGTTGGAGAACGGCACGCCCGCGGTCGTGGCCGGCAGATCGGGCACATAGGGCAGATAGCCGAACTCGCGACCGCTGCGGCCGAACGCATCGCCGGCGCGGCCTTCATATTGCGCGCGCGTGATCGAGGGCGTGTCGAAATCGAAGAAGTCGTTATAGACGCCCTGCAGCGTCAACTCATAGCCGGCGGCGTTCGCAAACCGGATCTTGCCCTCGATGTGCTCGCGATCGATCGTTCCGGGGCCCCGCCACAAATTGCTGTCGATCTGCGACCGGCTCACATACGCCGAAAAGCCGTTCCATTCGCCGCTTTCCAGGCGCACGAAGCTGCGGCTCAATTCATCGCTGCCGATGGTTTGCGCGATTGTGACCCCAGGCTCCAGGCTTGGCGACACGGTGAAATATTGAACGATCGGGCCGAGCGAGGCGTAGCTCGGCAGCGAGACGCCGCCCGCACCCTGGCTCGCGGTGACGCGCAACAGATTTTCATTGTCGACATAGCGAAAGATCGGGCTGCCGCCGAACTGGTCGGAGCGCCCCATCGGCACGCCGTCGAGCAGAAAGCCGATCTGCTGAAAATTGAACGCGCGCACGAAAACCGAATTGCCGAACTCGTAGAGCCCCAGCGCATCGTTCGCCTGGACATTGAAGCCGGGCAGGCTTTCCAGCATCTTCAACCCGGAGATGCCCGCCGGCGCCGACAGCAGCGCCTCGCGCGTGATCGAAATCGTGTTGCGCGTCTGATCGGTGCCGATGGCGATCGTCGCTTCCGACACGCGCCGCCCGGTCACCACGATCTCTTCTTCGCTTGCGCTCTCCTGCGCGGCCGCCGGCGCCGTCATCAGCGCCGCGATCACCCCGCCCAACGCCCAGCGCGCCGCCTTGAACATCTGTTTTGTCCCCACGAAACCAAATTCAGCCTATGCTGCGGCGATGCCTGGCGATGAGAAGCGCGTGCGCGCCGCAGCGACGATTTCAACGTCGCGCGCCTCAGGATTGGGCGGCGAGCGCCTGCGCCTGCCCCAAAACGCGCAAGACATTGCCGCTCCAGAGCTTGGCGATGTCGGCGTTGCTATAGCCGCGGCGCAGCAATTCGGCGGTGACCGCGCGAGCTTCGCCGGCGTTTCGCCACCCTTCGACGCCGCCGCCATGATTGAAGTCAGAGGCGATGGCGACGTGATCCACCCCAATCCGGCGAATGGCGTAGTCGATTGAATCGACGAACTCCGACACGGTCGCGCGCGGCTGCAGCGCCTGCGTTTCGCGGCCCATCGCCTGACGCTGTTCAGCGGTGAGGCCTTCATAACCGTTCACGGCGCCGTACCGCGCGCGGATCTCCCGGATCTGCGCCTGCACCTCCGGCGGCGTAGCGCGAAGATAGCTGCTGAACGCCACGACGCCGACGACGCCGCCCTTGGCCCGGATCGCGTCGAGTTCTTCGTCGGTCAGGTTGCGGGGGCTGTCGACGCGCCCGCGCACGCCGCTGTGGGAGGCGATCACCGGCGCGCGCGAGAGCGCCACGGTCTGCAGCAGCGCCGGCGTCGAGAGTTGCGACACGTCGAGCAGGATCCCGAGGCGATTGGCTTCCGCCACCGCCGCGCGCCCGAGCGGCGACAGCCCACCATGCTCGCCGGCTTGGTCGCGCGGTTGCGGGCGCGAAGAATCCGCGAACGCATTGTTGCCCGCATGGGTGAAGCCGAGCACGCGCACGCCGCGCGCATGCAGGCGGGCGATCTCGCCGACATCCTCGCCGAACGGATAGACGTTGAGCAGGCCGACGACGATGGCGGTGCGGCCTGCGCCCGCGATGCGACGAACATCGCGCGGCGTGCGGGCGATTTCCACCCGCCCCGGATTGTTGCTGGCCAACGCAAGGATCGCATCGAGCTTGGCGTCGGCCTCGGCGCGGGCGCGGGCATAGGCTTCCGGCGTGCGAGGCCCTTGCGGCACGAAGACGGACACGATGGCGGCGTCCACGCCGCCTGCGCGCAA
The DNA here is from genome assembly GCA_033764725.1 of Hyphomonadaceae bacterium. Lineage (GTDB taxonomy): Bacteria > Pseudomonadota > Alphaproteobacteria > Caulobacterales > Aquidulcibacteraceae > RI-43. The sequence goes on from JANRIR010000049.1 coordinate 17,155, forward strand.
AAGATCGATCGAGGCGTCGTCCTGGCCTGTCGGCGCCGGCGCCGCGGCGCCGTTCCAGTCATAGGGCGCGGGCAGGTCCACATGCGCGTCGAGCACAAGCGTGCGGTCATGCACGCGCGGCGCCTGGGCCGAGCGGTCCTGCGCCAGGGCGGGCGCTGCGGCGAGGAGCGCTGCGAGCGAGATCAGCGAAGCGCGACGGTTCAGGGTCATGTGGTCCTCCTGAAACCACATCAATCCGATCGACATAATTTGGACAATGCAGGCTTTGTGGCGCCGGCCTCAGCATCGCTAAAGCCGGCGGCCGAACGCGGCCTGCGCCTTGTTGGCCGGCCCCGGCGCCGCTACACACCACCGCGCGCGGGCGTAGTTCAGAGGTAGAACGTCAGCTTCCCAAGCTGAATGTCAGGGGTTCGATTCCCCTCGCCCGCTCCAGCGTCTCGCAAGCGCGCAGCGACGGTCGCGCCGCCGACCGCCCTGTTTTCCAGAGCAGCCGGCGCATCGATCGATCCGCGACGCCAGCGCGAAGCGTGAGCGGCGTCAGAAGCTGTAGTTCAGCCGCGCATAGTAATAGGCGCCGTTGAAGCCGATGGGCGAGATGACGTCGTACGGGAAGACGCCGCCGGTGAAGATGTCTCCGTTCGAACGGTCCGGATAATTGTCGAGAACATTGGCGCCGCCGATCGCGACGCGGACCGCGTCGTTGAACCGGTAGCCCGCCTCGAGATCGAGCTGCGTCTCCGAGCCGTAGGTCTGCGTCGGCTCGAAACCGCCGCCGAAATTGAACACGCGGCGCGTCTCGCCATACTGGATGGCGCGCGCCAGCAGCGACAGCCGATCGCCGCGCCAATCGGCGGTGAGCGTGAGCTTTTCCGACGGCGCGGCGTCGACGAGCGTGTTGCGCTCCTCGATGCCGAACAGCGTCCCCGTCACGCCCAGCGTGGTGAGATCCACCGGATCGGGGCGGACGGATTCGATGCTCGTGTTCGACTGATTGTAAGCCGCACTCAGCACGAGATCGCCGCCGACGGCCTCGGTCGTATAGGTCGCGACGACATCGAAGCCCTCGGTCGAGGTGTCCACTGCGTTGGTGAAGAAGTTCACCGCCGCGACATCGGCGACGCCGAAATTCGCCAGCACGAAGGCTTCGAGCCCGCCGCCTTCGATCCGCTCCGACAGCGTGATGCGGTCGTCCACGTCGATGCGGAACGCATCAACCGCCAGCGTGAACTGACTGCCGATCGCGGCTGTGAAGCCGAGCGTGTAATTGACGCTGGTCTCCTCCTCCAGATCGCGCGCGCCGAGCGCCCGCGCGATCGGGCTGGAATTGCGCAGCGTACGCACCGTCTGTAACGCGCCGCCGGCGCCGAATTGCGTGGTCGAGAAGGCGAAATCGATCTGCGACAGGGATGGCGCCCTGAACGAATTGGAGACCGAGCCGCGCACCGCAACGGCGTCGCTCAACGCGTAGCGCGCGGCGACCTTGCCGGCGACCGAGTCGCCGAAATCGGAGAAGTTCTCGTAGCGCGCGCCCAAATCGACCAGCAGACGCTCGGTCGCGGCGATCGAGGCTTCGACATAAGTCCCCGCCACGTCGCGCTCGGCGTCGGCCGTGTCCGCCGGCGCAAGGCCCGGGCCGGCCTGAGCGCCGACGGGCGCGCCGGCGACGGGACCTGCGCGATAGGATTCCGGATCGCCCGGCGACGTCTCGAACGTCTCGCTGCGCAGCTCCACGCCCCAGGCGAAATCGATCGGCGCTGCGCCGACGCCCCAATCCAGCGGGCGCGTGAAATCGGCGTTCAAGACGGTCTGCTGGAATTCGTAGCCTGCCAGATTGAACGATGTGGGGCTGGCGGCGCCGAAGGACGGGTTTAGGCTGTTCTCAACGCCGAAATTGAATTCGTTGCGTCCGTACGTGAGCGACACGTCGTAGCCCCAGCCGCCCCAATCGCCGCGCACGCCGCCGGTCACGGAGAGATCGGCGTTTTCACCCGTCGTGACGGGCCGATACCCGTTCGGAAAGATGGCGGGAACCGTGCGCGTGTCGTCCGGGTAGCGGAAGAACGCGGCGCCCTGCGCTTCGCGGTCGCTGATGATCGTAAAGCCATAGAGCTGCGCAGCGTTCGACAGGTCGTACTGCGCGTTCGCCCAGAAACTCCAATCCGTGCTTTCCGGATCGCCGGGCCGATAGAGGCGCCGGTTGAGCAGCGCTTCGTTCGCCGACCCGTCGCCGATGGTTGTCGGAAAGATGAAGAATGCGCCGCCCTCGGCGCCGCCGCGCTCCGTCTGCTTGCGATCGCGATACTCCGCGCCGAACCGCACGAAGCCGTCTGCCCCAAGCGGCAGCGCGCCTTCCAGGGACGCTGTCACGGTCTCACCGTCGGTGAGCTGCTCGGTCCGCTCGCCGCTGACCGAGAACGGCCCGTCGAACACGGGATAAGTGAAATCGGTGACGTGCGCGCCATAGCTCACAGCGAGCTCGCCGCCCTCGGGCGCATCGTCGAGAATGAGGTTGATCACGCCGGCGATGGCATCGGAACCATATTGCGCGCCGGCGCCGTCGCGCAGGATTTCGACCCGCTCGATCGCGCTGATCGGAATTGCGTTGAAATCGACCGGAGTGGTGCCGCGCCCGATCTTGGACTCCAGATTGACCACCGACGTCGTGTGCCGCCGCCGTCCGTTGACGAGAACCAGAACCTGATCGGGAGACATCCCGCGCAGCTGCGCAGCGCGCACGATGTCGGCCGGTCCGGAATTGGACTGGCGCTGGAAGTTGAACGACGGCGAGAGGCTCTGCAGCGCCGCGCCCAGTTCTCCGCCCGTCGCCCCGGACCGCTCCAGCGCATCGGCGGAAACCACGTCGATCGGCACGGGCGAATTCACCACGGTTCGCCCTGGCGCGCGCGATCCCGTCACCACGATCTCGTCCTGGACCGTTTGGGCGTAGGCCTGGCCCGGCAGCGCGAGCGCCATGGCCGCCCCGCCCAACAACGCTGCGTAAAACGTGCTCTTCATCATGATCAGTATCCCCACTGAGGCGCTTGTCTTATACGGGCCAAGCACAGCTTGAAATGCCGCCCGTCTGAGCCCCAGTTTAGGTGACCTTAAGTCCTCCCAAGGACTTGCGCAGGCTTTGACTGGCGCCGAACCGGGCGCATCTGCACCTGGGCCGGCGCCCATCGCGCGGCGCCCCTCGTCCCCTCCGCGCGGCTAGAACTTGGCGTCAAGCCCGAGATTGAGCCGCCAGCCGCGCACCTCCGAGTCGGGATCGGGTTCGTCGAGCGCCTTGGCCGCCTCCAGCGTCACCGTGGCGTCTTCGCCGATCGCGAGACGCACGCCGCCGCCGGCGGACGCCAGCGTCTGGCGCCGCGACGCCTGACCCGGGCGAGCGTTGAGCCGCGCGACGCCGCCGTCGAGGAAGGCGTAGGCGCCGCGCAGCGTTTCGTTCTGGTCGTGCTGATAGGCGAGCTCCGCGCTCGCGCCGATCCCGGAATCGCCGGAGGCGGCCGCTGCGGGAAAGCCGCGCCCGAACGCCGTCCCGCCCAGCGCGAAGCGCTCCGAAGCCGGCGTCATGGCGCCGCTCGCTTGCGCGCCGATCTGCGTGTTGAGCCGCCACGCGACGCCGAAATCGCGCGTCGCGCCCCATTGCGCGCTGAGCTTGACGAAATCGAGATCGATGCGATCAGGGTGCGACGCGCCGGCGCCGAGGCCCGCGACGCCTGCGCTCAAAGTTGCACCAAACCGCATAGAACCGCCCACCGGCGCATCGACATACGCGAACGATCCGCGCAGCACGCGCGTGCGCTCCGCCGCGACGACGGCGCCGAGCACGGCGCGATCGCTGTTGAGCGCATCGAAGCTCGCCGATCCCGTCAGCGTGCGCCGGTTGGCGCGGATGAACGGGTAGGCCGCCTGCAGACCTGCGCTTTGCGCGTCGCCGCGCACGCCGTCCTGCGGCGATGTTTGCAAAACGCTGAACGTTCCGCGCAGGCTCAAGCCGTCGCCGCCGACAAGCTGGCGATGCGACGCCGCCGCATAAGCATAGCGCGCCGCATCCGGGCTCGCGCCCAGCGTCACACGCGTTTCATCGCCGAGCCTGGAGACGCCGTTCGCCGTCATCGTCGCCTGCAGACGGGTGCGGCCCAATTGCGTCGCGCCGCGCGTATCGGCGCCGAGCGCGTACTCGAAGCGCTTGCGCGTGACGCGCGCATCGAGCGCAGCGACGGCGGGATCGCTCGTTTCGGCGCTGCGCAGCTCGATCTCGACGCCGGGCACGTCGCGCATCAACAAGGCCGCGCGCTCCAGCGTGCGCCGACTGAGCGGATCTTCCCGCGTGAGCGGCGCAGCATAGGCGCGCAGAATGTCGATGTCGCCGTTGGAATCCCCGCGGAACGTCACCGCATCGACGCGCTGCTCGATGACGACGATCCGCAACACGCCGTCGGCGCCGATGGTCGGGCGCGCGCGCACGGCATGCAAGGCTACATCGCTGCGCGCATAGACCGATGCGATGGCGCGCGCGATGTCGCTCATCAAGGTGCGGTCCAGCGGGCGATCGCGCAGCGGCGCCACCGCCGCATTGAGGTCAGCCTGCGAGAGCGTGCCGCCTTCGATCGTCACGGCGCGGATCATCACCCGCTCTGTTGGCGCTGGCGGCGCCGGCGGCGCGGGCGGCGCCTCGCCGAAGCGCCCGCGCAGGCCCTGCGCATCGGCGCCGGGGGCGCTGCGGTCGGCGCGGTCCTGATCGATGATCAGGGTCTGATCTTGTGCGAACGCTGCGCCCGCTGCGATGAGCGCAACGCTCGCGGCGCGCGCCGCGAGCTTCATCACTTCCCCCCTCGTGCCGTCGAGGCGGGACGGATCGCCCCGATCCGTCCCGCCGAACGTCTAGTGTCCGAACAGACCGCCCAGCGGATTGGGCGGCGGGCTGCTCCCGCCTTGCGGGTGTCCGGCGCCGAGCAGGCCGCCGAGCCCGCCGAGCGTCGTCTCGACCGCCTCCGTCACCGGCGCGACCACCTGCTCGACCACAGGCTCGACCACCGGTTCGAGCACAGGCTCGACGACCGGCGCCGCGATCGGCGCGAGCGGCGCCGTCGTCACGCCCAGGTCGACGACCGACCCGCCGCTGAGCAGCGCCAGATCGACCAGCGGCGCTGCGCCGCCGTCGACGACCGTCTCGTCGGCGACCGTGAGGCCCACGAGGCTGCCCAAAGTCTCCGTGACCGGCGCCGTTCCGCCCGCGCCGGCGTCCAGATCGACGCCCACGGAAACGCCCGGCGCCGCAACCGTGGCCGCAACGAGGCTGTCGCCGCCGACCGTCGCCTCCGCCGCGATCGGAACGATCGGCGCGGTCGCTGCGACATCAAGCAGCGCGCCGCCCTCGGCGCCCACCGTCACAGCCGCGAGATCGCCGCCGCCCGGCGCCGTGACGGCCGCTTCGACCAGCGCGTCCGGCGTCAGCACGCCCGCAGTCACGATCTCCTGCCCGCCTGGCGTCGATACGGCGGCCTCAACCAACGCATCAGGCGTCAGCACCCCGGCGGTGAGGATGTCTTGTCCGCCAGGCGCGGTGACCGCGACCTGCGCAGCCGCGTCGTCGCCCAGAGCCGTCACCCCGACCGCGGCGCCCGCAGCGCCGGCGACGATCGCCGCGCCGGAGTCCGAAGGGGCTGCGCCGACGACCACGTCGCCGCCGAGCGAGACGCCCAAGGTCGGACGCAGCACGTCGTCGACCAGCGTCACGACCGGCGAGCCGGCGACCGTTTCGGTGAGGATGGCGCCGACCGGTTGCGGCGCGAGGCCGCCCAAGCCGTCAGGACCCAGCAGAATGGCGAGCTCGCCTGGCCCGGCGCCGCCGGATCCGCCGCCCGTCCCACCGCCGCCGGCTCCTCCGCCTGTGCCGCCGCCGCCGGTCCCACCGCCGATCACGATGCCGCCGCCACCCGAGCCGCCTCCGCCAGTCCCGCCTCCGCCGGTCCCGCCTCCGCCAGTCCCGCCTCCGCCGGTCCCGCCGCCGCCAGTCCCGCCTCCGCCGGTCCCGCCGCCGCCAGTCCCGCCTCCGCCGGTAGAGCCGCCGCCTGAGCCACCGCCCGAGCCGCCAGAGCCGCCGCCCGACGAGCCGCCGCCGCCGGAACCGCCGCCAGACCCGCCGCCGCCGGAACCGCCGCCATCGGTCGGCGCGCCGCCGAAATCGCCGCCGAACGCCAGCCGGCCGTTGCCGGCGCAGGCGCTGAGCGCCAGCGCGGCGGCCAACGCCGTCATCGCGGCGCCGCCGCGCGCATATTTCCCAAACGCCATCAGAGTCTCCCAGAGCAGAAGCGGCCAGAATGACCTCCGGGCACTCTAAGTATTTCAATTTAAAGTGGTTTTAAAAGATTTGGCTATCCTGGGTTTAAGCCGGAAGACGGCGAAGCTTCAGCCTTTCTGTAGTTTTTCCACCCTCGCCGCGGCCCCCGCACGACGCGTTCACCACGTCCGGCGGCGGCGGTCTGGATTATCTGAACACTTTGGCCGCGGTCGGATTGGCCCGCCCCGGTCCGACCGCTAGCGCGCGGCGCGCTCACGGCGACGGCTTGCGTGTTTCGTCAATGCTGATCAATGTCAGTCCACATGGCCTGGATGACCGCCCCGGAAGCGATGGCGCGGCTCGGCGTCAAGCCGCAGACGCTCTACGCCTATGTCAGCCGCGGCTTCATCGCCGCGCGCCCGGCCGACCGAGACCCGCGCCAGAGCCTGTATTCGAGCCAGGACGTCGACGCCCTGCTGCGCAACCGCCGCGCCGGGCGCAGCCGCGCCAAGGTCGCGCAGCGCGCCATCGCCTGGGGCGATCCCGTGCTCGAGACCGCGATCGCCACCGTGCGCGACGGGCGGCTGCTCTATCGCGGGCAGGATGCGGTGGCGCTGTCGCATGCCGCGACCCTGGAGGACGTCGCCCGCCTGCTCTGGGCCGCGCCGGATCTGGCGTTTCCCGCGAGCGCCGGCGCCGCGATCGCGGGCGAAACGCCCAAGGCGCGCGGCCTTGCCTATCTGGCGCGCCGCGCGGCGGCCGACCCGCCCAGCATCGGGCGCGCGCCGGCGGCCCTCCACATCGAGGGCGCAAGCCTGCTCGCCGGCCTCGCCGCCGCGTTCTGCCAAGGCCACGGCGGGGCGCCGTTCCACGCCCGGCTCGCCGCCGCCTGGGGCCTGGACGCGGACGGGGGCGACCTGGTGCGCCGCGCGCTGGTGCTGACCGCCGACCACGAGCTCAACCCCTCGACCTTCGCGGCCCGCGTCGCCGCCTCGACCGGCGCGTCGCTGGCGGCGGCGGCGCTGGCGGGCTTCGCCACCTTGACCGGGCCGCGGCACGGCGAGGCTTCGGCCCGCGCCGCCGCTTATCTCAACGCCGCCGAGCGGGACGGCGCGGCCGCCGCCCTGGCCGACGTTCTGGCGCGCGCAGAGCAGCCGCCAGGCTTCGGCCACGCGCTTTATCCTCGTGGCGATCCGCGCGCGGCGGCGCTGCTCGACGCGCTGGCGCCGGCCGGCGCCGTGGCCGAGGCGATCGCCGCGGGCGAAGCCGCGACCGGCGCCGCCGCGAACATCGACATGGCTTTGGCGGCGCTGACCGTCTCTCGCGGCCTGCCGCGCGACGCGCCGTTTCTGATCTTCGCCGGCGGACGCATGACGGGCTGGATCGCCCACGCGATCGAGCAGGCCGTCAGCGGCGAACCGATCCGCCCGCGCGCGCATTACGCCGGTCCATAAGGCCGCCCCGCCCTTGCCGCAGCCGGGCCGCGCGTGTACATGCCCGCCCTTGCCAAGACGCCCGGTCGTCAGCCGCCTTAGCTCAGCCGGTAGAGCACCGCATTCGTAATGCGGGGGTCGCGTGTTCGAGTCACGCAGGCGGCACCAGCGCTCCGGCGAAATTTGACAGTTGCGATGCCATTTGCATGCTGACAGCTGCGCCGCCGGCTCCGCTGCGGCGTGGAGGCGTCGATGTCGCTGCGCCAGGTCATCGCCTGCATCACCTTCGCGGCAACGGCGCTGTGCGCCGGGGCGAGTTGGGCGCAGCCGGCCGCGCCCGCGCGGCCGAACATCGTGGTGTTTCTCGTCGACGACGCCGGGTTCAGCGATTTCAGCGCCTATGGCGGGGAAGCGCGCATGCCGGCGATCGACCGCCTGGCGCAAGGCGGCGTGCGCTTCAGCAATTTCCACACCTCGCCCTTGTGCGCGCCGTCGCGGGCGATGCTGCTTACCGGCATGGACAGCCACCGCACGGGGGTGTCGACCATCCCCGAAGTGCTGCCGCCCGAGCAGCGCAACCGGCCGGGCTATTCGCTGCGGCTGGAGCCCGGGGTGGAGACCGTCGCTGCGCGTCTGCGCGCCGCAGGCTACCGCACGTACATGACCGGCAAATGGCATCTCGGCCACGGGCCCGGCGATCTGCCCGATGCGCACGGCTTCGACCGCTCGTTCGCGCTCGACGCCTCCGGCGCCGACAATTGGGCGCAGAAATCCTACCTGCCCTATTACGCGACCGCCGACTGGTTCGAGGACGGCGCGCCGGCGAGCCTGCCGGATGATTTCTATTCCTCGCAATTTTTGATCGATCGCATGATCGATTATCTCGACGCCGACGCCGCCGCGCAGACGCCGTTCTTCGCCTATGTCGCGTTCCAGGCGGTGCACATTCCCGTGCAGGCGCCGCGCGCTTTCATCGAGCTGCATCGCGGCCTGTACGATCAAGGCTGGCGCGCCCTGCAGGCGCGGCGCTTCGCGCAAGCGCGCGCGCTGGGGCTTGTTTCCGAAACCGCGCAGATGCCGGCGTTCCCGGCGACGGCGCGCAATTGGGATGCGCTGTCGCCCGAACAGCGCCTGATCGAGACGCGCAGCATGGAGGCGCACGCCGGCATGCTGAGCGCGATGGATCACCATATCGGACGGCTTATCGCCTATCTCGAGCGCACCGGCGCCGGCGCCAACACGCTGTTCATCATCACCTCGGACAACGGCCCCGAACCGAGCGCGCCGATGAGCGTCGACGGGTTCGCGCAATGGATGGCGGCGAACGGCTATCGCCGCGAGGCCGCCGACATGGGCGAGCGCGGCAGCCTCGCTTACATCGGCCGCGAATGGGCGCTGGCGACCGCGACGCCCGGCGCGTTCTACAAATTCACCGCATCGGAAGGCGGCTTGCGCGTGCCGCTGATCATCGCAGGGCCGCAGGTGGCCGCCGGCGGGATCGCGCCGGGGTTCAGCTTCGTCACCGACATCGCGCCGACCATGCTCGATTATGCCGGCGTGGCGCTCGACGAGGCCGCCCGCGCGGCGATCGACGGGCGCACGCTGCGGCCAGCGCTGGGCGATCCGACGGCGCCGATCTATCCCGACGATGCGCCGATCGGCGTCGAGGTGTCGGGCAATGCGGCGCTGTTCCGCGGCCGCCACAAGGCCGTGCGCAATCTGCCGCCGCTGGGCGACGGCCGGTGGCGACTCTACGACATCGCAGCCGATCCGGGCGAAACCCGCGATCTCTCCGCCGCCGAACCGGCGCTGCTGGCGGCGCTGATCGCCGACTACGACGCCTACGCCGCGCGGGTCGGCGTGCTGGAGATGCCGGCCGGCTATGACATCCAGCGCCAGGTGTCGCGCAACGCGCTGGCGGCGCAGGCGCGCCGCTTGGCTTGGATCCCCGCCCTCGCCGCGGCGATCCTCGCGGCGCTCGTCGGGGCGTGGGTGGTTCTGCGCCGCCGCAAAGCCGCCAAGACCTGACCGCATCACCTGGATCCCTCCCATGCGCCTCCTTGTTCGCCTTCTGCTGGGCCTCATCGGCCTCCTCGCCTTCGCCGTCGCGGCGCAATTCTGGCTCGCGCCCGACCGGGTCGCGGGGCAGTTCGGGCTGACGCCCACCGGCAGCCTCGGGCTCGCCTCGCTGCGGGCCGATCTCGGCGGCTTCTTCATCGTCGCCGGCGGGTTTTGCCTGGCGGCGGGGCTGCGCAACCAGGCCGGCTATCTCACCGCGCCGCTGGCGCTGTTGAGCGTGGCGCTGGCGTCGCGGTCGCTGACGGCGCTCACCGCCCCGCCGGACCCCGGCATGACTCAGCCGATCGTAATCGAAGCGGCGCTGGTCGCCATCCTGATGACAGCCCAGATCGTGCTGCGGCGGCGCTGACGCCGGCCCCGCGAACCTTGACATCGCCGGGCCCTTGGGCCATCAGCCCCGCTTCATTTTGCACCGGACCAGACCCGCGCCATGGCCAAGCCGACCGTCATCAAGATCCGCCTGAATTCGAGCGCGGGCACGGGCTTTTTCTACGTCACCAAGAAAAACCCGCGCACCAAGACCGAAAAGCTCAAGCTCAAGAAGTACGACCCGGTCGCGCGCAAGCACGTCGAATTCGTCGAAGGCAAGATCAAGTAGAGCGCAAACGGGTCGGATAGAACCGACCCGATCCCCCGCGCATCGCGCCTGCGCGCGCGGCGCTGCCCTCGAGCCCCCTGCCCCTCCGAAAAAGCTCAGGCGCGCAGCTTTCGCTGCGAAGGCCCTTCGCCTGCGCGCGCGGCCGCGGGCATGGGATGGCTCGGTAAAGCAAGACCCATGGACCCCGGATCAGGCTGCGCCTGTCCGGGGTGATGGACACGCCATCGCCCCGGGCGACCGGAGGGAGACCCGGGGCCCATGTTTGCGCGCGCATGCAATCATCGAAAACGCCTGACCGCTCGGCCCCGGCGCAGGCCGGGGCAAGCCAGGGATGTGCTTGCGTTTTGTTGAAACATGGACCCCGGATCAGGCTGCGCCTGTCCGGGGTGATGGACACGCCATCGCCCCGGGCGACCGGAGGGAGACCCGGGGACCATGTTTGCGCGCGTTTGCAATCATCGAAAACGCCTCGCAGGCCTGCCCCGCCGCAGGTCAGCTCGTATCCGGCGCAGCGCCGGCGAGCGCGGCTTTCAGCGCGCGGTCGAACGCGCGCGTCACGTACGCGGCTGCGGGACGCGGACGGGTGAGCAGCGTTGCGATGCGCGCCGGCGCGGCCTGGAGGCGGCGCGCCAGCTTGGCGATGTAGCGCTCCGGCGTCGTCACAGCGCGCGTCAGCGCTTCGAGCCGGACCGCCAGACGCGTGATGTCGACATAGCGCTCAGGCTTGCGAGGCCTGCGCGCGCTTTTGCGTGACCTGTTGCGCTGTGGCGGAACCAAAACGAACGCAACGCCGGTCCAGTCGCGCGGATCTTCGGCGCTGACGTCGGGTGGAATACGTTTTCGTGTTTTTTCAACTGCCTCACAGCGCGGCCCCGACGCAGGCCGGGGCCCAGCGCCGGGTCCGCGCGCGGCGGCTTCGAGCGCGATGAGGCGGCGCACCATGATCTCGAGCGCTGCGATGCGCTGGCGCACGATGCGCGCCTGCGCGCGCAGCATCAGGCCGGGCTTCGGAAACCGCTCCGTCGCGAACAAGGCCGCGATCGCATCGATCAGCGCCGCTTTCGCGTGCGACCAAAGCGCGTCGAGCGCAGTGCGGGAGAGGATGGCGATCACGCGCGCACTATAGGCGCACGGCGAGGGGTGTCGGATAAGTTTCGCCGGGACGGAGCGGCGGAGGTGTTTGCGCTTCAGAGAAAACATGGGCCCCGGATCAGGCTGCGCCTGTCCGGGGTGACGGAGCCTCCATCGCCCCGGGCGACCGAAGGGAGGCCCGGGGCCCATGTTTGCGCCCGAATGCAATGATCGAAAACGCCCCGCCGCTCGCCCCCGGCGCAGGCCGGGGCCCATCTTCAGCGAAAACGATGGGCCCTCGCCTTCGCGAGGGCCGAGCGGGGGAGGTGTTTGCGCTCTTTTGAAAACATGGACCCCGGAACAGGCTGCGCCTGTCCGGGGTGATGGAGCCTCCATCGCCCCGGGCGACCGGAGGGAGACCCGGGGCCCATGTTTGCGCGCGAAGGCAATGATCGAAAACGTCTCGCCGCTCGACCCCGGATCAGGCTGCGCCTGTCCGGGGCGCTGCTTTAGGCGTGGGCGGCGGCTTTCGCGTCGACGCGGGCGCCGCGCAGGGCTTCGGCGATCAGAAACGCCAAGTCCAACGCCTGCGCCCCGTTCAGACGCGGATCGCAATGCGTGTGATAGCGGTCGGAGAGGTTTTCCTCCGTGATCGCCGCAGCCCCGCCGAGGCATTCGGTGACCTGCGCGCCCGTCATCTCGACATGCACGCCGCCGGGATACGCGCCTTCCGCGGGCAGCGCCTGCATGAAGGTGCGCACTTCGCTCAGGATGCGATCGAATGGCCGCGTCTTGTAGCCGGACGCCGTCTTCAACGTGTTGCCGTGCATGGGATCGCACGACCACACGACATTGCGCCCTTCGCGCGTCACCGCGCGCACCAGCTTCGGCAATCCGGCCGCCGCCTTCTCCGCGCCGAAGCGCGCGATCAGCGTGAGCCGGCCCGGTTCGTTGTCGGGGTTGAGCACATCGATGAGGCGCAGCAGGTCGTCCGGCTCCAGCGACGGCCCGCATTTCATGCCGATCGGATTCTTCACGCCGCGCGCAAATTCCACGTGCGCGCCGTCCAATTGACGCGTGCGGTCGCCGATCCAGAGGAAATGCGCGGAGGTGTCGTACCAATCGCCTGTCGTGGAATCGACGCGCGTCATCGCCTCCTCGAACCCGAGCAGCAGCGCCTCGTGCGAGGTGTAGACGTTCACCTGCTTCACCTGCGGCGAAGATTCAGGGGTGATCCCGCACGCTTCCATGAACGAGAGCGCGTCCGATATCCGATCCGCGATCTCGGCGTAGCGCTTGCCTTCCGGGCTCTCCTTCACGAAGCCGAGCGTCCAGCGATGCACGTTGTGCAGGTCCGCGTAGCCGCCGTTGGCGAACGCGCGGATGAGATTGAGCGTCGCGGCCGATTGCCCATAGGCTTTCAGCAACCGCTCCGGATCCGGAATCCGCGCCTCGGGCGTGAATTCCATCCCGTTGATGTTGTCGCCGCGATAAGAGGGCAGCGTCACGCCGTTGATCGTTTCGGTCGGCTCGCTGCGCGGCTTGGCGAACTGCCCCGCCATGCGCGCGACTTTCACCACAGGCTTGGCGCCCGCATAGGTGAGCACAACCGACATCTGCATCAGCGCGCGGAACGTGTCGCGGATATTGTCGGGGTGGAATTCCTTGAAGCTCTCGGCGCAATCGCCGCCCTGCAGCAGGAAGGCCTTCCCAGCCGCGGCGTCGGCCAGCGACGCCTTCAGGTTCCGCGCCTCACCCGCGAACACGAGCGGCGGATACGAACGCAGCGTCTCCTCGACGCGGGTCAGCGCCGCGGGATCGGGATAATCGGTCGGAATTTGCCGGGCCGGCTTCTTGCGCCAGCCCCCGGGCGTCCATTTCTGTGGCATGCGCCTCTTTTACGCAAAACCCTGCCTTACGCCTAGAGCCCAGAGGCTCCACGCCCGGGGGCCCCTCTCCCCCGAGAGGGGGAGAGGGTACGGGTGAAGGGCATCGCCAACATTTTCAAATCAATCTCGGGATGCCTCCGGCGCAGAATCCGGCGCCGGCCCGCCCTCGGAATCCGGCAGCTCCCCGCCATCCATCGCTTCCGGACTCGTATCGAGCGGCGCCGAAGCCGCGATCGGCGGCGGCACGCGCCGCTCCCAACCCGGCGCACGCTGGATCAATCCGCAATTCTTGTTGCGCGCCAGCGCCCGTATCCGATCGGGCCGCCGCATCACGCCGCGCGGTGCATAGCCACCCCCGCCGCTCATGCCGCCCTCATCTCCGTTCGACCCGCTCGGACCAGCGTCGGGGATCACACCGCCCCCGCCTCCGCCGCCCATGCCCATCGACATGCCCTGCATCGCAGCGCCCATACCGCCGCCGCCCATTCCACCCATGCCGCCCATCGCGCCGCCGCCCATGGAGCCCATCGCTCCCATGGCCCCAGCCGCCATCGAGCTCATGCCGCCGAGCGACATGCCCCCGCCGCCGCCATCTGCACCGCCGGAGCTGTCGCCGCCCTCGCTGCCGCCATCGCCGGCATACATCGCCGCTTCGCTGATCGCGGCATCGTACTCCGCCTGCAGCTGCGGACACGTGAGCGCTTCGTCGCCCGGACGCGCTCCGCCATAATGCCCGCCATAAGTCCCGCTTTGGGCGAATGCTGGCGACGCCGCGAGCACCGCCGCCGCAACGACCACCAACGCCCGCCGCATCAAACCCTCCGTAGACTGATTATTGCCGCGGAACCGGGTGCGATGGGATGACGACCGGCGCCTCCTGCGCGGCCTGCGCCAGGAACGGACATTGCTTCGCCTGCGCCAATTCATAGAGCCGCTGCCCGCGATACGCCGCCGGCATCATCGCCTGCGCATTGCCCGCCTGCGTGATCATGTCGGCCTGGTTCTGCTGCGCCTGGCGCTGCATCTGGCCCGCCTGCGCGTTCATCATCGCGCCCTGTGCATACCCAAGCCCCGGCACGAACGCGCTCGCGACGCCCATCGCCATGCCGATGCCCATGCCGGCCATCGCCATGCCCTGGGCGCCCTGCATCTGCTGTTGACGCTGTTGCGCCCACGCGCCCGACTGCGCCAGCGCCGCGCGGAATTGCGGATCGTTCATCGTCGTATTGAACTCCGCCATCAGCTGCTCGCACGTCAGCGCTTCATCGCCCGGCCTGCTTGCCGCTGCCTGAGCTTGCGCCTGCTGCGCCTGCATCTGCGCCAGCTGCGCTTCCGCATCGATCTGCGCATGTGCGGTCCCAATGCACGCGAACATCACCGTCGCGACGAGCAAGCTGCGCATGAATTCCTCCCGGTCTGCACGCCAAAGGAGAGCGTTTTTCATGCCCGAGCGCAAGCGACCCCAGTCACGGCGTCACTCCCCCTGCACGATCGCCTCGCCCCGCGCTTCCTTGCGCGCGCTCACGACGATCGCCTGCGTCCAATACGCGTTGAACCAGCGCCGCCGCCACGCCGATCCGCCCGTGAACGCATCCGCCTGCGCGCCAAGCGTCACGCGCGCCCGCGCCTCTTCCAGCGTCTCGTCCGGCCGCGCCTGCGCACGCACCTCGCGCAGCAACGCGATCAGCCGATCGAGATAGACGCGATCGCGCATCGGCCCCCCGTGCCCCGGCACGAGCGTCGCGAAATCATACGCCTTCAGCCGCTCCAGCACCCCGATCCATTCCGCCGGATAGGAGCCGAACCCGAACGGAATCGGCGACACGACAACATCACCCGTGACGAGCACGCGCTGCCTCGGCAGCCACACCACCGCGTCGCCATCCGTGTTCGCACGCCCCAGGAACAGTATCTCCACCGGTGCATCGCGATCCGCGATCACCAGCCGATCCGTGAACGTCTCATTCGGCGCGATGCGCGCCGCGCCCTCCAGATCGTGCGCATGCTGCGCCACCACGCGCGCCGCCTGCGCATAGCCTTGGCGCTCCTCCGTGAGCTCCGCCTGCGTCGATCGCCCTCGCAGGAACGCGACGCCTTCAGCCAGATTCCGCTGCAGCACCGCATTGTTCGCCGCATCCTCCGTCGGCATGAACCGCGCCGTCGCAGCGGATGTCAGCGACGCACGCGTCTCAACCGTCGAGATCGTCCGCGCCTCCGGCCAATGCGCCAGCAGCGTCCGCAATCCGAGCACATGGTCCCCATGCCAATGCGTGATCACGATCGCCTTCACGCGCTTGCCCGGCGCGATCTCCCGCACGAACGCCGCTATGCGCTCCGCCGCCGCCGGCGACCCGCCCGCATCGACCAGCACGACGCCATCGCTCTGCTCGATCAATGTCACGTTGCCGAGCGGCTGGACCTGGAACGGCTCCGGGCTCATCAGCGCAGTCACACGCGGCGCGACGCCGACAGGCTCATAGAGATAACCGTCCGTACGCTGCACGATCGCATCGCCCGGATACGGAACCGAGGCTGGGACCGACGCGCACGCCACAACCGCCAACGCCAGGATCGCCTGTCTAATTTGGACAATCATGCCGCCAGCCATGCAGCACGCGCCCGCCCCGCGCACGCACACCGCGACAAACCAGCGACGAGCGTGATATGGTAGCGCTACCACAAAAAGGGAGGCGACCATCCGCACCTTCAGCCCACGCATCCGCCTAGGCCTTCTCCTCGCGCCTCTCGCCTCACAGATTTGGGGCTGCGCCACGCCCCAAGGCCCCACGCAGGCCGCACAGCCGCCGTCGCTGAAGGATCTCTATGCCGGCCGCTTCACCATCGGCGCCGCCATCGATGCCGCCATGACGCGCGATCCCAAAATGGCCGCCCTCATCGCCCGCCACTATTCCTCGGTCACCGCCACCAACGCGATGAAGGCCTACGCCATCGCCCAGGGCGAAGGCCGCTACGATTTCACCGACGCAGATGCGATCGTCGCCTTCGCGCAGGCGCACGCCATCGCCATCCGCGGCCACGCGCTCGTCTGGCATTGGAATGCCGGCGGCCAGAACGCCGCGCCCGATTGGTTCTTCGAAGGCGGCCGTGAAGCAACGCGCCGCCGCCTCGAAACCTACATCGCCGCTGTCGTCACGCATTTCCGCGGCAAGGTCTTCTGCTGGGACGTCGTCAACGAAGCGGCTTCCGACACCCAAGACGAAACATATCGCAAGTCCCGCTGGTTCGAAGCGCTCGGCCCCGACTATATCGAGATCGCCTTCCGCGCCGCCCGCGCCGCCGATCCCGACACGCTCCTCTTCCTCAACGATTACGACACCGAGCGCCCGGCCAAGCTCGCGAACCTGCTCGCCATCGTCGACGCCCTCAAAGCCAAAGGCGTCCCCATCGATGGGATCGGCCACCAATTGCACATGAATTATCGCGACGGGATCGACGGCGTCCGCGCCGCGCTCGAAGCCACCTCCGCGCGCGGCTTGATCAATCACGTCACCGAGCTCGACATCTCGATCTATGCCGATCCGCCCTCCTGCTATTCCTCGGCCCGCACCGGCTGCGAAGCCGATTTCGGCGCGGCCATTCCACCCGAACGCCTCGCCGCCCAGGCCCGCCTCTACGCCGCGCTCTTCGCCGAGTTCGCGCGCCATCCCACGCTCAAATCGGTGACCACCTGGGGCGTCACCGACGCGGATTCCTGGCTCGACGGCTTCCCCATCGCCCGCACCAACGCCCCCCTCCTGTTCGACCGCGCCGGCGCCCCGAAGCCCGCCTTCGACGCCGTCGCCCAAATCCTCACAGCTCCGTAACGGGCGCTCCGCCTCG
The DNA here is from genome assembly GCA_033764725.1 of Hyphomonadaceae bacterium. Classification (GTDB taxonomy): domain Bacteria; phylum Pseudomonadota; class Alphaproteobacteria; order Caulobacterales; family Aquidulcibacteraceae; genus RI-43. The sequence goes on from JANRIR010000049.1 coordinate 34,351, forward strand.
CCTTCTGCGACCATCCGTTTGAGCCAACCGCGAAGGAGCGCTATAGGGTGCGCGGGCGGGGGACAAAGGACCCATGAGCCACGACGACGGCGATCATCACAGCCACCCGGAGCCCGAGCTGGGCGACGACGAGTTCTGGGCGCTCATCGGGTACAATCCCGATCACCGCCAGCAGCTTGCGCTGATGGAAAGCCGCCTCCGCGGCCTGCCCCCCGAGCTCATCATGAGCTTCTGCCTCACCCTCCGCCAGGCGCTCAACCGCGCCCACATCCAGCCCCTATGGGCGGCCGCCTACGTCATGTGCGGCGCCGGCTCCGAGGAAGGCTTCGACGCCTTCAAGGCCTGGGTGATCCTGCAGGGCCGCGACTATTTCGAAGCGGCGCTCCACGATCCCGATTGTCTCGCCGACATCCCCGAGATCGATTATTCCGTGTGCGAACATTTCCTCGTGCTCGCCGACCACGTGCATCACGACGTCGCCGGCGAATACCCGGACTACGCCCCCGCGCCGCGCCCGCACCTCGCCTTCACCGACCGCTGGGATTTCGACTTCGTCGAAGGCATCCGCGAAACCCTGCCGCGCCTCTGGGCCCGATACGGCGAAGCCGCCGCCTACTGACTTCGAAGCCTGCTCAACGTCGCACGCTCCTCCCCCGCCACCGGCCGCTTCGCGGCCGGATACTAAGGATTCCGAGACCGCAAGCGATCTCGGAGGGGGGAGGTGTCGCCCGCGCAGCGGCGACGGAGGGGGCCTTGGACCGCCGGCTTCCAGCCGGCCCCCCGCCGACCTCGCAGAGCTGCGCGCACTCCCCTCTCCCGCGCGAGCGGGAGAGG
>JANRIR010000012.1:0-46936 GCA_033764725.1 Hyphomonadaceae bacterium
GCGCCCCCCCCCGCCCCCCCCCCCCCCCCCCCCCCCCCCCCCCCCCCACGCCAACGCCTCGCGCCAAGGCGCTCCACCCTCACCCCAACCCTCTCCCTCCTCACGGAGGGAGAGGGAGCACACCACCGCCTCAAGCCCATAAGGGGAGAGGGGCGCGCGTCACTCCACCACGCGGATGTGCAGTTCACGCAATTGCTTGAGCGTCACTTCGTTGGGCGCCTGCATCATCAGATCCTGGCCCTGCTGGTTCAGCGGGAAGGCGATGACCTCACGCAAATTCTCGACGCCGGCGAGCAGCATGACGATGCGGTCCACGCCCGGCGCCGAGCCGCCATGCGGCGGCGCGCCATAGCGGAACGCATTGAGCATGCCGCCGAACTTCGCCTCCACCACGTCTGCGCCATAGCCCGCGATTTCGAAGGCTTTCAGCATGATCTCGGGCTTGTGGTTGCGGATCGCACCGGAGGACAATTCCACGCCGTTGCAAACGATATCGTATTGAAACGCCGTGATGCCGAGAATGGTCTCCTCGTCGCTCTTGTCGAGCGCGAGAAACGCGGCGTGGTCGAAATTCGGCATCGAGAACGGATTGTGGGAGAAGTCGATCCGCTTCTCCTCCTCGTTCCATTCATACATCGGGAAATCGACGATCCAGCAGAACGCGAACTGATCCTTGTCGCTCAAGCCCAATTCATCGGCGACCTTGTTGCGCGCAAGGCCGGCGAATTTGTAGAAGGCCTTCGGATCGCCCGCGACGAAGAACGCCGCGTCGCCGGCCTTCAGGTCGAGCTGCGCACGGATCGCTTCGGCGCGTTCCGGGCCGATATTCTTCGCCACCGGTCCCGCGCCGGCTTCTTCGCCGTCCCGCCAGAAGATGTAGCCGAGGCCCGGCTGGCCTTCGCCTTGCGCCCACGCATTCATCTTGTCGCAAAAGGCGCGCGAACCGCCGCCCGGCGCGGGGATCGCCCACACGGCTGTTTTCGGTTTCTCCAAAATATTGGCGAACACCTTGAAGCCGGAGCCGTGGAAATGCGCGCTCACATCCTGCAGCACCAAAGGATTGCGCAGATCGGGCTTGTCGGAGCCGTATTTCGCGATCGCCTCGGCGTAAGGGATGCGCGGAAACGCGCCGGCTTTGGTCACCCGCCGGCCGGCGCCGAACTCCTCGAACACACCCGCGAGCACCGGCTCGATGGCGTTGAACACATCCTCCTGGGTGACGAAGCTCATCTCGAAATCGAGCTGATAGAATTCGCCGGGGCTGCGGTCAGCGCGGGCGTCTTCGTCGCGAAAGCAGGGCGCAATCTGGAAATAGCGGTCGAAGCCCGCCACCATGAGCAATTGCTTGAATTGCTGCGGCGCCTGCGGCAGCGCGTAGAATTTTCCCGGATGCAGGCGCGACGGCACCAGAAAATCGCGCGCGCCTTCCGGGCTCGACGCGGTGAGGATCGGCGTCTGGAATTCGGTGAAGCCTTGCGCGACCATGCGTGTGCGCAAGGACGTGATCACCTGACTGCGCAACACGACATGGCGATGCAAGGTGTCGCGGCGCAGATCGAGGACGCGGTATTTGAGGCGGATGTCCTCGGGATAGTCCGGCTCGCCGAACACCGGCAGCGGCAATTCCTGCGCCTCGCCCAAAACTTCCGCGTCCTCCACGCGCACCTCGATCGCGCCGGTGGGCAGGTTAGCGTTGACCGTTTCTGGCGTGCGCGCGACCACGCGCCCATCGACGCGGATGACGGTTTCCGCGCGCACGCGCTCGAACAGCGCAAAGGCCGGCGAGCCCGGCAGCGCGACTAATTGGGTGAGCCCGTAATGGTCGCGCAGATCGATGAACAACAGCCCGCCATGGTCGCGCTTGCGGTGCACCCAGCCCGAGAGGCGGACAGCGCCGCCCGCGTCCGCGGCCCTGAGGGCGCCGCAGGTATGGGTGCGATAGGCGTGCACGATGCGATCTCCGGCGGTGGGGAATTTGGGGCCGGGAGGGGGCATGGGCGGCCCCGGCTTGTCAAGGCGGGGGCGCCGCGCGCCCCTTGACCGAACGCCGAGGCGACCCCAATCACCCTTGCAACCACTTCAAAGAACGCTGCGCCGCAAGACGCAGCGGCGGACGCCTCCATGCGGGTCATCACCCAGACCGCCGACCTGGCGGACTTTTGCGCCGCGCTCGCCGAAGCGCCCTTCGTCGCGATCGACACCGAATTCATGCGCGAGTCGACCTATTGGCCGAAGCTGTGCCTGGTCCAGGCTGCAGCGCCGGACCACGAGGCCGTGATCGACCCGCAGAGCCCCGGGCTGGACCTTACGCCGCTCCTGGCGCTGCTGACGGACGCCGCGCCGGTGAAGGTGTTCCACGCCGCGCGCCAGGATTTGGAGATTTTCTTCAAGCTCGCCGGACGCCTGCCCGCGCCGGTGTTCGACACCCAGGTCGCCGCGATGGCCGCGGGCCTGGGCGATTCCATCGCCTATGATGCGCTGGTGCAGGCGACGCTGAAGCGGCGGATCGACAAGTCCTCCCGCTTCACCGATTGGAGCCGCCGCCCGCTCAGCGAAGCGCAACTTGCGTATGCGCTGGCCGACGTGACGCATCTGCGCGACCTCTATCCGAAGCTGCGAGACGGTCTCGAGCGGCGCGGGCGGCTGAGCTGGATCGACGACGAGATCGCCGGCCTGCTCGATCCCGAGATTTACGACACCACGCCCGAAAACGCCTGGCGGCGGCTCAAACTGCGCAAGCACGCGAGCGATTACATCGTTGCGCTGCAGGTCGCCGCTGCGTGGCGCGAACAGATGGCGCAGGCGCGCGACGTGCCGCGCGGCCGCATCCTGAAGGACGACGCGCTGCACGAAATCGCCGAGCAGCGGCCGCGCACCGCCCAGGCCTTCGACCGGTTGCGCGCAGTGCCGCGCGGGTTCGGCGGCTCGCGCATGGGCGCCGACCTCGCCAAGGCGCTCGACTCGGCCTTGTCCGACCCCGCGCGGATGCAGATCAAGATCGATCGTCCGCCGTCCACGCCCGCCGGAATCGGCCCGACGCTGGAGATGCTGAAAGTGCTCTTGCGCCTGGAGGCCGAGCGCCACGAGGTCGCGCCGCGCCTGATCGCCAACGCCGCCGATCTCGAAGCGATCGCGATCGACGACACGGCCGACGTGCCGGCGCTGCACGGCTGGCGGCGCGAGATTTTCGGCGCGCGCGCGCTCGATCTCAAGCAAGGCCGCATCGGCCTGCGGCTGGTCAATGGGCGCGTCGAAATCGCGGACTTCAACTGATCCGCGGCGCAAGCCCAACGCGCGCGCCGAGCGCTGCGCCAAGCGAATCGAGCCGTTTGAGCACCTGGTCGGAAATCAAATCTTCTGCGCCGGGCGCGGCGAGCTGCACGGCGCCGTCGACGAGCGCCAGTGTCGTGCGATCGAGGATCGCTTCGCTGCGCGCCGACAGATCGCACCCCAGGCGCAACGCGGCGCCCAATGCCGCCGCCGCGCGGCGCTGATCGTCGGTCAAGAGCCGTTCGAAGGCCGGCGCCGTCGGCGGGCTTTTGGAATAGCGATGGTGGATGGCGCCGGCGAGGAACGCGCGTTCGGGATGCGTGATCGCCGCCAGCGGCGCGCGCACCACCAGTTCGAACATGATCTCATGGCGTTGGTCGGGATGCAGACCGCCGCCGACATCGGCCAGACGCGCCGCCGCCCCGCGCAGAACATCGTCGCGCGCCGAGGAAAAGACCGGGCCGCCGCCGGCGAAGGCGGGCGCGATCCAGGCGGCGAGGCGGGCCCCGAACGCGCGCGGGCGCCCGGCCGCATGGGTGAACGCGTCGGCGGCCGCCCACAGCGGATGCATCGCGCGCGCGCGCGCATCGAGGCGCTCGAACAACAATCCTTCGCGCAGCCCGAACGACGACAACACGACCTTTTCAAATCCGCCGAACAACAAGACGCGCTCGAGCACCACCGCCGCGTAGGGCAGCGAATCCGCGCGCTTGGCGGCGGCCTCCTCCAAGGTCTGCAGCGAGCGCTTGGATTGCTTGCGCACGAACTCGATGATCTTGAGCGCATCCTGCCGCGACATCTCGTGATGATGCAGCACCGAAAGGGGATGACGGTTGATCGCCACATCGATGCGCCCGATGGCGCGCCAAGCCCCGCCGACCGCATAGAAATCGCCGCCCACGCCCTTGATTGCGGGCGAGCGCGCGAGATGGGCGTCGACCGTCTCGACCATGCGGGCATAATCGAACGGCCCCGACCCCATCAGCGCGAGATGGCCGAGCGGAAACGTATCGCCGTCGCCCGGACCGTCCGGCGCAACGGCGACGAGTTCGAGACTCGATCCGCCGAGATCGCCGACCACGCCGCGCGCATCGGGCGCGCCGGCGAGCACGCCCAGCGCCGACAGCCGCGCTTCCTGACGGCCGTCGATGATGCGCAGCGCAAGCCCGGTTTCAGCCTTCACCCGCGCGACGAATTCGCCGCCGTCGCGCGCCTCGCGCACCGCTGCGGTCGCCACCGCATCGACGCTGTGGGGCTTGCGCGCATCGAGCACGAGCGCGAAACGGCGCAAGGCGCGCAACGCATCGACCTGGCCTGTGCGCGACAACAGCCCCGTGTTCGACAAATCGCGCCCGAGGCCGGCCATGACCTTTTCGTTGAGCACAGGCGTCATCGCGCGCCCGTCGAGCCGGTAGACGACAAGACGCACGGAATTCGAGCCGACATCGACGACGGCCGCTTCGCGCGAGTCGTGCGCGCTAGTTTGCTCTGGGGCCGACATGATCGAATTGCGGCGGGACATTATCCTTGAGCGCCTTGCCGCGTCCCGACAGCGACGGATTGCTCATGAAATAGGTGTGCGCGGAGAACGGCTCTGCGAGCCGCGACGTGTCGACCCGCGCATAGGCGCCATCCGGGCCGAGATACCAGCTCTGCGCCTCGTCGGCGAGGTTGGCCATCATGATCTGATCGAGCACCTGCTGATGCACGGTGGGATTTTCGATCGGACACAGCACCTCCACGCGACGCTCGAGATTGCGCGGCATCCAATCCGCGGAGGAGATGAACACCTTCGCGTCCTTGTGCGGCAGCCCGTGCCCGGCGCCGAAGCAGACGATGCGCGAATGCTCAAGAAAGCGCCCGACGATGGATTTGACGCGGATGTTCTCCGACAGGCCCGGCACGCCGGGTCGCAGGCAACAGATGCCGCGCACCACGAGTTCGATGCGCACGCCCGCCCCCGAGGCGCGATAGAGCGCGTCGATGACGTCGGCGTCGACCAGCGCATTGAGCTTCGCCCAGATCGCGCCGCGCCGCCCGCCCTTCACATGCGCGATCTCTTCGTCGATAAGCGCGATCAACCGCGTCTTCATCGACAGCGGCGACAGGGTGATCTTCTCCATCTGCGGCTGGGCGTAGCCGGTGATGAAATTGAACAGCCGGCCGGCATCGCGCCCCAAAGCGGGATCGGAGGTGAACAGCGACAGGTCGGTGTAGATGCGCGCGGTTATCGGATGATAATTGCCGGTGCCGAAATGCGCGTAATGGCGCAATTCCTCGCCTTCGCGTCGCAGAACGAGGCTGACCTTGGCGTGCGTCTTGTAGTCGACGAAGCCATACACCACCGATACGCCGACGCGTTCGAGCGCCTGCGACAGGCGCAGATTGGTTTCCTCGTCGAAGCGCGCCTTCAATTCGATCAGCGCGGTGACGTTCTTGCCGTTCTCTGCAGCCTCCACCAAAGCGGCGACGATGGGACTGTCCTTGGTGGTGCGGTAGAGCGTCTGCTTGATCGCGACGACGGCGGGATCGCGCGCGGCCTGCTGCACGAATTTCACCACCGAATCGAAGGTTTCATAGGGGTGATGGACGAGCATGTCTTTCGCGCGGATCGCGGCGAACATGTCGCCGCCGAATTCCTGCACGCGTTCCGGCGAGCGCGGCTCGTAAGGCGGAAACTTCAAGAGCGGCCGATCATCGAGGATCAATTCGTCGAGATCGGCCAGACCAAGCATGCCCTTGGCGAGCACGACATCATGCGGATCGGCTTCGGTCTCGCGGATGATGAAGGCGCGCAGATCCTCCGGCATGCCGGCGTCGATCTTCAGCCGCACGATCTCGCCCATGCGGCGCTGCTTCAGCAGCGATTGGAATTCGAGAAACAAATCCTCGGCCTCTTCGGCCACCTCGACATCGCTGTCGCGCACGACGCGGAAGGCGCCTTTGGCGACGATGTCGTGCTCGGGATAGAGCTGATCGAGGAACAACGTGATCGCGCTTTCGAGCGGCACGAACCGGCGCTCGCGCCGGCGCGGCTCGCGCGGCGACGGCGGATTGATCTCCAGGAAGCGCGGCGCCAGCGACGGCACGGGAATGAGCGCGGTCAGCGCGCGCCCATCGGCGCGCCGGCGCAGCGTCATGGCGATGACGAAGCCAAGATTGGGTACGAACGGAAACGGATGGGCGGGGTCGACCGCGAGCGGCGTAAGCAGCGGAAAAACCCGCTCCATGAACACTGGACGCAATTGCTCCCGCTCGCCGGGGCCGATCTCCGTTTCATCGAGCACGGCGATCCCGGCGGCGCGCAAATCCTTGCGCAGCGCCCGCCATCGGCTTTGCTGTTTCTCCATCAGCTTGCCAGCGGCCGCGTGCACCTTGGCGACCTGCTCGCTCGGCGACAATCCATCCTGGCTGCGCGTAGCGACGCCGGCCTTCATCTGCTCGTGCAGGCCCGCCACGCGCACCATGAAGAATTCATCGAGATTGTTCGCCGAAATCGACAGGAAGCGCAGCCGCTCGAGCAGCGGATGATTCTCGTTCTCGGATTCTTCCAGCACCCGCGTATTGAAGGCCAGCCAGCTCAGTTCGCGATTGATGAAACGCTCCGGCGACGCCGGGTCGATCGCGCGCGGCGGCTTCGCGTCCGACTTGCGGCGGCTGCGGGGGTCGCTCATGCCTGATCATTCTCCTGCGGCGTCGACAGACTGAATAGCGGATGCGGCGCGAACCTGCACCAGGGCGCGGCGCGCGAGCCCGGTCGAGACCGGCTTTGCCCCGCGCACCACCAGGGCGTCGAGCGCGTCGGCGATGGCGTGCGCCTGCGCGAAGGTGCGCTCCATATGCTGGGCGAGATAGGAGGCGGCCTTGTCCGTCAATTCGATGAAACGCTCGCGGCACAGGCGGCGCAGCACGACTTCGAGCAGCGCGTCGTCGGGTTCCTCGAGCGCGGCGATCGGCAGCGCCTTGAGCCGGGTGTGCAGGTCTGGCGTGGCGGCGCGCCAGGTCGCCGGCGCGCGCGCGCCGATCATCAGCACCGCCCCGCCCTTGTAGCGCGCCAGATCGAGCGCATGGATCAGGCCGAGATCGTCGCGCGCGGTTTCGGCGTCGTCGATGACGAGCCGTCCCTGATGGACGGCGAAGGCGTCCGCGACGGTCTCCGCGTCGGCCAGCGGCGATACGAAGTGGGCGCCGGACTCCGCCGCCCAGGCGTTGGCCAGATGGGTCTTGCCCGAACCGGCCGGCCCGATCAGCGCCATCGCCCCGCCCGGCCAGTCCCGCCAGCCGCGCAGCAGGGTGGCGGCGGCCTCATTGGCGCGGGTGACGACGAGCGTGTCCGGCGCGCGCTCGCCCATGCGGAAGGCGAACAGGCGCTGCTGCTGCGGCGCAGGCGCGCTCCCGCCGCTCAACGCCCCGCCGCGACCCGCAGGGTCGGCCCGATCTGGCCCTCTTCCATGATCACGCCCTGACGGCGCAACTCTGCAGCCAGCTGTTCGCGATCGCCGACGAAGGAGAACGACACCAGCGCCCCCTCGCGCGCCACCGCCTCGATGCGGATTTCAGAAATGGTGGTGGCGGCGGCCGCCTCGAGCCCGGCCTTGATGCGCTCCCATTGCGCCTGGTTGGCGTACAGCGCCGAGGCCGAAACGCGCCCGCGCTGGCCGCTGCGAGAGGCGGCGCGCGTTTTCCACTCGGCCTGGATGCGCTCATTGGCCTGGGCGGCGAGCGCCTGGGCCGCCTCAGGCAGGCCGCCGGCCCCGATCCGCGCGGTGACCGCACCGCGATCGCGCGGCGGGCCCCCTGGGCCGACCTCGACCAAAGTGGCCGTGGCGACCCCGCCGCTCACCTGCAAGGTGGCGTAGAGCGCCGAGGCTGCGGCCGCGATCTGGGCGTAGGGCTGGGCTGCGCGCCAGTCCGGCGCGCCGGACAAGGTGATCGGCGCCACCACCAGCGGGGCGAGCTCCTGTCCGAAGCCGCCCTGGTCCCAGGCGGCGCGCCAGGCGGCGATCCCTTCTTCGCCCAAGGCCGCCGACGCCACCGGCGCCACCAGGGTCGGCGGGCTGCGCGCCTCGATCACGCTGAAGCCGAGCTGCTGGAGATAGGCGCGCACGGCGCCGTCGTTGAAGCGCACCGCAAGGCGGCCGATATAGCGCGTGGAGGAGCGGCGCTCCTCCTCGATGTCGACGCTGATCGCCATGCGCTCGAGCACCGCCTGGTCGGGTCGCGGGGCGCCGAGGCGCTGGAGATCGTCGCCCAGGGTGATCCGCCGCGCCAGACGGTCGAACGCCTGGCGATAAGCGCTGGCGAAGGCGTCGGCTTGCGCCTGGGCCGCGTTGGCGGCGGTCGAATCGACGCGCACGCCGGAAACCGTGAACACGCCGTCGCGGGTCTGCGCGCTTGCCGCACTGGGGAAGAGAGCGCAGAAGGCAAGCGCCGCTGCGGCGGCGATTCCGGCGAAGGACGGGAATTTCATGAGGCTCACCCTCTGCAGCGGCGCCCGATCTGACCGGGCTTTCAGCAGGCGCGCCTTCCTAGCAATCGCCATCGCTTCCGAGAAGTGCGCACGCGCATGACCGCGTCGCGCGATCCCGAACCGGGCTCGGCCTATCGCGCCGCCGGCGTCGATATCGACGAGGGCGCGCGGCTGGTGGAGCTGATCAAGCCGGCCGCGAAATCCACCGCGCGGCCCGGCGCGCTTGGCGCGCTTGGCGGCTTCGCGGCGAGCTTCGACCTGAAGGCGGCGGGCTTTGTCGACCCGATCATCCTCACCACGACGGACGGCGTCGGCACCAAGCTGAAAATCGCCATCGAGACGGGACGACACGACGGCATCGGCGTCGACCTCGTCGCCATGTGCGTGAACGATCTGCTTGCGCAGGGCGCAGAGCCGTTGTCGTTCCTCGACTATTATGCCTGCGGACGGCTGAACGCCGAGGACGCCGCGATCGTCATCGCCGGCATCGCCGAAGGCTGCCGGCAGGCGGGATGCGCGCTCGCCGGCGGCGAAACCGCCGAAATGCCCGGCATGTACGCGCCGGGCGAGTACGACCTTGCCGGATTCGCACTCGGCGCAGCGGAGCGCGGGACGCTTCTGCCGAACCTCGCCGCCCAACGCGCCGGCGACGCGCTGATCGGGCTCGCGTCTTCCGGTCCGCATTCCAACGGCTATTCGCTGATCCGGAAAATCGTCCGCGATGCGAACGCCGCGTGGGATGCGCCGTTCGCCAGCGGAACACTCGCCGATGCGCTGCTGGCGCCGACGCGCATCTACGTAAAGTCGGTTCTGCCGCTGATGCGCCAGGGCCTGGTCAATGGCGCAGCCCACATCACGGGCGGCGGCCTCATCGAAAATCCGCCGCGCGCGATCGCCGAGGGCCTCGCCCCACGCTTCGATTGGGATGCCTGGCGGCCTGCGCCGATCTTCGACTGGCTGCGCAGCCATGGGCGGTTGTCGGATACGGACATGCGCCGCACGTTCAATTGCGGGATTGGCTTCATGCTGATCGTGGCGCAGGAGAACGCGGCGGCGGCGGCCGCCGCGCTGAACGCCGCCGGCGAAACGGCTTTCGTGTGCGGCGATCTGACGGCGGCGTGATGCTGCGGCTGGCGTTTCTCGCATCGAACAACGGCTCCTCGATGCGCGCCATCATCGCCGCGATCCGCGCGGGCGCGCTGGATGCGACGCCTGTTCTCGTCGTGTCGAACAAGGCCGCTTCCGGCGCCTTGGCTTATGCGCACGAGCAGGGCTTGCCGGCGCGCTGCATTCCGACAATGCCCGATGCAGTCGCCGCCGACGCCGCCTTGTGCGCGGCGCTTAGCGAAGCGCGCGCCGATCTCGTGATTTTGTCAGGCTATCTGCGCAAGCTCGGCCCGCAAACGCTTGCGGCCTTTGAAAATAAAATCCTGAACGTGCATCCCTCGCTGCTGCCGGCGTTCGGGGGCGAAGGCATGTATGGGCGGCGCGTGCACGAGGCGGCGGCGGCGGCGGGCGTGACGCATTCGGGCGCGACGATCCATGTCGTCGATGCGCTTTACGATCACGGGCCGATCATCGCGCAGCGCGAGGCAGCCTTGGCGCCGGGCGACGACGCCGCGGCGATCGAACGCAAAGTCACCGCCATCGAGCCGGCGCTTTACATCGACACGCTGCAACGGATCATCGCCGGCGAGATTGATCTCGCGCGGCTTTAAGATTTACGGGGGCGTATGCGCCGAGCCTCCTCAGTCCGCTTCGCGGCCAGCCTGCTTCGCTTCGCTTCGCCTTCTTCGCGGCAATCGATCCAGTGGATCGATTGCTAATCGCTTCGAAGCCCCCATAAACGGGGGAGCAGTGAGGCGCACTTTCTTCCCCCGTTTACGGGGGAAGTGGCCGGCGAAGCCGGTCGATGGGGGCGGCGCGCGCGCCGCGCCACGTACATGGCACGCCTAGCCGACGATCTCGTCGTCCTTGAAAAAGAACGCGATCTCGATGCCGGCGTTCTCCAGGCTGTCGGAGCCGTGCACGGTGTTGGCCTCGATGCCGGAGGCGTATTTGCGGCGGATGGTGCCGGGCTTGGCGTTGTAGGGGTTGGTCGCGCCCATGACGTCGCGGTAGCGCGCGACGGCGTCCTCGCCTTCCAGCACCTGCACCACGACCGGGCCGGAGGTCATGAACTTCACGAGATCGCCAAAGAACGGCCGCTCCTTGTGGACGCCGTAGAAGCCCTCGGCCTGCGCCTTCGACATCCGGATGCGCTTCTGCGCGACGATGCGCAGGCCGGCGTCCTCGATGATGGCGTTGATTTCGCCGGTCAGGCTGCGCGCCGTGGCGTCGGGTTTCAGGATCGAAAACGTGCGTTCAACGGCCATGACAGGCGGGCTCCGGGCGGCGCAGGTGGAAAAGGAGCCGCTCTATAGCGGCGCCGTGCGACACTTTCTAGGTCGCGCTCCGCTTCGCTATCCGCAGCGCATGCTGGAGACGCGCCCGGTGGTGGAGACATAGATGTTGAGCCGGTCGGGCCGATAGTCCTGCGTCACCATCGAATTCGGCGCGATGACGCGGGCGCCGGCGGGAAGGGCCGCGCGGTCGATGGCGCTCTCCGGCTGGCCGACCAACGCGGCGAACGCCGCTGCGTTGCAGGTGTCCTCGGCGCCGCTGGCGGGATTGGGGGTCACCGGCGCGGGCGCCACGTCGTCGGCGGGCGCTGCGGTCTCCTGCTGCAGGGGCGGCAGGAGACCCGTCGAGCACGCCGCCACGAGCGCCAGAGCGCATGCGCTGACCATCGCCTTCATGCCTTTTTCTCCCACTTTCCGCGCGCGACCTCGCGCCAATAGGATGCCGCATAGCCGTCATCTTTGGCTTTTTTCCAGCGGCCGCGGGCCTGCGCCAGCGCCGCCTCGTCGCGCCCGTCGAACAGGATGCAGACGCGCTCGAACGCCGCCGGATCGCCGGGATCGGCCCCGTCGATCGCGAACAACACCTTGGCGCCGTTGGGATTGCCGGGCTGGTCGGTCAGCAGAATCGGGTGGCGCGCGCCTTCGCGGCCATGCGGCAGGAAGGCGTCGTCGCGATACGTCCACAGCGCCTCGTCGAGCGCGTCCAACCGCTCCGGCAGCGTCCCGCGCACCAGCGCCCGCCAGCCGCGCGCCAGGCACTTCTCCAGCAGCGGCGGCAGCGCCTGCGCCAAGTCCGAGTTTTCGAGGTGGTAGAACCAGACCTCAGCCAGCCGACCTACTCCTCGAACTTGTGCGCGATCAGGCGGTTGAGCAGGCGCACGCCGTAGCCGGTGGCCCAGGCCGGCGACAGCGGATCGTCATAGGGCGCGGGCTTCCAGGCGGCGCCGGCGATGTCGAGATGGGCCCAGTGCACGCCGTCTTTGATGAAGCGCTTGATGAAGCTCGCGCCGATGATCGACCCCGCTGCCGGCTTGCCGGCAATGTTCTTCATGTCGGCGAAGGGGCTGTCGATCATCTTGTCGTAGCTCGGGCCGAGCGGCAGGCGCCACACCGGCTCGCCTTCGGCCTGGCCGGCCGAGGCGATCGCCTGGGCGAGATCGTCGTCATTGCTGAACAGGCCGGCGTAATCGTGCCCGAGCGAGACGATGATCGCCCCGGTCAGCGTGGCGAGATCGACCACGGTGGTGGGGTTGTGCTTCTCCTGCGCGTACCAGACCGCGTCGGCCAGCAGCAGCCGGCCCTCGGCGTCGGTGTTCTGGATTTCGATGGTCTGGCCCGACATCGTGGTCACGATATCGCCCGGGCGCTGGGCCTGGCCGTCGGGCATGTTCTCCACGAGGCCGACGATCCCGACCACGTTCGCTTTCGCCTTGCGCGCCGCGATCGCCATCATCGCGCCGGCGACGGCGGCGGCGCCGCCCATATCGCCCTTCATCTCCTCCATGCCAGCGGCGGGCTTCAGCGAGATGCCGCCGGTGTCGAACGTCACGCCCTTGCCGACGAACGCGATGGGCTGGGCGTTCTTGTTGCGCAGGCCCGTCCATTTCATGACCACGAGCTGGCTTTCGCGCACGCTGCCGCGGCCGACGCCCAAGAGGGCGTGCATGCCGAGCTTCTCCATCTCGGCTTCGCCCAGGATCTCAACCTCGAGGCCGAGCTTTTCGAGCGCCTTCAAGCGCTGCGCGAAGGCGGCGGGATAGAGCACGTTCGGCGGCTCCGACACCAGGTCGCGCGCGAAATGCACGGCGTCGACGAGGTGGGCGTCCTTCTCATACCGCGAGCGCGCGGCGGCGGGGCCGTCGAGCACGACGGCGATTTCCTCCAGCGACGGCTTCTGTTCGGGCTTCAACTTGGTGCGGTAGGCGTCGAATCGATAGGCCCCGAGCCGAGCCCCGATGGCGGCGCGCGCGGCGGCTTCCGCCGCGGTGACGTGCGGCAGCGGATCGGTGTGCAGCACCAGCTTTTGCACGCCCGCGCCGTTGGCGCGCCGTGCGGCGGCGGCGCCGAATTTTTCCGCAGTCAGCGGCTCGCTGCGCTCTGCTTCGCCGACGCCCACCACGAGCACCCGCGCAGCATCGACGCCGGCTGGGCTCAACACCTCCAGCACCTGGCCGACGCCGCCGGTGAAGCGGGCGGTTTGGATCGCCTTGGCCAGCGCCCCGCCCATTTTGCCGTCCAGCGCCTGGCCTGCGCCGAGCAATTGACCCTTATCCGCCGCCATCACCGCGATAGCGTCCCCGCGGCCTTCCGCGGCGAACTTGATCTCCATGCGCACGTCCCTCTGCTCGCGGGGGTCACTTCTCGCGCAGGGCGCGCGCGGCTTTCGCCTGCGCGCCCCCGCTTCAACCGCGTCGCGGGCAGTGGTAGCTCAGACGCTTCGTTTTTGGAAAGCGCGCTCCCCAGAATGGGCGGCCGCCTGCCCGCCAGCGCGCCCGGCGCGCGGAGACCGCGATGAACACGCTGGAGTCCTATGTCTTTCGCCAGGCGCTCGGGCCGCTGCTCGCCGTATTGGGCGCGCTGTCGGCTGTCGCGATCCTGACGCAGGGGCTCAACCAGCTCGACATCATCGTCAACAATCGCCAGTCCGGCTTCGCCTTCGCCTGGGTGACGTTGCTCTCGGTGCCGCAGCTGATCTCGATGATCCTGCCGCTCGCCGTGTTCTTCGCGGTCGCCTACGCGATCAACCGCATGCATACCGAGAGCGAGACGGTCGTGGCCTATTCCGCCGGCGTCTCCTATGGGCGGCTGGCCAAACCGATCCTGCGGCTCTCCGTGCTCGCCGCGCTCGTCCATCTTGCGGTCACCACGGTGGTGCAGCCGGCGAGCTATCGCGAGATGCGCGAGACCATTCACGCCGTGCGCGCCGATGTCGCGTCCTCGCTGGTGCGCGAGGGCTCGTTCACGTTTCCCGCCGACAATCTCACGCTTTATGCGCGCGATCGCGGCGGGCGCGGGGAAATGCGCGACGTGATGATCCACGACGCGCGCCCGCGCGAGCCCATCACCTACACGGCGCGCGAAGGCGCGATCGCGCTGATCGACGGCAAGCCCGCGATGGTGATGCGCATTGGCCAGATTCAAAGGCAGCGTGCCGACGGGCGCCTCGAAGTGCTCGATTTCGATCAGTACGTCCTGCAGCTCGGCGATTTCTTCACCGCCTCGGAAGACCTGGTGCTGAAGCCGTCGGACCGCTTCCTCGCCGAATTGTTCTTTCCCGACCCGACGCACTTTTTCGACCAACGCAATATCGACCGTTTCCTGGCGGAGGGGCACGGCCGGCTCGCCGCGCCGCTGCTCAATCCGGCTTTGGCGCTGATCGCGCTGGCGGGGCTTTTGGGCGGAGAATTCAGCCGTCGCGGCTATGCGCGCCGGCTCGCCTACGCCGCAGTCGCCGCGATCCTGGTGCGCATTCTGGCGCTGGCGATCCAATCGGCGTGCGTCGACGATCCCGCGCTCAACCCACTGCAATACGCGCTGCCCATTCTGGCCATCGCGGGGGCGGGATGGGTGCTCCTGGCCGCCAGCCCCGGCCGCCCGGCGCGGCGGCGCGCGGCCTACGCTTTGCAGCCTGCGGAATAGAGCGATGCAATTCCTCTCTAGCGCGCTTGGGCTTTATCTTTTGCGCAACTCCGCGTTCGGCGTGGCGATCGCCTTCGCCGCGGTGCTGGCCTCCATCCTGCTCGTCGACCTCGTGGAGGAGATGCGCACGATCGGCGCGCGCATCGATCTGCCGTTGCTTGCAGCCTCGCGGCTGACGCTGATGAAAACGCCGATGCTGATCGAGCAGACGCTGCCCTTCATCATCCTCGCCGGCGTGATGATCGGCGTGATCCGCCTCAACCGCACCAGCGAATTGACCGCGATGCGCGCGTCGGGCGTGTCGGCGTGGCGCTTTCTGGCGCCGAGCACCATCGGCGCGGCGCTCTTGGGCGTGTTGGTGATCGGCGGCCTCAACCCCATCGCGGCGCGCTTGTTCGACGCCTATGAGAAGGCGGAAGCGGAATTGCTCGCCGGCACGCCGCAGGCCCCGGCGCAGCGCAACGGCGTGTGGATCCGCCAGGGCGACGACAATGGGCAGGTCGTCATTCAGGCGCGCGCGCTCGACGTGCAATCGGCGCGCCTCACCGACGCGACGTTCTTCTTCTACGATTATGACGGCCGCGATCTTAAATTCGCGCGCCGGATCCGCGCCGAAAGCGCCGATTTGCGGCCGGGCTTCTGGCAATTGAATACGCTGGTGGAGGTCGCCGTCGGCGAAGCGCCGCAGCGCGAGGCGCATTTGGCGATCCCCACCACGCTCGACCCGACCGAATTGCTCGACCGATTCGTGAACCCCGCGACGCTGTCGTTCTGGCAATTGCCGCGCTTCATCAGCGAAGCGCGCGATGCGGGCCTGGCGCCGGTGCGCTACGAGATCAAATGGCAGACCCAACTCGCCTATCCTCTGATGCTTGCAGCCATGGCGGCGCTTGGCGCTGTGTTCTCGCTGCGCCTGCACCGCATGGGCGGCGTTGCGGCCTGGGGGGCGGTGGGCGTCGGTCTGGGCTTGCTGCTGTATTTCTTAAGTCAGGTCGCGGCGGCGTTTGCGGTGACGCAGGCCGTGCCGCCGCTCGTGGCGGCCTGGAGCGCGCCGCTCTCGGGCCTGTTCACGGCGCTGGCGATCGTCGCCTTCACCGAAGACGGCTGACGCCTGCGGATCAGATCGTGACAATGCTGGACGCGGAAGGCCCCGCCCGTCTAGGACTGCGCGGGGTTACGCGAAGAGGGTCGCGCGCATGATCCGAGGGGAGCCAGCAGCCGCGCGCCTGGGCGACCGTCCCACACGGGGATGGGCGACGCTGGCCGCAGCGCTCGCCGCAACGGCGGCGGCCTCCGCCGCGCACGCGCAGGCCCCGGATCAGACCGCCGCGCAACCGCCTGCGCCGCCCAGCCTCGGTCAGGGCGAGGAGCTCGTCGTCCTCGAAGCCGACACGCTGATCAACGACGACCGCGCCAAGACAGTCACCGCCGAGGGCAATGTCGAGGTCCGCTTCCAGGGCCGCACGCTGAGCGCCGAGCGCCTCATCTACGACCTGAACACCGGCGCCATCCGCGCGCAGGGCGGCGTCGAGATCGTCGAAGCCAATGGCGACATCACCAACGCCGAAGAGGTCGAGGTCGACGAAGCCTTGACGCTCGGCGTGGCCACGGAGCTGCGCGCCCGTTTCGGCGGCGTCGGCACGATCGCGGCGCGCTCGGCGGTGCGGCGTTCGGAAGGCTCCAGCGCGCTCTCGAACCTGATCTACACCTCCTGCCCGATCTGTGTGGACGGATCGCGCCCGCCGACCTGGGCATTGAAAGCGCGCCGCGCGGTGCAGAACACCGACACGCGGATGATCTCCTACCAGGGCGCCACCCTGGAGGTGGTCGGGGTGCCGCTGCTCTACCTGCCCTATTTCGCCCACCCCGACCCGTCGGCGGGGCCGCGCTCCGGGTTCCTGACGCCCGATCTCGGGCGCAACCGCCGCCTCGGCTTGTTCTACGACCAGCCCTATCACTGGGCGATCTCACCCTATCAGGACCTGACCGTCTCGATGCAGGCCAACGAGAACGTCAATCCGCTGCTCGGCGCGGAATACCGCAAGCGGTTCTGGTCCGGCGATTTGCAGCTCAACGCCTCGATCACCGCGGAGCGCGATTTCGACGGGGAAGGGAACACGTTCGGCCCGTCCAGCGCGCGCGGCCACGTGTTCGGCTTCGGCCGCTTCCGCATCGACGATTACTGGGTCTGGGGCTTCGGCGCCGAGCGCGCCTCCGACGACCTTTATCTGCGCCGCTACGACATCTCCGGCGACGGCGAGCGGCGCGGCCCCTATCTCGGCACGAATACGCGGCTCATTTCGCAGCTGTTCGCCGAGGGCCAGGACGCGCGCTCCTACGCCTCGGCGGCCTTGGTGTCGTTCCAGGGTCTACGGGCGACCGACGACACCACGCTGTTGCCTCTCATCCTGCCGGTGGGCGAGGTCGAGCGCGTCTATCGCGAGCCGCTGCTGGACGGCCAGATCAAGCTGCAAGCCTCGACAGCGGTTCTGCAGCGCGACGGCGGCGCCGACAGCGCGCGCGCCTCCGCGGGGGTGCAATGGCGCGCCGACGCGGTGATCGGCCCGGGCTGGGTCGTGAGCCCCTTCGCGCAGGCGCGCGGCGACGCCTACCAAGTCAACTCCTCCGCCACCAACGGCGAAGAAAGCCTTACCCGCGGCGTCGGTTTGGCGGGGGTCGAGGTGTCGTGGCCGTTTATCCGCCCCGGCGAGCGGGTCGACCTGCTGGTCGAGCCGATCGTGATGGGGGCGGTGGGATCGGAGGGCGGCAACGACCCGCGCATCCCCAACGAAGACAGCCTGGGCTTCGAACTCGACGAATCCAACCTGTTCCGGCCCAACGCGGCGCCAAATTACGATCTGTGGGAGCCCGGCGGGCGCATCTCCGCAGGCGTGCGCGCCTCGGCACGGGCCGCCGACGGCCGCAGCGCCAGCATCATGCTGGGCCGGCGCTGGCGCGACGAGGCCTCGCCCGTGTTCAACGCCGACACCAACCTGTCGGGCCGCGCGTCGGACTGGGTCGGCGCTGCGGAGGTCGATCTCGGCCGCCGCTTCGGCGCCCAGGTGCGCTTTCGCCTGGAGGACAGCGCGCTCGAGCTGCAACGGATCGACGCCTCGGTGCGCGGCGCGGTGTGGCGGGTGTTCGGCCAGGCGCGGTATTACTCGATCGACCGCGGCCTCAATCCCGGCGCGCCGGCGCGGGAAATCTACACCACGGTCGGGGCAGACATCGCCCCCCGCTGGCAGGTGCAGTACGGGCTTCGCCGCGACCTCGATTCGGACATAAACCTCAGCCAGGACCTGCGCGCGATCTATCGCGACGATTGCACATTCCTGGAGCTGGCCTATACGCGTTCCGAAACCTTCGACCGCCGGCTGGGGCCCAATGAAGGGTTCCAGATCAGGGTCGGGCTCACGTCTCTGGGCGTGTTCGGCGGCGGCGATTAAGCGGGCTTGAACGGCGGTCGAACCGGGCCTGGAGTTAGCGCGGATGAAGTGGAGAATCGGGTGGGCGGCCGCCGCGGCCTTGGCGGCGCTTTCAGCGACCCCCGCGGCGGCGCAGATGTCGGAAGCGGTGTCCGCGATCGTCAATGACGACGTGATCTCGACCTATGACGTGCGCCAGCGCGCAACCTTGATCCTCATCTCCTCCGGCATCGATCCGACGCCGGAGGCGCAACAGCGCGCCGCAGCGCAAGCCTTGCGCGACCTGGTCGATGAGCGTCTGCAGATGCAAGAGGCCGAGCATTACGAAATCACCGTCGAAGACGAACAGGTGAACGATCAGCTCGCCGCGATCGCACGCCAGAACCGCACCACGCTCGACGCGCTGCAGCGCGACCTCGCAGCCAACGGCGTCAACATCTCCACCCTGCGCAGCCAGATCCGCGCCGACATCGCCTGGCGGCGGCTGATCGGCGGGCGCTACGGCTCGCGCGTGCGCATCTCCGAAATTCAGATCAACGACACGCTGGCGCGGATCGCGGCCAACGCGTCGCGTACGCAATATCAGGCGTCGGAGATTTTCCTCGCCGCCTCCAGCGCAGAAGAGGCCGCGCAAGCCGAGCAATTCGCGCTGCGTCTGTTGCAGGAAATGCAGCGCGGCGCGCCGTTCCCGCTGGTGGCGCGGCAATTCTCGACCGCGCCTTCGGCCGCGGCTGGCGGCGACCTCGGCTGGGTGGCGGCGGGGGAATTGCGCCCCGAACTCGACGCCGTGATCAGTCAATTGCAGCCCGGCCAGGTGTCGAATCCGATCCGCACCGATGACGGGGTCTACATCATCGCGCTGCGCGAACGCCGCGCCGGCGTGACGCCCACAACCACGACCCGCGTGACGCTGCGCCAGGTCAGCGCGCCGGCCGCAAGCCGCGCCGCGCTCGAGCGTGCGCGCGCGCGCATCGCCAATTGCGAAAATCTTGAAGCCGCGATCGCCAGCGTGCCCGACGCGCAAATCGCCGATCTGGGCGAAACCACCGAGGACGACCTGTCCGACGCGGTGCGCACGCAAATCGCCGGCGTGTCGGCGGGATCGGCCTCCGCGCTCGCCAGCAATGGCGATCAGGTGACCGCCATGGTGGTGTGCACCCGCGACACCACGTCGGAAGGCGTGCCGACGCGCGACGAGATCGAGGACCGGCTCTACGAGCAGGAACTCGCCATGCTTTCCAACCGCTATCTGCGCAATCTGCGGCGGGAAGCCACGATCATTACGCGGTGAGCGGCCTTCCGCCGATCGTCGTGTCGATGGGCGATCCGGCCGGCATAGGCCTCGAGATCGCCGCCAAGACTGTCGCTGCGCGCGATCCTTCCTTGCCGCGTTTCGTGCTGATCGCCGACGCCGACGCGCTCGCCCGCGCTGCGGCGCGCTGCGGGGCTTCCGTCGCACCGCACGCGATCGAAACGCTGGCGCAGGCGCAGTTCGGCGAGGCGCTCGACGTGCTGCATCAGCCGCTCGCCCGCGCCGAAAACCCAGGCGCGCCCGATACGATCAACGCGCCGGCGATCATCGCCGCGATCGAAACCGGCGTGCGCTTGACGCTGTCCGGCGCTGCGCGCGCGCTCGTCACGCTCCCGATAGCGAAGGCGCCGCTGATGGCGGCGGGGTTCGGCTTTCCGGGCCACACCGAGTTCCTTGCCGAACTCTGCAAAGATACGCCGATTGTGGGCGCGCGCGGGCCGGTGATGATGCTGGCCGCGCCCGGCCTGCGCGTCGCGCTCGCCACCATCCATGCGCCGCTTCGCAGCGTAACGGAGCGCTTGAGCGTTTCCGCGATCGCCGATGTCGGCCGCGTCGTGGCGCACGCGCTGCGGCGCGACTTTGCGATCGCCAGGCCGCGCATCGCGCTCGTGGGTCTCAATCCGCACGCCGGCGAAGGCGGCGCCATCGGCCGGGAAGAAATCGAGATCATCAATCCGGCGGCGGCGCTGCTGCGCGCCGAAGGCTTCGATGTGGGCGACGCGCAGCCGGCGGATACGTTGTTCCACGCCGAAGCGCGCGCGCGCTACGACGCCGTGATCGCGATGTATCACGATCAGGGGCTGATTCCGATCAAGACGCTCGATTTCTGGGGCGCGGTGAATGTCACGCTCGGCTTGCCGATCGTGCGCACCTCGCCCGATCACGGCACGGGTTTCGACATTGCGGGCCGTGGCCTTGCGCGCACCGACAGTTTCTGCGCCGCGTTGCGCCATGCGGACGCGATGGCTGCGGCGCGCGCGCACGCATGAGCGCGCTTGCGCCTCTGCGTGACGCGCTGAAGCGTGAAGGGCTGTTCGCGAAGAAGAGCCTCGGGCAACATTTCCTGCTCGACGAAACCATCTGTGCGCGGATCGCGGCGTGCGCCGGCCCGCTCGCCGGCCAGACGGTCATCGAAATCGGCCCCGGCCCTGGCGGCTTGACGCGCGCGCTGCTCGCGGCCGGCGCCGATGCCGTTATCGCGATCGAAAAGGATGCGCGCTTCGCGGCCTTCCTGCAGGATCTTGTCGCGTGGTCGAACGATCGCCTGCGCGTGATCGAGGCCGACGCGCTCGCCATCGACGAAGCCGCGCTGCTCAAGGGCCGCCGCGCCGCGATCGTGTCGAACCTGCCCTACAATATCGGCACGCCGCTCTTGATCAAATGGCTGAAGGCGGGCGCCTGGCGGGGGCCGATGACGCTGATGTTCCAACGCGAAGTCGCCGACCGCATCGTCGCGAGGCCTGGCGAAGGCGCCTATGGCCGGCTCAGCGTCATCGCGCAGGCGCGCTGCACGGCCGAGATCGTGCTCAACGTTCCCGCCGGGGCCTTCACGCCCGCGCCGAAGGTGGAGTCCTCCGTCGTGCGCCTGATCGACAGGCCCGACGCCTTCGACGATCTCTCCGGTCTCGAAGCGGTCACCGCCGCCGCCTTTGGCCAGCGCCGCAAAATGCTGCGGGGCGCGCTCAAAAGTCTTTCGCCCGATGCGGAACATTTACTGCAGGCCGCCGCCATCGACCCCACTGCGCGCGCCGAAGACATCGACCTTGAGGGTTTCATCCGTCTGACGAAGGCATGGCGCGCCCAGCGCTAGCCCAGCGTCGGATCGCGACCCACGCGTACGACCGTCTTGCCGAAGCTTCGCCCTGACAGCATGTCGATCATCGCACGGCCGGCGTTCTCGATGCCTTCGACGACATGCACTTTCGGCGCGAACGCGCCGGAGCGGATCAACGCGCCGACCTTCGCCTGGAACTCTGGATACAGGCTCCAGAAATCCGCAACCATAAGCCCCTTCACGACCAGCCGCTTCAACGCAATTTCGCGCAACAGAACGCCTGTCAAATCCGGCCCAGGCGGCGGCGCGTCATCATTGTAGCCGGACACCAGCCCGCACACGACGACCCGTCCTTGCGCTTTCATGTGCGACAGCGCCAACCAAAAAATATCCCCGCCGACATTCTCGAAATTGACGTCGATCTTGTGTGGACACGCCGCGGATACCTGCGTCGCGAAATCGGGCGCGGTGCGATCGATGCAGACGTGATAGCCTAGAGAGTCCACCGCATAACGGCACTTTTCCGCAGAGCTGCTCACGCCGATCATGCGGCAGCCCATGTCGCGCCCGATCGCGCCCGCTACGGACCCGACGCCGCCGAGCGCGGCGGAGACGAAAATCGCATCTCCGGGCTTTGCATCCGCCAGACGCGTCAAGCCGGCATAGGCTGTCAGGCCCGGCATGCCCAAGGCGCCCAAATGATGCGCCGGCGCGCCAAGCGCAGGATCGACGCGCCGCAAGCCCTCGCCCGGCAGCGCGCAAAATTCCTGCCAACCGCCGAACGCGGCGAACAGGTCGCCCTCCTTGAAGCCGCGATGACGCGATTGCACGACCTCGTACACCGCCTCGCCGCCGATCGGTTCGCCGAGCGCGGTGCGATCGGCATAACCCTCCGCAAACCGCGCGCTCATGCGCGCACGAATATAGGGATCGACGGTCAGATACATCGCGCGGCCCAACACGGCGCCGTCCATCACCTCCGGCATCGGCGCTTCCAGAAGGGCGAAATCATCCTCTTGAGGCATGCCTTCAGGGTAGCGGCGCAATGTCATGTGTCGGTTCTTGGCGTTCATGGAACTTGCCTCGTTGCAGTGTTGGTTCAGGGCGTTTGCGGCAAGCGCACGGTCGCTGCGCCGACAAGCGGGCGATCGTCTTCTGCGCGTGCGAGCCAGACATCGCACAAGGCGAAGCGCACGCCGCCCTCGTCCTGCAGGCCCGTGACGGCGCCTTGCGCGACGATGCGGTCGCCGTCGAGCACGACCTTCGGAAACGTCATGAACAGGCGCGCAATGCAGCCGGGCCCCGCCCAGGCGTGCAGCATGTTGATGATATAGCTCAAGCCCAGCGGCCCCTGATTGATGGTGCGATGGCCGAAGCCGAGCGCCGCGGTCGCTGCGCGATCCCAATGCACGGGGTTCGGGTCGCGCAGGATCGCCGCCATGGTGCGCATGCGCGCGTCGCTCACGCTCTCCATCACCCAATCGGGGATACGCTCGCCAATCGTCGGGCTCATGCCAGCGTGCTCCGCCCATAGCGCCAGATAATGGTGGTGCGCGCCGCCAGCGCGCCGGCAGGCTGCGCAATCTCGAACTGGAAAACGACGCGGTCGAACGGGCCGCGCGGCCCGCCGGTCATCCTGCGTTCGGCCGAGAGCACCTTGCCGTCGATGCGATAGGGCGTTTCCTCGCGCAATGGCGCAAACATCTCCCAATCATAGCTTTCGATGCTGATGGAGAAGTCGGATTCCGCCATGCCGAGCGCGAACATTTCCGCGATCGTGGTCTTGCTGCCGAGGATCGGCATGTGAAACAGCACGACGGGATGCACCATGCCGCCCGGCAGCAGATCGGCGCCTGTGCATTCCGTCAGCAGGAAGTTCTCCCAGTGCTCAACGATGTAGGTTCCGCCGGGGAAGCGATGGCCGACGATGCGGCCAAGCTCGTCTTCCGTCGGCGCGGGGCGGGGCGAGGATTGCTGCATGGGCGCCTCCTCAGCCGCGCGCCCGCGGCGCCGGCAACATGCTGGGGATCATGGTGCAGGTATAGTCGACGACGATGCGCTGCCCGCTGATGAATTTGGATTCGTCGCTCGCCAGGAACAGGATGGTGTTGGCGATGTCGTCGGGCTCGCCCAGCAGCGTCGGCGGCATTTGCGGCGTGTCGGACGGCGGAAGAACGCCCGCTGCGATCAGCTTCGGCGCCATGGCCGCCACCATCGGCGTGTCCATGCTGCCGGGATGGACGGAATTGCACCGGATCGGCAATTGCCGCTGGCTGCAATAGACCGCCACCGAACGCGTCAACGCCTCCACCGCGCCCTTGGCCGAAGAATAGGCCAGAAAATCGCCATAACCGCGCAGAGACGTCACCGACGCCAGATTGACGATCGAGGCCGCACGCGATTTTTTCAGGAGCGCCATTGCGGATTTGCAGCCGAAAAAGCAGCCATCGGCGCTCACCGCCAGGACCCTCCGCCAATCCTCCGTCTTGGTCGTCTCGATCGAGCCGATCTCGACGACGCCAGCATTGTTGACCAGCACATCGAGCCCGCCTTCGGCCTCTTCGACGCTCATCATCACCGCGCGCCAGGCCGCCTCGTCGCTGACGTCGTGACGCACGAAGCGCGCCGCCGCGCCAATCTCCTGCGCGACCCGCACGCCGTTTTCGACATCGACGTCGGTCAATACCACCCGCGCGCCTTCCCGCGCCAAAAGCCGCGCCGTCGCTTCGCCGAGCCCCTTTGCGGCGCCCGTCACGAGCGCGATCTTGCCCTTCACACGATCCATGCCTTGTCCCATCCGATGCGCGCGCCGCTACGCCGCCTTGAATCTCAGCTTCAGCGCATACAGGCCGAGCATGATGCCCGGCTGATGGGCGAACGTGTTGCCATCGCCATAGGCGAGGCTTTCGATGCGATCCATCAGCACGGACCACGCGATGTTCTGCTCAAGGCGCGACAAACCCGAACCCGGGCACCCGCGCGAGCCCTGCGAAAACGCCAGATGCCGTGTGAGGTTCTTGCGCGTGAGATCGATCTGATCCGGATTTTCGAATTCCTTGGGATCGCGATTGGCCGCAGCCCAGCGCAGATGCAAGATTGACCCCGCCGGCACGGCGATGCCCTGAAAAGTCTCGTCCTGCGTGGTCGTGCGCGTGGATAGGCCTTGCGTCGGCGAGCGCAGGCGCAGCGCTTCTTCCACGAATGGACGGATCAGGGAGCGGTCCGCGCGCACGGCGGTGTAAAGGTCGGCGTCCTCGCAAAACAATTGCGCCTGCTCCGCCAGCGCATATTGCGTCGTCTCAAGCCCGCCGATCACCATCGCATAGACGATGCCGTTGATCTCGAGATCGGTCAGCGTGCGGTCGAGCGCCGGGTAGCGCATCTTCGTCAGCCAAGAGATCATGTCGTCGCGCGGCGCCTTGCGTTTCTCGCGCACCTTTTCCGCCACATAGTCGCCGAAGCCGGCGAGAATGCGCATCTGCTCCTTGCTTTGCTCAGGCGTAAGGACGTTGCGGTGTCCTTGGCCGTGCACATAGGCCATGACTTGCGCTGCGCCCCATTGTTCAAGCTGGGGAATATCCTCATGCGGAAAGCCCAGCACGGACGCCATCACGCGCTGCGGCAGCACGCGGGCGAAATCGGCCACGAAATCCACTTCGCCGGCATCGATCCATGCATCGATCAGCGCATTGGCGGTGCGCGTAATCATCTCTGTATGGCGCATGGCCCCGGATCCGACCCACGGATCGGTAAGCTCCGCCTTGTGCGCACGCCACAAATCTTCCGTGGGCCGCAAGGTCTGGATTGACGCCATCATTGGATTGAGCCGCGGCATGGCGCCGTCGGGAAGCGGCTTGGGCTTTTGCGTCAGGAACGGCGGAAACCGCTCGGGATCGCGCACAACGCGCAGAATGTCGGCATGCGAGGACAGGATCAGCCCGTCGGCGCCGGGCGCCGCGCCTTCCCCGGGAAGCCGCAGCACTGGCGCATGGGCATGCAAGAGCGGATAAGCTTCGTACCAATGCTCCTGCGCGCCTGGTGCGAACAGTTCGATCTCCTCAACGCATGTCGGCGGCTTGATGGCGTTGGGCGCCGTGCGCGGTTCGGTGCGCGGCATCAGATTTTATCCTCGCACCGGGGGCGCGGCGCGCGCGGTGTGCAAAAACTCCGTCTTGCCGCGCGTCTCGGTTTCGCGAATATGCAACCAAACCGCGCTGCATGCGCGACAGGGAGCGACACGCCATGCTCGATCAGTTTCGCCTCGATGGAAAGGTCGCGCTCGTCACCGGCGGCGGCAAGGGGATCGGGCGCGGCGTCGCGCTTGCGTTCGCGGCGTGCGGCGCCGATGTCGCGGTGCTGGCGCGCCGTGCGGGCGATGTGGAGGCCGTGGCTGACGAAATCCGCGCACTGGGCCGTCGCGCGATCGGAATATCGGGAGACGTTCTGCTTGAGGACACCCTGCCCGCAAGTCTTGACCGCACGATCGCCGAACTCGGCGCCATCGACATCATGGTCAACAACGCCGGCGGCAATCTCGACCGCAAGCAGCACCCGCTGCCGACCATCACGATGCAGAAATGGGACGAGCAGATCGCGCTCAATCTGCGGCACAAGTTTCAGGGTGCGCAGCAGGCCGCCGCGCGCATGCCGAAGGGCGGGCGCGTGATCAATATCGTGTCGGTCGCCGCGCTGCGGCCCTCGCCGGGATTCGGCGCCTATTCCGCCGCCAACGCCGCTGTGATCGCGATGACGCGCACGCTCGCGGTCGAGCTTGGGCCCGTCGGCGTCACGGTGAATTGCATCGCGCCCGGCATTGTGTTCACCGAAATGCTTTCGGAATCGCTGAACATGGACGAAGCGGCCGCGCGCATGGCCTTCGCGCCGACCATTCCGCTCGGGCGTCTCGGCAGCGCCGAGGACATCGCCGCGGCGGCGGTGTATTTCGCCTCGCCTGCGGCCGGCTGGGTGACGGGCCAATGCCTCAGCGTGGCGGGCGGGCCCTAGCGCGGGGCCTCTCACGGCGCGCGCCACCAGCCGGCGACGCGCACCGCGATCTGCTGCGCATACGCTTTCGCCAGCGCGCTCGCCGCCTCGCCCAGCGCCATCGGAATGGTCGGCGGCGCATCCGCTGCGCCAGGCACGGGATCGATCCATTCCAGATCGATGCTCTGCAACGCTTCGCTCAGAGCGGGGATGGCGGCTTCGTGATGCGCGCTCGTCTGATGCGCCATGAAGCCGGCATAATCCGTGAACGACAGCAGACAATAATAAAGGCCGGGCTTCTGGCCGCGCCAATATTCGTAGCGCAGCAAGTGCTGCTCCTCCGCATGCGATTGCGCGTAAAGCGTCTGCACCGTCGCTTCGAAGAAGGCCTCCTTGCCCGGCTTGATCTGGATGTGGGCGAGGATCGCCGCCATGACGCGCTTCCCAATGCGCCTTGCGCCGGCGTCGGCGCGCGCTGATTTATTATGCACACATGCTGGATTTTTTCCGCGCCGAGTTCAAGCGCAAACTGGCGCCTAACAATCACCGGCGCGGCACGGTCCAGGCGGGATCGGCTTCGCCATAGGCGCCGCGTTGCTCGGCCGGCGTTTCGAAGAAGCCCGCATCCGCCGCCGGCGTCAGGCGCTGCCAATCGTGTACGCCGATGCGGCTGGCGATCTTCCAAACGCCATCGCGCCGCGCGAAGCGATCGACGTAGCGGCCGCCGATGAACAGATCCTGCGGCGCGCCAATTCCGGCGAAGGCGCCGTCGAACGGCGTGTTTTCTGGGATGCGGTGATAGGCGACGAAATAGGTTTCAACATGCGCCACATCGCCATCGAGGCGGATATGCGGCGCCGCCAGGTGATGATGCGTGGGTCCTATGGCGTTCAAGAAATCCATCGCAAAACCGATGAAATCCGCGCTCGATCCGGTGAACGGCCCATGGCGATGGGTGGAATCCGCATGGAAGCAGGTCGCGAGAAGCGCACGGTCGCGCCGATCGAGGGCATGGCCGTAGCGCGTTATGACAGCAACGATCTCCAGCTGATCAGCGGCCGCAGCCAAGCGTTCGGCGCTCATGGGCGGGTTCCCATCATTTCCTCCTGCGTCGGCAGGCGGCGCAGATGGCCCCCGCCGCTGACGCGCAGGAGATCGCCGGTCATGGCGCATTCATCGTCGGCAAGCCACAGCGCAGCGGCGGCGACATCCTCGGCGGTGCACAAGGCGCCGAGCGGCGTTTCATACGTCATCGCCTTGATGATGCTGGGCGCAGCGAAGAGCTGCGCGGTCATCGGCGTTTTGACCAGGCCCGGCGCCAGCGAATTGATGCGCACGCGCGCGGGCCCGTATTCCAGCGCCGCAATCCGCACGACCTTATCGACGCCCGCCTTCGCGCCGGCATAGGCCGCAAGCGCAGCGCCCGTCAGTTCGACCGTGAGCGACGACAACGTCACGATGGCGCCGCCGCCGCTTGCCGCCATTGCATTGGCGCAGTGCTTGATGAACATCACCGGGCCGAGATAATGCACCGCTGTTTCGTGGCGCAGCGCCTCGTAATCGAGCGTGGCCACTGTCGCGGGCGTGTAATCGCCAGCGGAATTCACCGCGATGTCGAGCCTGCCGAAGCGCGCATGCGCGGCCGCGACGAGCGCTGCGATGGAGTCTTCGGTGGTGATGTCGCAGGCGACGGCGAGGCCGCCGATGTCCGCCGCCAGCGCCTCCAGCGGACCCATGCGGCGGCCCGACACCACAACCTGCGCCCCTTCCTTTGCGTAACGCCGGGCGATCGCCTCCCCGAGCCCGCCCGGCGAGGAGGCGCCGACTACGATCGCCGTCTTGTTCTGCAAGCGCCCCATCGCGTTCTCCCTCGGCGGTCGCACGCCAAACGTCCGGGCGTGCGTCGAGACAGGCGCCCATCTCTTGACCATCGCGCGGCGTTTGCGGCTTTTGGGTCCGCGTCCCACCGGGACTGCGCCCAACGGATATGCTAAAGTAAGCAGAAATTTATGCAACGGTGCTTATTTTAGCAGGCGCCGGCGCGAGGACGAACGCAGCGACCATGCCAAACGCATCCCCGAATGCCACGCCGGCCCTGAAGGCCTTCAAGAGCGCGGCCCACCGCACGCCGACAGGACGACCGAGCAAGCGCCACGCCACGTCCAAGAGCTCCGAGACGCGCTCGGCCATCATCGCCGCCACGCTGCGCTGCTTTCATCGGGACGGCTATTTCCGGACCAATATGTCGACCGTCGCCAAGGAGGCGAACGTCACCCGCGGCTGCATGCAGTATTATTTCCCCAGCACGGAAGCGCTTTTGGAAGCCGCCGCCGAGCAGCTCGTGGAGCATCTGTTCGGCAGCATGACGCGCGCGGCGCACAATGCGCCCCCCGGGGCCAATCTGCTGGAGCACCATATCGACATGGCGCTCAACGCGGCGCATTCGCGCCAGTACCAAATCCTGATCGAGCTTATGGCGGCGGCCCGCACCGAGCCGATGCTGCGCCCGATCCTGGCGCGCGTGATGCTCGTGTTCGACCATTTGCGCATGCAATTGTCGCACGAATTGTTCGGCGACGAAGGCAAGGCGCACCTGCCGCACTACCGCGCTGCCGCAGACCTCGTGACCATCATGGCCGCAGGCTCGACCATCTTCATCCTGCCGCAGAATTCGCGCGCGCGCCTGGAGGCGTTGCGCGAACCGCTGAAGGATCAGGTCTTCAAGCTTTGGGACGTGCCGCGCAAAAAGCGCTGAGACCCCGTCAAGACGGCACGACGCCCTGCGTGATCGACGAGGTGTTGTCGACGACGAAGGCTTGCCCGCTGATGAAGCGGCTTTCGTCGCTGGCCAGGAACACGATCAGATTGGCGATGTCGATCGGCTCGCCCAGCCGGTTGCCCGCATTCGCCGCCGATTGTCGCCCCGCCGGCGATCCAGACGCGATCAGCGCCGCCAGCCGCTCGGGCATCGAGCGCACCATCGGCGTGTCGATGCCGACGGGATGAACCGAATTGGCGCGGATCTTGTCCTTCAATTGCGCGCAATGCACCGCCACCGCGCGGGTGAGCGATTCCACCGCGCCCTTCGCCGCGCAATACGCCGCCACCGTAGCCTCGCCCTGCACGGATGCGATCGACGCCATATTGATAATGGACCCGCCGCCCGACGCGCGCATGGCGGGGATGGCATGTTTGCAGCCCCAGAAGGTTCCGTCGGCGCTGACCGCCATGACGAAGCGATAATCCGCTTCCGTGGCGTCCTCGATCGTGCCGGCCTCCACGACGCCGGCATTGTTCACGAGAATGTCGAGGCGGCCATGCGTGCGCATCACCTCCGGGATCAGCGCCGCCCACTCCGCCTCGTGTCGCACGTCATGGCGCATGAAACTTGCAGCCGCGCCGATTTCGGCCGCTACGCGCGCGCCGTTGGCGGCGTCCACGTCGGTGATCACGACGCGGGCGCCTTCGGCCGCGAAGAGCCGCGCATCCGCCTCGCCCAAGCCCTTCGCGCCGCCGGTGACGATCGCTACTTTTCCTGCAAGCCGCCCGGCCATGATCGACGCTCCCTTGTTGTGCGGCGTGCGCCGCTTTCGTGGTCTCGCACCTTACGCTGCATGCGAAAAAAAGGGCTGCAGCGGCGCTGCAGCCCATTCTCCGCAGGGAATGAGCCGCGCTGAGGGGCGCTGTGGCTCATATCGCCGATCCGGCTTGCGCGGGAGGAATCAGAAGCTCGCGGAGAATTCGATTCCGTAAGTCTTGGTTTGGACAGGTACGGCGAAGGCGAACACGCCGACATCGAGGGTCGCAGCGATCCGGGCGTCCTCCTCGGCGAACGCGTCCTTGATGAAGGCCGTGATCCGATAGGCGCGACCGCTCGGCGCCTCGTGATTATAGGTGACGTTGAAGTCCGCCTGGCCATAGGCCTCGATGATGTTGCGATCGAACCGATCGGGGAAGAGGCCGGAGGAGAAATCGTCCTTCCAGGAATAGGCGCCGTTGAGGATCACCTCGCCATGCGGGCCAACGGGCATCGCATAGTTCGCCACGACGGAGGCTGTGTATTGCGGCGCGCGGCGGATCAGGCGCTGGTCGGCGACGTCGACGATCTGGCCGGTCGTCAGATCGGGCACGAGGAATTCATCATACGATGAATCCAGATAGCCGAACGCCCCACGCAGCGTAAACGCTTCGGTCACGGCCCATTGCACCTCAAGCTCGGCGCCGCTGATGGTCGCGGAGGCCGCGTTCTGCACCACGGTTTCAGTGGCGGTGCCGGCGGCGTTGGGGCGCAGGAACTCGGCTTGCTGATCCTTGTAGGTCGAGTGAAAGATCGTGGGATTGATGCGCAGGCGCCCGCCCAAAACATCGGCGCGAACGCCTGCTTCGAAGCTGTCGACATATTCCGGATCGTAAGGCCCGAGCGCGGTGACGCGCGTGCCGCGCCCGTTCCAGCCGCCGGAGCGGAACCCGCGCGACCAGCCGCCATAAACGAGGAGATTATCCGTGGGCTGCCAATCGACGATGATGCGGCCCGTGGCGGCGCCCCAACTCTCCGAGCCCGTGAAACTGAAAATGCCGTTCGGATCGGGCGTCGTGGTGCCGGGGATGTTGCCGCCGAAGACGCTGCGGGAATAGAAATCCTTCGTTTCGTAGGTGTAGCGGGCGCCGAGCGTGACCGACCAGTTCGGCGCGAACGTATAGACGCCCTCCGCGTAGCCTGCCCAGCTGTCGAGCGTCTGCCCCGCAAAGAAGATTTGCGCCGGTCCGCCGAAGGCATAGGTCTGCGCCGGCGGCAGGGCGCTGGCGCCCGGCACCTCGTTCGGCATCCGCCCGGGCGAAATCGCGTACTCGGTGTTCAGGTAATAGAGGCCATAGACGATGCCGAGATCGTCGCTGGCGTCCCAGCTGAAGCGCAGTTCCTGGCTGAATTGCGAATATTCCTGCACGCGCACAGCCACGAAGATCGGCAACAAGCCGCCGAGGAAGCCAGGCGAGCCGATATTGTCCTCGCTCAGCAATTCGTCGCTGTCGCGAAAGCCGGTGATCGAAGTCAGCTTCAGCGCATCGGAGATCGCCCAATTGGCTTCCAGCGTCGCGTTCCACCCGTCGATATAGTTTCGGAACGGAACAAGCGCATTGTAGGTCGTCAAGCCGCTGTCATTGGCGGCCCGCACCGTGCCGAAGCCGCAGCCCGAGGGATCCCCGAACAGGATGAGGCCGAGATCGCAGAAGGTCGGAGCAGCGCCCGGCCCGCCGGTGTCGGCGCCCGGCCGCGTGATGTTCACCGGCGGCACGAACTGGCTGCGATCGGTGTAGAAATCCACCGTCGCCAACGCGTCGAAGCCGCCGCCGGCATGGTCATAGGCCAGCGAAACGCCGCCCTGGAAATTGTCGAGGCCCTCTTCCTGGTCGGACGGCCTTTGCGTGTTGCGCGCGAACAATTCGCCTTCGCGATAGAAGGCGAAAACCTTCGCGGCGAATTGGCCGTCGCCGAAGGACGGCGAGTTGGCGACGAGCTGATAATCGCGCTGGTCGTAGCGCCCAAGCCGGGCGCCGAGGCGCAGGCCGGCTTCGCCAGTCGGTCTTGAACGGCGAATATTGATCGTGCCGCCGATCGTGTTGCGGCCAGCGAGCGTGCCCTGCGGTCCGCGCAGGATCTCGATGCTGTCGACGTCGAACACGTCGAAAGCGGCGGTCGTGCTGGTGCCGAGATAGACCCCGTCGATCGCCACGCCGATCGCAGGCTCGAAGGATTTTTCCAGATCGGCGAAACTGATGCCGCGGATGCTGGCGTTGAGCGCGTTGCCGGCGAAATTGTTGTCCGCCAGATCGGCGTTGGGCGTGTAGCGCGCGAAATCGGTGATCGTCGTCGGCACCGCGCTTTCGATGAAGGATTCGTTGAAAGCGGTGATCGAGAGCGGAACGTCCTGAATCTGCTCGGCGCGCTGGCGCCCGGTCACGACGATTTCGTTGTCGTTGTCCTGCGCAAGCGCGATCGCAGGCAGATGCGCAAGGCTTGCGCCGGCCAAAAGGATCGTGGCGAGGCGACGCCCCGCCTGTGGCGCCTTGGTGAACATGCATTCCTCCCCTCGCCCATATTTTTTGGGCGTTTTGTGCGCCGCTGGCCGTGGCTGCGACGCCGGCATTGGCCGCCCAGTCCGAAAAAAAGTCAATAGTGCTGAAAATTTTGTTGCGCTTTGACGTGCGCGCCGCCACGCTGGACAAGGCGCAAAGTGCGTCGCAACACGAGACAAGCATGCCGGATGGAATCGGCTTGCCCGCGCGGGCGGATGTGGTGGTCATCGGCGCCGGCGCGGCGGGCCTTGCGGCCGCCCTCGCCGCGCACGACGCCGGCGCCGTCGTCGCCGTTCTTGAAAAATCCGATCGTCTCGGCGGAACCGCGGCGATCTCGGGCGGCATCGTGTGGGCGCCGTGCAATGCGCGGATGCGCGAGAACGGCGCGCCCGACAGCCGCGACGAAGCGCGCGCCTATTTCGACAGTCTCGATCACGGCGACATCCGCAGCGACATGATCGACGCGTTCATCGATCAGGCCGGGCCGGCGCTCGCCTTTCTCGAGCGCGCAACGCCGCTGCGCTTGGAAACGCTTCCCGGCTATCCGGACTACTATCTCGATCGGCCCGGCGCGCGCGCGCAGGGCCGCGCCTTGGATTCCGGATTGTTTCCGTTTTCCGAACTGGGCGCGTGGGCGCAGCGCATCGCCGAAAACGGCCAGCCGATGCCGATCAAACTTTCCGAAACGCCGCTCGGCGGATTTACGGGCCAGGTCGATCCCGCGATCATGGCTGAACGGCTGCGCGTCGATGCGCGCGGCTGGGGGCAATCCTTGATCGCGTCGCTGCTGCGCGGCTGTCTCGACCGCGGAATCGAGCCGATCCTCGGCGTGCGCGCTGCCGCGTTGGAGCGGGAGGCGGGACGCGTGACCGGCGTGCGCACCGCCGACGGCGCGCGTATCACGGCGCGCAGCGTCATCATCGCCACCGGCGGCTTCGAACACGACCGCGCGCTGGTGCAGACATTTCTCAAAGGGCCGATGACCGCGCCCGCCTCGCCGCCGACCAACACCGGCGACGGCCTGCGCATGGCGATGGCGGCGGGCGCAGCACTCGGCAACATGACGTCCGCCTGGTGGATGCCGGTGATCGAAACAGGCGAAACCTGGTTCGGCGGGGCGCGCCGGGCGGCGCCTGTTCTGCTTGAGCGCACGCTGCCGGGATCGATCATGGTCAATCGCGCAGGACAACGCTTCTGCAACGAGGCGGCGAACTATTCCGCGCTTGCCGGCGCGTTTCACGCGTTCGATCCCGCCGCCTACGCTTATCCCAACCTGCCGGCGTTCCTGATCGTCGACGCGGCGTTTCGCGCGCGCTTTCCGATCGCGGGCGTCATGCCGGGTCGGCCGGCGCCGTTCATGGTCGAGCGCCCCACGCTCGCTGCGCTGGCGGAGGCGATCGGGATCGATCCCGCCGCCTTGCAGCGCACCGTCGCGCGTTTCAACGCGTTCGCGGAGGCCGGAATCGATCAGGATTTCAAACGCGGCGACGCGGCCTATGACCGCTTCTACGGCGATCGCTCGCGCCCGGGCGCTTTCGCCACGCTGGGCGCGCTTGCGACGCCGCCCTTCAGCGCGGTGGAGATCAAAATGGGCGCGCTCGGCACCAATGGCGGCGCCTTGACCGACGCGCAGGCGCGCGTGCTCGACCATGACGGCGCCTGGATCCGCGGTCTTTATGCGGCGGGCAATTGCATGGCGGGCCCGACGGGCGGCGTCTACGCCGGCGCCGGCGGCACGCTCGGCCCCGCCTTGACGTTCGGCGTCATTGCGGGCCGACATGCGGCGAGCTTGGCCAATGATGCGGGGCAATCGACATGACGACCGTCTTGGTGTTCGGCGCGACCGGCGATCAGGGACTGCCGCTGATGCGCGCGCTCACCGCGCAAGGGTTTCGCGTGCGCGCCGCGACGCGCCAGCCCGATGCGTTTCCACGCGATCCGTTTCCTCATGTCGAAATCGTCGGCGCAGCCTTCGAGGATGTCGCCAGCCTGACCAAAGCGTGCGCCGGCGCCGACGCCATCGCGATGAACCTGCCCTTCAGCTTCGACCGCGCCTATGCGCGCATGATGGGCGAAAACATTTGCGCGGCCGCGCGTGCGGCGGGCAGCGTGCGCAAGATCGTCTTCAACACCAGCTGCGTGATCGCGCCAACCGACATCGGCCTCGCCGCGCATGACGGGCGACGCGACATCGAAGCGGCGATGGCCGCGTCGGGGCTTGCCTGGGCCTCGATCCGCTCGGTCGTGTTCATGGACAACATCCTGCGCCCGTGGGTGAAGCCCGCGATCCTGTCGCATGGCGTGTTCGCCTATCCCGCGCGTGACGATCTGAAGATCAATTTCGTCTGCCTCGACGATGTCGCCGCCTACATGGCCGCCGCCGTGGCCGAGCCGCGCGTGACCGCGCACGCCTTTGCGATCGGCGGGCCGGAAGCGCTAACAGGCCACGACGCCGCAGCGCGCCTGTCCGTCGCGCTCAACCGCCCGATCCGGTTTCAAAGCTTAAAGCCGGCGGAGTTCGCGCGCGGCATGGCCAAGCTCATCACGGGCTCGGACCATGTCGAGCCGAATTCGATGTGGAGCCGCGTGGCGCAATTCTACGCCTGGTACAACGACCAGCCGCAAAGCCCGCTCGAGGTCGATCTGCGCCCGGCGCTTGCGTTGCTGCCGGTGCAGCCCACGCCGATGCTGGTCTGGGCCAAGCGCCAGGACTGGTCGGCCTGATCAGGCCGCCTCGCCGCGCAGGCGCGCGCGCGCCTTGTCCGGGCCGATCAGCATGAACAGGGGCGCCATGTCCGGCCCATGATCGAGGCCGGTCAGCGCCTGGCGCAGCGGCATGAACAGCGCCTTGCCCTTCGCGCCGGTTTTTTCTTTCACCGCATCGACAAATGTTTTCCAGCTGTCGAGCGTGTACGGCCCAGCGGGCGCCAGCGCGGCGGCGGCCTCCGCGAAGGCGGGATCGGCGATCACCGGCGCGATCGGCCCGCGCACGATGGCGACCCAAGCGTCGACATCTGCGAAAATCGACAGGTTCGCGCGCACCGCCGTCCAGAAATCAGGGCCGAGATCGGCGTCGCGCGCAGCGAGGCGCGGCTGCGCGGCGTCGTAAGGCAGCGCATGCAGCACCGCCGCATTGATGCGCTTGAGATCCTCGACGTCGTAGCGCGCCGGCGCGCGGCCGATTTTCTCGAACGCGAATTCGGCGACGAGGCTTGCGAAATCGCTGCGCGCTTCGATCGGGTCGGACGTGCCGATCTTGGCGAGGTGCGACAGGATCGCGATCGGCTCGAATCCCATCTCGCGCAGATCGCCGACCGACAGCGAGCCCAGACGCTTGGACAGGCTTTCGCCATCCGCGCCGACCAGCAGCGGGAAATGTCCGAAGCGCGGAACCGGCGCGCCGAGCGCCTCGAAAATCTCGATCTGCACGCCGGTATTGGTGACGTGATCCTCGCCGCGCACGATGTGCGTGATCTTGAACTCCACGTCGTCCACCACCGAAGGCAGCGTATAGAGATACGCCCCATCGGCGCGGATCAGCACCGGGTCGCTGAGCGAGGCGGTGTCGATCGATTGCGGACCGCGCACGAGATCGTCCCAGTCGCGCCGCGCGCCCGACAATTTGAACCGCCAATGCGGCGCGCGCCCTTCGGCTTCGAGCTTTGCGCGATCCGCGGCGCTCAAGGCCAGTGCGGCGCGGTCATAGACAGGCGGCAGCCCGCGCGCCTGGGCGATGCGGCGCTTGCGCTCCAATTCCTCTTCGGTTTCGTAGCAGGCGTAGAGCAGCCCCGCTGCGCGCAGCGCGTCCGCTGCGGCGTCGTAGGAGGGGAAACGCGCCGATTGGTTGGCCTTGTCGTCCCAGGCGAGGCCGAGCCAGCGCAGATCCGTCTCGATGCCCTCTTCGAACGCCTTGGTCGAGCGCGCGAGATCGGTGTCGTCGATGCGCAAAAGCATCGCGCCGCCCTGACCGCGCGCAAACAGCCAATTGCGCAAGGCCGTGATGATGTTGCCGACGTGAAGCCGGCCGGTGGGGGAAGGCGCAAAGCGCAGGCGAACGGTCATGAGGCGCGCTTTATGGGCGCGAAGGCGGCCCCGCATCAAGGCGGCGGCTGTGGCCGGCCGCGCTTGGAGATGGCGCCGCGCGGCGCTAGGTTGGGCCCCGACATATCAGCGAGGAGCGACCGATGGGCATGCGTTCGAACGAGATCAGGCTGGCGCGGCGCCCGGTGGGTTTGCCCAGCGCGGCGGACTTCGCCCTCGCCGCCGTCGATTTGCCCGATCCCGGCCCCGGCCAGGCGCTGGTGCGGAATCTGTGGATGTCGGTCGATCCCTATATGCGCGGGCGCATGTATGACCGGCCGAGCTATGTGCCGCCGTTCCAGATCGGCGAGGCGCTGCAGGGCGGCGCGGTGGGCGAGGTGGTCGCCTCCAACGATCCCGCGCTGAAGCCGGGCGATCTGGTGGAGAGCATGTTCGGCTGGCGCGAGGGCTTCGTGGCGCCCGCCGCGGCCCTGCAGAAGCTGCCAAGCGCCAATGTGCCCCCGCAGGCCTATCTCGGCGTTTTGGGGATGCCGGGGCTCACGGGCTATGCGGGCCTGTTGCGCATCGGCGAGCCGAAGCCGGGCGACGTCGCGTTCGTGTCGGGCGCGGCGGGCGCTGTTGGGTCGGTGGTCTGCCAGGTGGCGAAGATCAAGGGCTGCGAGGTCGTCGCCTCGGTGGGGTCGGACGACAAGGCCGCCTGGCTCAAGGGCCGCGGGATCGACCATGTGGTCAATTACAAGACCGCCCCCGATCTGCTCGCCGCGGTGCGCGCCGCAGCGCCGCGCGGCATCGACATCTATTTCGACAATGTCGGCGGCGAACATCTCGAAGTGGCGCTCGAACTCGCCCGCCCCTTCGCGCGCTTTGCGGAATGCGGCATGATCTCGCAATACAACAACACGGAACCAGCGCCCGGCCCGCGCAATCTGATCTATGTCGTCGGCAAGAGCCTGAAGATCCAAGGCTTCATCGTCACCAATTACGCCGACATGCGCGAACAATTCCTGACCGACATGACGCAATGGATCGCCGAAGGCAAAATCGCGTGGGAAGAGACCGTCGAAGACGGCGTCGCCAATGCGCCGACGGCGTTCCTCAAGCTGTTCTCCGGCGGCAACACCGGCAAGATGCTGGTGAAGCTCACGTGACCAGCGTAGCGACGGCGCCATGAGCCGCCTGTTTCAAGCCTATGTGATGGTGGATTGGAGCGCCGCGGCGAAGCCGACGACGGGGCCCGATTCCATCTGGGTCGGCGTGATGAAGCGCAATGTGCGCTTCCAGCACGCGTTCGAATCGCACAATCCCGCCACCCGCGCGGAAGCCGAAAAGCTGATCGATGCGACGCTGCACGATCTCGCCCGCAAGGGCGAGCGCACGCTGGTCGGGTTCGACTTTCCGCTCGGCTTTCCGCGCGGCACAGCGGCGGCGCTGAAGCGCACCGGCGCGCCGTGGCGCGCGCTTATCGACTACGTCGCCGCGGAATCGAAAGACAAACCCACCAACGCCAACAACCGCTTCCAGGTCGGCGCGAAGATGAACCGGCTGATGACGGGCGAGCCGTTCCCGTTCTGGGGCTGCCCTGCGCGCGACGCGCAAGCCATGCTGCAGACCAAGCGCCCGCGCGAGCACGGGCCTGACGATCTGCCCGAATTCCGCATCGCGGAAAAAGCGCTGCGCACGCCGTCCTCGGTGTGGAAACTCTATTACCAGGGCTCGGTCGGCGGCCAGGCGATCACCGGCCTGCCGGTGGTGAAGCGGCTGCGCGACGCGCGCGGCGAGGCGGCGCGCATCTGGCCGTTCGAGACCGGTTGGAAGACGCTGGCGCCGGCAGACCTCGAAGGCGTCGATTGCGTGTTTGCGGAAATATATCCGTCGCAGAACGACGTCCGTCCGCAGCCCGGCGAGATCAAGGATCAGGCGCAGGTACGCGTCGCCGCCGAGCGCTTCGCCCAACTCGACGCCCAGGGTGGCCTCGGCCGCCTGTTCGGCCCGGCGAAAGACGATTCCCGTCGCACCGTGGTGGAGCAGGAAGAAGGCTGGATCCTCGGCGCGAACTTCTAGGCGCGCGCCGGCGTTTTACGCACCGCGCAGATCCGCGATCGTGCGGCCCGGCGAAATGTTCTCCACGTCGGTTTTGATGTGCAGCAGCGCCGGCCGTCCCGCGGCGCGCGCTTGCGCCAGGGCGTCGGGGAAATCCTCGGTGCGGGTCACGGTTTCGCCCCAGGCGCCGAAGGATCGCGCGAAGGCCGCGAAATCCGGATTGACCAGATCGGTCGCGTGCACGCGCGCCGGAAAACGCCGCTCCTGGTGCATGCGGATCGTGCCGTAGGAGGCGTTATCGATCACCAGCGTCACCAGCGCGGCCTCGTGGCGCATCGCTGTGGCCATTTCCTGCGCGCTCATCAGGAAGCAGCCGTCCCCCGCAACCGCGACCACGTCGCGATCGCGATGGGCGATCTTGGCGGCGATTCCGGCGGGAAAGCCGTAGCCCATCGCCCCGCTCGTCGGCGCCAATTGCGTGCCGAAGCGCGCGTGCGGGAAAAAGCGATGCAGCCACGCGGCGTAATTGCCCGCGCCATTGGCGACGATCGCATCGTCGGGCAGCGCGGCGCGCAGATGCGCGAATACCTCCGACAGATTCACCGCGCCCGAAACGGCGATGGGCGCACGCCAGGCGATCGCTTCGGCATGGGCGGCGGCGCGCCAATCGGCCCAGTGCGGCGCGATATCGAGATGCGCCAGCGCATCGGCGGCGAGATTGGGATCGGCGACGGCGGCGATCGCGGGCGGCCAGACGCGGCCCAATTCCTCTGCGCCGGGATGGATGTGGATGAGTTTCGCGGCGGTCTCGTCGCGGGTGAACAGCGTGTAGCCTTGCGTCGGGTTCTCGCCGAGCCGTGCGCCGACGCAGAGGACCAGATCGGCCTGTTTCACCCGCGCGACAAGTTTCGGATTGGGCCCGAGCCCAAGATCGCCCGCGTAATGCGCGTGCGTATTGTCCAACAGATCCTTGCGCCGGAACGACAGCACGACGGGCAAATCGGCGCGGCGCGCGAACCGTTCGATGGCCGCCAGCCCCGCTTCGTCCCAGCCCGATCCCCCGAGCAGCAGCAGCGGCGCGCGAGCGGCCGCAAGGCGCGCCGCGATCGCCGCCAGGCTTGCCGGATCGAGCGCGGCGCGCGCGCCGAACACGCGCGGGGCGGGCGCCGCCTCGACCGGTTCCTCCAGAATATCCTCCGGCAAGGCCAGCGCCACGGGGCCGCGCCGGCCGGCAAGCGCGGTCGCGGTCGCGCGCGACACCAGTTCGGGGATGCGCGTCGGATCGTCGACGCTCGCCGCCCATTTCGTGATCGGCCCGAAAAACGCGCCGTAATCGATTTCCTGGAACGCCTCTCGGCCGATGTCGCCGCGCGCCACCTGCCCGATGAACAGCAGCATCGGCGTGGAATCCTGCCGCGCGGTGTGGACGCCGATGCTGGCGTGCGTTGCGCCCGGGCCGCGGGTGACGAAGCATATCCCCGGCCGGCCGTTGAGCTTGCCGGTCGCCTCCGCCATGTTGGCCGCCCCCGCCTCGTGCCGGCAGACGATCGTCTCGATGCGGTCGCGCGCGGCGTGGAGCGCGTCCAGAACGGGCAGATAGCTTTCCCCCGGCACGCAGAACACCCGCGACGCGCCCTGCGCGATCAAGCTCTCCACCAACAGCGCCGCCGCCGACCCCGCCATCGCGTCCTCCCGTATCGCGCCCGGTGTACGCCCGACCGGCGGCGGT
Organism: Hyphomonadaceae bacterium; assembly: GCA_033764725.1. Taxonomy (GTDB): domain Bacteria; phylum Pseudomonadota; class Alphaproteobacteria; order Caulobacterales; family Aquidulcibacteraceae; genus RI-43. The sequence goes on from JANRIR010000012.1 coordinate 40,161, forward strand.
GACGAGATCGCGCAATTGTTATATTGTCTTATATACAATATGATATATATCGACATTGGGGACGCGCGCGGGGGCCGCGCACAGCAGCGAGGAGCACACCCATGTTGAAAGCAGCAGCGGCCGGCGTGGCCGCGTTTTACGCCCTGATCGGGACCGCCGCCGCCGGCCCGCTCGAGCCGGGCCAATGGGCCGGCTCGATTTCCGCGGGCGCGGAATTGCCGGTCAGCGGCGACGTGCATGGCGGCGCGACCGCCCCGGTCGGCGATCTCGGGCCGCTCAATCCGGCGCTCTCCGGCGTCGCGGCCGAGCTGCGCATCCAGGCGCGCGATTATGATGAAATCTATGGCGAAACGACCACGTTGGGCGTCGAATTCGCCCGCGGCTTGGAAGGCGATCGCGAAGTGTTCGCGTCGTTGCGCTACGCCCAGGCCGACGAAGGCACGGTCCAGGTCGGCACGGCCTTCGTGCCGGCGCTGAACGCCTCGCTGCCGGTGTTCGGGACGTTCGGCGAGTTCCAGGCGACCACGATCGAAGGCGGCGCGCGCCAATATTTCGGGGCCGGCGCCTGGCGGCCTTACGTTGCCGGCCGCATCGGCGCGGCCTTCGTCGACGAGATCAACGCCACGTTTCGCATCCCGGACGCGTCCATCACCATCGCCAACGCCAAATTCTACGACAGCTCGACCGTGCTGTCGGTCGGCGGCGATGTCGGGCTCTCCTATGCGGTGACGGACAGGTTCTCGGTCGCGGCCGAAGTGGGCGTTCGCTACACGGGCGAACTCAAGGACGACGATTCCTCGATCGGCGGCCTGGGCCTGGCCTCGATCAACGACGCCGGCGAACGCGTGTCGTTCCCGATCGCCGTGCGTGGCCGTCTGGCGTTTTGACGCTGGCTCCGGCGGGCCGGGCGTGGGGCAAGCGTCCCCGCCCGGCCCGCTTGCGAGCCTAATGACTGGCGTAGTGCCAAAAAAGCCGGCGGTGAAATCGGCGAAGCGTTCTATGGTCTCCGGCTTGGGGGGTCCGTCCATGCCTCGCCCGCTCGGCAGACGAAATCCGGATTACGAGGAAAAGCGCGAAAAGCTCGTGCAGGAGCTGGCCGATTATGTGCTGCGCTCTGAACTGAAGCGGCCGAGCTTCCGTCAGCTCGCCGCCGCCGCGCAGGTGTCCGAGCCGACGCTGCGGCATTATTTCGGCGACCGCGACGGCGCCGCCGCGGACATCCTGCGCGCATTGGGCGTGCGCGCCCGCCCCTTCATCGAGGCCGTCGCACAGCCTGCGCGGTCCTTGGGCGAAGCAGTCGACGCCTATGTCGCGCTGGCGAAGGTCGGCGTCGCGCATGGCGGCTTCGCGCGCGCGCACGCCTTCGGCCTGGTCGAGGGCGTGGCCGACGAGCGGGTCGGTCGGGTCTATCTCGAGGCGCTCCTGGAGCCGTCGCTGGCGGCGCTGGAAGCGCGGTTGCGCCCGCATGTCGCCGACCCCGCCCAGGCGCGCGCCGCAGCGCTTCTGGTGTTCGCGCCGATGCTGCTGGCGGTGATCCACCAGGAATTGCTCGGCGGGCGCGAAACTGCCCCGCTCGACCTCTCGGCCCTGTTCGACGCCATCGCCGCGCTGACGCGCAAGGGCGTGGGCTGAGCGCACCCCTTTTGACTTTGCCGGCCCATGCCCGGTACAACCTCCGCAGATGGTGCCTCGGGAAACCGGGGTGAAAAGGGAATGCGGTGCGGGGCGCGCCCCAAATCCGCAGCTGTGCCTGCAACCGTAAGCGGCGAGCGACCGATCCATTCCAGCCACTGTTCCGCGTCGCGGAATGGGAAGGCGGATCGGGAGCCGTGACCCGCAAGCCGGGAGACCTGCCATCCCGTCGCTCTGCTTGCCGGCCAGGTCCAGCCGGAGGCGCGGGGTTCCCCTCGAGAAGCGACATCGCCGAGCGCGTCCGGATGGTCCGGGCGTGCGCCAGGAGATGTCTGATGCTGCGTCTATCTTTGCTTTTGCCCGCGTTCGCGGGCGCTCTCGCCTTGCCCGCTTTCGCCCAGGAGGAAACCCCGCCTGACGCGATCATCGTCACCGCCACGCGCGCGCCCGATGCGCCCGCGCAGGTCTCGGTGGCGGCCACAGTGCTCAGCGCCGAAACGCTCGCCGCGCGCCAGGCGGTGATCGTGTCGGATGCGCTCGCGCGCACGCCGGGGATCAGCGTCACGCGCAATGGCGGCCCCGGCGGCGCCACGCAGGTGCGCATCCGCGGCGCCGAGACCGATCAGACGCTCGCGCTGATCGACGGCGTGAAAATCAACGACCCCTCCGCCACCGGCGGCGGCTACAATTTCGCCAACCTGCTGGTCGGCGATGTGGCGCGCATCGAAGTGCTGCGCGGGCCGCAATCGACGCTGTGGGGCAGCCAGGCGATTGGCGGCGTGGTCAACGTCATTTCGCGCGCGCCGGCGCCGGGGCTCAGCGGCGCAGCTGCGCTTGAGGGCGGCGGTTATGGAACGGTTTTCGCGCGGGCCAACGCCGGCTATGGCGGCGATTGGGGCGGCGTGCGGATCGCGGCCAGCCGCTATGACAGCGACGGCGTCTCAAGCTTCGATGACGATCTCGGCGGACGCGAGGACGACGGCTTTCGCAACACCGCGGCTTCGCTGCGCGCCGATCTCGCGCTGACGGAAAGCATCGCCCTTGATCTGCGCGCGGCGTGGTTCGAAGGGCGCAACGATTTCGATGGCTTCCCCGCGCCTGCGTTCGCCTTCGCCGACACGCGCGAATACGGCGAAACCGACGATCTCGTCGCCTATGGCGGCGTGCGCGCGGCGTCGTTCGGCGGCGCCTTGCGGAACCGATTCGGCGTCGCCTACACCCAAACCGATCGCGATAATGTCAATCCTGCATTGACGCCCGCGAAAACCTTCGATGCGCGCGGAACCATCGCACGCACGGAGTATCAGGGCGAATGGACGATCGCGCCGGAATGGCGCCTCGTGTTCGGCGCCGAGACCGAGCGCTCCTGGTTCCGCTCGGCTGCGCCCTCGTCGTTCAATCCCAATCCCACCCCGGAACGCAGCGCGGTGCGCCAGGACAGCGCCTATGCGCAACTGCGCCTGGCGGCGCGCAACGGCCTGACGCTGACCGGCGGCGTGCGTTTCGACGATCACGAAACCTTCGGCGACGCGACGACGTTCCAGGCGGGCCTGGTGTATGCGCTGGCCGACGATGACACGATCGTGCGCGCCAATTGGGGCGAAGGCTTCAAGGCGCCGTCGCTGTATCAGCTCTACGGCGCGTTCGGCGCGTTGACGCTGCAGCCGGAAGAAGCGGAAGCCTGGGATATCGGCGTCGCGCGCCAGCTGTTCGACGATGCGGTGCAGGCCTCGATCGTCTATTTCGAGCGCGACACGACGAACCAGATCGATTTCGTCTCGTGCGTCGGCGCGCAATGCGCTACGCGGCCTTTCGGCCTCTACGCCAATATCGCACGCACCGAGGCGCGCGGCGTCGAGCTCGACATCGCCGCCGCGATCGGCGAGCGGCTGACGCTGTCGGGCAATTACACCTGGCTTGAGGCGGAAAACCGTTCGCCGGGCGCGAATTTCGGTCGCGATCTGGCGCGCCGCGCCGGGCGCACAGGCGCGCTCGAGGCGGCTTATGTTTGGCCGAACGCGCTGACGACCTCGATCGGCGTGCTGCATGTCGGAGACAGTTTCGACGACGCGCGCAACGCCTTTCGCCTCAAGGCCTACACGCTCGTCGATGTGCGCGCGCACTATCCGCTGACCGATGCGGTCGAGCTCTACGGCCGCATCGAGAACGTCGCCGACGAGCGCTACCAGACGATCCGGCGCTATGGGACGCAGGGGCGCACCGCGACCATCGGCGCGCGCGTGCGTTTAGAATGAGGCTCCTGATCGCGCTTGTGGTTCTGGCGTCGGCGGCGTGCGCGCCGTCGGCGCCGGCGCCGAGCGCGCTGCACGATGCGCCCCAACGCATCGTCAGCCTCGATTATTGCGCCGATCAATACGTGCTGAAGCTGGCGGACAGGAATCAGATCGCCGCGCTCTCACCGGATGCGACGGCGGACTTTTCCTACATGCGCGCTGCAGCCGAAGGCGTCGCATCGGTTCGACCCACGACGGAGGACGTGCTGATCGTGCGTCCCGACCTCGTCGTGCGCGCCTATGGCGGCGGGCCGGGCGCAGCGGCGGCCCTGCAGCGCGCAGGCGTGGCGGTGGCGCAGCTCGATTATGTCGACGACGTCGAGGGCGTGCGCGCGAATGTTCGCGCCATGGCGCGCGCGCTGGGCCATCCCGCGCGCGGCGAAACTCTGGTCGCGCAAATGGATGCGCGGCTCGCCGCGATCGCCGCCGCGGCGGGACAGCCGCTTGCGCTCTACGCCACGCCCTCGGGCGTCACCAGCGGCGACGGCACCTTGATCCAGAACGTGCTGACGCTTGCGGGCATGCGCAATTATGTCGAAAGCCGCGGCTGGTCGCCGCTGCCGCTCGAACAGATCGCCTATCGCCGGCCCGACGTGATCGCCTGGGCGGCGTTTCGCGCCGAGGGCGCCGAGACGGATCTCTGGTCGGCGGCGCGCCATCCGGTCATGCGTACAGCGCTTGCAGAAAGCGCCGTCGCGCCGCTCGACGGCGCCTGGACGGCGTGCGGCGGCTGGTTCCTCATCGACGCGATCGAAGCGCTGGCGGCGGCGGCGCGATGACGCGCGCGCTCGTCCCGCTGCTGATTGCGCTCAGCGCTGTTGCGCTCGCGGCGGCGCTGCTGATCGGCGCCACCCCGCTGCCGCTCGAGCGCGCGCTGCCGGCCTTGTTTGGCGCAGGCGCGCCCGGCGATCGCATCGTGATGCAGGACATCCGCCTGCCGCGCGCGGCGGCGGCGTATCTCTTCGGCGCAGCGCTCGGCCTTTGCGGCGCGGCGCTGCAAGGCCTGCTGCGCAATCCGCTCGCCGAACCCGGCGTGCTCGGCGTGTCGGCGACGGCGTCCTTGTTCGCAACCGCAACGATCTTCTGGGGCTTCGCCGCCGCGAGCCCCATCGTCGCGCCGCTCGCCGCCATCGCCGGCGCGCTGGCGGCGACGGCGCTGCTGTCGGCAGTCGCGCTGCGCATCGGGTCGATCGTGACATTGATCCTGATCGGCGTCGGGCTGTCGAGCTTCGCTGGCGCAGCGATGAGCGTCATGCTCAACATGGCGCCCAATCCGTTCACGCTGTTCGACCTGATCAATTGGACGCAAGGCTCCGTCGCGCATCGCAGCATCGCCGATCTCGCAGCCAGCACGCCGTTTCTCGTCGCCGGCGGCGCCGTGCTGTTCGCCGCGCGGCGCGGGTTGTCGGCGCTGACGGTAGGCGAGGAAGCCGCAGCGGGGCTGGGCCTCGATCTCACGCGCTTGCGCCTTGCCGTGATCGCCGGCGCGGGCCTCGCCACCGGCGCGGCCGTCAGCCTCGCCGGCGCCATCGGTTTCGTCGGCATAGTGGCGCCGCACATGGTTCGCCCTTTCGTGGCGCACGATCCGGCGCGGACATTGGCGCCGGCGGCGCTGCTCGGCGGCGCGCTGGTGACGCTGGCCGACATCATCGTGCGCATCGCGCCGACGCCGTCGGAGATGAAGCTCGGCGTCGTCGTGGCGCTGATCGGCGCGCCGGCCTTTGTGTGGATCGCAGCGCGGCGGCGAGGCGGCGATGGCTGAACTGCGGCTCGATCACGTGCACGTCGCCATTGAGGGCCGCGTCGCGCTGCGCAACGCCAGCCTGCGCGCGTCTCCCGGCGAGCTGGTCGCCGTGCTGGGCGCCAATGGGGCCGGCAAGTCCACGCTGTTGCGCGCAGCGCTTGGCCTTGCGCCGCGGGTCAGCGGCGCGGTCTGGCTCGACGGCGAAGACCCTGTGCGCATGAGCGCCCAGGCGCGCGCACGCAAGGCGGCGTACCTGCCCCAGACGCGCGCGCACGCCTGGCCTCTGCGCGTGCGCGACGCCGTGGCGTTGGGACGCTTCGCTTATGGCGCAAACATCGCGCGCCTCGGCGCAAACGACGCCGCCGCCGTCGATCGTGCGCTCGCCGCCTGCGGCTTAACCGATTTCGCCGCGCGACGCACGGATTCGCTCTCCGGCGGGGAAACCGCGCGCGTCCATGTCGCGCGCGCGCTGGCGAGCGAAGCGCCGCTGCTGCTTGCCGACGAACCGGTCGCTGCGCTCGATCCGCGCCACGCCTGGCTGGTCATGGAGGCGGTCGCGGCGTTCGTGCGCGGGGGCGGCGCAGCGCTCGTGGTGCTGCATGACGCCAGCCTCGCCGCGCGCTTTGCGCACCGCATCGTGATGATGAAGCAGGGCCGCATCATCGCCGACGGCGCGCCCGCCGACGTCTTGACGCCCGCACTTCTGGCGGAGACGTACGGCGTTGCAGCAAGGCTCGCGATGCTCGACGGCGCGCCGGCGATCGCCGTGTCGGGCCCGACATGAGCGCGCGCGTCCTGATGCTGCAAGGCGTCGGCTCCGATGTCGGCAAGACCACGCTGGTTGCAGGCCTGTGCCGGATTGCGCGCCGGCGCGGCGTCAAGGTCGCGCCGTTTAAGCCGCAGAACATGTCGAACAACGCCGCCGTCACGCCCGACGGCGGCGAGATCGGCCGCGCCCAGGCGCTGCAGGCGCAGGCCTGCGGCCTGGCCGCCGACGTCGATTTCAATCCCGTTCTGCTCAAGCCGCAATCGGATCGCGACGCGCAGATCGTGTTGCATGGACGAGCGCACGCGATGTTGCACGCCGAACGCTTCGGCGCAGCGCA
>JANRIR010000058.1:0-2222 GCA_033764725.1 Hyphomonadaceae bacterium
GGCTGGAGCGACGCCGATCTCGCCAAGCTCGCCGGCGGCAACGTCCTGCGGGCGTTGCGTCGCGCGGAGGCCGTCGCCGGGCGCGGGTGAAGGTTTGCGGGCGTCGCCGAGGCGTGCCTAGTATCGGGCGCGTGTCCAGCGTGAGGGAGTTCCGATGCCCGGCCTGCAGATCTTTCCGCTGCTTCTCATCCCCAGCGTGCTCTACGCGCTGATCGCCATTCCGGCGGGGGACAACGTCACGCAGGCGATGGCGGCGGTGGCGTTCACCATGCCGCTCGCATCGGGCGCCGTGTGGAGCTTCAGCTGGGGCCATCTCATCCTGCTGGTGGCGATCGTCACGCTCTTCATCGAGATCCTGAAGTCGACGACGCCGTCCGGCGCGCAGATGGTGGACAACGGACTCGCGGTGGCGGTGTTCATCGTGAGCTTCATCCTGTTCCTGCTGGTGAAGCCGTTCGGCACCACCGAGTTCTTCATCATCATGCTGATGAGCCTGCTCGATTTCCTCACCGGCTCGGTGATCATGACGCGGGTGTCGCAGCGCACCGTTCAGTACGACCAGCACTGACGCTTCGCGCGGCGCGATTTGCGCGCCTCAGGACTTCTTTTTCGCCAGCGGATGCTTGGTCTCGACCAGCTCGCGCAGCCGGCCCTCGGCCACATGCGTGTAGATCTGCGTGGTCGCGATATCGGCATGGCCGAGCAAGGTCTGCACCGTGCGCAGGTCCGCGCCGCCTTCGACGAGATGCGTCGCGAAGGCATGGCGCAGCACGTGCGGCGTCACGCGCGCGGGATCGATGTTGGCGCGCTGTGCGCAGTCTTTCAGCAGCTGCACGATGCGGTGGCGTGTGAGCTTGCCGTCCGCTGCGGTCCTTGAAGGAAAGAGCCATTTCTGCGCCCGTTCGCGGGCGCCGGGGGCCTTCGGCAGGAGCGCCTCGCGCACGGCCAGATAATCGCGCAGCGCGGCGATGGCGCGATCGTGCAGCGGCGCCAGGCGTTCCTTGCCGCCCTTGCCGGTGACCATCATGAAATGCACGCCGGGCTTCGGCGCGGCCTTGATGGGCAGCCCCACGAGCTCGCTCACGCGCAGGCCGGAGGCATAGAGCATTTCCACGATCGCCCGGTCTCGCGCGGCGACCGCGGGATTCTCGACGGCGGTGGCGGCGATAAGGCGCTCGATCTCCTCCAGCGACAGCGTTTTCGGAAGGGTCCGGCCGCGCCTGGGCGCTTCCAGTCGCGTGGTGGGATCGTCGGCGCGATGCCGGTCGAGTAGGAGGAAATGGTAGAACTGGCGCAACGCCGAAATGCGCCGCGCACTGGTCGCGGCCGAAAGTCCGCGTCGCGTGAGGTTCGCCGTGTAGCGTTCGAGGTCGTCGGCGTCGGCGTCGCGAAGGGCGCGCGGCACCTCCGCCGCTGCATCCTCCAGATCGCGCCGGTAGGCGAGGAGCGTGTTCTTCCGCGCGCCGCGCTCGGCGGACAGCATTTCGAGAAAGGCGTCGATGAGGCCCGCGTCGCCGCCGGTCATCGCGCATCGTCCATCGGCTTAGCGCGCCTGTCCGCCGATGATCGCTTCCACCGCCACCGCGCGCGCGGCGTCGCCGATGCCCGCGTCGCGCATGGCGGTGATGATGATCACGAGTTCGGTCGCGTCGAGGGTCTCCGCGCCTTCGCCGAGCGCGAGCGCAGCGTGGATGGCGACCTCTCCTGCAGCACGGCGCTGTGACGCCGCCGACAATTGCGCCATCAGCGCGGGGTCCGGCTTGCGGCCGACGGCGGCCGGCGTGCGCGCGAGGAAGGCCTCCGCGTTCGCGCCGATCGGCATGCCGAGCGCCACGAGCACCCGCAGGTCGCGGCTGGCGAGACGTGCGCCGGCGGCTCCGGCCATCTCGATGCGCCGGTCCGCAAGCGCCGCCACGTTCGCCGTGTCGTTGGTGGCGGCGGCAAGGGCGAGATCGAGGATCGTCAGAAGCGGCACATTGGCAGGCGCGAGATCGGCGGCGGCGCGCCAGTTCTGCGCCGCGCGGTAATCGCCGTTGGCCAGTGCGGCGCGCGCGAACGTCGCTGCGGCGGGTGCGGTGCCCACATCGGCGCGAAGATTGGCGATTTCCGGCGCGAACAGCCGCGCCATGGCGGCGAATTCGCCGTGCGGCTTGGAACGCTTGAGGCCGCTCTCGATCGCAAGCGCCTGCGCATAGGGATTGGCCGCCGCTTCAGTCTCGTCG
>JANRIR010000014.1:0-127719 GCA_033764725.1 Hyphomonadaceae bacterium
GGTTCGATCCCTGTCGCGCCCACCATTTTCGTTTGCGGGTCGCCGCCAGACCAGTCCTGCCCGCGTGGTTCTGGCTTGATCTGTCGCCGCCTTGCTTCTCCATTTTCGGGTGCGTCGGGTGGCGATGCAGCCGCAGGGCGACACGCATATTGGTGGGATCACAGCCCTGTCCGTGTGCGGTTCCGCCATGCGCCTGCCCTCGGTTGTGGTCGAGAGGCTAATCGAGAAACTGCATGCCCGGGGCATTGCCGCCTTGAAGAACGCTCATGCAGGCGAGCGTGATGTCGAAATCGGAGAAGATCTCGAAGGCTTCATCCATGGTCAGCAGCGGCGGCGAACCTGGTGGAAAGCGATAATTCCAGAACGTCTCGATGTGCTGCAGAACGCCCACGGCCTCGCCAATGGGGATGAACAGCTCTGGCGCCCGCAAGAGAAAATCCCGAAACTCCTTTGGCCTGCCTTCGATCAGCGTTGTGAAGGCCAAACCATAAGACATCAGCGTCGCCGAAACTTTCTTAGCGGCGATGTGCATGAAGCCGACGATGCGCTCGCGAATGTCCTTCAGTTGCGCGCGCGCCTCGGCGTCCATGTCCGTCACCCGGACCGAAAGCATTTTGCGCGCGAGGCTTTCCAGGCGCGGTTCGATCTGCGCGTAAAGCCACTTGTAATAGAGGAAGCCCTTCCACGAGAAGACGCCCTCGCGATAGTCTGCCTCCGAGAGGTCCAACGCCATACGCAACGGGTCAAGCGCCTTTGCGGACTCGTCGGTCATGAGTTTATCGGCGAGGCGCGTCGTCAAGTCCCGTGCGCTGCCGCCGCCGTTGGCCAAGGCGATGTTCACGAGCTGACCGATTTCGCGCGCCACGAACGCGCGCATTTGCGCGACATCGGCGACGGACAGTTCAAAGTAGCAGCGGGCAGGATCGAGGCCGTTTTGGCGCAGCCGCTCTCGCATCAAGTACGGGTCAAACGAAGGCAATGTGTTCAGGAGCCGAAGGACCTCGAAATCCCGCTCCAATAGCGCCGGGTCATCGATGCCGCTCAAACTATGGAACGTGCGCTCAAAACTGCGTTCACCGAACAGCAGTGAGCGACCGCCGAGCTGCAGCTCTGATGCGGAGAACGGAATGATGATCTTCGTCGCCGTTGAGGGCGCGTTTACGAAGAGATCCCGCTCGTTGATGCGCACGGCGTGCTTCAAAATGATCGCGCGATTGAGCAGCCGTGTATGTAGAAGCGGCTTGCTCTTGTATTCATCGCTGTCGCCGTGTCGCTCGTGAATAAGAGCAAGGTTGAGCACACGCGCAGTTGAGCCGCTATCTCGAATCATCGCGAGATTGCGAGATCCTTTCGTCGTCGTCATGTCGTCTTCCCACCAACGCGAGCGTAGTTATCGTTGCCGGGTTAATGATCGATGTGAACCAAGCGTCGCCGGTCCAGCGGTTGACACAGATGCGCTCCTGGCGTGAGAGGGCGGCCCATGACCCGCTCATCCCGCAAAACCCTTCTGCTTCTTCCCGGCGACGGCATCGGCCCAGAAGTGATCGCCCAGGCCCGGCGCGTGCTCGAGGCGCTGGACGCGCCGCTGCAGGTTGACGTTGCGGCGTTCGGCGGCGCCGCGCTCGACGCGGAGGGCGCGCCGATTTCGGACGCTGCCATCGCCGCCGCGTGCGCGGCGGATGCGGTGCTGATGGGCGCGGTCGGCGGGCCCAAATGGGCCGGCGTCGCGCGGCATCTGCGACCCGAGGCCGGCCTTTTGCGCCTGCGTCAGGCGATGGCGGTGTACGCCAATCTGCGTCCTGCGCTGTGCTTTGCCGCGCTCGCGGACGCCTCGCCCTTGAAGCCGGAGCTTGTCGCGGGCCTCGACATTCTGATCGTGCGCGAACTGACCGGCGGGGTTTATTTCGGCCAGCCGCGCGGGGTCGAGATGCTGCCGGACGGCGGCCGCCGCGCAGTCGACACGCAGGTCTACACCAGCGCGGAGATCCGTCGCGTTGCGCGCGTGGCGTTCGAGGCGGCGCGCGCGCGCCGCGGCGTGGTGCATTCGGCGGAAAAATCCAACGTGATGGAGACTGGGCTGTTGTGGCGCGAGGAAGTGACCGCACTGCACGCGGCCGAGTATGCCGACGTCAGGCTCGAACATATCCTCGCCGACAATTGCGCGATGCAATTGGTCAAGGCGCCGAAGCAATTCGACGTGATCGTCACAGACAATCTGTTCGGCGATTTGCTCAGCGATGAAGCTGCGATGCTGACGGGGTCGATCGGCCTGTTGCCGTCCGCCGCGCTTGGCGATGCGGGAAAGCCGGGGCTTTACGAGCCTGTGCACGGCTCCGCGCCCGACATTGCGGGGCAGGGCGTCGCCAATCCGATCGCGGCGATCTTGTCGCTCGCTATGGCGCTGCGCTCTTCGCTGGGCTTGCCGGAAGCGGCCGACGCGGTCGAGGCGGCGGTGCGTTCAGCGCTCGAGGCGGGCGCGCGCACGCGCGATCTGGGCGGCGCGCTCTCGACGCAAGAGATGGGCGATGCGGTGCTGGCGGCGTTGCCGCGCTAAGCGGCCTCGCGTCGGACGGCGTCTGCTGCGAACAGTGCGAGCCCCAGCCAAATGATGGCGAAACTCGCCAGCCTGAGCGGCGTCAAGGGTTCGCCGCTCGCCGCGCCGATGGCGAATTGCATGCTGGGCGCGAGAAACTGGATCACGCCCATCGTCGACAGGCGCAGCCGGCGCGCCGCCAGCGCGAACAGGATCAGCGGCGCGGCCGTCACCACGCCCGACAGCGACAGCCACACGGTCTGCCAGGGATCGGCGCCGAAGTGCAGCGGCGCGCGTGCGGCTAGCCAGAGCAGGGCGCCGACGGCGAACGGCGCCAGGATCAGCGTCTCGACCAGCAGCCCGGCCGCCGCGGTCACCGCTGTGCGCTTGCGGATCAGGCCATAGAAGGCGAAGGAAAAGCACAGCGCCAGGCTCACCCAAGGCGCATGGCCCAGCGCGAAGGCCTGCACCGCGACGCCGATCGCCGCACACGCGATGGCGATGCTTTGCATCCGGCGCAATTTTTCGCCGAGCAGCAGCACGCCGAGCGCCACATTGACCAGCGGATTGAGAAAATAACCGAGGCTCGATTCGATCACGCGGTCGTTCTGTACGGCCCACAGGAACACCGCCCAATTGAACGCGATCAGCGCCGCCGATCCGCAGAGCGGCCAGAATGCGCCCGGCGCGAAGCCCGCGCGCACATCGCGCAGGCTTTTGGCGAGGCCGCCGCCGAAGACGGCGATGGCCGCCAGCACGGCCGGGATGGTCCACACGATGCGCTGCGCGAGAATTTCCCGCACATCGACCGCGTCCATCAGCTTGAGATAGCCGGGCAGCACGCCCCACATCGCATAGGCGCCGAACGCGGCGATCAGGCCGGTGCGCGTCTGGTCAGTCATGGCGGAGGGGGACGTGGTCACGATGTGCGCCGAATGTGTTGAGCTTGGGTTTGGCGAGGGGAGCGCCGCCGCCCCCTCAGTCGCGCTGCGCGCGACAGCTCCCCCTCGCGGGGGAGCACGCTCTCCGTCCTCACCCGCGAGGGGGAGGTGGCCGCGAAGCGGCCGGAGGGGGCGGCGGCGCTGACTTAGGCCGCAAGCCGGCGAAACAGGCCGCGATTGAGCATCAATTCCGCGATCTGCACCGCATTGAGTGCGGCGCCTTTGCGCAGATTGTCGCTCACCACCCACAGCGCGAGGCCATGATCCACCGTGGGATCGACGCGGATGCGCGACACATAGGTCGCATATTCGCCGACAGCCTCCACCGGCGTGATGTAGCCGCCGTCCTCGCGCTTATCGATCACCAGGAGGCCCGGCGATTCGCGCAAGAGATCGCGCGCCTCCTCATCGGAGATCGGCTTTTCGAACTCGATATGCACCGCCTCGGAATGACCGACGAACACCGGAACGCGCACGCTCGTCGCTGTCAGCTTGATTTTCGGATCGAGGATTTTCTTGGTTTCGACGACCATCTTCCACTCTTCGGTGGTGTAGCCGTCCTCCATGAAATCGCCGCCGTGCGGGATGACGTTGAAGGCGATCTGCGCGGGGAATTGCTCCTTGACGATCTCGTCATTGACGAAGATCGCGCGCGTCTGCGTCCACAATTCCTCCATCGCCTCCTTGCCCTTGCCGGAGACGGATTGATACGTGGCGACGACGACGCGCTTGATCGTTGCGCGATCGTGCAACGGCTTCAGCGCCACGACGAGTTGCGCGGTCGAGCAATTCGGGTTGGCGATGATGTTGAGCTTGGCGACATCGCCCACCGCATCCGGATTCACTTCCGGCACGATCAGCGGCACGCGCGGATCCATGCGCCAGGCGGAGGAATTGTCGATGACGACGCAGCCCTGCGCGCCGATGCGCGGCGACCATTCCTTCGACACCGAGCCGCCCGCGCTCATCAGCGCAAGGTCGTAGCCGGCGAAGTCGAAGGTTTCGAGATCTTTGCATTTCAGGGTCTTGTCGCCATAGGAAACCTCGACGCCGATGGACCGGCGCGAGGCGATCGCGGCGACCTCGTCGGCGGGGAATTCCCGCTCGGCGAGGATGTTGAGCATCTCGCGGCCCACATTTCCCGTGGCGCCGACGACGGCGATGCGAAGACCCATGTCACACTCCAACCCGCAAGCTGCAGACCCAAAGCCCAGCCATGCGGCGTGCGCTACATAGGGGAAGTCGTTGCGCGCGCCAATTGCGCCGGCGCGGATGGCTGCCCTGCGGCGAGGCTCGCCAGCAGCGCCGCCCAGGCGGCGGCCGGCGCGACCGGCAGGCTGATCGCGGCGCCGACGGCGAGGCTCAGCCCGCCGGCCAGCCAGGCGAAGATCAGCGCCGGCGCGGGCGCTCGCCTCGCCAGCGCGGCGACCGCGACGCCGAGCAGGGTGAAATCGTAGAAGAACAGATAAGGCGATGCGAGCAGCGTTGCGGCGGCGAAGGCGGCGGCGGCCGCGCTCGCATCGCCGCGCCGCCACACGCGCATAGCGACGGCCAGACCGGCCAGCGCGCTGACGGCGTGCGCCGCCGCTGCAAGCGCCATCGGCGCGCCGAGCCCGATCAGCGCGCCATAGAGGCTGGCGGCGGTCTGCGACGGCACGCGCTGGCGGTCGATCAAGCTTTGCGCGCTCGCCAGATTGTCGAAGAAGCGGAGATAAGCCTCGGGGCCAAAGGCGATCGCGCCGGCGGCGACGAAGGCGGCGGCGCACACGGCCGCGGCGGCGAATGTCTTTCGCCGCCCTTCGACGAGCAGCAAAAGCGGCCACAGCACCGCCAGATGCGGCTTGATCGCCAAAAGGCCGATGCACGCGCCCGCCGCGATCGGTCGACGATCGCGCCAAGCCAGCGCCAGCGCCGTCAGGCCCGCGGTGAGCAGCCCGGTCTGCGCGCTGCCGAGATGCAAGAGCGCCGCAGGCATGCAGCAGGCCAACACAAGCGCGTCGCGATCGGCGCTGATCGCGCGCGCGCCGGCGAGATACACGGCGGCGCCGACCGTCAGGAAGGCGACCGCCGAAGTCAAATAGGGCGCAGCGGCGAACGCCGACATGACGAGCAGGAAGGTCGGCGGATGGTTCCACAGATAAAGAACATCCGCGCCCGGCGCGCCGAGGCGATGCATGCGCGCCAGCGCTGCGGCGTCGTGAACCTGCGCGGCCGCGCCCTCAAGCGCCAGACGGCCTGCGCTCCAGAACGCCAGATAATCGCCGAACACAGCCTGCCCGTTCGCCAGGGCCGCATCGCGCACGCCGAACGCTTGGGTCAGCATCGCCGCGATCGTCGCCGCAGCGACGACGAGCGCGCCGATGCGCGCGCGACGGCGCGTCACAAGCATGCATAGAGCGCATCGATCAGCGCCCGCGCGCGCGGGTCTCCCATCAGATGGTTCGATTGTTTGTTCATCACATAGGCGGCCGAAAGCTGCGCCTCGCGATCCGCGAAGCCGCACGATCCGCCCCAACCAGAATGGCCGAGCGTTTCGGCATTGGGGCCGTAAAAGCCGTTCGAATTGCCCATCACGCCGGTGCGCCAATCGATGCGGAACGGCAGCACGAGATCGTCGCCATCGGCCCGCCGCGCGTGCAGCGCGGCGATCGCAGCGTCCGACAGGATTTGCGCGTCGCCCAATCGTCCGTCGTTCAACATGCCGTAAAGCTGCGCGACGGACAGAGCGGTTCCGTGGCCGTTCGCCGACGGAATCTCCGCGCGCCGCCAGGCTGCGCCGCCGCGATCGGGCGCGGCCCAGCGCGTCAGAAACGCGGCGCGCTTGGCGTCATTCAGCGGGCCGAGCTGCGGCAAGTCCTTCGGGCGGGCGATGTCGGCGCAGCGCGCATGTTCAGCGTCCGGCAGGCCGATCCAGAAATCGATCCCATGCGGCGCGCAGATATCCTCGTGTAGGATCGCGCCGAGGCTGCGCCCTGTCGCGCGCCGCACGAGTTCGCCCGCGATGAAGCCATAGGTCAGCGGATGATAGCCGTGCGCTTCGCCTGGCGGCCACAACGGCTCGATGGCCGCCAGCGCGGCAGCGAGCGCCGGCGGATCGAGCCAGAGCGCGGGATCGATGGGCTCTAGAAATCCCGGCACGCCGGCCTGATGCGACAGCGCCTCAGCGATCGTCACGCGATCCTTGCCGTGCGCGGCGAATTCCGGCCAGACCGCGGCGACCGGCTGGTCCCACTCCAACGCGCCGCGATCGACGAGCATCGCCAGCACGAGCGCGGCGATCGGCTTGGTGGTGGAATAGACCGGCGTCAGCGTCGCCGGCGACCAGGGGATCGTCTGCGCGCGATCGGCCCAGCCGCCGATCAGATCGACCACGACGGCCCCGCGCAGCACCGCCGCGAAGCCGACGCCCAATTCGACGCCTTGCGCGACCTGCGCGGCGAACACGTCGCGCACGCGCTCGAAACCGGGTTCGACACGGCCGGAGACGATGGGCATCAGAATTTCTCCTCGCCGCGCACGCGCACGGCGTCGGGGAAGTCGCGATAGAGCGCGGCCTGAAAATTCTTCACCAGGCCGTTGGCGCCGAAATGCAGCGTCTCCATGGCGCCGCTGCGCGTGGCGGCCATGGCGAACGCGGCGTCCAGCTGCGCCAGATCGCGCGTTTCGATCAGCACCTGGAACTCGCCCAGGCCATGAAAGCCGAAGCCAAGCTTGCGGCGCAGCAGGCGCCACCCCTCGATTTTGCCTTCGCGTTTCAGCGCGTCGAGAAATCGGCTCAGCGCCTCGGCGAAGGCCGCATCGCTTGCGCCTTCCTTGAGGTCCACGGAGATGGCGTAGACATCCATCTCAGCGCCCGAGCGCTTGGGCCGAGGGCCAGGTTTCCGGCTCCTCCAGGAGATCGTGCGCCTCGGGCAGGGCGAGATCGTCGAGCTCGGCGGCGATCGAGCGCACGATGACGTCGTGCACCGCGCCGACGGACGCCTCCAGCGACACCGCCGCACCCTCGCCGCGCACGCGCCGGGCGACGAACAATGCGGTGAGCAAGTCGCCCGTACCCTTGGGCGCAACCGGCAGGCGCTGGGTTTCGCATATCCAATCGCCCGATTGCGCAGCGTAGAGCACGCCCAAGCCGGCCGCGGTCGGGATCGAAGAGATCAGCGCCGGCTTGCCGAAGCGGCGCGCGGCGGCCCGCATCGCGTCGAGATCGGTCTCCGGCTTGCCGGCGATCTGGCTCATCTCCCAGGCGTTCGGCGCAAGCCAATCGGCGCGCGGCGCCAGCGTCTCGCAGATCGCCTGCGCGATGTCGGGTTTCACATAGGGCGCGCCGTCGCCCATCACCGGATCGCACACATAGACCGCCGCGGGGCTGGCCGCCTTCACCCGGTCGACGACGTCGAGGATGAGGGCGGCGTGTTCGGGCAGGGCGAGATAGCCGGAGACCACAGCGTCAATGCCGCGCAACCGGCCATCGGCCTCCAGCGCCTCGATCATGCTGCGCAGGGTTTCCGGCGCGATCGGCCCGCCGCCCGGCGCGCCCCGATCGGGCCGGATCCCCAAGAGGGTCGTGGGCAGCGCGATGACCCCGACGCCGAGCCGCTGATAGGCCTGAACCGCGACCGAATTGCCCACAAGCGCGCCCGCCACTTGCGAAGAGATCGTCAGGACGGTTTTCATGCCCCTGCCTTATTGCGTCGCAACATGGTCGCGCGACGCCGCACCCCTTGCAAGCGAGGACCCCCCCGATGATGGCCGCACCCGCCGCGCCGCGCCCGCGCCGCTCCTGCCTGTACATGCCCGGCGCCAATCCCAAAGCGCTGGAGAAGGCCAAGTCCCTGCCCGCCGACGCGCTGATCTTCGACCTTGAGGATTCGGTCGCGCCGGAGGCCAAGCCCGAGGCGCGCGACGTGGTGGCGCGCGTGCTGGCGGAGGGCGGCTATGGGCCACGGGAAATCATCGTGCGCGTCAACGCGCTGACCACGCCGTGGGGCTTCGACGACATCCAGATGGCGGCGCGCGCGCGGCCTGCCGGCGTGCTCGTGCCGAAGATCGATACCGCCGAGGATGTGCGCAAGGCGGACGATGTTCTCTCCCAGGCGCCGGCCGATGTCGCGCTTTGGATCATGATCGAAACGCCGCTCGCCATCCTCAACATCAAGGAGATCGCCGCCGCCGCGCGCCAGACCAGGCTCGCCGCTTTCGTCATGGGCACCAACGATCTGGCCAAAGAGATGCGGCTTGTGCAAACGCCCGACCGCCTGCCGTTTCTGGCGGCGTTGTCGCTGTCGGTGGCGGCGGCGCGCGCGTACGGGCTGACGGTGATCGACGGCGTCTATAACGACATCCAGAACGAGGACGGCTTCGCCAACATCTGCAGGCAGGGGCTGGCTTTGGGCTTCGACGGGAAAACCTTGATCCATCCCTCGCAGATCGCGCCATGCAATGCGATCTTTTCGCCGAGCGCGGAGGATGTGGCCCAGGCGCGCGACGTGATCGCCGCATTCGCCGCGCCGGAGAATGCCGGCAAGGGGGTGTTGAAGGTAAATGGCAAAATGACGGAATTGCTGCACCTCGAACAGGCGCAGCGCACCGTCGCCATCGCCGAAGCGATCGCCGCGACGGCGGCTTGAGCAAGCCAGGCGCCGCCTGCGCGCGAGGGGATGCGTGATGAAGTCGTATCGCGGAAATTTCTTTGAAGATTTCACAATCGGTCAGGAGATCGCCCACGCGACTCCGAAGACGCTGACCGACGGCGACGTCGCGCTCTACACCGCGCTGACGGGCTCGCGTTATGCGCTGTTCTCCTCCGATGCGTTCGCGCAGGACCTCGGCCTGCCGCAGGCGCCGGTCGATCCGCTGCTGGTGTTCCACACCGTGTTCGGCAAATCCGTTCCCGATATTTCGCTCAACGCCGTCGCCAATCTCGGCTACGCGGAGGGGAAATTTCTGCGTCCTGTGTTCGCCGGCGATACGCTGAACGCCGCCTCGAAAGTCATCGGGCTCAAGCAAAACTCAAACGGCCAGACCGGCCTCGTTTATGTACGCACCACCGGATACAATCAGATGGGCGATGCGGTGGCGACGTTCGTGCGCTGGGTCATGGTCAACAAGCGCGATCCCCAATCGCCCGCGCCGGAAGCCGTCACGCCCAAGCTCGCCAAGGCGGTCGCCGCATCCGAGCTCGCCGTTCCCGAAAACCTCGTTTTCGACGATTACGATTGGGCCGCGGCCGGGCAGAAATGGGCGTTCCAGGATTATGCGTTGGGCGAGCGCATCGATCATGTCGACGGCATGACGCTGCAGGAAGCCGAACACCAATTGGCCACGCGCATGGTGCAGAACACCGCCAAGGTGCATTTCGACGCGCACGCGCAAAAGGAAACCCGATTCGGCCGGCGGCTCGTTTATGGCGGGGTGGCGATCTCGATCGCGCGGGCGCTGGCGTTCAACGGGCTGGCCAACGCCGCTTACATCCTAGCGATCAATGCCGGCCAGCATGTCAATCCGCTGTTCGCGGGCGATACGATTTACGCCTGGTCGGAAGTGCTCGACGCAGCCGATCTCGGCGCCGCCGGCGCGCTGCGGCTTCGCCTGGTCGCGACCAAGGATCAGACCAGCGCCGCGTTCCCGTACAAGAATGAAGAGGGCGTGTTCGACCGCGCGGTCATTCTTGATTTCGATTATTGGGCGTTGATCCCGAAGCGGTGATGCGCGTGCGCGTGCTGGCGAAAAGCTTCGCACGCCCCCATCGACCGGCTTCGCCGGCCACTTCCCCCGCGCGCGGGGGAAGAAAGAAGCGCCTTTGCTCCCCCGCAAGCGGGGGAGCTGTCCGCGAAGCGGACTGAGGGGGCGCTGCGTTCCTTTTTCAGAACCCTGGTAGAGTTCAATGAGCGCGTGACGCCCGCCGCAACCGCTTTCCGCTTGTGGCGATCACGTTCTATCGCGGCGCATCCCTTGCGGTGAGCCCGACGAGCGCGAACACGCTCGCGAGCGCGAGCGCGAACAGCGTGGCCCACAAGCCTTCCTGTTCCTCTACCCGCACGGCGCCGGCGACGGCGCGGGCGAAATCGTTCGCCGCGTCCTGCGCGCGGGAGGCGCGGTCGGTCATGGCGTCGCGCACGGTCTGGATGCTGTAATAGCTCAAGCCCATCGCCAGCAGGCTGCTCGCCAACAGCGCGCCGGCCGCCGCGCGCCCGCGCAGGAAGGCGCTCATGAGCAGGCCGAGCGCGATCACGGCGAATGCAGCGATGACGAAGGCGTTGGGATCGGCGTTCGGTTCCGCTGTATCGCCGGAGGCGCGCGCCATGTCCGCGAGGGCGGGATTGGGCTGCACGTCGCCGGTCATGAGCTGAACGCCGGTGGCGCTGGCGATCTCGTTGCCCGAGCACGACACCGTCACCCAGGGCAGCAGAAAGCAAAACAGCGCCGCCAGCTTGGCGATGCGCGCGAGCAGATTGCCGTTCATCGCCGCACTCCTCCGCACGATTGTGCGCGCTTGGGCCCTGCGCGCTTACGGCGCCGCGGCTTGCGCGTCCATCCAGGCGCGCACGCGGCCCTCCAGCACGTCGAGCGGCAAGGCGCCGGCGCCGAGCACGACGTCATGGAAGGCGCGGATGTCGAAGCGCTCGCCGAGACGCGTCTGCGCGTCGCGGCGCAAGCCCTGCAGGCGCAATTCCCCGATCTTGTAGGCCAGCGCCTGGCCCGGCCAGGAGACGTAGCGCTCAAGCTCCGTGGTGATGTTGTGCGGCGAAAGCGCGGAGTTTTCGTCGAAGCAGCGCCGCGCTTCCGCCAGGCTCCAGCCGAGCCAATGCAGGCCGGTGTCGGCGACGAGGCGGCACGCGCGCCACATCTCGTACGACAAGCGCCCGAAGCGTTCGTACGGCGTGCGATAGATGCCCATGTCTTCGCCGAGCGATTCCGCATAAAGGCCCCAGCCTTCGACGAAGGCGGTCACGCCCAGTTGCCGACGGAAATACGGCGCGCCGGTCAATTCCTGCGCCAGCGCGATCTGCAGATGGTGGCCGGGAACCGCTTCGTGCAGCGTCAGCGCCGGCAATTCGTAAAGCGCGCGCTGATCAAGACGCGACGTGTTCACCATATAGCCGCCGGCGAGGCCCAGTTGCGGGCTGCCGGGAAAATAGCGCCCCGTCGTGTAGCCTTCCGCGATTTCGGCGGGCACCGGACGCACGCCATAGGGCAGGCGCGGCAGCGTGGCGAACAATTGCGGCAGCTGATCGTCCGCCCGCTTGGCGATCTCGCTGGCTTTTTCGAGCAGCTCTTCCGGCGTGCGCGCATAGAAGCGCGGGTCGCTGCGCAGATGCGCGAGGAAGGCGTCGAAATCGCCGGAAAAGCCGATCTCCGCGATGATCGCATCCATCTGGCCGCGAATACGCGCGACCTCCGCTTGACCCAGCGCGTGAATGGCGTCCGGCGTCATGTCCGTGGTGGTATGCTGACGCACGAGGAAGCGATAGGAGTCCGCGCCGCCGGGCAGCGTGCGCCAGGCCAGGGCCGGCCGCGCCGCCGGCAGATAGTCCTGCTCGAGAAACGCGGCGAAGCGCTGAAAAGCGGGCTGGATCGCGCGCGCATAGAGCGCTTCCGCGCGGGCGCGATAGGCGGCCAAGGCCGCTGCATCGAGCCCGGATTGCGTCGTCGCGAACGGGCGCAACAGCGCGCTCTCCTGCGCCGATTGGCCGGCATAGACGCGCGCCGTGGCGATCACGCGCACCACAACCACCTCCGGCTGCGTGAATCCCGTTTCAACGCCGCGGCGCGCATTGGCGATATGGGCGTCGATATAGGCCGGCAGCGCTTCGAGCCGCGCCATCCAGGCGTCGGCGTCCTCGCGCGTGCGGATCACGGTCGAGCGGGCGACGTAATCGGGCGTCGTATGGAAGCCGGAATCGTTCTCGAACGGAATGCGGTCGAGATCGAAGGCGTGCGCCTCGATCTGTTCGCGCGTCAGCCGACGCAGCAGCGCATGATTGAGCGCCGCGTCAGGCGACAGGCGGCGAGCATCGATGCGCTCGAGCCGCGCCGCAATGGCCTGCAGCTCGACGTGTCGGGCGGCGGCGGCCTCCGGGCGCGGATCGGGCCAGCGCCGCTGGGCCTCGCGGTCGCCTTCGAAGCCCGCCGAGATGGGATCGCGTTGCCGGTCGAGGCGCTCATAGGCCGCGATCGCCGGCTCGAGCGCGCGATCCGCGCGGCTCTGCGGCCAGGCCGGCGTCGCGATCGCCGCCGCCGCGGCCAGAATTCCCGCCAACCACCTTGCGCGCATGCCTCGCCCCCGATCGCTGCGCCCGAGCTTGCCCGAACGGCGCCGGCGCGCCAAGCCGGCGGCCCGCCCGCGCCCTCTCCTTCGACCCGGGCCGCATGGCCGCTTGGGTCGCATTGACAGGGCGAGGGCGGGACTTAGGTTGCCGCCCGATCGCGGCCGCGCGCCGCGCATGGGGCTGACATGAGCGGCGCAACCAATCCGAGGCCATTATCGCCGCACCTGCAAATCTGGCGTTGGCACGTGACCATGGCGACGTCGATCTTCCATCGCGCCACCGGCGTCGCGCTTTATGGGGCGGCTGCGCTGCTCGTCGCGTGGTTGATCGCGCTGGCCTCGGGGCCGGAGGTTTATGCGCCGGTCGAGGCGTTCCTGCAGGGGACGCTCGGGCAAGCCGCGCTGTTCGCAACGCTCGTCGCGCTCGCCTATCATTTGGCGAACGGCGTTCGCCATCTGATGTGGGATACGGGCGCCAATCTCAATCCCAAGGCTGCCGCCGTCAGCGCCTGGCTCGCCATCCTCTTTGCGATCGCCGCGCCGACGGCTCTGTTCGCCTATCTCCGCATGGGAGGCTGATCATGCGCCAACCGATGCGGACAGCGCTTGGGCAGGTGCGCGGCAATGGCGCGGCCCGTTCGGGAACCAGCCACTTCATCGCCGAGCGCGTCACCGCGATCGCGCTGTTCTTCCTGGCGCCGTGGTTCGTCGCCTCGATCGTTGCGAGCGGGGTGGAGACCTATTGGGGCGCGGTGGCGTTCCTCAAATCGCCATTGAACGCCATCGGCGTCATCCTGCTGATCGCGGTCGCCTGCCATCACATGGCGATGGGTATGCGGGTGATCGTCGAGGACTATATCCACAAACACGCAACCAAGGCGCTGCTGCTGATCGCCAACGCGTTCGTGTGCATCGCCCTGGCGACGGCCGGCGTATTCGCTGTGCTGCGCATCTCTTTGGGAGCCTGACCGCTTCATGTCCGCCTATGCCTGGATCGACCACACATTCGACGTCGTCGTCGTCGGCGCCGGCGGATCGGGCCTGCGCGCGGCTTTGGGCTGCGGCCAGGCTGGGCTGAAGACGGCGTGCGTGTCGAAAGTGTTCCCCACGCGCTCGCACACGGTGGCCGCGCAAGGCGGCATCTCCGCCGCGCTCGGCAATATGGGCGAGGACGATTGGCGCTGGCACATGTACGACACCGTCAAAGGGTCGGACTGGCTCGGCGATCAGGACGCCATCGAATATCTGACGCGCAACGCCCCGGCCGCGGTGTATGAGCTCGAGCATTGGGGTGTGCCGTTCTCGCGCACGGAAGAAGGCAAAATTTATCAGCGCGCGTTCGGCGGCATGACGCGCAATTACGGCGAGGCGCCCGTGCAGCGCACCTGCGCCGCCGCGGACCGCACCGGCCACGCCATCCTGCACACGCTCTATGGCCAATCGCTGCGCCACAGCGTGGAGTTCTTCATCGAGTATTTCGCGCTCGACCTCATCATGGACGACGCCGGCGTGTGCCGCGGCGTGACTGCTTGGAAGCTCGACGACGGCACGCTGCACCGCTTCCGCGCGCAGGCGGTCATTCTCGCCACCGGCGGCTATGGCCGCGCGTATCTGTCGTGCACCAGCGCGCACACCTGCACCGGCGACGGCAACGCCATGGCGCTGCGCGCCGGCTTGCCGCTGCAGGACATGGAGTTCGTGCAATTCCACCCGACCGGCATTTTCCCTGCGGGCTGCCTGATCACCGAAGGCGCGCGCGGCGAAGGCGGCTACCTCACCAACGCCAATGGCGAGCGCTTCATGGAGCGCTATGCGCCGACGGTGAAGGACCTCGCCCCGCGCGACATGGTTTCACGGGCGATGACGCTGGAAATTCGCGAAGGCCGCGGCGTGGGCCCCAACAAGGACCACATCTTCCTGCACCTCGATCACCTCGATCCGGCGATCCTGCATCAGCGCCTGCCAGGCATTTCCGAAAGCGCGAAAATTTTCGCCGGCGTCGACGTCACCAAGGCGCCGATCCCCGTGCTGCCGACCGTGCACTACAATATGGGCGGCATCCCCACGAATTATCACGGCGAAGTGCTGACCAAGGCGAACGGCGATCCCGACAAGGTCGTGCCCGGCCTGTTCGCGGTGGGCGAGGCGGCCTGCGTCAGCGTGCACGGCGCCAATCGCCTCGGCTCGAATTCGCTGATCGACCTTGTCGTGTTCGGCCGCGCGGTGGGCCTGCGCTGCGGCGCGATCATCGAAGCCGGCGCACGCCAGCCCGATCTCGCAAAAACCGCGGGACAAGCGCATCTCGATCGCCTCGATCGCCTGCGCAACGCCGCCGGCGACGCGCCGACCGCGACGATCCGCGACGCCATGCAACGCACGATGCAAGAGACCTGCGCGGTGTACCGCACCGGCGAGGTGCTGCAGGAAGGCGTGCAGCGCATGGAGAAGGTGTGGGCGATGATGCCCCATGTCGGCGTCACGGACCGCTCGATGATCTGGAACACCGACCTCGTGGAGACGCTCGAACTGGACAATCTTCTGTGCCAGGCGGTCGTCACTGTCGAAGGCGCAGCGAACCGCACCGAAAGCCGCGGCGCCCATGCGCGCGAGGATTATTCCGAGCGCGACGATGTGCATTGGATGAAGCACACGCTGGCCTGGATCGATTTCGCGACCGGCAAGTCGCGCATCGATTATCGCCCGGTGCACGCCAATACGATGTCCAACGACGTCGAGCCGATTCCGCCGAAAAAGCGGGTGTATTGAGCGCGCCCCGCGCGTGACGCATCGCCGCCGCGTGTCGCCTTAATTGCGCCAAATCGGAACGACCGCGCGCCGGCGGCGTTTGTCCTTCGATGGTTCGCATTGAAGGAGGCGATCATGAACGACCGCATGCACGACGCGTACGAAACGCCGCAGCAGGATGCGCACGCAGGGCCGCATCAGGATAATCTGTGGGCCGCACACGATCTCGGCCGCGTCGAAATGGCCGCGCCGCCGCGCCGCGACCGCAGCGGATTTTTGATCCGCGTCGCCGCCGTAGCGGTGATGATGGGCGCAGGCGCCTGGGCGCTGAACGATGCGCTGCAGACGCCGGCGCCGCCGCTCGGCGCGCAGGTCGCGGCTGAGCAGGGCGATGATTTCCCCGTCTACGCCGCGAACGCGCCGGCGGTTCCCGTGGCCGATGACGCCTCGGTTGTGGATCCGCCCCAAAGCGCAGAGCCTGCGGCTGCGCCGCCTGCGCGCGTCGCCGCAGCGCCACCTGCCGCGCGCACGATCGAACCGGAACCGATCGCGCCTGCCCCGATCGCGCCCGAGCCCATTGCGCCGCCGCCGTCGGTCGAAGCCGATACGCCCAATATCGCGACGCCGGACCTGCCAGCCGCGCCGTCGGGCCCTGACGCTGCGCCGCTCGAAAAGGCGCCGCTTTAACGGGAGGAGGCGCGCACGCCCCCTTCGACCGGCTTCGCCGGCCACTTCCCCCGCAAGCGGGGGAAGAAAGGAGCGAGTTTGCTCCCCCGTGTACGGGGGAGCTGGCCGCGAAGCGGACTGAGGGGGCGCTGAGCTCCTGTGTCAGCAGCATGCCGAGCACACCGCCCGCCCTGCGCCGCACCCGTTCGGCGCAGGGCGGCTGGCCAAGCGCGCGCGGCTTTGTTAGGCCCGCGCGCGATGGGTTTCTTCGGCTCCCTGGTTGCGGAATTGGGCGCGCGCCGTCGGCGGCTGCGCAAGGCGTTCGGCGAGCGCGGCCAGAGCCTGTTCGAGTTTTCGCTGATCGGCGCGTTTGCGCTCTCGACGCTCGGCCTGTTCATCTATCCCTGGATGGTCGCGGCCGCGCCGTTCGGGTTTGCGATACCGATCGTGTTCGCGCTGGGGTATCTCGCGCTCGACCTGCGCCGCCAGACCGCCGCGCGCGTCGTCGCTGCAGGCGAGCCGCAGGAAGAGGCGGTCCGCCTGCTGCATGATCGTCTCGCGCTTGCGTGGTCGATCTTGTGCATTCTGGCGGGCGTCGGCGCGTTCGTGTTCGCGCTCAACGCGCGGCCGCCGGCGCCGGTCGACGCCGATGCATGGCGACCCCCCGAAAACGCCGTGGCTGTTGATCTGGCTGCGCCCTAACAATGGCGTAATGCGCAGCGAACGCTGCGACGCAAGGAGACGGGCATGGCGAGTTTGCGCATTCCGGGGCGTTCGCTCGGCTTGAAATTCCTGCTCGTGTGCGCGCTGGCGGTGCTGATGAGCCTGCCGGCGTTTTTCGTGTTTGCGCTGATCTACGACCGCACCAACCGCGCCAACCAGGTCATCGCCGAGGTCGGCCAGACCTTCGGCGGCGAGCAGACGTTTGTCGGCCCGCTGCTGGTCGCGCCGTATCGCGCCGTGCGTCCCGCGCCGCCGCCGCAACCCGGTGAACAGATCGCCGGCCGCCCGACCACGATCGTGGAGGAGGGCTGGTACGTCGTCTTCGCCGAGAATGGCCGCGCCGACATCGCCGCCGACACCGACGTCCGCTCCCGCGGGGATCTGTTCAAGGTCCGCACCTATACCGCCGACGTGACGTTCAACGCCGCGTTCGATCTGCGCGGCGAACCCACCAACGCCCCGGCGGGCGCCGCGATCGACTGGACGCGCGCCACGCTGCTGATCGGCGTCGCCGATCCGCGCGGCACCAGCGGCGCGCCGGAGGTCACGATCGAAGGCCGCCCGGCGATCCCGCTGGAGCCCGGCTCGGCCTACGCCAATGTGCTCGGCGGCTATGTCGATCCGCAAACCTATGGCGGGCAGTCGCCGTCGGGGCCGACGCAAATCCAATGGCTGTCGGCCGATCTCGGCGATCTCGCCCGGCCCGATCAGCAATTCGCGCTCGCCGCGCAACTCTCGATCACGGGCGTGGAATCGATCGGCGTCGTCGCCTACGCCAAGAACACCGAAATCCGCGTCGCCGGCGATTGGCGCGATGTGGGCTATTTCGGCGCCTTTCCGCGTCTCGACGACGCCGCAGCGCCGCAAGGCGCGCCGCAGGCCAACGACGGCTTCGAGGCGCGGTGGTCGATCCCTTATGTGGCGCGCAACGTCACCGAGGCCGGCGCGGCGACCGATCTCGGCGCGCTAATGGGCTCGACCGTGCGCGTGCGCTTCGTCGATCCGACCAATCCGTATCAGGCGGTGACACGGTCGCTGAAATACGCGCTGCTGTTCATCGGCGTGGTGTTCCTCGCCTACTTCCTGTTCGAAGCGACAAGCGACAATCGCGTCCACCCCGCGCAATACATTCTCGTCGGCCTGGCGCAGATCATTTTCTATCTGCTGCTTTTGGCGATCTCGGAGCGCATCGGCTTCCAGTGGGCGTTCCTGATTGCGGCGGTCGCCACGGTGGCGCTGATTTCCGCGTATCTCGGCGCGGTATTCCGCAGCGCGCGCAAAGGCATCGTCGGGGTCGGCGTGTTCACGGCTTTGTATGCGCTGATCTATGTGCTGATGAGCCTGGAGGATTTCGCGTTGCTCGTCGGCTCCGTGGCCGCGTTCCTGGCGATCGCGGCGGCGATGTTCGCGACCCGAAACCTCGACTGGTATGGCCTCACCGCAGACCGGGCGCCCTGGCGCGACCCCGAGCGCCCGCCGCCTGCGCCGGGCGGCTGAGGGCGAAGCGCGCATCCCGCCCCCTCCGTCCGCATCGCGGCCATCTCCCGCGTAAACGGGCGCACTTTCCTCCCCCGCCTGCGGGGGAGGTGTCGCCGAAGGCGACGGAGGGGGCGACGGCGCCCACACCCATGCGACATTGCGGCCCGTCGCGCTGATGCAGACACGGCCTAGGTTGACCTGCGCCGCCGCCGCCGCCACGGTCGCGCGGCGATCACAGGAAGGGCTGGCGTTTCCATGGTGCAATTGACGTTGCCGCGCGGTTCTGAGGTGAAGGCCGGCAAGCGCTACAAGGCGGCCAAGGGCGCCAAAGCGGTGCGCACCTTCAAGGTCTATCGCTACGACCCCGAAGCCGGCGGCAATCCGCGCTGGGACATCTATGAGCTCGACCTGTCGACCTGCGGGCCGATGGTGCTCGACGCCATCATCGCCATCAAGAACACGATGGATTCCACGCTGGCGTTTCGCCGCTCCTGTCGGGAAGGCGTGTGCGGATCGTGCGCGATGAACATTTCCGGCCGCAACACGCTGGCGTGCACCAAGGGCATCGACGAATTGCCCGGCGGAACGATCACGATCGCGCCGCTGCCGCACCAGCCCGTCGTCAAGGATCTGGTTCCCGACCTGACGAACTTTTACGCGCAATACGCCTCGATCAAGCCCTACCTGCAGGCCGAAACGCCCGATCCCACGAAGGAGCGGCTGCAGAGCCCGGAGGAGCGCGCCAAGGTCGATGGGCTCTACGAGTGCATCCTGTGCGCCTGCTGCTCGACATCGTGCCCGTCCTATTGGTGGAACGCGGACCGCTATCTCGGCCCCGCGGCGCTGTTGCAGGCGCGCCGCTGGATCGCCGACAGCCGCGACGAAGCGAGCGGCGAACGGCTCGACGATCTGGAGGACCCGTTCCGCCTCTATCGCTGCCACACGATCATGAATTGCGCCCAGGTCTGCCCCAAGGGCCTCAACCCGGCGCAGGCGATCGCGGAAATCAAGAAGGACCTGGTCGAGCGTCAGGTGTGATCGGGGCGGCGGATGACGCGGCCATGACAATCCGCTAAGCCGTCGCCGCGATGTCCAGATTGGTGATGAAGTTCGGCGGCACGTCCGTCGGCGATGTGGAGCGGATCAAGCGCGTGGCGCGCATCGTCGCCCACGAGCGGGCGCAGGGCGGGCGTAGGCCGCGTCCGCTCGCGGTGGTGGTGTCGGCGATGTCGGGCGAGACCGACAAGCTCGTCGCGCTCGCCCGCGCCGCCGGCGGCGAAACGCCCAATGGCCCGCCCGTCGGCGGCCCCAGCTTCGACGACGAGTACGACGTCGTGGTCTCGACCGGCGAGCAGGTGACGACCGGCCTGTTGGCGCTGGCGCTGCGTCAGCTCGGCGTGCCCGCGCGCTCCTGGCAGAATTGGCAAATCCCGATCCGCTCCAGCGCGGCGCACGCCAAGGCGCGGATCGAGGCGATCGACGACGCCAAGCTCGGCCTCGCCATGGATGACGGCGAAGTCGCGATCATTCCGGGCTTTCAGGCGATCACCGCGGGCGCGCGCATCACCACGCTCGGCCGCGGCGGCTCCGATACTTCGGCAGTGGCCGTCGCGGCCGCGCTCGGCGCGGAGCGCTGCGACATCTACACCGACGTCGACGGCGTCTACACCACCGATCCGCGCATCACGCAGAAGGCCAGGCGGCTGGAGAAAATCTCCTACGAAGAAATGCTCGAAATGGCCTCGCTCGGCGCCAAGGTGCTGCAGACGCGCTCGGTCGAGCTGGCCATGGCGAAGAATGTGCGCGTGCGCGTGCTGTCGAGCTTCATCGAGCCGGGCGAACCCAATCCCGGCACCATCGTATGCGACGAGGACGAGATCGTGGAAAAGCAAGTCGTATCCGGCGTCGCCTATAGCCGCGACGAGGCGAAGGTGACGCTGCTCGGCGTCGAGGATCATCCCGGCGTCGCCGCGACGATCTTCGGCCGCCTGGCGGAGATCGGCGTCAATGTCGACATGATCGTGCAGAGCACGTCGCGCAAGGAAGGCCGGCAGAACATCGTGTTCACCTGCCCCGAGCGCGAGGCGCCGCGCGCTATCGATGCGCTCGCCGCCGTGCGCGACAAGATCGGCTACGAGGACGCGCAAATCCGCCGCGACGTGGCGAAGGTGTCGGTCATCGGCATCGGCATGAAGAGCCAGGTCGGCGTGGCCCGCACGATGTTTGCGGCGCTGGCGGAGAAGAAGATCAATATCGAGGCGATCGCGACCTCCGAGATCAAAATCTCCGTGCTGATCGATTCCGCCTACACCGAATTGGCGGTCCGCGCGCTGCACACCGCCTACGAACTCGACGCCGCAGAATAAGTCTGCGATGCGCAACGCCGCCTTGATCGTCGTCGCGGCGCTGGCGGCGGGCATCGGCCTGGGCGCCTACGCGCACGGGCTGAACGATGCGCGCGTCGATTCTGCGATCGGCGCGGCGGGCGCGGTCGGCGGCTTGTGGCTCAATGCGCTGCGCATGACGGTGGTGCCGCTGTTGTTCGCGCTGCTCGTCACCGGCGTCGGCGCCGTCGCGGACGCCGCAGCGACGGGGCGGCTCGCCTATCGCGCCATGGCGCTGTTCGCCGTCCTGATTGTGGTCGCCGCTGTCTATGGCGTCGCCGCAACCGGCGCCGCGCTCGCGCTCTGGCCGGTCGATCCCAATCAGGCGCGCGCCTTCATCGCCGCGGCGCCCGCGCCGGAGCCGTTCGTTGCGCCGGATTTCGCGCAATGGTTCGCCGGCCTCATGCCGCCCAATCCGATCGCCGCCGCAGCGGAAGGGCAGGTGCTGCAGATCGTGGCGTTCGCGATCGTGCTCGGCTTCGCAGCGACCCGCCTGCCGGAGGATTTGCGCACGCCATTTATCGCGTTTCACCGCGCCTTGGCCGAGGCGATGATCACGATCGTGCGCTGGGTCCTGCTGCTGGCGCCGCTCGGCGTGTTCGCGCTGGCGCTCACGGTCGGCGCGCAGGCGGGGGCGGGCGCGGTCGGCGTGTTGTTCCAATACGTGGTCATCGTGTCGCTGGTCACATTCGGATCGGTGCTGCTGGCGTTCGTGATCGGCGTCGCGTTCGGGCGCATGCCGGCGCTGCGCTTTGCGGCCGCGTCGGCGCCGGTGTGGGCGGTGGCGTTCTCGACGCAATCGTCGCTGGCGTCGCTGCCGCTGATGGTCGAGCGCACGCGCGATGCGCTGGGCGTGGCGCCGCGCATCGCCGGCGTCGTGCTGCCGATGGCGGTGGCGGTTTTCCGGTTCACGAGCCCGGTCGCCAATTTGGCGGTCGCGCTGTTCGTTGTCGCACTGTACGGCCTGGAGCCGAGCGCAGTGCAGATCGCGGCGGCGATCGCGGTCGCGTTCGCGATCAGCGTCGGTTCCGTGGGCCTGCCCGGGCAAGTGTCGTTCTTCGCCAGCGTCGCGCCGATTTGCGCAGCGCTCGGCGCGCCGATCGACCTCTTGCCCATTCTCCTGGCGGTCGAGGTGATCCCGGACATTTTCCGTACGCTCGGCAACGTCACCGCCGACATGGCCGCGACGACGATCCTCGCGCGCGACGAGAAGCCCGCGCAGGACGCTTAAGGCGCAGCGGCCACGCGGAAGCCGATCGTCGCATCGCGCGTGGTGCGGCTCAGGCGCACGCGATTGGCGACGCGGAACTCGTTCGACGCGCTGCGCCAGCCGCCGCCGCGCAGCACGCGCATGGCGCAATTGCCGCTCAGCACGGCCGAGCCGTCCGTCGGCGCGCTTGCAAACGTGTTGACGTAACAATCCTCGACCCACTCGCGCACGTTCCCGGCGGCGTCATGCACGCCGAAGCCGTTGGCGGCGAAGGCGCCCACAGGCTGCGTCTGGCCGCGCGGCACGCGTGCGGGATCGTGTTGCGCGCCCCACCAATAGGCGGTCGTGGTTCCCCCGCGCGCGGCGTATTCCCATTCCGCTTCCGTGGGCAGGCGATAGGCGCGGCCGGCGCGCGTCGAGAGCCAGCGCACATAGGATTGCGCATCGTCCCACGACACGCCCATGACCGGGCGGTCGCCGCGACCCCAGCCGCGATCGCCGGGCGTGAAGCCGTTGCAGCCGCCGCCGGCGACGCAGGCGTCCCATTGCGCGAACGTGACCTCATGCGCGCCGATCGCGAAGGCGCGCAGCGTCACCGTGCGCTGCGGCCCTTCCCACGGATTGCGCCCCGGCTCGCCGTCGGGCGAGCCCATCTGGAACGACCCCGCCGGCAGGCGCACCATCTGCGGACAGTCCGGGCAGTCGCGAAACGGACCGGCGGCGTCGGCCGGCTCTGCTGCGGCGGCCGGCGTCTCCGGCGCCGCGGCGGGGGCTGTTGCGACCGGGGCGGCCGCTGCGGCCGGGGCTTCCGCCGTCGCTTGTTGTTCAGCCTCAGGCCGCGGCCATAGGAAAAACGCGGCGGCGGCGAGCGCGAGCACGGCCGCCGCGCCGCCGAACAATAGACCGCCATTGCCGCCGGACGACCGCGCAGCCGGCTTGGCCGGCGTCTCGACGCGCGGCGGCGGCGGCGGCGGCGGCGGCGCAGCCGCCACGGGCGGTGGGGGTTTCGGTGCGGCCGGCGGCGGCGCCGGCGGCGGGCGACGCAAAGCTTGGACGCGCCGCTCGGCCAGATCGGCGAAATGGCCGCTCGGGAAGCGCCGCAGATAGGATTCGAAATCGGCGGCGTCGTCGCTGTCCTGCACCGACATCCAGAACGCCGTTTCGATGGAATTGGGGTCCGCCTCGACTGCCTTGGCGGCCGCGACCGCGGCCGGGGCGGCAGGCGGCGCAGTGGTCGGCGCAACGCCGCGGGACACCCGCTCGCGCACATCCTCCAGGAAGTTCAGCCAGTGCGGGTCCTTGTGGTCGCCCTGCCAATGCGACAGGTCCGCGGTCTGGATCAGCTCGAACAGGATCGGCCGCTCGCACGGCTCGATCATCGCCGGCACCAGGGCGGACTTGCGCTCGCCCAGGGTCGCTTCGGCGCGCACCCATTTCGAGCGCACGGATTTCTGCGACCACAACACGACGACCGCCTTGGACTCGCGCAGATGCCGCTCGGTCACTTCGTCATAGGTCTCGCCGGCGCGCAGCACGGTGTCCCACCACACCGAGATGCCGTCCGCCTCGAGCGCTTCGGCGATGAGCTTCGCCTTGGCCTGATCTTCGCGATTATAGGAAAGGAATACGTCCGGCACTGACCAACCGCCCCCAGGCTGCACCTGTCCATGTGTACATGGACAGCCGATGGGGTCTATCACCTAGCGAGCGCAGATAAGCCCGGATGTGCGTCGATGTGCGTTTGGGCGTCTTGCTGTGCGCAACGGAGCACGCGCGCCTGAGCACGCCCTCACCATCCCTCGGCGGATCGCGCATTCTTCTGCGCAAGCTCCGCGAAATCATGGAGACGGGCGGCGGCGCGCAGGACCGCCTCGATCGCCTGGTGGTGATGATCGCCGCCACGATGGTCGCGGACGTGTGCTCGATCTATCTCAAGCGCGGGCGGCTGCACGAATTGTTCGCCACCGAAGGGCTGAGCCGCGACGCCGTGCACCGCACGAAGCTGAAAGAAGGCGAGGGCCTGGTCGGCCTGGTGGCGGAGACGGCGCGGCCCTTGAACATCGCCGACGCCCCCAGCCACGAGCGCTTCTCCTACCGCCCCGAAACCGGGGAAGATCCTTATTCGTCGTTTCTCGGCGTGCCGATCGTGCGCTCCGAGCGCGTGTTCGGCGTGCTCGTGGTGCAGAACAAGGTCTCGCGCGCCTATGGCGAGGACGAGGTCGAGGCGCTGCAGACCATCGCCATGGTGCTCGCCGAAATGGTCGCTTCCGGCGCCTATGGCGACATCACCGCGCTCGGCGACATCGATGCGCGGCCGATGAAGCCCGAGCGCTTGTCCGGCCGCTCTTATTCCGATGGGCTGGCCATCGGCGCGGCGTTTCTGCATGAGCCGCACGCGCCGCTCGGCCGCATCGTCGCCGACGATCCGGCGAAGGAAGAGGCGCGCCTGCGCGCGGCGCTGACGCGGGTGCGCGCCGATCTGGCGGAGCTCGTCAACGGCGACCCGGCGATGATTTCCGGCGTGTCGCGCGAAGTGCTTGAAACGTTTCTCATGCTGGCGTCGGACGCTGGTTGGGAGCAGCGCCTGCATGACGGCGTGCGCGCCGGCCTATCGGCGGACGCGGCCGTCGAGCGCATTCGCGGCGAGCATCGCGCCAAGGCCGCCTCGACCCGCGACCCACACATGCGCGCGCGCTTCCACGATCTCGAGGACCTCGACAACCGGCTGCTGCGCGCGCTGGCGGGCGGCGAACACGCCGGCAAACCGGCGCTGCCGGAAAACGCCATCCTGATCGCGCGCGAGATCGGACCCGCCGAATTGTTCGAGTACGGCCCGGAGCGCTTGCGCGGCGTTGCGCTGGAGGAGGGCGCGCCCACCGCCCACGCCGCCATCGTCGCGCGCGCGCTGGGCATTCCGATGGTCGGGCGGCTGCCCAATCTCACCTCCCGGGTCGAAGCGGGCGATGCGATCATTCTCGACGGCGAGAGCGGCGAGGCGCGGCTGCGTCCCGAGGCTGACGTGTTGCGCGCCTATGAGCAGCGCATCGGCCTGCGCGGCGCGCGCGCCGCCGAGTTCAAGCGCCTGCGCGACCTGCCGGCGGTCACCAAGGACGGCGCGGCGATCACGCTGCTGCTCAATGCGGGCCTCGCGCTCGACGCCGGCCATCTCGACGAGGCGGGCGCGGAGGGCATCGGCCTGTTCCGAACCGAATTCCAATTCATGGTGTCGGAGACGCTGCCCAAGATCGAAGCGCAGACCGCGCTCTATCGCGATGTGCTGCGCGCCGCAGGCGACAAGCCAGTGACCTTCCGCACGCTGGATTTGGGCGGCGACAAAGTGCTGCCCTACATGACCGCCGACCCGGAGGAGAACCCCGCGCTCGGCTGGCGCGCGGTGCGCATCGGCCTCGATCGACCAGCGCTGCTGCGCTACCAGCTGCGCGCGCTGGTGGAAGCGGCCGAGGCGCGCCGGCTTCGGGTGATGTTCCCGCTCGTGACCACCGCGCCGGAATTCGACGCCGCCAAGGCGCTCGTGCTGCGCGAAATCGACTGGGCCAAGAAGCGCGGCGCGGCCGGCCCCGCCGTGCTCGAGGTCGGCGCCATGATCGAGGCCCCGGCCATCGCGTTCGCCATCGACGCGCTGCAGGGCAAGGCCGACTTTCTCTCCATCGGCACCAATGACCTGATGCAATATTTTTTCGCCGCCGACCGGGGCAATCCCAAGGTCGCGGACCGCTACGACATCCTGTCGCCGCCCGCCCTGCGCCTGCTGCGCCAGATTCGAGAGGCGGCCCGCGCGGCGGGCCTGCAGATTTCGATTTGCGGCGAGGCGGCCGGCAAGACTTTGGAGGCCATCGCCTTCATCGCGCTCGGCTTTGACCGGTTGTCGATGCCGGCGTCGGGGATCGGCCCGGTGAAACGGATGATCCTGTCGCTTGACCGCGCCCAGGCGGCCCAGGCGATCGCGGCCATGCTGGACAGCCCGCGCGCGTCGGTGCGCGGCGAGATTTTGGCCTATGCGCAGCGCAACGACGTGCTTCTTTAGCAAGCTGTAAAGCATGAATCGCGTGCGTTGCCGGTACGCGGGATTCGCGAGTAAGATCGCAACGCGGCGTAAAACTTGCTTTGCTACACGTAAGGTTCCGAAAGGGCCGCGACCTCATGCTGCGCACCAATGGATCAGCCTCCGCGCCCGAAGAAACGGGCGGACCCGCCGCGGCGACGCGCGTCGAGGCGCGCCCGGTGTCGATCGACCCCAGCCTGCGCGCCGGGGACAAGCTGACGGCGGCGCGTGAGCAGCGCGGCCTGAGCCTGGAGCACCTCTCCGATAAGCTGCGCATCCGGCGCGATTTTCTCGAGGCGCTGGAGGCGATGAACGCCAAGCTCCTGCCGGGCAAGGCCTATACATTGGCCTATCTGAAATCCTACGCCCGCGAAGTCGGGCTCGATCCGGCCGAGATCGTCGACCAGTATCAGCGCGAATGCGCGCTCTCGCGCGAGGATGTGCTGCCGCAGGTGCGCAGCCCGCGTTCGCGCCCGGCGACGGAGCGGCCCTGGCTGCTGCTGATCGGGCTCGGCGCCATCGCCGGTGGGTTCGTCGTCTGGCAGACCCTGCGCCCAGAGCCGGCGCCGGCCCCAGCGGCGCCGGTGATCGAGGCCGCTGCGGACCCTGCGCCGCCGTTGACCGAGGCCGCCCCGGATTACGCGCCCCGGCGCTACGAGGTCCGCGCGTTGGCCGCAGCGCGCCTCGAAGTGCGCGGCGCGGACGGCACAACCCAGCTCTACCGCATGATGCGCCCCGGCGAGGTCTATCGCCCCGACCCGAGCCCGGGGTGGACGCTGCACACCGCCGACGGCGGCGCGTTCGAGGTCTTCGTCGACGGCCTTTCCGCCGGCCCGCTAGGCGAAGCGGGCAAGCCTGTCATCGGCCGCCGTCTCGACAGCATCGAGCCGCCGGTCCTGGCCGAGCAGACCGCCCAGCCGCCCGCGCGGTAACCGGCCGTCCTTGCACGGCGCGTAACGCCTCCCTCTCCCTCCCGTGGAGGGAGAGGGCCGGGGTGAGGGCGGATGCGCGAACGATTCAGGCTTCTCGCTGCCCCCTCACCCTGACCCTCTCCCCCAGAAATGGGGGAGAGGGAATGCGCCGCGCGCATCGCCTCTGCTGAGGCTTTGGCCTATGGTGTGTGCATAGACTTCAAGGAGCGCTCATGCCGGCCGACGGCGCGCACGATCTGCACCACATCCGCCCCTGGCGGCGCATCGAACGGCGCAAGAGCCGCCGCATCATGGTGGGTCCGGTGCCGGTCGGCGGCGATGCGCCGATCAGCGTTCAGACGATGACGAACACGCTGACCGCTGATGCGGCCGCGACAATCGAGCAAATTGGCCGCGCAGAGGAGGCCGGCGCCGATATCGTGCGCGTGTCCTGCCCCGATGAGGAGAGCACGGCCGCCTTCGCGCAGATCGCGCGCGCCGCGAAGGTCCCGCTCGTCGCCGACATTCATTTCCATTATCGCCGCGCCATCGAGGCCGCGATCGCGGGCGCCGCATGCCTGCGCATCAATCCGGGCAATATCGGCTCGGCCCAGCGCGTCCGCGATGTCGTGCAGGCGGCGAAGGATCACGGCTGTTCGATCCGCATCGGCGTCAACGCCGGTTCGCTGGAAAGCGATCTGTTGGAGAAATACGGAGAGCCGTGCCCGGAGGCGATGGTCGAAAGCGCGCTCAAGCACGCCGCCATTCTCGAGGAACATGATTTCAGGGAATACAAAATATCGGTGAAGGCGTCCGATCCGTTCCTCACGGTCGCGGCCTATCAGCAGCTTTCGGAAGCGACCGATGCGCCACTGCATCTGGGCGTCACCGAAGCGGGCGCGCTGCGCACGGGGACAGTGAAGAGTTCGATCGGCATCGGCTCACTGCTGTGGGCCGGCATCGGCGACACGATTCGCGTGTCGCTCGCCGCCGATCCGGTCGAAGAAGTGAAGGTCGGCCACGACATCCTGAAATCGCTCGGCCTGCGCACGCGCGGCGTGAACATCATCGCCTGCCCCTCCTGCGCGCGGCAGGGGTTCGACGTGATCAAGACGGTGGAGATTCTGGAAGCGAGGCTCGCGCACATCGCCGAGCCGATCTCGCTGTCCATCATCGGCTGCGTGGTGAACGGCCCCGGCGAAGCGCTGATGACCGATCTAGGCTTCACCGGCGGCGGCAAGGGCGCCGGCATGGTGTACGTCGCCGGCAAGCAGGATCACAAGCAGGACAATGAGGGGATGGTGGAGCACATCGTGGCGCTGGTGGAGGCGCGGGCGCGGGAGGTGCGGGGGGCGACATGAAACTTCTCTTGCTCGCGGCGGCGTTTGCGCTGTCCGCCTGCGCCACAGCGCCTCGATCCCTCGATGGGACGCGCGCCGAAATCCTCGCCCTGCAGCAGCGCTGGGCCGAAGCGCGCATGGCGCAGGACGCGGCCTATCTGGAAGAGTTCTATGCGGACGATTTCCGCGTGCTGGCGATGGACGGCAATGAAGTCTCCCGCGCGGAGGACATCGCGAATTTCGCGACGAAGATTTTGAAACCAGAGCTGATCGCCAACGAGGACATGGAGGTGCGCGTGTATGGCGACGCGGCGGTGGTGACCGGCGTCGAGCGCGTGCGCGGAACTTATCGCGACTTTCCCGGCGCCTTCACCCTGCGATTTACGAACATCTACGTCCGCGATGGCGGCCGCTGGCGCCTGGCGCACCATCATTCGACACCCATCCCCGAGCGCGCGCCGCCGCCGTGAGCGGCGCCGCTCCCTGCTTTTGACACGAGCGCCGCCCAAGCGCAGGGTGCTCTAAAAAAGGGGAGGGCAGCATGATCATCACCCGGCGCCGCTCGATGGCGCTGTTGTCCGCGAGCGCGCTCGCTGCATGCGCCTCCGACATAGACCGCGACGCAGCGGCGCTCGCCTTGACCCCGCGTGAAACCGAAGGGCCGTTTTTCCCTGAGGATGTCAGCGGCGAAAGCGATGTCGATCTTACCCGCCTCGCAGGGCGCAGCGCGCGCGCGACGGGGCAGGTGATCACGGTGCGCGGCCGCGTGTTGGACCGCTTCGGCGCGCCGATTACGGGCGCGCGCGTAGAGCTGTGGCAGGCCAACGCCGCTGGCCGCTACGCTCACAGCGCCGACGCGGGCAATCCCGCCCCGCTCGACCCCGATTTCCAGGGCTATGGCGCGATCACCACCGGCGCCGACGGCGCGTTCCGCTTCACCACGATCCGGCCGGGCGGCTACCTGGTGGCGCGACAGGGCCCGCGCACGCCGCACCTGCACTGGAAGATCGCCGCCGGCGCCGCCGCGCTGACCACGCAGAGCTATTTCCCCGGCGACTCCGCCAACGAGGCGGATTTCTTGATCCGCGCCATGGGCGCGCCGGCGCAGCGCCTGATGGCGCGCGACGCCGGCGTCGACGAGGCCGGCGCGCCGCGCTTCGATTGGGATGTCGTGCTGGCGGCGTAAGCCGCGCGAGGGCCGAGCGGCGCGGCATGCGCGCCGACGCGCGCGGCTCGCGCCGGGGGGCGGGGTCTGCTAAACCCCCGCCATGCTCCAAGACCACCTTCAGGAAACCTATCAATATCTGTTCGATCAGGCGCATCTGGCGCTGCAGCAGGGCGGCTCCATGCGCCCGTTCGGCGCCGGCACGCGCCGCACGGGCGAGACCATCGAGGCGCGGGTGGAGACGCGCCCAGGCGACGATGGCGCCGCGCCGCACATCCAGGGTCTGATCGCGGGCTTTCGCCAGGAGGACGCCGAGCACGGCCTGATCGCGGCAGGGTTGGTGTTCGACGCGGCCGTCGAAGACGGCGGAACCGTGTTCTCCCGCGCGCTGTGTTTTCATCTCGAGGCCGCCAATGGCCGAGCCTTGCAGGTGAT
This sequence comes from Hyphomonadaceae bacterium, assembly GCA_033764725.1. Classification (GTDB taxonomy): domain Bacteria; phylum Pseudomonadota; class Alphaproteobacteria; order Caulobacterales; family Aquidulcibacteraceae; genus RI-43. Next base: position 29,864 of record JANRIR010000014.1, read on the forward strand.
CGTGCCGTACGACATGCGCGTCGGCGCGGTGATCGAATTCGCCGAGCCGGCGATCGAAGAGGTTTTGCCCGAAGTGTTCACCGCCGCCGCGGCGACGTGACGGTCCCAGCCATGCTCGACCTCACACGCTTGGAGAAGCGCTTGGCGCAAGTCGCCGAGCGGTTCCACATGATCGAAAGCCGCATGGCTGCGACGTCGGACGGCGCGGAAATCCTCAAGCTGTCGCGTGAGCATGCGGAGCTCAAGCCTGTCGCCGACGCGGTGCGCGAGCTGGCCGCTGCGCGCGAAGAGGTCGCCAATGTGCGCGCCATGCTCGATGACGGCGACGCCGACCTCGCAGCGCTTGCGCGCGAAGAGATTTCGGCGGCCGAGGCGCGCCTTGAAGCCGCCGCCGCAGCAGCGCAATTGTTGCTGATTCCAAAAAGCAAAGACGAGGCCGCGTCAGCGATTCTGGAAGTGCGCGCCGGCACCGGCGGCGAAGAGGCCGGCCTGTTCGCGGCTGATCTGTTGCGCATGTATCAGCGCTACGCCGCGCTGCAGGGCTGGCGTTTCGATATCGAGGAGGCGAGCGAGACCGGCCTCGGCGGCGTGCGCGAGGCGGTGGCGTCGGTCACCGGCGTCGGCGTGTTCGGCAAGCTGCGCTTCGAAAGCGGCGTGCACCGCGTGCAGCGCGTGCCGGAAACCGAAGCGGGCGGGCGCATCCATACGTCCGCGGCGACGGTTGCGGTGCTGCCGCAGCCCGACGACGTCGATGTCGTGATCAACGAGGCCGACATCCGCATCGACACGATGCGCGCCTCCGGCGCCGGGGGCCAGCACGTCAACAAGACCGACAGCGCGGTGCGCATGACGCACATCCCCACCGGCATCGTCGTGGTGTCGATGGAGAAGTCGCAGCACCAGAACCGCGCCCAGGCGATGAAGATTTTGCGCGCGCGCCTTTACGATCTCGAGCAGCAGAAGCGCGACGCCGCGCGCGCCGCCGACCGCAAGGGCCAGGTCGGCTCAGGCGACCGCAGCGAGCGCATCCGCACCTACAATTTTCCACAAGGCCGCGTCACCGATCACCGCATCAACCTCACCGTCTACAATCTGCCCGACGTGATCGACGGCCCGGGCCTTGCGCCGATCATCGACGCGTTGCTCGCCGATGATCGCGCCGCCAAGCTCGCGGCGCTGGCGGAGGAGGCGTGATGGGGTCTGTCGAGGCGCTCTATCGCCATCCGGTGAAGGGGTTCACGCCGGAGCGGCTCGCGCGCACGCGCCTGGCGCCGGGCGAGGGGATTGCGTGGGATCGTGCGTTTGCGATCGAAGACCGGCCGTCCGGGTTCGATCCAGCAGCGCCGGCGTTCGTCTCCAAGATGAAATTCATGGTGCTGGCCAAGATGCCGATGCTGGCGCGCCTGCGCACCCGGTTTGACGACGCCACCGGCGTGTTCAGCGTCGAGACCGACGCGGGCGCATTCTCCGCCTGCCTGTTCGACGCCGCCGGCCGGGACGCCTTCGCCGCTTGGCTGCAGGATTATCTCGGCGCAGACGCGGCCGGGGCCTTGCGCGTTCTGCCCGCGCCGGGCGCGCATCGCTTTTTCGACCATCCCCAGGGCGATGTGTCGCTGATCAATCTGGCCAGCGTGCGCGACTTCGCCCAGCGCCTCGGCCGCCCCATCGACCCCTTGCGGTTTCGCGCAAACATTTATGTCGAAGGCTGGCCGCCCTGGGCGGAGGACGAAGCGAAGGCGGTCGCGCTCGGCGCCGCATCGGCCGACGTGTTCAAGCCGATCGTGCGCTGCGCGGCGACCCACGTGGACCTGGAGCGCGGTGTGCGCGACATCGACCTCGTCGGGGAATTGCACCGCCTGTTCGGGCGCACCACATGCGGCGTGTATCTGCACGTGACCGACGGCGCCGCCGTGTCGCAGGGCGACAGCGCTCTCTGCCGGTGACGGCGAAGCGGGCGTCGGCGCCGATCCAATGGGCGGCGGCATGCGATCGACGCGATCGCCGCGCGGTTCTGCGCGGCGCAGATGCGGTTTCAACCTAGCCTCGCGCGGCGCGATCGAGCGGCGAATTGGGGGAGCGGCGACATGGGAACGATCCTGGCCCAATCCGAAGCTGCGCCGACTTTGGTGTCGGCCTGGACCGCCGCGCGCCGCGCGCTGGAGGCGGCGGGCGTCGCGCTGCCGGTGTTCGACGCGCGGCTGCTGATCGAAGCGGGCGCGGGCGTGCGCCGGCTGGACATCCTCACCGATCCGCACCGCGCGCTCGACGCCGGCCAGATCGGCGCGATCGAAGCGCTGGTGGCGCGGCGCGTCGCCCGCGAGCCGATCAGCCACATCCTCGGCCGCAAAGGCTTTCGCGGCTTCGATCTGAAGGTGACGCGCGATGTCCTCTCGCCGCGTCCGGAGACAGAGCACGTGGTCGAGGCGGCGCTGTCGATGCTCGATCTGCACGCGCCCGCGACGGTGCTCGACCTGGGTGTGGGATCGGGGGCGATCCTGCTGGCGATCCTGATGGAGCGGCCGCACGCCATGGGCGTCGGCGTCGACAAGAGCGCCGCGGCCCTGGCGGTGGCGCGGGAAAACGCCGAAGCGCTGGGCCTCGCGCCGCGCGTGCGCCTCATGGAGGGCGATTGGGGCGCGGGGCTCGACGGCACCTTCGACGCCATTGTCTCCAATCCGCCCTATGTGCGCAGCGGCGCGATCGGGCTCCTGGAGCCGGAAGTGCATCGCTACGAGCCGCACCTGGCGCTGGATGGCGGCCGCGACGGGCTCGACGCCTATCGCGCGCTGGCCCCGCAGCTGCGCCGCCTGCTTCGACCCGGCGGCGGCTTCGCGCTGGAGGTCGGCGAGGGCCAGGCCGAGGCGGTCTGGGCCCATGTCGCCGCCGCCGGCCTTGAGCCGGAGGGGGTGCTGGACGACCTCGCGGGCGTTCCGCGCGTGGTCTATGGACGCGCGCCGCACGCGCCAACGCCGCACGCCTGAACGAAAAAATGGTTGGAGGGGCGGGCGCGAAGCATTATTGTCAGGTCAGAAGAAGAGCAGGAGGCCACGGGCGGGCGGTCTCCGTTGGGCTCGGCTTCGATAGCGGACAGCGCATTGCAGCCGCTCTGCCCAGACATGAAGGGGCTGTTGATCTCGGTTCCGAAGAATTTGGCCGAGATCGGCGGACGCCGAACACCAGGGCAGGCAAGCGCACCGTGACTTGGTCGTAATGGATGCCGACGTAAGTGGCGATGAAACGCGTGCGTGCGAGGGCGCGCCCGCACGGAGCGCGCGGCGCGGCCCGCAAACCCGATAGGTGAAGCCTTGATGAAGAGACAGCGTGGCCGAGGGCGCAAGCCCGGTGGCGGACACCAGCCGAACCGGACGTTCGAAAGCAACGGCCCTGAGATGAAAGTGCGCGGCCCTGCCCCGCACATCTACGAAAAATACATGCAGCTTGCGCGCGACGCCCATTCGTCCGGCGATCGGGTCATGGCGGAAAACTATCTCCAGCATGCGGAGCACTATTTCCGTGTGATGCGCGCCATGCAGCCGACCTTCGTGCCGCAGCAGACAGACCGCTTCGCGCAGGATTTCGACGACGACGGCGACGAGGACGGCGCCGAGGCGCAGGACGGCGATCAGCCGGAAGCCGCAGCCCAGCCGGGCGGAGAGGCGCGCGAGGGCGAGGCCGCCGGCTTCGAGGGCGAGCAGGGACAGGACCAGCGCGATCGCTTCAATCGCGGCCCGCGGCGCGGCCGCCGCAATCGGTTCCGCCCGGATGGCGACCGCCAGAATTACGGCGAACGGCAAGGGTTCGGCGAAGGCCAGCCGCGCTATGAGCAGCGCGGCGAAGGCCAGCGGTCCGACGGGAACGGCGAACGCTACGAGCGGCGCGAGCCGCGCGAGCCTTATGGCGATCGCCGCGAAGCGCGCGATCACAGCGGTGAGCGGCGGGATCCGCGCGATGGCGGCGGCGATGAGCGCGGAGAACGGCGTGACCGCGCCGAGCGGCCAGAGCGCGCTGAGCGCCCCGAACGCGCTGAACGGCCCGAACGCAGCGAAAGGCCCGAACGCGGCGAGCGGCGCGAGCGCGACGGCGGCGGCCCGCCGGAAGGCTTCGGCGGGCAGGCGCCGGCGTTCCTGGGCAGCGACTGAGACTGCGACAGGGCGGCGCATGGCTGCGCAGCCCTTGTGTGCTTTCTAGGTCACACCTACCTCCCGCGTATCGCACGGGTCGCCGCTTACGGGGCTCAAAACAGCGTGGAGGAGGGGCCTCATGGACCTCGAGAAGTTCACCGAACGCGCGCGGGGATTCCTGCAATCCGCGCAAACCATCGCCATGCGCGAGCAGCGCCAACAATTGGAGACGCAGCACCTGTTGAAGGCGCTGCTCGACGATCGCGAGGGCTTGTGCGCGGGGCTATTGCGTCACGCCGGGGCCGATCCGGCGCGCGTCGGCGCGGATGTCGATGCTGCCGTCCAGGCGCTGCCGAAAGTATCCGGCGGGGGCGACCGGCTCTACACCGCACCCTCGCTGGTGCGGGCGCTAGACGCCGCGCAGCAGGCGGCGACCAAGGCCGGCGATGCTTTCGTGACTGCGGAACGATTGCTGTTCGGCCTCGCCATCGCGCCCGACGGCAAGGCCGCCGAGATCCTGAAGAAGCACGGCGCCGCGCCGGCGAAGATCGAAGCGGCGATCCAGGCGCTGCGCCAGGGGCGCACCGCGCAATCCGCATCCGCGGAAGACCAGTATGATGCGCTGAAGAAATATGCGCGCGACCTCACGGAAGACGCCCGCAAAGGCAAGCTCGATCCCGTCATCGGCCGCGACGAGGAAATCCGCCGCACCATCCAGGTGCTCAGCCGCCGCACCAAAAACAATCCCGTGCTGATCGGCGAGCCCGGCGTCGGCAAGACCGCGATCGCCGAAGGGCTTGCGCTGCGCATCGTCAATGGCGACGTGCCGGAGAGCCTGAAGACCAAGCGCCTCCTGGCGCTCGACATGGGCGCGCTGATCGCCGGCGCGAAATATCGCGGCGAGTTCGAGGAGCGCTTGAAGGCCGTGCTCACCGAAGTTCAGAGCGCGGACGGTCAGATCATTCTGTTCATCGACGAGATGCACACGCTCGTCGGCGCCGGCAAATCCGAAGGCGCCATGGACGCCTCCAACCTGTTGAAGCCCGCGCTGGCGCGCGGCGATCTGCATTGCGTCGGCGCGACGACGCTTGATGAATATCGCAAGCATGTCGAGAAGGATGCGGCGCTGGCGCGGCGCTTCCAGCCGATCTTCGTGAACGAGCCGAGCGTCGAGGACGCCATCTCCATCCTGCGCGGTCTGAAGGAGCGCTACGAAGTGCACCATGGCGTGCGCATCTCCGATGCCGCGATCGTCGCGGCCGCGCAATTGTCGCATCGCTACATTTCCGATCGCTTCCTGCCCGACAAGGCCATCGACCTGATGGACGAGGCGGCCTCGCGCCTGCGCATGCAGGTCGATTCCAAGCCGGAGGAGCTCGACGAACTCGATCGCCGCCTCGTGCAGCTCAAGATCGAAGCGGAAGCCTTGAAGAAGGAAACCGATCCCGGATCGAAGGATCGCGCCGCCAAGCTGGCCGACGAGATCGCCCAGCTTGAGGCGAAATCGGCCGAGCTCACGGCCGCATGGTCGGCGGAGAAAGGCAAGCTCGCCGCAGGCGCGAAGGCCAAGGAAGAACTCGAGCGACTGCACAACGAATACGAAAACGCGGTGCGCCGCGGCGACCTGCAGCGCGCTTCGGAAATCAAGTACGGCCAGATTCCTGACCTGGAGAAGCGCATCGCCGCATCGGAGGCGCAGGGCGGCGGGCTGATGAAAGAAATCGTCGACGCCGAAGCGATCGCTGCGGTCGTGTCGCGCTGGACGGGCGTGCCGGTCGAGAAAATGCTCGCCGGCGAAAAGGCGAAGCTGTTGCAAATGGAAGATGCGCTGCGCGGGCGCGTGATCGGCCAGGACGAGGCGCTGCGTGCGGTGTCCGACGCGGTGCGCCGCGCGCGCGCCGGCCTGCAGGATCCCAATCGCCCGATCGGCTCGTTCATGTTCCTCGGCCCCACGGGCGTCGGGAAAACCGAGCTGACGAAAGCGCTCGCCGAATTCCTGTTCAATGACGATACGGCGATGACGCGCATCGACATGTCGGAATACATGGAGAAGCATTCCGTCTCGCGCCTGATCGGCGCGCCGCCTGGCTATGTCGGCTATGAAGAGGGCGGCGCCTTGACCGAGAGCGTGCGGCGCAGGCCCTATCAGGTCGTGCTGTTCGACGAGATCGAGAAAGCGCACCCCGACGTCTTCAACGTGCTTTTGCAGGTGCTCGACGACGGCCGCCTGACCGATGGTCAGGGGCGCACGGTGGACTTCAAGAACGTCATTTTGATCATGACGTCGAACGCCGGCGCCCATTTCCTCGCCGAACAGGGCGAAGGCGCCGATGTCGAGGACGTGCGCGATCTTGTGCTGGGCGAGGTGCGGGCGCGCTTCCGCCCGGAATTCCTCAACCGGATCGACGAGATCATCTTGTTCCGCAGGCTGCAGAAGGCGCAGATGGGCGAGATCGTGAAGATCCAGTTGCGACGTCTGGAAAAGCTTCTCGCCGATCGCAACATCGCCATCACGCTGGACGAGCGCGCAAAGGCGGAGCTTGCACGGCGCGGCTACGATCCCGCCTATGGCGCGCGTCCGTTGAAGCGCGTCATCCAGCGCGACCTGCAGGATCCGCTCGCGCGCCTGCTCCTCGAGGGCCGCGTGAAGGACGGCGATGTCGTCACCGTCACCTGGGACGGGAACGATTTCCTGTTCAACGGCGCAGCGGAGAAGCGCGCGGCGTAAGGCGGCGCGCCGTCAGTCGCGAAACACGACGCGCTTGCTGAGCGTAAAGTTCAGCGCCATGCCTGCGAGCGACCCTGCGGCGACAGCCAGCCAGGGATTGTCGAGCGGCGCAGGCGCTGCAGCGATCAGCGTGGCGTAGACCGCGAAATTCACCGCGCCGCCGACGAGGTTGGCGATCACGAACGCGGCCCATTGCCGGAGCAATCCGGCGCGGCCGCGCACGCCGAACGTCAGCCGCCGGTTGAGCGCGAACGTGGTCGTCGCGGCGCACAGATAGGACACGATGCGCCCCGCATAGGCGCCGAGCATGGGCGTCACGGCAAACAGGATTCCCGCATCGACGACATAGCCGACGACGCCGACGGCGCCGAACGTCAGCGCCTGACGCAGCGCGGCCTTCACGACGCGTGATCGTGCGGGGCGGGCAAGGCGAGATAGGCGAGGCGGCGCGCTTCCCGGCGGCCTTTGGTGACGGTGTCGAGAATGAGCCCGCAGGCGAGGCTGAAAAAGCTCATCACCGCAAGGCCGGTCGCTGCGACCCAGGTCGGCAGCCGCGGCACCAGACCGGTCTGCATGTATTCCACCAGCACGGGCGCGGCGAGCGCTGCGGCGGCGGCGATCAGCGCGAAGGCGAGCGCGCCGAAGAATTCCAGCGGCCGTTCTTCGCGGATCAGGCGCGCGATGAAGCGCCCGATGCGCGCGCCGTCGCGGATCGTGCGCAATTTGCTCGCCGAGCCTTCCGGCCGTTCGCGATAGAGGGTTTCGACTTCGTCGAACGCGGCGCCGATCTCGAGCGCGTGGACGGTCAATTCGGTTTCGACCTCGAAACCACGCGACAGGGCGGGGAAGCTTTTCACGAAGCGCCGCGACATCACCCGATAGCCCGACAGCATGTCCTTGAGGTCGGCGCGGAATACGGTTGCGATCACGCCGGTCAGCACGCGATTGCCGAATTGATGGCCGCGCCTGTAGGCCGCATCGCTGGCGTGCCTGCGCGCGCCGACGACCATGTCGAGGCGATGCTCGATCAGATGCTGGATGAGCAGCGGCGCGGCGGCGGCGTCGTAGGTGTTGTCGCCGTCGATCATGACGAAGATGTCGGCCTCGATGTCCGACAGCATGCGCCGCACGACATTGCCCTTGCCGCGTGCGCGCTCACGGCGGACCACGGCGCCGGCGGCGCGCGCGCGGTCGACGGTCGCGTCGGTCGACATGTTATCGTAGACGTAAACGGTCGCCTGCGGCAGCGCGCGCAGAAATCCGCGCACGACGTCGCCGATCGTCGCCTCTTCGTTGAAGCAGGGTGCGATCACCGCGATCTTCAGGGCGTGCGGCGCAGGCGCGCTGCGCGTCGTGCGATCGGCGTCGATCGGGATGGCGGTCATCCGAGGTCTCCGGCCGCGGCGGCGAGGCGGCGCTCCTCCCACGCCGACCAGACGCACGCAACAATGATCAGCCCCGCGCCGAACAGCACGTCCGGGCGGAGAATCTCCTGAAACAACAGGTATCCGATCACGCTCGCCCACAGCAATTCGGTGTAGTGGATCGGCGCAAGGCGCTGCGCCTCGGCTTTGGCGTAGGCGCGCGCCACCAGATACATGCCCGCCGCCGCCAACAGCCCCATCAGTAGGAAGACCGGCCAATCGGTCCAGCGTGGCGGCGGCGCGATCAGCAGCGTTGGCCCCAGCACGATCAGTCCCGGCAGCAGCGTCGCCAAAAGGCCGACGATCGGCGCGCCGTCGGTCTGGGCGCGCGCACGCATCAACACCACCGACACCGCGAACGTCAGCGCCGAGAAGATCACCGACGCAACGCCCCAGGCGTGCAGCGGATTCTCCGCAAAGCTCGGCGCGCCCTGGGCGGCGGCGAGCACGCCGCCGAAGCCCAGCGCGATCGCGGCCAGATTGCGCGGCCGCACCGGCTCGCCGATCAGCGCCGCCGCGACGAAGGGCACGACCAGCGGATAAAAGAACGCGTACGCCACCGCCTCGGCCAGCGGCAGCACCGTCAATCCCCAGAAGAACGACGTGGCGGAAGCCGCGATCACTAGGCCGCGCACGCTATGGGCGCGCCACATCGCGGCGGTGATGCGCGGCCGCCCGGCGTGCGCCCAGATCATCGCCGCAAAGGCGAAGCCGAAGACATAGCGCCCGAGCGTGACCACGAGGACATGATTGGTCTCCGCCGCGACCTTGATCGTGGCGTCCATCGCCGACAGCGTCGCCACGCCCAGCGCCAGCAGCAGCGCAGGGGACGCAGCCGCTTGCCGCGCTTCGCCGTTCGCCACTGCCGCCCCTCCGCTCGCGGCGCACTTGGGTCCGGGCCGCCGACCGTCTATAGACCGGCTCCCAGGATTGACGCGATGCCTTTCGACCTGACCGAAGACCAGACCCTGATCGTGGACACCGCCCGCGCGTTCGCCGATGCGCGGCTGCGGCCGAACGCGTCGCGCTGGGAAGAGGAGGGCGGGCTCGACCGCGCCGTCTTGCGCGAGATGGCGGCGTTGGGCTTTGCGGCCATCTATGTGCGCGATGATGTCGGCGGCTCCGGCCTGGGGCGGCTCGATGCGGCGCTGATCTTCGAGCAATTGTCGCGCGGATGCGTGTCGCACGCCGCCTTCGTGTCGATCCACAATATGTGCTCGTGGATGATCGATCGCTTCGGAGACGCGGCGCAGCGCGAGCGGTTTCTGCCGCGTCTTGCGAGCATGGAGCTGATCGCATCCTATTGCTTGACCGAGCCCAACGCGGGATCGGATGCGGCCAGCCTGCGCACGACAGCGCAGCCGGATGGCAATGCGCATTACGTGCTCAACGGGTCGAAATCGTTCATTTCGGGCGGCGGCTTCTCGGATCTCTACGTAGTGATGGCGCGCACCGGGGGGCCAGGCGCCGGCGGCGTTTCGGCTTTCCTCGTGGAAAAGGACGCGCCCGGCCTCTCGTTCGGCAAGAACGAGCGCAAAATGGGCTGGAAAGCGCAGCAGACGGCGCAGGTGATCTTCGAGGATTGCCGCGTGCCGGCCGAGAATCGCATCGGCCCCGAGGGCGACGGCTTCAAGTACGCGATGCGCGGGCTCGATGGCGGGCGGCTCAACATCGCGGCCTGTTCGCTCGGCGGGGCGCAGGACGCGTTCGACCGCGCCCTTGTCTACGCGCAAGAGCGCAAGCAATTCGGCAAGGCGCTGTCGGATTTTCAGGCCACGCAGTTCAAGCTTGCGGACATGGAGACCGAGCTGCAAGCCGGCCGCGCGCTGTTGTATGAAGCCGCGCGCCGCCTCGACGCCGGCGATGCGAACGCCACCAAGTTTTGCGCCATGGCGAAGCGCTTCGTCACCGATATGGGCTTCAAGGTCGCCAATGATGCGCTGCAGCTGCACGGCGGCTACGGCTATCTCGTCGATTATGAAGTGGAGCGGATCGTGCGCGATCTGCGCGTGCACCAGATCCTCGAAGGCGCCAACGAGATCATGCGCGTGATCGTGGCGCGGGAGGTGTTGCGGTCATGATCTTTCGCGCAAGCGCCATCGGCTTTCTCCTCTGGCTCGCGGCCACGCTCGGTTTGCGCTTCTATGGCCACCTGGTTTTCTATCCGGACGAGCGGCTGCAGCTTGGCCTGCTGATCGGCGTGCCCCTGGCGATGGCGCTCATCACCGCGCTGTTGCTGCGCTTCATCGGCGAGGCGCGCGGCGACGAGGCGGAGGCGGCCATCGGACTGGCCTTCCCCGGCATGGCGCTCGACGTCTATGTCGTCTCCAACTTCGAACAAGTGTTTCCCAATCTCGATCCGAGCTTGAGCGAAGCGTTCGCAGCGCTTCTGCTCGCCGCCTATGCGACGATGATTTTTGTGGGGCTTATGATGACGCGATTGGCGCCGCAAGATGAGCGCGTGTGATGCGCAGGCGCTCCGTGCTCCTGGGCGCCGCCGCGCTCGCCGGTTGCGCGCAAACGCCGCTGCCGCAGATCGCTCTGCCTAGCTTGGGTCAGCGCCGCCCCATCGTGATCGCGCATCGCGGCGCGAGCGGCGAGCGGCCGGAGCACACGATCGCGGCCTACAGGCTGGCGATCGCGCAAGGCGCCGACGTGATCGAGCCCGATCTCGTGCTGAGCAAGGACGGGGTCTTCGTGTGCCGGCACGAGAACGAAATCTCCGGCACGACGGACGTCGCGGCGCGCGCCGAGTTCGCCGATCGCCGCACCGTGAAGCGGATCGACGGGGTCGAGGTCAGCGGCTGGTTCACTGAAGATTTCACGTTGGCGGAATTGAAGACGCTGCGCTGCAAGGAGCGCCTGCCGGACCTGCGGCCGGGATCGGCCTATTTCGACGGGCAGGAAACCATCCCCACCTTCGACGAGGTTTTGCGTCTCGCGCTTGAAGGCGGCGTAGGCGTCTGTCCCGAGCTCAAACATCCGCGCCATTTCCAAAGCGTGGGTCTCGACATGTCCGTCGAGTTCATGGACCGGGTCGGCGCGTGGCGTCGCGAGCGCGCCGGGCCGCGCATTTTCGCGCAATGTTTCGAAATCGCCCCGCTGCGGCGCCTCGCCGAGCTCGGATCGTTCGCCAATGTCGAAAGCGTACAATTGATCGCCGCCGGCGGCGGCCCCGCGGACGAACCCGCGCGGCGCTACGCCGACATGGTCGCCAATGACGGGCTGCGCGCAATCGCCCAATACGCGGATGCGATCGGCGTGGAGAAGTCGCTGATCATTCCGCGCGATGCGCAGGGGCGGTCCTTGCCCACGACCAATCTCGTCGGCCGCGCGCATTTCGTCGATCTCAAGGTCTATGTCTGGACGTTCCGGGCGGAGAATTATTTCCTGCCGCTGGAGCGCCGCCGCGGCGATCCCGAGGCCCCCGATTACCTGCGCACGCGCGGCGATCTCGAGGGCGAGATCGCGCAATTCGCCGACCTGGGCGTCGACGGCGTGTTCACCGATCACACCGCGCCGGCGATCGCCGCTCTGCGTTGAGGAAAGCGATGTCGACAGAGCCGGAGATCATCGCGCGCGTCGAAGGCAGGGTGGGGCGCATCACGCTCAATCGGCCGGCTGCGCTGCACGCGCTCAATGCGGAGATGTGCGCCGCGATGATCGCAGCGCTCAGCGCCTGGCGCGACGATCCGAACGTCACGGTCGTGCTCGTCGATCACGTCGAGGGCACGCGCGGGTTCTGCGCCGGCGGCGATATTCGCATGCTCGCCGAAAGCGGCGCCAGCGACGGCGCGGCGGCGCGGGCGTTCTTTCACACCGAGTACCGGCTCAACCATCTCATCCAGTCCTATCCGAAGCCCTATGTCGCGCTGATCGACGGCGTGACGATGGGCGGCGGCGTCGGCATCTCGGTGCATGGCGCGTTTCGCGTCGCCACCGAACGCACCACATTCGCCATGCCGGAAACCGGCATCGGCCTTTTTCCCGACGTCGGCGGCGGCTGGTTCTTGCCGCGCCTGCCGCAGCCGGCGCTTGGCGTCTGGCTTGCGCTCACCGGCGCGCGTTTGAAGGGGAAGGAGTGCGTCTCCGCCGGCGTCGCGACGCATTATGCGCCAAGCGCCTTGCTGGCCGCGGTGCGCACGCAGATCGCCGGCGCCGCCGACATGCCTGATCCCGCGCGGGCGCTGCGCTCCGGGCTCGATGCGCTGGATGAATCCGACGGCGCGCCGGTCGTCCCCGCGGATGTCGCGCTCGATCGTCTGTTCGGGTTCGACTCGGTCGAAGCGATTGTCGCGGCGCTGGCGGCGGACGGCGGCGCCTGGGCGGCCGCGCAGCTTGAAACGCTGCGCGCGAAATCGCCGCAAACCTTGAAGGTCGCGCTTCGGCAGGTGCGCGAAGGCGCGCGCTGCGCCGCGTTCGCGGATGTGATGCGCATGGAATACCGCATCGCCTGCCGCGTCGTGCATCGCCACGATTTCATCGAAGGCGTGCGCGCCGTCATTATCGACAAGGACAACGCGCCGAAATGGTCGCCTGCGACGCTCGAAGGCGTGACCGATCGCGTGCTCGACGACATCTTCGCGCCGTTGCCGGCGCATGAGGAATGGACGCCGCTTTAGCGGTGCAGGCTTAAGCCACGCGGCGCAGCATTTGGCGGTTCAGAATCGGCGTGTGCGCGTTGAGGATGTCGTTGAAGATGGCCTCGCGCTGACGCTCGTCCGGCGCCGCCAACAGATGGATCTCCTTGGCGCCGAGCTGATCGGCCGCGGCCCACATGTCGTGCCGCGCCAGCGCTTCCGCGAGGCTGTGCGTGTGCGCGATGTAGAGCATCACAGGGCCGCCGGATTCCATCGTCTCGTCCGGGCTTGGCTTGACGAACATGTACACGCCGCCGACCGGCTCCCAGGAGCGCTTGGAGCGCGCCACGTCCACCGGGTACCACCGTCCGCTGTCGCCTTGCCAAGAGAAAGCCACGCGCGCCTCGCCTGATTTATTGCAATGGCGTGACGTTAGCGCGAGTCGATGGAGATGAAAGCGCCGGGCTCAGGGCGCGGCGTCGAATTCCACGCTGCGCGCTGATGCGGCGTCGAAGTATGGCGCCCAAAACACAGCGCGCGCACGCGCCTGTCGCGCCGCCTGGTCGTCGCGATCGAGCGTCACGACGCGCACGTCGACATTTTCCAAGTCCGGCGGCCCGGCGGCGCCGTCGCGGCTGGCGGCGAACGCGGCGAAATCGACGCCATCGGCGTAGAGCGAAAATCCCTGTGGATTAAATTCCAGCAAATCGCTGACGAGCACGATGCGCCGCGCTTGAATGTCGGCGGTGAAGGTCACGTCGGCGGCGATCGCGCGCAACCCGGCGGTGATCGGCGACGCCTGCGCGGCGGAGGACGCGCCGGCGCGTCGCAGCGCCCGCGTCATCGCCGCGCCGAACGCCGCATCCCAATGCGCCTGCATTTTCTGCGGATTCTCGAACAGCGGATTGGCGTCTTCGCCCGCGCGCGGCGTGCACAGCGAAAACAGGATCTCCGGGTCGCTCGGCCGCGCCGGTCTGAGGCGCGCGATGGTCAAGCGCCCATAAGGCGCAAGGCGCGCGCGCTCCTGCTCGACGACCGCGCGCAGCCGCCGGCGATGGCGCGGCTCGAGCGCGTCGGTGGCGTCGACGAGCACGATCGTGTGCTGCGCCACGCCGCGATCGGTGCGGCACAAGGTGTCGGGATCGGTCGGCGGCGGACGCAGCAGAAATCCCGCGGCGGCCATCGCCGCCAGCGCGGCGAAGGCGACCGCGATCAGCGCCGCCCCGAGCGCATCCTGGCGCCGTCGCGCGCGCCGCCGGGTCACGCGCCCGCGAGCCGCGCGGCGATGGCCTCGACATCGGCCGCCAAAGCCTCGAGCTGGGCGACCGCTTGCGCCTGCGCGGCCGCATCGCGCTGCTGCGCGGCCTCCAGCGCGGCGGCGACGGCGTCGAGCGGATCGCCGTCCGGCGGCGGAACCGGCAGCGGGCGATCGAAGCCCGGCGGCGCGGGCGTCGATCGCGCCGCCCGGTTCGCTGCGCGATAGGCCTGCACGGCGCTCGCGGCGTGTCGGTCGGCCTGTCGGGCCTCGGCGTCGACGGCGGCGACTGCGTCGGCGGCGGCGTCGTAGATTGCAGCGCGCTCGCGCGCGGCGGCGCGCAGCGCGTCAAGCGTCGCGTTCAGCGCCGCACGGGCTGGCGCCACCGCCTCTTCGAGCGCCTCACGCGCGTCCTCGCGCACGGCGGCGACCGCCTCGTCCGCGTCGCGCGCGGCGCGGTCCATCTTGCCATAATCGGGGTAGGGGTCGTCGAAGCCGGAATAGCCCTTGAGCGCGGCGAACACCCAGACGCCGCCGCCCAGCATCAGCAGGATGACCGATTGCGGCTCGGTCAGCCCCAGGAGATCGAAGCGGCCAGGCGCGTACAAATCCTGATCGGCGCCGAGCGCGGCCTGGCGCCATTGCGCGGCGAACCAGTTGAGCGCGAGGCCGAGGGCGAAGCTGATCGCGAGCGCCGCGCCGCCGGCGAGGCGCGCGGCGAGGCCGACATGCTGCAGATAGCGCAGGCCAAGAAAGCCGCCGAGAAAACCCAACGTCACATTCGCGCCCGATAAGCCCACCGCGATCGCGGCGCCGCCGAGCAGACCCTGTTCGGCTTCCTCGGCGAACAGTGTGGCGCTGAACGCCGCCTCGAACAGCGCCGCCAGCGCCAATTGCGCGCTCTGCAGCAGCGTCGATGCGGGATAGACCGCGCCGCGCCGCAGGCCGTGCGCGCGCCGGAAACCGTCGAGATCGGCCCTGGCGCGCGCCGCCCGCTCGCGCGCCGGCGCAGCCTCGGGCGCAAAGCGCGCCTCGATCTGGCGCAGCGTGAGTTTCGCTTCGGCGGCGACGCCGGCGAGGTCGGGCGCGTGGGTTTCGGCGCGCAAGGCGCGCAGCGCTTCGGTCGCCGCTGCCGCGCGGCGCGCCGCGAAGCCGTCATGCTGCGCGGCGAGGGCGGCGGCGATGTCGCGTTCGAACGCGCTCGTCGCATCCGCATGCGGCGGCGGTTCGTTGCGCGCGCCGTCCTCTGCGCCGCGGCGCTCGGCGGCGGACGCGCTCGGCGCCGTGCGCTCGGGGCCGCTTCGCCCTGCCGCCGCCATGCCCACCCCCGCCGCTGACCGTCGCGCCTTACTCCGTCAAGTGGCCAAGCGAATTGCAAGCCCCTATGACGAGGCGATGGCCGACATCGATCTCGATCACGCGCTGACGCTGGCGCGCGCCGCCGCCGCGGACGCGGGCCAAGCTCTGCGTGAACACCGCGCAGCGTGGGGGCGCGTCGACGCTGAAATCGGCCGCGAAGTGAAGATCGACGCCGACAAGCGCGCCGAGGCGCTGATCGTGGCCGCGCTCCGGCGCGGGGCGGCGTTGCCGATCCTGTCGGAGGAGGCGGGCTGGGTGGACGGCGCCGAAGCCGAGGCGTTTTGGGCCGTCGATCCGCTCGACGGCAGCGTCAATTACGCGCTCGGCTATCCGCATTGCGCGGTGTCGATCGCGCTGGTCGTGCGCGGCGCGCCGATCGTCGGCGTCGTCGATTGCTTTGCGCTCGGCGAGCGGTTCGAGGGCGTGGTTGGGCGCGGCGCGACCTTGAACGGCGCCCCGATCGTGGTCTCGACCACGCACGCGGCCGCGCGCGGCGTGCTGCAGACCGGCATCCCCGCCCGCATGGCGACCGACGCTGCGGCGCAGGCTCTGTTGATGCGCCGGCTGATGGCGTGGCGCAAAGTGCGGATGCTCGGCTCGGCGGCGTCGGCGCTGGCCTGCGTCGCCGCCGGGCGCGCCGACGCCTATGCCGAAAGCGGCGCGATGCTGTGGGATGTGGCCGGCGGGCTGGCGCTGGTGGCGGCCGCAGGCGGTCGCGTGGCCTTGGGGCCGGGGCCGCTCGACGCCCCGTTGAGCGTGGTCGCCACGAACGGCCGCCCCGGGATCGACGCTGAATTTTAGTCCAGCCTCGGCGTCGAATCGCGGCAGGATTGCATCATGTTGGACTTCGTGCAGCCGCAGCGTGGACTTGCCGGACCGTCATGGTTACAACGTTCAGCGGTGGGATTTGCAGCGCAGGTGAAGCATGGATGGTCCTCTGGCCTCGCCCAGCGCCATGTCTGACGCCCGCACCTACGCCATTGGCGACCAGCGCGCCGTCGCATTTCTTTCACAAAGCGTCCGCCTCGATGGCGCCTTCCTGTGCGACGCCGTCGCCGCGACGAGCATGCCAGGCCTCAAGGTGCTGGGCGGCGTAGCCGATGTCGGCGGCGCGCTCGATGTGCTGCCTGCGGCCCGCGGCGCGCGTCTCGTTCTGGTCGGCGATGGGCTCGCGCATGCGCGCGCGATCATCCCCATCGTCGGCGCGATCGGCGGACGCGCGCTGAAGGCCGACGCCGCCGGCGCGCTGTCGCCGCTGCTCATTGAAGACGCCTATGGCCAGTCGCGCTGGATGCTCGATGGCGCGCTCACGCAGCCGGTTTGCGCCGGTCGCGTCGTCATGATCACGGGCGCGGGCGGCAGCATCGGCGCCGAGCTGTGCGCGCAAGTCGCCGCGCTGGGCCCCGCCCGTCTCGTGCTGATGGACAATTCCGAATTCAATCTGTTCGAGATAGACCGGCGGATGGCCGCCCTTGCGCCGGCGATCCCGCGCACGCACGCGCTGTGCGACATCCGCGACCGCGCGGCGACGCAGCGCTGGGTCGAGCGTACGCGCCCCGACATCATCTTCCACACCGCCGCCTACAAGCACGTTCCGCTGCTGGAGGATCATCCCAGCGAGGCGGCGCTGACGAATGTCGGCGGCGCAAAATCGGTGTTCGACGCCGCGTCGCGAACCGGCGCGCACATCGTGTTCGTCTCAACCGACAAGGCGGTGAATCCCTCCAGCGTCATGGGCGCGACCAAGCGGCTCGGCGAGCTCTACGCCCAGGCGCTCGATCGCGCCGCCGGCGCGGCGGGCCCGCGGCGCATCGTCGTGCGTCTCGGCAACGTGCTGGGATCGGCCGGGTCCGTGACGCCGATCTTCGAACGCCAGATCGCCGAGGGCGGGCCGGTCACGGTCACCCACCCCGATATCGAGCGCTATTTCATCACGGTCGGGCAGGCGGCGGCGTTCATTCTGCATGCCGCCGCGGTCGCGCTAGACGCGCCGGAGGAGCGCGGCGTCGCCTATCTCTTGGACATGGGCGCGCCGGTGCGCGTGGCCGATCTCGCCGCCGACATGATCCATCTCGCCGGCAAACGCCCGCACAGCGATATTCCTATGACCTTCATCGGTCTTCGGCCCGGCGAAAAGCTCAATGAGCGGCTGCTGAGCGACGACGAACGCATCATCGCCATGCACACCCACGGCGTCGAGGCGGCGCTGTCGCCGGGCGTCGCGCTGGACTCCATCGAGGACGCGATCGCGCACATTCTCTCCCGGGCGCGCCTCGGCGCAGACGACGCCGTGAAGTTGGCGCTGCTGCGGGCGGCCCAGCCGACGCCGGACGCCATTGCCGCCGGCTAAGGTCAGACCGCGCGCCTGGAGCGCCGCGTGACCGGCCTGTTTCCCACTTTGCCGGTGTTTCTCGATCTCGCCGGCCGCGCCGTCATCGTCATCGGCGCGCACGCCGCTCTGGACGATCTCGCCGAGCGCTGCGCGGCGTGCGGCGCGGGCGTGAGGCGCTTCGCCGCGCGTTCGGCGAACGGCGGTCGTCGAACATGGCGCGCCGCCGATCTGCGCGGCGCCGCACTGGTGGCGATGGCGCCGGACGCGCCGCGGGCCACGCGCGCGCGGCTCGCGGCGCGCGCAGCCGGCGCCATGTTCGTCAAGATCGACGCGCCGGCGCACAGCGATATTGCGCTCGGCGCGGCGGGCGCGCGCGGCATGGTGTCAATCGGCGTCGACGCGTCAGGCGCGCCCGGCGCCGTCGCGCGCGCCGTGGAACGCGCGGTCACGCGGCGTCTGCCGCCGCAGATCGAACCGTTCGCAGCCGCCGCGGCGGCGTGCGCCGATCTTGTGCGCGACACTTTGACCGACGCTGTGCGCACGGATGCGTTCTGGCGCGCCCTCGCCGAGGAGGCCTGGTCGCATGACGGCGACGACGCCCCCGATTGGCGTGCGATCATCCGTGCGCGGCTGTCGACCATGTCATGAGCGCCGGCGCCTGAACCTTGTTCAATCGCTTGCAAACAGCCGCATTTCTGTTGCTCCAAGGCCACAATTGAAGCGCGTGCGCTGCAGGGCCTCGACCACACGCTTGAGTAAGCTTAAGTGACCCTTAGGCGCTGGGGGCGGGGCCGCAAAAGTGAAGCGCAATTAACGGTTAAATCACGTCCGCACGCGATTAAGCGATGATGAACACACGTCGTCGCGCGCGCGCGCGGACGCAGAGAGGGAAGAGACATGACCGCCATTCGACGGAATTTCTGGCTGTACGCCGCATCGGCGACCGCCGCGATCTTGGCCAACGGCGAAGCGCTGGCGCAGGAGCAGTCGGAAGAAATCGTCGTCACCGCCACCCGCCGCGAAAGCGCGCTGCAGGACGTGCCGATCGCGGTGACGCCCGTGACCGCCGAATTGATCCAGAACGCCGGCATCCGCGACATGCAGGATCTGGCGAACGTCGCGCCGGCGCTGCAGTTCAACGTCTCCGAAAACGAAACCTCCGCCACCGCGCGTCTCCGCGGCGTCGGCACGCAGGGCTCGAACCCCGGTCTTGAATCGGCGGTCGGCATCTTCGTCGACGGCGTCTATCGCGCGCGCAACGGCGTTGCGCTGACCGACCTCGGCGAAATGAGCCAGATCGAAGTGCTGCGCGGCCCGCAGGGCACGCTGTTCGGCCGCAACACCTCGGCGGGTCTGATCAGCGTCCGTACCGCCGGTCCGGACATGAACGATTTCGGCGCCGAGGTCGAAGCGACCTACGGCAATTACGAAGAGCAGCGCGTCGCCGGCTACGTCACCGGGCCGCTGATCGAGGATGTCCTTGGCCTGCGCCTGTTCGGCGCCCGCTCGACGCGCGACGGCTTCGTCAACGTCACCAACCAGGCCGGCCAGCAGACCGATTCCAACAATCGCGATCTGTGGACTGTGCGCGGCCAGGCGGTGTGGACGCCGACCAGCGATTTCGATTTCCGCTTCATCGCCGACTACACCGAGCGCGATGAAACCTGCTGCGCCGGCGTGTACTATAATCCGCGCGTTCTGAACGGCACGCAGTCGGGCTCGCAGGGCGTCGTCGGCTTTCCGGGCAATGGCGGCGGCCCGATCGTCGGCGCCACCGCGCAGCAAGCGATCCTCGGCGCCCTCGGCGGGTACGGCACGCCGATCGCCGGCACGTTCCCGCCCGGCGCCACCACCGCGACGGCGATCGCCTCGCTGGGCCGTCGCCTCGGCGGTGGCGACATCGAAGAGCGCAACGCCTTCGCCAATCAGAGCTACGACCAGCAGCTGGAAGATTGGGGCGTGTCGGGCGAGGCGAACTACGACCTCGGCTGGGCCTCGCTGACCTCGGTCACCGCCTATCGCGATTGGTCGTACGCGCAGGGCCAAGACTCCGACTTCTCCTCCGCGGACCTGTGGGGCCGCGCCAGCGACGGGTCGTCGGGCTTCGGCTTCGAAGTGTTCACGCAGGAAGTGCGCCTCGCCGGCGAAAACGGCCCGGTGGATTGGCTCGTGGGCCTGTTCTATGCCGACGAAAAGCTGACCCGCACGGACACGCTCGCGGCGGGAACGCAGTTCGGCCAGTATTTCGCGACGCTCGGCGCAGCCAGCGCTGCGAGCTTCAACGGCGCCAATCCGTTCGCCTTCCTGGGCACGGTGCCGGCCGGTTCGGGCGTGAACGATCTCTACGAGCAGACCAGCGAGTCGCTCGCTGTGTTCACGCACAACATCATCTCGCTCGACGATCGCACCCAGCTCACCATCGGCCTGCGCTACACGCAGGAATCGAAGGAGCTCGACGGCCGCTTCCAGACCGATTTCAGCTCCGCCGGCATTCTCTCCGCGCAAGCCGCCGCGCTGGAATCGCCGCTCGGCTTGCCGGCCGGCACGCTTGCGGGCTTCGCGAACTGCAACACCAATCTGCAGCCGTCAGTGGCCGGCCTGCGCACGGTCGTCGCGACGCTCCGCTCGGCCTATTGCAATCCCATCCTGCGGACCGACCTCGACGGCGGCACGCGCAGCCAGGATCGCGACGAGAAGGAGTGGTCGGGCGTGGTCTCGGCCCGCCGCGAGTTCACCGACAATGTGTCGGGCTATCTCTCGGTGTCGCGCGGCTATAAGGGCGGCGGCTTCAACCTCGACCGGAATTTCGGCTTCGTCGGCACGCCGGGCGCAGCCTACAACACCGCGTTCGAGGCCGAGATCGTCGACGCCTATGAAATCGGCGCCAAGACGAACTGGTTCGACGGTGCGTTGGTGCTGAACCTCGCGGCGTATTTCAACGAGTACCAGAACTATCAGCTCAACACGTTCAACGGCGTCAGCTTCCAGGTCACCTCGGTGCCGGAAGTGACCTCACAGGGCGTCGAGCTCGACGCGATCTGGCGCCTTCCGATCGAAGGCATGTCGTTCCAAGGCGGCGTGGCGTACACCGAGGCCGAATATGGCGACGACAGCGGCTGGGTCGCCGCCTCGGCGAACCCGGTGACGGGCGCGCTGGTGAACTCGCGTCTGCCAGGTTCGCGTCTGACCAACGCGCCGCTGTGGACCGCGACCGGATCGCTCACCTATGAGCGTCCGATCCTGAACGATGCGGCGCTGGCGCTGTTCTACATCGACAGCCGGTATGTCTCTGATCAGAACACGGGGTCGAACCTCGATCCCGCGAAGATTCAGCCGTCTTACGTGCTGGTGAATGCGCGCTTTGGCCTGTCGACCGCCGACGAGCGTTATTCGATCGAGTTCTGGGGCCGCAACCTGACCGACGAGGATTATGCGCAGATCACCTTCGACGTGCCGCTGCAAGGCGGGTCGTACGGCGCGTTCCTTGGCGATCCGTTGACCTACGGCGTTACGCTCCGCGCGCGATACTAAGCCATAGCGCGTCCGGGAGGGGGCAAAGAGGGGAACGCCCCGGCCTGAAAGGGCCGGGGCGTTTCTATTGTGCGGCGCCGGGCGCCGGCTCGACAGACACGGCGATGCGGCGCATGCGCTGCACATAAATGCCCGCCTCGCCCAGCGGCAGCGGCGCGCTGAAGCGCACGGGCGGGGCGAAGCCTGCCGCATCGGTGGCAAACCAGATCTCGCCGCGCCGCGCGCGCAGCCGTCGCCCGCCGTCGCTCGGCTCAAAGCCGGACACCGGCTCATAGCGCACGCCGCACCGCAGCGCGGGCCCGGAGTACGCCGCATCGTCCAGACGCGCCGCGCGCCCGCGCTCCAGCGTCAACACATAAAAGAAGCGCCCGTCGAAGGTCGGGTAGGCCCCTTCGCAGCGGCCGCTGCGCCCGACATCGACGCTCATCGCGACAAGGCTTGAGAGCGGATCGCGCGCGCTGCGGCGCTGGGCCTCGCTGACCGGCGGGTCGCCCCACAACCGATAGGTCGGCGCGATCGCCGCCTCGACGCCGGCCGCGGTCCAACGCAGCGTCGTGACGCGATGCTTGCGGGCGTAGCGGTGATCGAGATCGTAGCGGCTGCTGCGCACGGCGGCGGCGTCGATCGCGCCTTCAGCCAGCGCGGTCAGCTCGGTCTGGTCGAACAGCGCCAACAGGCCGCCCGACCGCACGGTGCTGACGATGCGGTAGTCGTCGTCGCCGACGTCGATGTCGAGCGTCGCGGCGCCCAGCGGCGCAACGCCGAACGCCCGTGCCCGGTACTCGATCGTGATGCGCTCGGCGAAGGCCGGCGGAGCGGCCGCCGCAACCACGCCGCACGCTAGAAGCACAGCGCGCATGCGCCACGCTTAGGAGAAGCGTGCGGCGAAGGCGAGGCGGCGCACAGCAAAACGGCCCCGCATAGGCGGGGCCGTTGCATGGGCTGGTCCGGCGCGCGGTTTAGAGCGGGCGGACGTTCACATCCTGGTTGGCCAGCGGCAGCTCGAGCAGCATGCCGATGCGGCCGGCGATGACGTCGTCCAGGCCCGCGGCGCGGGCTTCGCTGACCTGGATCGCCGCCGATACGGAATCGTCAGCTGCGCCGGTGAGCACGACGGTGCCGGCGTTCGCCAGGCGCGCTTCCGCGGCGACCTCAGCGACCGTGGCCAGCGGCGAGGCGGGGGAATGCAATTGCGACAGCGCCTGCGATTGCGCGCCATGCAGAACGACGTCCGCATTGGCTGCTGCGTGCGCCCATTCGGCGCGACCGTCGCCGGCGACGACGAGCGAGCGGCCGCGATAATCGAAGCGATAGCCGACGCGGCCGACGTCGAAATCCTCGTCCGTGGTGAAGGCCGAGACGATGAGGCCTTCCGCTTCATAGACGATCACGGAGCGGCCCGGCTCAGGCGCCGGCGCCCAGGCCTGAAGGCCGCTGGCGATGCCGTCCAGCCCGCCGGCGGCGTTGAGCCCTTCGACCATGCGCTGCGTGTCGCCGGGGCCGTACACCGGGAGCAACTGATTGGTGCGGCCGAAGGCGGCGCGCTGATAGAGCACGTCGAGATCGGCGGTTTGCGTGAAGCCGGCGTTCGTCAACAGCACGGCCTCGAGCCGGTTGAGCGGGACGTTGCGGCCCTGCAGCGCGTCGGCGGCGCCGGCGCCGGCGTCGATCACGAACAGCTTGCCGGCCGCGACCACCGCCAGACAGGGCCGCGCTTCCTGGCGCGCATCGGCGCTGGCCCCGGCGCCGCAAACGAGCGCGCGCAGCGCCGTCGGCGCGAACAGGTCTTCGTTGTGTTCGGATTGCTGGGACGCGTACGCGGCGTAGGCGCGCGCTAGCGCTTCCTGGCCCTCAGGCGTCTGCGATCCGACGACCCAGCCGCCCCAGAACAGGCCCGACAAGGTGACAAAAACGATGGACGAAGTTCCGACCGGATTCATGTTGATACCCCTGAGCGGATCGCTTCGATCGGCGGGTGAGACGCAATCGAATCGTTGACCCAAAGCCCTCCGCTAGTCAGTAACCCAAACGCAAGAATTAGGGAAACTGGTAAAGGATTTCTTACACAGAAATGTGCCCCGATCTGGAGCCGCTCCGCACGCGCCCGCTGGCTGATTTCTCGGCCCTGCGCGCCCGCGCTAAGCCCTTGACGCCATGGCCGATTGCGCATGACGGCGCAGCCGCGGCGGAGCCGCTCGTCGATGTCCGCGATTATGGCGTGCGCGGACGAAATCATTACGCGCACGCACGCAACCCGCCCTATTGGGGCGCGGCGCCCGGCGCGATCGACGGCTTGTTTGCGCGCGTCGGCGTGGCGCAGCGGCTGCAATCGGTCGATGCGCGCCTGTCGCGCAGCGGCCTGGCCTTGTGGCTGCACGACGCCTGGCGCCCGCGCGCCGTGCAGGCCTATTTCCATGACGTGTGGACGCCGACCGCGCTGCGCGCGCGCCATCCCGATTGGGACGACGCCGCGATCCGCGCCGAGACGGCGAAATACTGGTCGGCGCCGACGGTCGATCGCGATCGTCCGGCGCCGCACGAAACCGGCGGCGCGGTGGACGTCACGCTGGTGTGGCGCGAGGACGCGACGCCGTTGTGGATGGGGTCGCTGTTCGACGATCCCGCGCCGCTGTCGCAGCCCGATTATTTCGAACGCCTCGATCCCACGCAGTGGAGCTTTTCGGCGGAGGAGGCGCGCGCCAATCGCCGCGTGTTGCACTGGGTGATGATCGAAGCCGGCTTTGCGCCGCATCCGCACGAGTGGTGGCATTTTTCCTATGGCGACCAGTATTGGGCGCGAAACGCCGGCGCGCCGGCGGCGCTGTACGGTTTGGCTGCGCCGGCATGACGCGCATTCTGGTGTTCGATTCCGGCGTCGGCGGGCTCTCCATCGCCGATGCGATCGTCGCTGCGGGGCTCGACGCGGAGATCGATTACGTCGCCGACAATGCCTGGCTGCCCTATGGCGAAAAAAGCGATGCGGATTTGCGCGCGCGCGTGCCGGCGGTGATCGCGGCCGCCGCGGCGCGGCTTGCGCCTGACGTCGTCGTCGTCGCGTGCAACACGGCGAGCACGATCGCGCTGGACGCCGTGCGCGCGACGCTGTCGATTCCCGTCGTCGGCGTCGTGCCGCCGATCAAGCCGGCGGCCGCGCAAAGCCGCACGCGCGTGATCGGATTGCTGGCCACGCCGGCCACCGTGCGCCGGCCCTACACCGACGATTTGATCGCGCGCCACGCCGCTGACGTGCGCGTGGTGCGCTACGGATCAAGCGCGCTTGTGTTGGCCGCTGAAGCGCGCCTCGCCGGCCGGCCGGCGGATCCAAGCGCCATCAAGGATGCGGTGGACGGACTGTTCGGCGCGCCGGGCGGCGGCGACATCGACGCTGTGGCGCTCGCCTGCACGCATTTTCCGCTGCTGGTCGATGCGCTGCGCGCCGCGGCGCCGCGTCCCGCGCTGTGGCTGGATTCCGGCGCGGCGGTGGCGCGCCGCACCCGCGACGTCTCCGGCGCGCGCGATGGCGTCGCGCGGCCGGGCGCGGTGTGGTGCACCGATGCTGCGCGCTGCGCCGCCTTGACGACTGCGACCGCCTCACGCGGCTACATGGCGGCGCGCGCGCTCGCGGTGTAATTCATGTTGCATTCAGATTGTCACCTCTTCATTCAGGGGATGACGGCCGCGTAACATTGCGGCGTGCGCAATGCAGAGCGCCCTGAAGAGCGCCGCGGCGCGAACGCGCCGATACGCCGCAAACGCGCAGCGAGTGGGGACGTACGCCATGGCTTCGCCCTTTGGGGACCCCCCGATCGGCCTGACCGCCCAGATCGAGAGCCTGTCGACGCTTTTGTCGCGACAGCAGGTGATGCGCATCCCGCGCCACCAGCGGCCTTATGTCTGGGAAGAAAGCGAGATCGGCCAGCTGATCGAGGATTTGCGCGGCGCGTATGAGCGGCGCGCCTCGTTCTATTTCGTGGGCCAGATGGTGTTCGTGCGCGACGGCATGCGCGAGGTCGAAATCGCCGACGGTCAGCAACGCATTACGACGCTGACGATGATTCTCGCCTACGCGCGCGACCGCATCTCGCACCGCGCGCCGCTCTATCAGAGCCTGATCCTGCTCGACAATGCGACGCCGCGGCTGCGGCTGCGGCCGGCCGACGAGAACTTCTACCACGAATATGTGCAGAAACCCGGGCGCTTCCGCACGCTGGCCGAGGCGGAAGGCACGGTCACGGATTCGCAGGGCCTGCTGTGCGCGGCGGCGGAAGTCATCTGGCGCCTGCTCGACGGCATGAGCACGACGCAGCTCGACGCCTTCGCGACCTATATCTGCCGCGCCACGCTGTTCAACATCATCGACGCCGGCGAGCGCGGCGCAGCGCTCACCGTGTTCAACGCGATGACGCGCGCCGGCCGGCTCCCGTCCGGTCCCGACGTGTTGAAATCCGAGCTCCTCGAGCGCGCGCAGCTGAGCGACGAGGACGCCGAAGCCGCGGCCCGCCAGTGGGAATCGCTCGAAGACGATATGGGGCGCGACGCCTTCGCCAGGCTCATCGAAATCGTGCCGCAATTGCTGTACGGCGAACCGATCTTGTCGCCGGGCGATCTCGGCGCATTTCGCCGCGCCATCGAGGAGCGCTCGTCCCCGAACGAGTTTCTGCAACGGCAATTGCCGCAATTCGGCGCGACGTTGCGGGCCGTGAACGACGCCGCAGTGGACGCGGGCCCGCACACCAAGGACGTCAATCGGCGGCTTTTGTGCATGCACAACACCGCAAGCAAATCCTGGGTGGCGCCGGTGGTGCGCTTCCTCGCCGAATTCGGGCAGGATCACGACGCGGTCGCGACCTTCGTGCGCGGCATGGATTTGTTGATCTTCGCCATGGCGCTGAACCAGATCCAGGAAGAAAAGGACGCGCGCCTCGCCCGCGTCTGGCTGGCCGGCGCCGACAAAAAGAAACTGTACGGCCCGGGCGGCGCGGTGTCGCTGACTCTGGCGGAGTCGCGTGCGCTCTTGGCGCGTGTGCGCGGGCCGTTCCGTCGCGACAACAAGACCGATTCCGGATTGCGTCGGGTGCTGTCGGCGCGCGTCAACGCGGCGCTGCCGGGCGGCGCTGTGCCGAACGTGCGCGGCGACGACGTCACCGTCGAACACATCCTGCCGCCGTCGGGCGGGCGCTCATGGGAGCCGAATTTTCCGACGCCGGAATTGCGCGCGCGCTACGCCCATCTGCTGGGCAACTGGATTTTGTTGACGCGCGCGCAAAACAAGATCGCGGCGCGGAAATCCTATGCCGAGAAGCGCGATCTGTATTTCAAGACGCCGGGCGCGCCGATCTGGGCGATCACGCGCGACATCGACAGCATCGAGGACTGGACCTGGGAGGCGATCGACCGGCGCCACTCGCGCCTGATCGCCGTGCTGGCGCAGGATCTCGGCATCGATCTCAGCTGACGCGCTGCGGCGTCAGCGAAAGTCCGCCATGAACGCCGCGTCGCGCGGGGCCGGCGCAAAGCCTGACGCCTCGGCCAGCGCCAAGGTGCGCACGGCGTCCCCGCCGAGCGGAATCTCCGCGGCGTCGCGCGGCGCGAAGCTTTGGAAATCGCCGGCGATGCGGGTCCAGTAGCCGGGCGTCATCGACACCACCAGCACGCGTTCGCCGTCCGCCGCGCGCATCGGCGCAGCCGCTTCGGCGTGATTGCCGGCGGCGGGGCCGAGCACCCACATGCGCAGCGGGGCCGGCGGCGCCGCGCGGTCGCGCCACTGATAGGCCAGCTCGAAAAAAGCGGCGCGATGGTCGACGACGATGGCCGTGACCGGGCCGGTCTGGGCGAGCGTTGCGACCTCCGCCTCGATGCGCTCGGCGGTTTGCGCCCAGGCGGCGGCTTCGCGCAGGCCGCGCGGGCGTTTGTCGGAGAAGCGGTCGATGATGTCGGGCGACAGCGTCGCCGCCGTCAGCAGCGCGCCGAGCGCCGCATGCACGCCGGCGCTGCCCCACAGCGCCGCGCGCCCGATGCGGCCGCGCGACAACAGGCCGGCGAGCAGCACGATCGCGGCCGGATAGGCGGCGGCCGCCCAATTGGCGTGCGCCCGCGTCAGCAGGGCTTGCACGATGATGATCGCCAGCGGCGGCGCGATGAACGCCCACAGGATCCGCTCGCGCTCCGCCACGCGCCCCGGCGCGCGCGCGGCCTGCGCCAAGAGCGCCGCCAGGGCGACGAACAAGATAGGCCCGATCACGCCGGCCTGGCTGAGAATGAAATCCAGCGCTTCGCCGGGATGGAACAAGGCGCCGCCGAGATCGGTGTTCTCCGCCGTGTGCGTGACGGTGGCGAAGCTGTTGGCGGCGTTCCAGATCGCGTTGGGCGCAACGATCGCCAGCGCGATCCCCCAGGCCGCGAGCGCCTGGCGCGTCAGCAGCGCGGCGCGCACTTGCGGCGACCACAGGAAGGCGACCGCCGCGCAGAGCGGAAAATAGCCCATGGCGTACTTGGCCAGCATGCCGAAGCCCGCCGCGGCGCCGAGCGCGGCCGCCCATCCCCATGTCCGCGTCTCCACGAACCTGTGGAACGCCAAGAGCGCCGCGCACCACAGCGGCAGCAGCAGCGCGTCGGTGGAGATCAGGCCGGCGGAAAATTGCACACCTGGCATCAACAGCCAGCCGACGCCCGCCCACGCGCCTGCCGTCGGCGTGTAGAGCCGCGCGGCGAGCGCGTAGAGCGCGAAGGCGCCCAATGTGTGGGCGATCGGCGAGGCGAGACGCACCGCCCAGGGGTCGTCCCCGAAGAGCGATGTTGTCGCAGCGATGGTCCAGCCGATGAGGGGCGGCTTGGAGAAATACCCCCAGTCGAGATCGCGGCTCCAATACCAATACTGGGCTTCGTCGAAGTGCAGGTCGAGCGGCGACAGCGCCAGGATCGCGACGCGGAAGACCAGCAAAATTGCTGCAATGCCGCAAAACGCCAGGAACGCCGCATCTATTTGGCGCGCAGCCATCCGCATCGGGATTTTGTCTTTCAGGGCTGAATTCGCCGCAACGGCGAAAATGCGATGTCTTGGCCGCTCTTTGGCATGACGCAAGCGCGTCGTCACGTGATCCGATTGGCGAAACTGTGGCGCGAATGCGACAGTCTCAGAACCTTCACAAAACTGTCACCGCAAAGATGACTCCACACGCTAGGTGCACCGCAGCGCGACGAGCGGCGGGCCAGCCGTGACGGACAGCGAGGCAGGGGGTCTTCAAAATGATGTCGAAAAAGTGGGTGGGGGGCGCCGCCCTCTCAGTGCTCTCGTTCGCCATGGGCGGCGTCGCCTGGGCGCAGGAAACCACCGCCGCGATGCGCGGCACGGTGACGGACGCCAGCGGCGCGCCGTTGGCGGGCGTGGACGTGGTCGCCGTGCACGAACCGACCGGCACGCGCTTCACCGAACCTACGGCGGCGGACGGCTCGTTCGACTTGCGCGGCATGCGCGTCGGCGGCCCGTACTCCATCGAATTCACGTCGCCGGACTATCAGGGCGAGCGCGTCGAGAACGTGTTCCTCGTGGTCGGCAATCCGTATCGCATCGTGGTCGATCTCGAGCCTTCCGAGGCTGAGATCGTGGTCACCGCGAACATCGTCCGCGCCGGGGCCGAGGCGATCGGCTCGCAATCGGTGCTCACCCGCGACGACATCGACGGCGTCGTCTCCGTCAGCCGCGACATCCGCGACCTCGCGCGCCGCGACCCGCTGGTCTCGCAGACCGCGGGCGGCAACCAGGGCCTGCGCATCGCCGGCTCCAACCCGCGCACCAACCGCATCACCATCGACGGCGTGCAGGCGCAGGACGATTTCGGCCTGAACACGGGCGGTCTGCCGACCCGTCGCGGCCCGGTGTCGCTCGACGCCATCGAAACCTTCCAGGTCGAGGCCGTGCCGTTCGACGTCGAGAACGGCGACTTCCTCGGCGGCGCCGTGAACGTGACGCTTGCGCAAGGCGGCAACGAAATCGATGGCTCCGCCTTCGTGAAGTATCTGAACGAGGGCCTTGTCGGCACGCGGCTCAACGGCGTGAACTCGCCCCGCCTCGTCACCCAGGAAAACTATGGCGGCACGCTGCGCGGCCCCATCATTGAAGACACGCTGTTTTATGCGCTGTCCTACGAATACTACAATTCCGCCGACGTGACCGATCGCGGCCCGGCCAATTCCGGCTTCGCCAATACGATCACCGGCCCGTCCGGCGCGCTGACGCAAGCGCAGATCGATGCGATCACCGGCATTTATTACAACACCTATGGCGGCTCGCGCCCGCTTGGCGGCATCACCAACACCAAGCCGATCTATGACGAGAAATACACCGCGCGGGTCGACTGGAACATCAACGAAGACCACCGCGCCTTCGCGACCTATCGCTATTCCGAATCCGGCATCGTTCAGCGCACCAACCTGACCCAGACCTCCGCCGGTCTCGACTCGCAATGGTATCTCACCGGCGAAGAGGATCAGACCTTCGCGTTCCAGGTGAACAGCGATTGGTCGCCGAACTTCTCCACCGAGGCGCGCTACTCGCAACGCGACTACACCCGCCTGCAGGAGCCGCCGAACGGGCAGAACTTCGCCGACATCCAGGTATGTACCTCGCCAACCCCGACGACGGGCGGCTCCTTCAACGCCTGCGACTCGATCGGCGTCGTGCGTTTCGGGCCCGACCTGAACCGCCACGCCAATTTCTTGCAAACCCAAACCCAGCAGGCGGCGTTCTCGGGCGAGTATGTGTGGGGCGATCACCTGTTCAAGGCCGGCCTGCAATGGCAGCGCACGGATGTGTTCAACATCTTCCTGCCGAACTCGGACGGCACGTATTACTTCGATTCCACCGCGGACTTCCTTGCCGGTCGCGCAAACCAGTACCAGTACCGCAACGCGCTGACCAACAATCCCAACGATGCGGCCGCGGTGTTCGATTACAACATCTGGACCGCCTTCGTGCAGGACCAGTGGGACATCACCCCTGACCTGACCCTCACGGCGGGCATTCGCTACGACGCCTATGCCGGCGACGACAAGCCGAAGCTCAATCCCAACTTCGTGACGCGCTACGGGTTCGACAACCTCGAAACCTATACCGGCCGCGACGTGATCATGCCGCGGATTGCGGCCGAGTGGCGTCCGCAGAACGAATTGAAGATCAGCGGCGGCATCGGCCTGTTCTCGGGCGGCCTGCCGGACGTGTTCCTGTCGAACGTGTACGCAAATACCGGCTTCGTCGACAATTCGTTCGACTTCCGCCGCAACGCCACCACCGGTCTGATCACGGAAAACAACGGCAACCTGAATTGCGGCCCGATCACGGCGCAGGCGCAGGCGTGCCTCGATGCGCTGAATATCGTCCCGAGCTCAACCTTCGGCTTTTCGGTGCCGGCTTCGGTGCGCGCCGCGCTGGCGAACCTGCAGGCGTCGCCGTTCGGCGAAACCAACTCGATCTCGCCGGATTTCGAGATGCCGTCCGACTGGCGTTCGAACCTGTCGGTGCAATATGAGCGCTGGGGCTTCGATTTCGGCTTCGACGCGATCTATGTCGTCACCAACGAGGCGCTTGCGTTCCGCGACCTGCGCGCCACGCCGCTGCTGATCAACGGCCAGCGCGCGCTGACGCCGGACGGCCGCATCCGTTATGACGGCCTCAACAACACGCAGCGCAATGCGGCGCGCGCGCTGGGCTTCACCGTGTCGAACGTGCAGGATGTGCGGCCGCGCATTCCGGTGTCCACCACCGGCTCCACGGCGGGCGCCATCGGCAACAACCGCGATATCCAGGCCTACAATCCCGGCGAAACGAGCGAATATCTGACGCTCGCCTTCACCGTCAGCCGCGCCTACGATTTCGGCGTCGACTGGAGCCTGTCGTACGCGCTGCAGAACTTCGACGAATATTCGAGCTCGGCGCGTTTCGCCTCGACCGCGAACTCGCTCTACAATGACCAGTTCACGGCGCTCGATCCCGATACGCCGGTGCGCGGCGAGGGCCTCGAGGAAATCTCCAATTCCTGGAAGGGCAATATTGGCTGGCGCCGCGATTTCGTCGGCGACCTCGAGACGCGCTTCGAGCTGTTCGGCAGCTGGTCGGAGGATCGCGCATCGACGCCGGTCATGGGCACGCCCGGCGGCGGCCGCTCGACGACGTTCGGCGTGAACCGCCCGAACCAGATCGCCTACATCCCGAACTTTGCGGGCTGGAACGGCGCCACGACGACGCTGCCGAACGACAACCGCGTGGTGTTCGAATCGGTGGCGGCCGCGACGACCGTCGCCAATCTGGTGCGCCAGTACAACCTGCCGCAAGGCCGGATCGCCGAACGCGGCTCGCTGGCGAACGACGACATCGCGCGCTTCGATCTTTCGATCAGCCAGGAATTGCCGGCGCTGCGCGAAGGCCATCGCACGCTGTTGACGTTCGAGGTGCAGAACCTCGGCAACCTGATCAACGACGAGTGGGGCATCATCCGCACGCGCAGCGAAACCGGCGTGCGCCTGTTCGACGTTTCGTGCGCCAACGCGGCGGGTGTCGCCAATGACGCGGGCCAGGTGACGTGCGAACGGTATCGCATCAGCAACGCCAACACGACGGGCTACAGCGAGACGCTCGATAGCGAAACCTCGCGCTGGTACATCCAGATCGGCTTGAAGTACGAATTCTGATCAAGGCTTACCCCTGACCTTTAAGGGCGGCGCGCGAGCGTCGCCCTTTTTGTTTGCGCCGAAGCGCAAATCCCTGCGGCCGCGCGGTCGCTTGCGCCGGCGGCGGGAAGCCTTATCTAGCGCTGCTTTGAGGCGCGCTGCGGCCATGACCGACATCCACGTCCCCCCCGAATGGGCGCCGCACGCGGCGATCTGGACCGCATGGCCCTGGAACGCCGCGGAATGGGGCGGCGACGTCGCGCCGGCGCGGGCCGATATCGCCGCCATGATCGCTGCGCTCCACGCAGGCGGCCGCGGCGAGCGGCTCAAGGTGCTGGCCGCCACGCCGGAGGCGCTGAACAACGCAACAGCCGCGCTCGGCGCCATGGCCGAGGTGATCGCCTTGCCCTATGGCGACATCTGGCTGCGCGACACCGGGCCGATCTTCGCCCGCCGCGGCGGCGAACGCCTCGCGCTGCGCTTCGCGTTCAATGGTTGGGGCGGGAAATATGTGATGGACGGTGATGAGCGCGTCGCCGCCGCGATCGCTGCGCGCACCGGCGCCGCGCTGATCGCGCATGCGTTCGTGCTCGAAGGCGGCGCAGTCGATCTCGACGGCGACGGGGCGCTGATCACGACGCGGCAATGCGTGCTGAACCCCAACCGCAATCCCGGCTGGACCGAGGCCCGCGCCGAGGCGGCGCTCAAGGCCGCGTTCGGCGTGCGCCGCATCATCTGGCTCGACGAGGGTTTGGCGAACGATCACACCGACGGCCATGTCGACAATATCGCGCGCTTCGTCGCGCCGGGGCGCGTTGTGTGCCAGGCGCCGCATGGCGACGACCCCAACGCGGCAGCGCTCGTCGCCATCGCGCGCACGCTGGAGACCGCGACCGACGCGCACGGGCGAAAGCTCGACGTGATCCGCATTCCATCGCCCGGACGCGTCGTCGACGAAGACGGCGCCGCGTTGCCCGCCTCGCATATGAATTTCATCATCGGCGACGCGGCGGTGGTGGTGCCGGTCTATTCTGACAGCGGCGACGACGCCGTGCGCGCGCTTGCGCCTTTGTTTCCGGATCGCAAAACGATCGGCGTCTCGGCGCATGGCTTGCTGCGCGGCGGCGGCTCGTTTCATTGCATCACCCAGCAGGAGCCCGCCTGATGGCCCGCACGCTTACGCTCGGCGTCATTCAGACGTCCTATGGCGACGATCTCGACGCCAACATCGCCAAGACCGCGCGGTTCATTCGTGAAGCCGCGCAGCGCGGGGCGCAGGTGATCCTGCCCTCGGAATTGTTTCAGGGGCCGTATTTCTGCACCACGCAGGAAGAGCATTGGTTCAAGACGGCGTTTCCCGTCGCAGACCATCCCGCCGTGCGCGCGCTCGCGCCGCTGGCGCAGGAGCTGGGCGTGGCGCTGCCTTTGTCGATTTTCGAAAAGGATGGCCCGCTCTATTTCAACAGCGTCGCCATGATAGACGCCGACGGCGCGCTCCTCGGCGTCTATCGCAAGAGCCACATCCCGGATGGGCCCGGCTATCAGGAGAAATATTATTTTCGCCCTGGCGATACGGGCTTCAAGGTTTGGCCGACGCGCGTCGCCCGCATCGGCGTGGGCATCTGCTGGGACCAGTGGTTTCCCGAAGCGGCGCGCGCCATGGCGCTCGCCGGCGCCGATGCGCTTCTGTATCCCACCGCAATCGGCGCCGAGCCGCAGGATCCAAGCCTCGACACCCGCGATCCTTGGCGGCGTGCGATGCAGGGTCACGCGGTATCGAACGCCATCCCCGTCGCCGCAGCGAACCGCATCGGGACCGAAGCCAGCGGGCAGACGTTCTACGGCTCAAGCTTCATCTGCGATCAGCGCGGCGATCTTGTCGCCCAGTTCGACCGCACGGAAGAAGGCGTTCTCACGCACACGTTCGATCTCGACGCGCTGGATCAATATCGCGCCGCCTGGGGCTTTTTCCGCGATCGGCGCGAGGATCTCTACCGCTGATCACGCCGCATCGGCGGCGCGCAGAAGCCAGGCGAGCACAGCGCTCAGCGCCGCGCGATCCATCGCCGGCGTCGCCGTTTCCGCAAGCGCGGCGAGCGCGTGCGCGCATGCGCCTGGCGCGGAATGCCCCAACGCATCGAGGCGCGCCGTAAGGCGCAGGATCGCATCGCGTCGCGTTTCTTCGAGCAGGCGTGCGCCGTCCTGCGACGGGCGCAGCGCCTCCCAGGCGAGCAGGCGGCGCGCGTCGTCGCCGGCGCGGGTCATGCGCTCGGCGAGCAGCCCCGCGAGCGCGCAGCGATCGGCCGGCCACGGCTCGTCGATCCAGGCGGCGCTCCACGCGCCGGCCTGCGCCAGAACCTCGGCGTATAATCGTTCTTTGCCGATGAAATGATAATTGATCAGGCTCGGCGTGCATCCCGCGCGCGCCGCGATGCGTCCGACTGTTGCGCCGTGATAGCCGCATTCCGCGAACACGCGTTGCGCCGCCTGAAAGATCGCGCGCCGCGTGGCGCTGTCAGGGCGCATGGCGTTCATGGCTGCGCGCGCCGTTGAACGATCGTTTGAAACGGCGCGGGTGCGTGCGCTGCAGCGCTCGGCGCGCGCGCAGCGATTGGCGTTGCGCGCTTCGCAAAGGGAGTGCCGCCATGAATATCGGCAGCATCGGCGCCATGCCAGACTTTTCCCAAGTGCGCCAAGCGCTTTTCCAGCGTGCGGACGCAGATGGGAGCGGCGGCGTGTCGCTGGAGGAGTTCGAGCAACTCGGCAAAAACGACCAGGCAGGAAGGGTCGCCCGGCAAAATGCGCCGAGCGCCGCCGACATGTTCGCCAGGCTTGACGGCGACGGCGACGGGTCGGTCACGCAAAGCGAGTTCGACGCCGCCGCCCCGCCGCCGCCGCAAGCGCTCGGCGGCGAAACGCTGCAAGGGCTGATCGACATGCAGGCGGGGCAAGGCCTCGATCCGACGCAATGGTTCAGCGTGCTCGACAGCGGCGAGGAAGAGGAAAGCTTCGGCCTGTCGTCGCAGGCGCTGTCGTCGGAGGCGTCGACCGAGGAGGCCGAGACGGCGCTGGAGAGCGCACAGCGTCTGGCGTTGAAGCTCATCGCGCAGATCATCGACTCCTACGGAGCGATGAACGCTGAAGGCGATCGCGCGACTTCGTCGTCGATCGCCGGCGTGACGGCCTAAGCGGAACGACGCCGCGCCCGTCGGGGGGGCGCGGCGTCTCTTCCATGCGGAAGCCGCGCCGCCGGTTGCGGGGGTGCGATGCTGCGCATCCGGGTGGGCCGGACCGCGGCATGCGTGGGAACAAGACCGACGACGCATGCCCGACCATCGCGCGGCGCCATGTCGCGCATATTGCCGAATGTAACGGAAGGTTTCGCCTCAGCGCGTGATGGCGGCGAACGCACGAGCGAACGCGCGCACTTCACGCTCGAACTGCGCTTCGCTGTCAGCGCCGGCTTTCATCCCGTTGATCGCGTGCGCGGCCATGGCGGCGAGGGTGCGCGCATCGGGATGACCGGCGAGGCGCGCGGCGATCAGATCGGCGAAGCGCGCGGTGATGTCGTGCTGGATGCCGGCGGCGGCGTCTTTCGCTTGCGCGATCAGCTCGGCCCCGTGCGGCGAGTCGCGCAACAGGCGGAACAGCGGCAGGCCCTTGGCGAGCGCTGCTGCGCGCAGGCCGTCCTCCACCGGCGCGCCGGGCGGCCAGGCCGTTTCAGCGTCGCGCAGCGCGGTGTCGACGAGCCGCTGCGCCACGGCGGCGAACAGGTCCGCCTTGTTGCGAAAGCGCGTGTAGAGCAGCGGGCGCGACACGCCGGCGAGATCGGCGACGTCCTCCATCGCCGTGCGTCGATAGCCATAGCGCGCGAAGGCTTCCGTGGCCGCCGCCAGGATTACATCGCGCTTGTCGGTCGCCGCCGCGGCAGGGAAATCGACGTCGTTTGACATTATGGACTATTTTTGTCAGAGCGTATGCACTGTTGCAAGTCTCTTAGCCTAAACGGAGTCCCTGATGAGCGATAAAGGCCTGGTTTTGGTGACCGGCGGTTCGGGCTTCATCGGGTCCTATTGCATCCTGGGCCTGCTCGCCGAGGGCTGGCGTGTGCGCGCGACGGTGCGCAATCTCGGCCGCGAAGGCGAGGTCCGCGCCATGCTCCAGGCCGCCGGCGCGACGGCGTTGGATCGCCTGAGCTTCACCCAGGCCGAACTCACCGCCGACGCCGGCTGGGCCGAGGCGGTCGCGGGTTGCGCCTACGTACTTCACGTGGCCTCGCCGTTTCCGGAGGGCGTGCCGAAGGACGAGAACGAGTTGATCGTGCCCGCGCGCGAAGGCGCGCTGCGCGTGCTGCGGGCGGCCAAGGCCGCGGGCGTGCGCCGCGTCGTGCTGACCTCGTCTTTCGCTGCGATCGGCTACGGCCACGCGCCGCGCGCGACGCCCTTCACCGAAGCCGATTGGACCAATCCCGACGGCGCCGATGTGCGCGCCTATGTAAAATCCAAGACGCTGGCCGAACGCGCCGCCTGGGATTTCATGCGCGCCGAGGGCGCGCCGATGGAGCTCGCCGTGGTCAATCCTGTGGCGGTGCTTGGGCCGGTGCTGGGGCGCGATTATTCGACCTCGATCCTGCTGGTGCAGCGCCTGATGGATGGCGCGATGCCCGGCTGCCCGCGCTTCGGCTTCGGCATCGTCGATGTGCGCGACGTGGCCGATCTGCATCTGCGGGCGATGACGAGCCCGGCGGCGGCGGGAGAGCGTTTCCTGGCGGTGGCGGGGCCGTCGCTGTGGATGAGCGATGTGGCGGCGGTGCTGCGCGCGCGCCTGGGCGCCGCGGCGCGGCGCGTGCCGGCTGGGGAATTGCCGAACTGGATGGTGCGCCTGGCCGCCCTCGGCGACCCCGCCGTGGGCCAACTGATCCCCGAACTGGGCAAGCTGAAGCACGCCGCCAACGACAAGGCGCGCACCCTGTTGGGATGGTCGCCGCGCAGCACTGAGGAGGCGATCGTTGCGACCGCCGAAAGCATGATCCGCCTCGGCCTGCTCAAAGGCGGCGCGCGCGCGGCGTGAACTTTTTTTCGCGCGGCGTCGAAATCGGCCCTTGCGGCGCGTCTTGGTCGTGAGAGACGCTTGCGGCGTCTCCTCGCATGGGAGCGACGGCGATGCAGTACATGATCCTGATCTACAGCGACGAACACGCTTGGGCGCAGCTCAGCCCGGATGACGTCGGCAAAATGATGGGCGCCTATTTCGCCTATTCGGAGGCGCTGGTCGCCGCAGGCGTGATGCGTTCGGGCGATGAATTGCAGCCCACGTCCACCGCGCGCAGCATCACCGTGCGCAATGGCGCAGCGCACGTCGCCGATGGCCCCTATGTGGACACCAAGGAACAATTGGGCGGCTATTATCTGATCGAAACGGCCAGCGAGGCCGAGGCGATCGAGTGGGCGAAGAAGTGCCCGGGCGCCGCGCATGGCGGCGTCGAGCTGCGCCCCGTGGTCGTGCGCTGACGCATGAGCGATGCGCGCAGCGCCGCCCAGCTCGCCGAGCGCATTGCGCGCGAAAGCTATGGGCGCCTGGTCGCATCGCTCGCCGCGCGCACGCGCGACCTCGCCGCGGCGGAGGATGCGCTGTCGGAAGCCTTCGCCGCAGCGTTGCGCGTTTGGCCGCAGACCGGCCCGCCGGACAATCCCGAAGGGTGGCTGTTTGCGGCCGCGCGGCGGAAACTGATCGACGGCGCGCGTCGTGCGCAGACCGCGCTTGCGGCGCAAGACGCGCTCGCCCGCGCCGCGGAGGAGATCGAAGCGGAAATGAGCGCAGCCGCCCTGCCGGACCGCCGCCTCGGTCTGCTCTTCGCCTGCGCTCATCCCGCGATCGACGAGGGCGCGCGCACGCCGCTGATGCTGCAAACGATACTGGGCGTTTCGGCGGAGCGGATCGCAGCGGCGTTTCTCGTCGAACCCGCGGCGATGAGCCAGCGCCTCGTGCGCGCCAAGAAGCGCATTCGCGATGCGGGCATCAGCTTTGAAATTCCTGAGCCCGCTGCGTGGCCTGCGCGAATCCAGGCCGTGCAGGAGGCGATCTACGCCGCCTATACCGAAGGCTGGAGCGACGCGGCTGGCGTCGATGCGGCGCGCGCCGGCCTGACGGAAGAGGCGCTCTGGCTGGCGCGCGCGCTCGCCGCGCATACGCCGCACGACGCCGAATCCCTCGGCCTATTGGCGCTGTTCCTGCATCTGGAGGCGCGCCGGCCCGCGCGCCGCGATGCGCAGGGCCGCTACCAGCCGCTCGATCGGCAGGATGTTTCGCTGTGGCGCAAGGATTGGATCGAGGAGGCCGAAGCCTTGTTGTTGCGCGCCGCCGCGCTACGCCGCGTGGGGCGGTTCCAGCTGGAGGCCGCGATCCAATCGGCCCATGCGCGCCGGCGCCACGGCGACGATCCCGATTGGCGCGCCATCGCCGCCTTCTACGCCGCGCTCATCGCCATCAGCCCGAGCCCGGTGGCGCAGCTGAATTATTGCGCCGCCGCGGCGCGCAGCGAGGGGCCGTCGGCAGCGTTGACGCTGCTCGACGAGGCCGCCGACCGCTTCCCCGTCCTGGGCGAATATCAGCCCTTCTGGGCGTTGCGCGCCCATTTGTGCGCACGCACGGGCGCCAACGCAGCGGCGCGCGCCGCGTTCGACCAGGCGATCGCACGCGAGCGCGATCCCGCCGTCATCGCCTATCTGCGTGAGCAGCGCGCGCAAGTGTGCTGACGGTCGAAGCCGGCGCCACTGGCGCGTCTTCGCGACGGGCGCTGCCGCCCTGAGGAGACGATCATGAAATACGCAATCCTTGTTTACGAGACCGCGGACGAATTCGCCGAGCGCGACGATGCCGCCAAGCGCGACGCCTATTGGGGCGCCTACAGCGCCTATGGCGCGTTGCTGCAGCAAAGCGGCGTCGGCACGGGCCAAGGCGCCGGCCTCAAGCCTCCGCATGCGGCGACGACAGTGCGCGTCCGCGGCGGCGCGCGCCAGGTGATCGACGGCCCCTTCGCCGACACCAAGGAGCAATTGGGCGGCTTCTTCATCATCGATGCGCCCGATCTCGACGCAGCCCTTGCATGGGCCGAGAAATGCCCGAGCGCTACGCGCGGCAGCGTCGAAGTGCGGCCGCTGTTGGAGATGTGAACGGGGCCGATGCTGGCGCCGCGGCGTCGGGCATGGTAGCGACCCTGTCTTCAGGGAGAAGCCGCGCATGTCCGACGCCGATGCCCCGTTCGCGCCGCCCGAGCGGCTGACGACTGCGGATGGCCTGCGTCTGTTTCTCACCACGACGGCCAAAAGCCCCGTCTTCGAGCGGTTCTTCGCAGGCTATGACCGCGCGTTCGTTCTTCCCAACGAAAAAGAAGACGCTGAAGGTTTCGCCCGCTGCTTCGATCTGAACCATGGCGCGGATTATGCGCGCCTGAGCGCGCTTTACGGGCCCTATCGGGAAGTGTCCTTCGTGGCGGAGGATGCGGCCGACGGCGCAACCATCGGCGGCGCGAATTTCATCGCCATGCCGGTAGCCGATGCGATCGTTACGGCGAACCTGAACTATATCTATATCGAGCAGGCGCGCCGCGGCAAAGGCGATTTCTCCAGGCTCTATGCGGCCGTGCGCGAAG
Organism: Hyphomonadaceae bacterium; assembly: GCA_033764725.1. GTDB lineage: Bacteria > Pseudomonadota > Alphaproteobacteria > Caulobacterales > Aquidulcibacteraceae > RI-43. The sequence continues at coordinate 69,507 of JANRIR010000014.1, forward strand.
CGGTGGCGAGCGCGTTTCCCGCGCAGGCCGCCGGCGGCGCGCAGGTGTTGATTTTCATCGAGCAGAACGATCCGTTCCGCATGTCGGAAGAGGATTATCGCCGCGACAGCGACTTTACGGGTCTCGACCAATTCGATCGCCTGCGCATCTGGGCCAAGCGCGGCGCCAAGGTGGTCGATTTTTCCTACGTGCAGCCGCCCTTGTCGGCCGATCAGGACGCCGATGACACCTTGCTCTATTCCGTTCTCGGTGCGCCGGGCGACAGTTTGAGCGCCTGCGTGCTGGAGGGCCATTTACGCCGGTTCTTCGGCGTTTCGGTCCTGAAGGGCGCAAACCTCGCCGACAATAAGCCAGCTTCAGCGCAGGTCGAGGCGCTGCATCGCGGCTGCATCGCCGGCGAAGAGATCGCGCTTCTCGATCCGGCGCCGCTCTTGTCGCGCATTCGCGTGCGCGACGATGCGTTCGCCTTATGGCAGACGCCGCCCAAGACCGGCCGCGACGCGGTGCGCGCGGCGGCGCTGTTGTAGGGCGTGACGCGCCGCGCCTATTTCGGCCCGCCGGAGAGATGGCCGTAATCGCGCTCCACTTTCGCGATGCGAATTTTGTAGCCCTCGTACCAGGTGGAATAGCCCATCGACTGCGCTTCCTTGTGCGCGCCGACCTTCTTCCAGTTCTGGATGTCCTTGGCCTTCTTCCAATAGCTGACGAACAGGCTGAAGCGCTCCGGCGTTTCCGCCCCGAACTCGAAGCCGAGAAAGCCAGGCTGTTCGGCGGCGAGTGCGGCCATGCGCTCGCCCATCGCGTCATGCGCGTCGGCGTCGCGGTCGGCGCGTATGCTGGAGAAGATGGCGGCGTAATAGGGCGGCTTTGGCGTTGCGGCGAAGCTCATGCGAAGGCCCTTTCAGCTCAGGCGCATCTTGTAGTCTTCATAGCGGAAGCGCCGGATCACTTTAATGGCCCGGGTCTCGGGATCGGCCAAGGCGATGGACGGCAGGCGCACGCCGTTGAAGGTGGTGTTCTTCACCATCGTGTAGTGCGCCATGTCCGTGAACAGAACGACGTCGCCGATGCGAAGCGGCCGATCGAAGGAATAGTCGCCGATGACATCGCCGGAGAGGCAGGTATTGCCGCCGAGCCGATACGTGTGCGCCTTCGCGCCGGGCAGATCAGAGCCGATGATCCAGGGACGATACGGCCCTTCGATCACGTCGGGCATGTGCGCCGCAGCGGAGGTGTCGAGAACGGCGATGTCCATCTCGTTCTTGACGATGTCGATGACGCGGGCAGCGAGAACGCCCGCGTTCAAGGCGATCGCCTGGCCGGGCTCCAGATAGAGCGCGACGCCGGGATGGCGCAGGTGAAAATCGTTCAGGATGCGGATCAGCAGATCGACGTCATAGTCCGGCCGCGTGATGTGGTGGCCGCCGCCGAAATTGATCCATTTCATCGCGGGGATGAAATCGGCGAACTTCTCCTCGAAGGCCGCGAGCGCACGCTGAAACGCATCGGCGCCGTGCTCGTTGAGGCTGTGGAAGTGCAAACCGTCGAGCCCCTCCATGTCCGCGCGCGTCAGCTGCGAGCGCAGCGCGCCGAGGCGCGAGCACGGCGCGCTTGCGTCATAAAGCGGATTGGTCGCTTCGGAATGCTCATGGTTCACCCGCATGCCGAACGAAACGGCGCGCCCCCCGTCTGCGCGATGCGCGTGGTAGAGCGGCATGAGCCGCGCCTTCTGCGTCGCCGAATTGAACACGATATGGTCGCACAGCGTGAGCAATTCCTGAAAATCGGCGTCGGTATAGACCGGCGCGCAGGCGTGTGTTTCGCCGCCGAACTCCTCGTGCGCCAGGCGCGCCTCGTGCGTCGAGCTCGCCGTAGCGCCGGGCAAGGCCGTGCGAATGCGCGGCGCGATCGCCCACAGCGCGAACGCCTTGAGCGCGAGCAGGATTTTGCAGTCCGCGTCGGCCTGCACGCGTTTCAGGATGGCGAGATTGCGGTCGATGGCCGCGAGATCGACGACATAAGCCGGCGTTTCGAGGCCATCGACGCTGTAGGGAAACGAGACGTGCGCGCTCATGCGTCGGCGATGTGCCAAGGCAGGCCGGCGGGGCCCAGGCGATCGAGGAACGGCTTGGAATCGAATTCCTCCATGTTCCACACGCCGGGCTTTTTCCAATTGCCGGTCAGCATCATCTCCGCGCCGACGACGGCGCCCACGCCTGTCGTGTACGAGATCGCCTGCGCGCCGACCTCGCGATAGCACTCGGCGTGGTCGCACACATTGTAGATGAAGATCTTCTTCGGCTTGCCGTCCTTCACGCCTTCGATCAGGCAGCCGATCGAGGTCTTGCCGGTATAGTTCGCCGCAAGGCTCGCCGGGTCGGGCAGGAGCGCCTTGAGGAATTGGATCGGCACGATCTTCTGGCCCTGGAAATCGACGGGGTCGATGCGCGTCATGCCGACGTTTTCAAGAACGCGCAAATGCGTGAGATAGGATTCGCCGAACGTCATCCAGAACCGGATCTGCTTCAGATGCGGCAGGTTCTTGGCCAGGGATTCGAGTTCCTCGTGATAGAGCACGTAGGATTTGCGCACGCCGACGCCCGGATAGTCGAAATCCATCGACACCGACATCGGCTCGATTTCGATCCATTGCCCATCCTTCCAATAGCGGCCGGGCTGGGTGATTTCGCGGATGTTGATTTCCGGATTGAAGTTCGTGGCGAAGGCGTGGCCGTGGCTGCCGCCATTGCAGTCGAGAATATCGACATAGTGGATTTCGTCGAACAGATAATCCCGCGCATAGGCGCAGAACACGTTGGTCACGCCGGGATCGAAGCCCGATCCCAACAGCGCCATGCGGCCGGCGGATTCGTATTTCTCGCGGAACGCCCATTGATGGCGGTACTCGAACTTGGCGAAGCCCGGCGCCTCGTAATTCGCGGTGTCGAGATAATCGACGCCGGCCTCGAGGCAGGCCTCCATCAAGGTGAGGTCCTGATAGGGCAGCGCGACATGGATGAGCAGGTCGGGCTTGTAGCCGCGGATGAGCTGCACTGTCTGGGCGACGTCGTCGGCGTCGACGGCGGCGGTCTCGATGGTGCGCTTCTGCTTCGCCTTGACTGTTTCGGCGACCGCGTCGGCGCGCGCCTTGGTCCGGCTGGCGAGCAGGATGTCGCCGAAAACCTCTGGGTTTTGCGCGCATTTGTGCGCCACGACATTGCCCACGCCGCCCGCGCCGATGATCAGAACCTTCTTGCTCACGTCAGTCTCCTTCACGGATTCCGGCGGCGTCTGATGATGAGGAGCCCCGCGGACGCTCCGCCGCACGCGGGACCTGAAAACAAGGGCGCGCCTTAGCCTGCCTGGACCGGCCGCGCTAGCACGAAGTCGTCATAGAGCGTTTCGCCGACCTTGAAGGTGCGCTCGCCCACGATGGCGAAGCCGGCGCGCTCATAGAAGCGCAGCGCCGTTGCGTTGTGCTTGTTCGTGCCGAGCAGCACGCGCGCCGCGCCGCGTGCGGAGGCTTCGGCGCACGCCGCCTGCATCAGCCGCGCGCCCGTTCCGGTCTTGTGAAAGCGGCTCAGCACATAGATGCGGCGCAGTTCGAGGTCCTGCGGCCCGGTCGGGACCGGCAGGTCGGGCGTGGTCAGCGCGGCGTAGCCGATCGGCGCGCCCCATGGCTGCGTCTCGGCGAGCCACAGCGCGGTCTCGTCTTGCGCCGCCCAGCGCGTGAAATAGCCCTCGTCATTGAGCGTGCGCGCATGCGCGAGCATGTCGCCGACGCGGATCATATGCGCGTAGGTCTCCAGGAAGGCCGCCCGCGCAACAAGGGAAAGCGCGCCGGCGTCGTCGACGCCGGCGCGACGGACCGCGATTTCCATAACCTCAGGCCTTCGGCTTCAACCGGACTGGCGTGGCCAGCGCGGGCGCGGCCTCGGCTTCGGCGCCGAACAGCGACGGCCAGGGCGAATCCTGCGCCGTCACCGTTTCCGTTTCACCGAAACCATTGAACCGCGTCGCCATCGCCACGCCATAGGCGCCGAGCATGCCGATCTCGATGTGATCGCCTTCGCGCACATCGGCGGGCAGCATGAACGGGCCCTGCGCCGCATCGATGGAATCGCAGGTCGGCCCATAGAAGCGGAACGGCGCGAGCTTCGCGCGCGATCCGCCCGGGCGCATCAGCTTCACCGGGAACGGCCATTTCGCGTGCGCGGCGTCGAACAGCGTGCCGTAGGCGCCGTCGTTCAAGTACAGCGCGTCGCCCTTGCGCAGCTCCACGCGCGCCAGCACCGACCCAGCTTCGGCGACCAGCGCACGGCCGGGCTCGGCCCACAATTGCGCGTTCTGCGCCACGAACATGGTTTCGAACGCATCGCGGATTTCATTGACGTAGCGCTGCATCGGCGGCGGGTTCATGCCCGGATAGATCGCCGGAAAGCCGCCGCCCACGTCGACGATGTCGGCCACGACGCCGGCCTTCACGATGGCGCGGTTGGCGTCCATCATCGCGGCGCGAAACGCCATCGGCCGCATGCATTGGCTGCCGACATGGAACGACACGCCCATGAATTCTTCCGTGGCCGCGCGCGCGAGGCGCAGCAGCGCCGGCGATTCATCGGCCGTCGCGCCGAACTTGGCCGCGAGCGGCATGGACGCGCCGTCGTTCGACACCGCGATGCGCACGATGAGCGTCAGATCCTTGGCGTTGTTGGTTTCCGCGAGGATCTTTTCGAGCTCCTGCTCGGAATCGAGCACGAACGTCTTCACGCCGAAATCGTGGTAGGCGCAGCCGATCGCCCGGCGCGACTTGACCGGATGCATGAAGGCCATGCGCGCATCGGGATAGCGTTCGCCGATGAGGGCGACTTCCGCCTCCGAGGCGACGTCGAAGCCGCGCACGCCGGCGCCGTAAAGCGCATCGAGCGCCCAGGCCGACGGGTTCGCCTTGACGGCGTACAAGATCTCGCCGGGAAAGTTCGCAAGGAACCATTCCGCGGCCGCAGCCACCCGATGCGGGCGCGCCAGCGCGACCGGATTTTCCGGTGCGCCACGCAGCACGACATCCAGGGGCGAAAGGACAGAGTCCATCCGGCGTACCCCCAACAGAGGCTTCTCGGGCGAGGGGCCCTTTGGCGAGAAGCGATTGACCCAGGCCGGCGTTAGTCGGACATGCTGACTGTCAGGTCCGCCTCTCGCCGAACTGCGTTCGGTGCGCTTACGCCGGGAGGCCGTGCTTCCGCGCCTTTGCAGGACGCTTCCGTCGGTCCCCCGTGTGGCCTGGGCCGAGGGGCGTTAGTGGACGCTGTTTCCAGGTCCGCCGGTATCGCGCGCATTAGGGGAAACGCGCGGGCGTGTAAAGAAAAAACTGCGGCGGCCCGGGCGTCTGTTGCCGAAATGCCCGCCTTGGCGGCGCGGGCGGCCGCGTCACAAAAGCATAATTAATCTTCCATTAAAACTTCGCGCTAGGCCCGTAAGCCGACCCCGATTTGGCGAAACGGCGCCCGCGTGCAGCGGCCGTGCGCCCATCGCTTGGTGTGGGGGACCGGACCTATGAAAAAGCAGACTGCCTTCCGCGCGTTCGTCGCGGCGCTGGCCTTGGGGCTGGCGGCGTGCTCGAGCGGTTCGAACATCGCGTCTCCCGGCGCCAGCAGCCCGGGCACCGGCGTCGGCGGCGGCGGCGGGACCGGCGGCGGCGGCACGGGCGGCGGCGGTTCTGCGACCTGCCCGGCCGGCACCACCAATCAAGGCGGCCTCGGCGCCTTCACGATCTGCCAGATCGCCGGTGAAATCCTCACCAATTTCTCGCTGCCCAACGTCACCAATGTGGTCTACCGCATCAGCGGCCGCGTCGACGTGGGCCGCGACATCGGCGGCGCCGGCAACGCCGCGAACGGCCAATCGGCCACCCTCACCATCGCCGCTGGCGTCACGCTGTTCGGCGACGAGCCAGGCGACATCCTGATCATCAATCGCGGCTCGCGCATCCAGGCCGTCGGCTCGCCGACGCAGCCGATCGTGTTCACCAGCCGCGAAGACGTGCTCGGCCAGAACGACCCGGCCACCTCGAGCCGCCAGTGGGGCGGCGTCATCCTGCTCGGCCGTGGCCCGATCCGCGGCTGCGCCACGGCGGTCAACCAAGGCACGGCCGAGTGCGAAAACGCCGTCGAAGGCGTGACCGCCGCGACCGGCCGCCAGGCGCTCTATGGCGGCGCGACCGCGACCGACAATTCCGGCACGCTGCAATATGTCCAGGTGCGCTATCCCGGCGCGTTCCTGACGTCCGCCACGGCTGGCGACGACCTCAACGGCATCACGCTCGGCGGCGTCGGCTCCGCGACGACGATCGACCACGTCCAGGTGCACAATTCCGGCGATGACGGCATCGAAATCTTCGGCGGCGACGTGAACCTGAAATATGTCGTGCTGACTGGCATGCTCGACGACTCGCTCGACTTCGACGAGGGTTGGCAAGGCAAGCTGCAATTCCTCGTGGTGCGCCAGACGCCGCTGACCGGCGGTCCGGATCGCTTGTTCGAGGCCTCGAACCGCACGGTGGCGAGCCTGCCGGGCACGCGCATCACTAACCCGACGATCGCCAATTTCACGATGATCGGCGTCCCGGTTTCGAGCGCGAACGCCGCGCTGCAGGGCATCTCGCTCAACAACACGCTCGGCACGCCGGGCGCGACGGGTCGCTTCCTCAACGGGGTGATCACCGGCTCGACCACCTGCATCAACACCGACACGGCCAATACGTCGCCTGCAGCGCGCTTCGACTCGATGCTGCTCGATTGCGCCGGTCCGCTCGGCTCCAACGCCGCCGCGCTCGTCGCTGCGGGAACCAACAACTCGACGACGGTCGCCAACACGCTGACGGGCGTGCTGCCGGGCGCGAACGAATTGGCGCGCACCGCGGTCAACGCCAGCACGATCGATCCGTTCTTCACCGCCACCAGCTATATCGGCACGTTCTCCGGCACGGAGACGCGCACGACGAGCTGGGCCAGCGGCTGGACGATCCAGGTGTTCGGCGCGACCGGTTGCCCGTCGGGCACGACTCAAGGCGCCCCGCTGAACGTCACCGGCTCAACGACGCCGCTGACGCGCTGCCTGCTCTCGGGTACGCTGGGTCAAGGCGGTCTGCCGGCGAGCGTGCGTCTCACGCAAGGCAACGTCTACCAGATCCAGGGTCGCGTGGATGTCGGCGTCGATCGCGGCGCGGCCGGCACGTCCGGCGTGGCGGCGACGCTGACGATCGATCCGGGCGTGGTGGTCGCGGGCTCCGACGCGGGCGACATGGTCATCGTCAATCGCGGCTCGCAGATCTTCATCAACGGCACGCAAGCGCAGCCGGTGGTGTTCACCTCGATCGGCGACGTGACGAACTCGCGTCCTGACGCCACCGCCAGCCGCGAGTGGGGCGGCCTGATCCTGCTCGGCCGCGCGCCGATCCGGGGTTGCGCTACCGCCGTCGCGCAAGGCTCCGAGCAGTGCGAGAACGCCGTCGAAGGCGTGACCGCGGCGACGGGCCGTCAGGCGCTCTATGGCGGCGCGACCGCGGCCGACAACAGCGGCCGCATCGCCTACCTGCAGATCCGCTATCCCGGCGCGTTCCTGACCTCCGCCACCGCGGGCGACGACCTCAATGGTCTGACCCTCGGCGGCGTCGGTTCGGCCACCTCGATCAATTACGTCCAGGTCCACAATTCGGGCGACGACGGCGTTGAGATCTTCGGCGGCCGGGTGAACTTCAAATACTTCATCGTCAACGGCCAGCTCGACGACGCCTACGACTTCGACGAAGGCTGGACGGGCTTCGCGCAATTCGTGATCGGTCTGGAAAGCGCCTTCACCGGCGGTCCCGACCGCCTCATCGAAGCGTCGAACCGCACGGTGTCGAGCCTCCCCGGCACGCTGAACACCAACCCGACGATCGCGAACTTCACGTTCGTCGGCGTGCCGACCAATAGCGGCGGCAGCGCGTTGCAGGCGATCTCGCTGAACAACACGCTCGGCACCCCCGGCGCCGCGGCCCAATTGGCCAATGGCGTGGTCACCGGCTCGTCAGTGTGCGCGAACACCGACACCGCCAACACCAGCCCGGCGCCGTCGTTCAACTCGATCCTGTTCGATTGCCCGACCGCGCTTGGCGCCAACGCGGCAGGCCTGGTTGCGGCGGGTCAGAACAATTCGACGGCGACGCCGAACACGCTGACCTCGCGCTTCATCAACGGCGCCAATGAAAACGCGCGCACGGCAGTCAACCCGAACACGATCAACGCCTTCTTCACGGCGACGACGTGGATCGGCGCGGTGCGCGACAGCTCCGACACCTGGTGGCAGGGCTGGAGCTGCGGCCTCGCCACAGGCTCGACTTGCTGATTGCGGAAGCATCGGGCGGCGGCGACGCCGCCCGATCGCCGCATGCATTCATCACGCCATTCTAGGGGCTGAGGGTCCGATGAAATCGTCACCGCAATTCCTGAACAAGCTCGTGCTGCTCGTCACCACGATGCTGTTCACGCCGGCGCTGGCCGCCGCGCAAACCGAACCGCCGCCGCCGCCGGTCGATGAATCCGCCGCGCCGGCCGAGGAACCCATGGATGAGGATGGCGGCGCCGAAATCGTCGTGCGCGGCCGCTTCATCCCGGCGCCGATGCAGCAGACCTCGGAAGTCGCCTCCTTCCTCACGTCCGCCGATCTGGCGCGTCAGGGCGACGCCAACGCCGCCGCGGCGTTGACGCGCGTGACCGGTCTTTCGGTGGTGTCGGGTCGCTTCGTCTATGTGCGCGGTCTTGGCGACCGGTATTCGTCGGCGCTGCTCAACGGGTCGCCGCTGCCGAGCCCGGAGCCGCTGCGCCGCCAGGTGCCGCTTGATCTCTTCCCCTCCAACATCCTCGACGGCGCCGCCGTGCAGAAGACCTTCTCGCCGAACTATCCCGGCGAGTTCGGCGGCGGCATCATCGATCTGCGTACGCTGCGCCTGCCGAGCGAGCCGTTCCTGACGCTCAAGATCGGCGGCGGCGGCAACACCGAATCCACCGACAAGCGCGGAATCTTCTATTACGGCGAAAGCAGCGACTGGACCGGCATCGCCGACGGCACGCGCGAAATTCCCGCGCCGCTGGCCGCGGCCATCGGCACGAACCGCCGCGTCAATCTGACGAACTTCACGGCCGCCCAGCTCGAGCAGATCGGTGAAAGCCTGACGAACTCGCCGCTCACCGTGCTGCAGAGCGACCACCTCGATCCGGATTTCGAGGGCGAAGTCACTGCGGGGACCTCGATCGACGTGGGCGCCTATAATATCGGCCTAGTCGGCGTCGTCGGATACAGCAATGAATGGCGCACCCAGCGCGCACGCCGGGTCAACGTCACCAGCAACGCCATCGACACCGACACCGACGTCGTCGGCAGCACGCAGGACATCGTGCTCAACGCGTTCGCCAGCGCGAGCGTCAGCACCGAAGATCACGAGCTCGCGCTGACGGGCTTTTTCGTGCGCTCGACCACCAAAGACGCCGAGCAGGGCGTCGGCTTCGATGCCGACCTTCCTGTCGGCGTGACGGAGCTGACCGAATCCACCGCCTGGTACGAGCGGCAGCTCGGCTCGCTGCAGATCGCCGGCGAGCACACCTTCGGCGCGCTCGATCTGGAATGGCGCACCGCCTTCGCCCAATCGACGCGCGATGCGCCCTATGAGCGCAATATCAGCTATCAGGTCGTCAACAATGTCGCGACCTATACCGGCAACGCGGACGGCAACGCGACGCGCTTTTCGGAGCTGACCGACGAAGTGTTCAGCGCCGGTCTCGACGGCGCTTACACGATCGCCTTGTCGGACGAGCGCGACCTGGTGCTGAACGCCGGCTGGGCCTATTCCAATTCGGTGCGCGACTACGAATTGCTGACGTTCGCCTTCCGCAACGCGTTTTCGCTGATCCCCACCAATGTGCTGCAGGCGCGGCCTGATTTCCTGTTCTCGCCGGACAATATCGACCCGCTCCGGTTCGAAATCGTCGAGTTCACCGGTCGCGACGACGCCTACAAGGCGCGTCTCACCCTGAACGCCGCCTATGTCTCCGCCGAAATGGACGTGCTGCCCTTCGTGCAGGCGTCAGTCGGCGTGCGCTACGAGGATGCAAGCCAGATCGTCCGGACCGGCAACCGCTTCGGCGAAACGCCGTTCTCGCCGCAGGTGAATATCGAAGAATCCTATTTCCTGCCGGCCGCGACCGTCACCTGGAATTTCGCGGAAGATCTGCAATTGCGTCTGGGCTATTCGCAGACCATCGCGCGCCCGCAATTCCGCGAACTCGCCTTCACCCAATATGTCGATCCTGAAACCGACCGCATCTATCAGGGCAATCCGTATCTGACCGACACGGAATTCCAGAACTACGACGCGCGCCTGGAATATTATTTCGGGCGCGACCGCTTCGTGACCTTGGGCGCGTTCTACAAACAGATCGACAAGCCGGTGGAAGAGGTGCTGTACCGCACCAACCGCACGCTGACGCAATTCGTCAATGCGCCGGAAGCGACGCTCTACGGCGCGGAAGCGGAATTCCGCATCCGCTTCGACTCGCCCTTCGAAGTGCCCTACCTCTCCAACGTGTCCTGGCTGTTCGGCGCCAACTACACCTACACCAAGTCGGAAGTGGATAATTCCGGCGTCGTGGTGAACCCGGTGCGTCTGCCCGATCTCATTTTCGTGCCGGCGAACACGATCATTTCCGGCGACGAGCGTCTGCAAGGCACGCCGGAAAACATCGCCAACATTCAGCTCGGGCTCGAGACCGACCAGACGCAGCTCACCTTGCTGGCCGGCTATGTGTCGGAGCGGATTTCGCGGCGCGGCCTCGGCGGCCTGCCGACCGTCTACGAGGACCCCGGCGTCAATCTTGACCTGGTGTTCCGGCGCGATTTCACGGTCGGGGATTCGGTCGTCACGCTCGGCTTGAGCGGGCGCAACCTGCTCGACGAAGACTATGTGGAGTATCAGGACTCCGCTCTTGGGCGGACGGACTACAACACGTATGCGCGTGGGCGGTCGTTCTCCGCCAGCTTGACGGCGAAGTTCTGACTTCAGCCGCACGGTGGCGAACGCCGCGGAGTCGGTGTAGGTCAAGGAAGCGGCGGGGGCGCCGCGCGGGGTATTGGCATGCGGGTGTCCATCACGAAGTCCGCGCGATCCTTCGGCGAGGAAGCGCGCCGCAGCGATTGGCGCAGCCGCGCCGCTTCCGCCGTCAGGCCGAGCGTCGAGGCGCTTCTGCTCGCCGCCGTGGCGCTGGGTTGCGCGCAGGCGGGTTGGGGCGCGCTGACGCCGCATGACGCCGGGGCCAGCGGCGCCGCGCCCGCCGACGACGCCCACGCCAATCTGACGCCCGCAGACGTGCGCACCCCGTTCAACCCGACCGCGAGCGCCGAAGGCGCCTCCAACGCGGTCGCTGCGCTCGCCGCCAACGTCACGCTCGTCGGCGTGCGCATGGCCGATGAGCCGGGACGCAGCGGCGCCGTGCTGAGCCTCGAAGACGGCGCCCAGCGCGCCTTCGTCATCGGGCAGGAAATTTCCGCCGGTCTGCGCCTGTCGGCGGTTCAGCCCGACCATGTCGTGATCGCCTTCGACGGCGGCGAACGCCGCCTCGCCATGGCCGCCCCTGCACGCGCCTCGTTCGCGCTCGCGCTGATGGGGCAGGCCGAAGCCCCGGCGGGCCCCGCGCTCGCGACAGCCGCGCCCGAAGAGCCGGTGATGGCCGCGGCGGCTGCGCCGGCCCATGACGGGGTGCGTTCGCCGTTCGCCGCGACGGCTGCGGCGCCGGCCGCGCAGCCGATGCTGTCCTCGCTCGCGGTGCGCGACGAGGGCGCGACGCCCGAACACGCCGCCTGGCTCGCCGCGACCTTGGCGCAAGTCGAGAGCCGCAACGGCGCGCCCTATGGCTGGCGCGTCGCCGCGCCGGCGCCGGACGCCGCGCGCGCGGCGGGCGTCGAGGCGGGCGATCTGGTGTTGTCCGTGAACGGCGCAGGGCCCGCGCGCGCTCTGGAGGCGCTCAGCGCGGCCGCCGGCGGCGACGTCGTCATCGAGATCGAACGCGCCGACGGCGCGCGCGCGACGGTCACCGTCCAGGCGTCCGCCCGCACATGAGGCGCAGCCCATCGACGCTTGCGCTGGCGCTGGCCTGCGGCATCGCAAGCGCGGCGTTCCCCGCTTTTGCGCAACAGGCGCAGCAGCCGGCCGGGCGGCCGGCGAATGGCGCGGTGTCGCTGCGCGAAGTCGATATCCGCGCCTTCATCGAGGACGTCTCCAACGCCACCGGCCGCACCTTCATCGTCGATCCGCGCGTCAATGGCCGCGTGACGATCCTGGCGCAGCAATCGCTGTCCGAACGCGAATTGTTCGACGTGTTCCTGTCGACGCTGCGCGTAAACGGCTTCGTCGCCGTGCCGACCGCGAGCGGCGCGTACCGCATCATCCCCGACGAGGTCGCCGCGCGCGAGCCGTCGTCGGCGTCTTCCGGGCCGATGGAGAACCGGTACGTCACGCACGTCTTCACGCTGCGCTACGCCGACGCCGAAAGCGTCGCCTCCGCCATCCGCCCAATGCTGTCGGCGCGCGGCCAGGCGACGGCGAACCGTCGCGGCAACACCGTGGTCGTGGTCGATTACGGCTCCACCATCACGCGGGTGACGGAAGTCGTCGGCCGGCTTGACCGCGACACCTCCACGTTCCGCACCATCCGCCTGCGCAACACCTCCGCTGCGGAAATGGCGCGCGTCGCGCAGCAGCTCGCGTCCGCGGTTGGCGATGATCCGAACCGGTCGATGGTGCAGGCCGTGCCGGTAGCGAGCTCGAATTCGCTCGTTTTGCGCGGCGATCAGCGCGCGCTCGATCAATTGTCGCCGCTGATCGAGCAATTGGATGTCGGCGCGGATTATCAGTCCGGCGTGCAGGTGATCCCGCTGCGCTACGCGGTCGCCGAGGATCTCGTGCCGGTGCTGCAGCAGATTTCCAGCGCGCTCAACGCGCAGGGCGGCGCCGACGGCCAGCCGCCCCCCAATCGCCGCGCCAACATCGCCGCGCACCGCGCCACCAATGCGCTCATCATCAGCGCCGATCCCGAAACGCAGGAGGCGCTCGGCAATGTCGTGCGCTCGCTCGACGTGCGCCGTCAGCAAATCCTCGTCGAGGCGATCATCGTCGAGGTGTCCGACAGCGCCGCGCGCGAGCTGGGCGTGCAATTCCTGTTGACAGGCGACGGCACGGATGCGGTTCCGTTTCTCTCCACAAGCTATTCCAACACCGCGCCCAACCTGCTGGCGGTGACCGGCGCGCTCGCGGTCGATGGCGATGAAGACAATCCCGCCTTGCAGGATTTGCAGGCCGCTGCGGTGCGTTCGCTGCTCGGCGCCAGCGGCGCGATCGCCGGCGTCGGCGGGCAGGACGACAATGGCAACATTTTCGGCCTGATCCTGAATGCGCTGCAGGAGGATGTCGGCTCGAACGTTCTGTCGACCCCGTCGGTGATGACGCTCGACAACGAATCCGCCTCGATCCTCGTCGGCCAGCAAATCCCGATCACCACCGGCGAAGTGCTCGGCGACGACAATTCCAACCCCTTCCGCACGGTGCAGCGCCAGGATGTCGGCGTGAAGCTCGAAGTGCGGCCGCAGATCAGCGAAGGCGGCGCCATCCGGCTGAACATCCGCCAGGAAGTGTCGAGCATTTTCGGCCCGGTCACGTCAGAATCCGCAGATCTGATCACCAATCGCCGCGAGATCGAAACCGTCATCCAGGCCGACGCCGGCCAGATCATCGTGCTCGGCGGGCTGATCCAGGAGGATGTGCAGCGCACCTCGTCCGGCATTCCGGGCCTGCGTTCGATCCCGCTCGCCGGGCGCCTGTTCCGCAGCGACGGGCAGACGCGCACGCGCACCAATCTCATGGTGTTCCTGCGCCCCACCATCGTGAACACCCCGGAACAGGCCGCCGGCGTGACGCAGCAGCAATATCGCCAGGTGCAGACGCTCGAGGGCGTCGACACCAGCATCGGCGAGCGCCTGCGCCGCGAGGTCGAAGCCCCGCCGCCGCCGCCCCCGCCGCCCGCCGCCCCGCTGTCGCAATCCGACGGCGCCCGCGACCGCGACGACCTGTGGCGCCCGGCGCCGCGGCCGGCCGATCAGCCTGTCGCGCGCCGGCAAAACGGCGCCAGCGTCGAGCGGTGAGGCGAACGCGCTTCGTTCCCTGCGCCGATCTGCGCTAAACTGCGCCCAGACAGGGCCTTCATGACCGCTTCCCCCGCCGCCGAACCGCAATCCCCCAAGCTCGACTACGCCTTCGCGCGCGCGCATGGTCTGGTGCTTCTGTCCGAGGCTGCGCCGTGGAAGGTCGGCCTGCGCAGCGGCGCCGATCCCTTGGGGCTGGTCGAAGTGCGCCGGCTGCTCGGCGCGCCGTTCGAGGTCGTCGATCTCGCGCCGGCGGCCTTCGACGAGGCGTTGTCGCAACGCTATTCCGTCAATTCGGAAGCGGCCCGTTCGATCGTGGAGGGCTTCGACGCCGATTCTTCGCTCGACGCGCTGGCCGACAGCGCCGGCGCCACCGCCGACATTTTGGACAGCCAGGACGACGCGCCCGTCATCCGTCTGATCAATGGGCTGATCTCCGAGGCGATCTCGCAGGGCGCCTCCGACATCCATATCGAGCCGTACGAAAACGCGGTCATCGTGCGGCTGCGCATCGACGGCATGCTGCGCGAAATCCTGCAGGCGCCGGCGCGGGTGAAGTCGCGGCTGGTGTCGCGCATCAAGGTGATGGCGCGGCTCGACATCGCCGAAAAGCGCCTGCCGCAGGATGGGCGTGTGTCCTTGACGCTCGGCGGGCGCGGCGTCGACGTCCGCGTGTCGACGCTGCCGTCGCGCTATGGCGAGCGCGTGGTGATGCGCCTCTTGGACAAGGACCAGGGCCTGCGCAGTCTCGATGCGCTGGGCATGTCGGCGCCGATGCTGGCGCGCTTCAAGGCTGCGCTCGAAACGCCGAACGGCATCATCCTCATCACGGGGCCGACAGGCTCGGGCAAAACCACCACACTCTACGCTGCGCTCAATCTGCTGAACGATCGCGCGCGCAACATCCTCACCGTGGAAGACCCGATCGAATACGCCATCGACGGCATCGGCCAGACGCAGATCAATCCCAAGATCGGCATGACCTTCGCCGCCGGCCTGCGCGCGATCCTGCGCCAGGATCCCGACGTGGTGATGGTCGGCGAAATCCGCGATCCCGAAACCGCGCAGATCGCGGTGCAGGCGAGCCTCACCGGCCACCTCGTGTTCTCGACCGTGCACACCAACGACGCCATCGCCGCGATTACGCGGCTGAAGGACATGGGCGTGGAGCCGTATCTGCTCGCCTCCACGCTGCGCGCGATCGTGGCGCAGCGTTTGGTTCGCCGTTTGTGCAATCAGTGCAAAAAGCCCGCAATCGTCGGTCCGCACGAGGCGCAGCTGCTCGCACGCATCGGCGCGGAGCGCGCGACCGTTTACGAAGCGGTCGGTTGCCCGCACTGCAAGGGCGCCGGCTATGTCGGGCGAATCGGGCTTTATGAATATGTGTCGGTGGATGACGACATCCGCCGCCTCATCCACGCCGATGCGACCGAGCAGGCGATGGCTGCGCACGCCTTCCAAAGCGCCGATCCGCTGCTGATCAGCGGGTTGCGCTGCGCCGCCGCCGGCGTCACCTCGCTCAGCGACGTGTTGCGCACCGCGTCCGCGGGCATGAGCTGAACTTATGCCGCGCTATTCTTACGTCGCCATCGACGAGGATGGACGCCAGAAGCGCGGCGGCCTGGAGGCGGCCAACGAAAACGCCGCGCGCGCGGCGCTGCAGAAGCGCAAGCTTTTGCCCGTGCAGGTCGCGCCGAGCGGCGCCGTTCCGGATGCGGCGGCGACAGCGGCTGCGCCGCAGCGCCCGCTGCGCGGCGAGGCCTTGTCGCATCGCGCGCTTTTGATCGTGACGCGGCAATTGGCGACGCTGATCGATGCGGCGGTGCCGGTCGACGAGGCGCTGGCGATGATCAGTGCGCAGCAGGATAATGCCGCCGCACGGCGCATCGTCGCGGACGTCCACGCCGGCGTGCTGGAGGGTATGCGCCTCGCTGACGCCATGGGCCGCCACCCCAAAAGCTTCAGCGGACTTTACCGCGCCGCGGTCGCAGGCGGCGAGCGCTCGGGCAAGCTCGGCGCCGTATTGCAGCGGCTGACGGATTATCTCGCGCGCGCGCAGGCGCTGCGGTCGAAAATCACCACGGCGATGATCTATCCCGCAGCGCTGTCCGCGGTCGCGCTCACCGTCATCACCTGCCTGATGATCTTCGTGGTGCCGAGCCTCACCGAGCAGTTTCAGACTTTCGGCGCGCAATTGCCGCTGCTGACGCGGATCCTGATCGGCGTGTCGACGTTCCTCGTTACGTTTTGGCCGCTGCTTCTGCTCGCCGCGGCGGCGGCCATATGGCTTGGAGCGGCGGCCTTGCGCCGCGAAACCGTGCGCACTGCGCTCGACGGCGCCATCCTGCGCGCGCCGCTGATCGGCAAATGGGCGCAGGCCGTGAACGCCAGCCGCTTCGTGCGCGCCGTATCGACCTTGACCGCGTCGGGCCTGCCTATGCTCGATGCGGTCCGCGCGGCGCGCGAGTCGGCGCCGAACCGCGTGGTCGCGGCCGCGATCGCCGTGATGGCGTCGCGCATCGAGGAAGGCGAATCCCTCTCCGCCGCGATGCGGCGCAGCGGCGTCGTGCCGCCGATGATCGCCTATATGGCCGCCAGCGGCGAGAACGCCGGCGAATTGCCCGCCATGCTGGAGAAGGCCGCCGATCAGGTGGACCAGGAATTCGAAGCCTTCACGACCTCCGCGCTCGCGCTTCTGGAGCCGGCGGTGATCATCGTGATGGGCGTCGTCGTCGCCGGCATCGTGCTGGCTATCATGCTGCCCATTCTGCAACTCAATCGTCTCGCCATCGGATGACCGCCATGACTTCCAAACGCTTTCGCCGCGACGCCGGCGTGACGCTCGTCGAAATGATGGTCGTCATCGTTATCATCGGCCTGATCACCGCCATCGTCGTCGTCAATGTGCTGCCAGCGCAGGACACCGCGCGCTTGCAGAAGGCGCGCGCCGACATCCGCATGCTGGAGCAGGCGCTTGAGCTGTATCGCCTCGATCGCGCGCGCTACCCAAGCACGGAGGAAGGCCTCGACGCGCTCGTGACGCCGCCGGCCGGCGATGCCGCCGCGCGCGCGGAGCCTTATATTCGCGCGCTGCCGAACGATCCGTGGGGCAAGCCTTACGTCTATGTGTCGCCCGGCGCGGAACGCGAGTTCGATTTGTTTTCCTATGGCGCCGATGGCCAACAGGGCGGTGAAGGCCGCAACGCCGATGTCGGTCCCGCGCAATAGGCCGCACGCGGACGGCGGCTTCACGCTGGTCGAAGCGATGACTGCGCTGATGCTGATCGGGCTGATCGTCAGCGCCGTCGTGCTGATGGTTCCAGGGCCCGATCGCACCACGCGCGACTTCGCCGCCCAGCTCGGCGCCCGTCTGGCGCAGGCGAGCGATGAAAGCATTCTCGCCAACAAGCCGATCGCGCTTGCGATCAGCGATGAAGGCTATGGCTTCATGCGGCTGGAGGAGAACGGCTGGCTGCGCCTGTCGCAGCGCGGCGCGTTGAGCTTCAAACCCTGGCCCGAAGGCGCCGATGTCGTGGTCGAGGCCAGCGGCGCGCCGGCGAACGACGACGGGCGCGTCGCGCACTTCGATGCGCTGGGCGGATCGACGCCGGCGCGCCTGCTGATCCGCAACGGATCCGCGGCGTGGCGCATCTCCATCGGCGGCCAGGGAGACGTCGATGTCGCGCCGGCGCAATGATCACGGCTTCTCGCTGGTGGAGGCGCTCGCAGCGCTGGCGGTGTTCGCCTTGGCCGGCGTCGGCGTCATTCACTTGCAGGGGCAATCCTTGCGCACGCTGCGCGCGGTGGAGACGCGCGCTTTGGCCGAAATCGTCGTCGAAAATCTGTTGACCGGCGCGGTCGCGTCGCGCGAGGCGCCGCCGCTTGGCGCGCGCGAAGGCGCGCTGCGCCTGGGCGAACGGGAGTGGCGCTGGCGCGTGACCGTCAGCGCCACGGCGGAACCGCTGACGCGCGTCGTGCGCGCTGACGTGTTCGAGCGCGACGCCGCGACGGCGGCGGCGAGCAGCCAGGCCTTCGTCACGGTGACGCCATGAGCGGCGCACGCCGCGAGGCGGGCTTCACGCTGGTCGAGGCGCTCGTGTCGCTGTTCGTGTTCAGCCTGGTGGCGGCGGGGTGCACGGCGCTCTTGATGCAAAGCGTCGCCAGCCAGAGCCGCGTCGCGGAGGCGCACGAAGCGCTGCGCGCCTTGCAGACCGCGCGCGCGCTGCTCGCGGGCGACGCAGCCCATATCGTCGCGCGCGCCGTGCGCGATCCGGACGGCGCGCGCCGGCCCGTCTTTGTCGGCGGCGACGCCGATGCGCCGCTCGCGTTTGTCCGCGTGATCGGCGAGCCGGACGCGGCGGGCGGCGCGACGACGAGCCTCGCATATGTCGAATACGTGTTTCGCGACGGCGACGTCATCCGCCGCTCGCGCACGCTGCTCGATCCCGCCGCCGACGACGCCGCGGTCGAGCGCGTGGTGCTGCGCGGCGTGACCAATCCGCGCTTCGCCTTTTTCGACGGCGCGCAATGGCGCGACGCCTGGGCGGGCACGACCACCGCGCTGCAGCCGCCGCGCGCGATCGCGCTGATCGCCACGCTGCCGCGCTATGGCGAAGTGCGCATGGACGTCTATGTGGGGCTTGGCCGATGACGCGCCCGCCCACGCTGCCGCGCGACCGCGGCGCAGCGCTCGTCACCGTTCTCGTCATGGTGGCGATCATCGCCGCGCTGGCCATCGTCGTCGTCGATGCGGCCGGCTTCGCCCTGCAGCGCGCGCGCAATCTCGCCGCGATGGATCAGACGCGCTGGTATCTGCGCGGCGCGGAGGCCTATGCGGCCGCACGCATCGAAACGCTGCTCGCTGCTGCGCCCGACGGTGCGCGCCTCGATGAAGCGCAATGGCAGGGCAAGCCGTTCGTGTTTCCGCTCGACGATGGAGCCATGACCATCACGCTCTGGGACGCGGGCAATTGCTTCAACCTGAACAGCCTCGTCGCCGCGCAGGAAGGCGGCGGCGCCTATTTCGCCAGCGCGCAAGGGCAGGTGCTGTTCGCGCGCCTGCTCGATCTCGTCGGCGCCCGCGGCGCGCGCGACGGCGCGCTGGCGGCCGCGGCGGCGGATTGGATCGACAGCGATTCCGAACCCGGCGTCGGCGGCGCGGAGGATTCCGCCTACGCCGCCGCCGGCCTTGCCTATCGCACCGCCAACACCTTGATTGGCGACGTGTCGGAGCTGCGCCGCGTGCGCGGCATGACCGCGGAGATCGCCGCAGCCCTGGCGCCCTTCGTGTGCGTGCGCCCCACCGCGTCGCCGAACGCGCTCAACGTCAACACGCTGCGGGCGGATCAGGCGCCGTTGCTGGCGATGACGCTGAGCCAGGACACCAGCGTCGCGCGCGCCGCTGAGATCCTGCGCGCGCGCCCGGTCGGGGGATGGGAGAGCGTCGACGCGTTCTTCCAGGATCCCCGTGTGGCGGCGCTGAACGTCTCGGAAGCGACGCGCGCCTTGTTCACGGTGCAGCCCAACGGCTACGTGCTGATGGCGCGCGTGCGTCGCGCCAACTCGTCGGAGGCGTGCGCCGTGCTGCTCGAAGGGCGCAACCAGGTGCGTCCGGTGCGCCGCATCTGCGGCCTGGGCGCGGCGGAGCGGATTTTGTGAGCGACGTTCTGGTGTTGGTCGGCGGCGACGGGCCCGAGGATCCGATCGCCTGGGCGCGCGTCTCGCGCGACGGCGACATCCTCGCCCGCGGCGTCGCGCGCGCCGGCGACGCCGTCGCCCCGGCGGGGCGGATCGTGCTGGTGGCGCCGGGCGCGGATGCGCAGATCAAGCGCCTGCTTCTGCCCGCGCGCACCGAGGCGCAGGCCCGCGCGGGCGCAGCGGCGCTGTTCGAGGGTGTGCTCGCCGCGTCGGCCGCCGACACGCATTACGCCGTCGGCCCCGCGCAGGACGAACGCGGCGCGCGCCTTGTGGCTGCGATCGCCGCCCGCCGCCTGACGCAATGGCTCGAGCGCTGCGCCGCGCTCGGCGCCGATCCGGATGAGATCGTGCTCGATTGCTGCGTCTGGCCCACGGCCGCGGGCGAAATCGAGATCGTCGAAACCCCAACGCGCGCCATCGTCGCGGCGGGCGCGCTCGGCGGCTTCGCGATCGAGCCGGCGCTGGCGCCCAGCGTGTTCGCACGCTGGCTCGGCCAGTGCGACGAAACCGTTCAGGCGATCCGCCTCATGGGGGCGCCGCCGCAGCGTTGGGCTGCAGCGCTCGGCCCTGGCGCCCCGCCGCTCGCCGTGCGCCCCGATGAGGACGCGCTGGACGTGATCGCGCGGGCCGCCGCGCGGGGCGCGCCGGCTGCGCCCAATCTGCGCCAAGGCGCGTTCGCGCGTGCGGTGCGCGGGGGATCGCCTTGGCGCATCTGGCGCTTCGCCGCCGCCCTCGCTGCGCTGGCGTTGGCGCTGCAGATCGGCGCGTTGAGCCTCGCGGGCTGGCGCGACGCCGACGCCGCGCGCGCCGCGCGCGCCGCAGCGGAGACCGAGTTCCGCGCCGCGCGGCCCGACGTGCGCCGCATCGTCAATCTGCAGGCGCAGGTCGCCGCCGCGTTGAACGGCGTGCAGCAGGCGGCGGGCCATCCCGTGATCAAAGTGAACGACCCGGTGATCGCCGCGCTGCAGGCGCATCCCGCCGTGCGGCTCGACGAAGTGCGCCACAGCGCCCCTGGCCGCATCGTGCGCATGCGCTGGTCGGCGCTCGACCAGACGGCCTTGACTGCGGCGATCGATGATTTGCGCGGCCGTGTCGGCGGCGCCGTCGATGTCGGCGCGCCGCAATTCATCGACGGTCGCCTCGCCGCGCAGGTCACGGTGACCGCGCCATGATCGCCGCGCTCGCCGCCTTCTGGCGTGGCCGCACGGCGCGCGAGCGCCTGCTGCTGCAGATCGCGGGTGCGTTGTGCGCCATCGCCGCGCCGCTCTGGGGCTATGGCGCGGCGGCGCAGTTTCGTGCGTCCGCCGCAGCCGATCTGGCCGCCGCAGAGCGCCTGCGGGCCGACATCGCCGCGCTTGCCGCCGCCGCGCCTGTCGGCGGCGACGCGACCGTCCGCGGCAAGGTCAGCGCTGCGGCGGCGGCGTCCGGCCTCACCATCGCCCGCATCGAGCCCGGCGCCGGCGACCGCGTGCGCATCGCCTTCGCGCCGGCGAGTTCGCTCAACGTGTATCGCTGGATTGACGCGGTCGGCCGCAGCGGCGCTTCTGTGGTGGAGACCACGATCGTGCGCGCCGGCGAGGGCGATGTGGTCGCCGCCGAGTTTGAGGTCGCGACAGGTCCGTGAGCATTCGGCCATGGCATGTGGTTCTGTTCGTCGTCGCGCTGTTGGCGTTCGCCATCGCGCGGGCGCCGGCGGCCGTCTTCGCGCCGAAGCGGGACGGCGGCTTCACCTATGCGGCGGTTGAGGGCACGATCTGGCGGGCGCACTTTACGCAGGCGCGCGCCGGGCCGTTCGATCTCGGCGCGCTGTCCTGGCGGTTGTCGTTCGTCGATCTGCTGCAAGGCCGGTTTCGCGCCGACGTGTCGATGACGGGCGGACGCCTGGTCGGCGACGTGCGCCTGCTGGCCAACGCCGACGGCGACCGCCGCCTGATCACCGGCGGCCTGCAGCTCGACGGCGTGGCGCTGGGCGGCTTGACGTTCGCCGGCGGCGCCCAGGTCGCGGCCACCGACATCCTGTTCGTGCGCGGCGATTGCGTGCGCGCCGACGGGTCAGCGCGCAGCGACATGCTGGCGCTGAACGAAGCGGTGCTGCGCTGGCGCGGTCCGCCGCTGGCCGGGCAGCCCTTGTGCGCCGGCGACAAGGCCGATTGGACGCTGCAGCCGGCCGACGGCTCCGGCGGGCCCACCCGCATCGCCCTGCTTCTGGGCGCCGACGGGCGCGGCGGCTGGCGCGCGCAGCTGCCCACGGATCGCCCAGAAGCTGCGCTAGCGCTGGCGCAGGCTGGCGTTGCGCACACCGTACAAGCCGGCGCGATGACGGCGGAGGGGGAGTTGCGATGGTTTCCGTTCTGAGAGCGCTGGCCTTCGCCGCCTGCCTCGCCGCGCCCGCAGCGGCGGCCGCGCAAGCGGGCGGGCAGGAGGTGCGCTTCGAAGCGCTGCCGCCGCAACAGCTCGATCCGGGCGTCTGCGGCCTGTTCTTGTGGTCGCGCACGGAGCGGCCGGCGCTGGTGCTGGTGGCGCGCGACAATCCCGCTGAAGCGAAGGTGCGCATTGACGGCCGCACCCGCGATCTGCGCCGCGCGGCGTTTTCCGGCGATCCGAATTCCGGGCACTTCCAGCGTCAGACCTACAGCGACGGGCGCTTGACGCTCGAGCTCGACGTGACGTTCGACGCCGCGCGGCCGGTGCGCGACGGCGCGATCATCAGCGGCGGCGTGCTGCGCACGCGCGACGCAGCCGGCTGGGAGACGATGCAGCCCGTGGGCGGCCTCGTCGCGTGCAAAACTCAGCCATAGGCGCCGACCAGCCACACGATCAGGGCGCCCGCCGCGAGAAACGGCCCGAAGGCAATGGCGTCGTCGCTGCGGAGGGTGCGGCCCATCAGCCGCAGCCCTGCCACCACCGCCAGCCCGCTCGCCGCCGCGATCAGCACGATGAAGGGAAGCCCCGCCCAGCCCGTCCAGGCGCCGCTGGCGGCGAGGAATTTTGCGTCGCCCATGCCCAGCGCATCGCGCCCGCGCAGCCGCCGGAACGCCGCGTTCATCGCCCAGAACGCGCCATACCCCACGACCGCGCCGATCGCAGCGTCGACCAGGCTTTCGCCCCTGGCCCACGTGACGACAAAGCCGCAGACCGCGATCGTCAGGTTGAGCGTATCCGGGATGCGGCGCGTGCGCAGATCGATCGCCGCAACGGCGAGGCACAGGACGCCCAAGGCGGCGGCGGCGAGCGGCGTCTCCATCATGCGGCGCGGCGGGTGTAGGGGAAGTCGCGCGCCCGCGCGAGCTGTCGCGAAACTGTCACTTAACTGTCACATCGCTGTAGCGCCCGGCGCGTAGCTGGCGCGGGCGTCACGGTCTGAGTGATGCGCAAGCCTTCGGGGGCGGAGCGTGGGCGTGATCGGCATCATCACACAAGCGCGCGCGCGCCTACTCGGCTTCGTCTGCGCGGCGGCGCTGGCGGCGTGCGGCGGCGACGGCCCGCCGCCCAATGTGCGCGTCGACGGCTCCTCCACCGTGTTTCCCTTGTCGGAAGCGGCCGCCGAATCTTTCATGGCGGCCGATCAGGGCCGCGCGCCGGTGACGGTGGGCGAAAGCGGCACCGGCGGCGGCTTTCGAAAGTTCTGTCGCGGCGAAAGCGATGTGCAGGGCGCGTCGCGGCCGATCCTTGCGGAAGAGATGGCGGCCTGCGCTGAAACCGGCGTGACCTTCGTCGAAATCCCGATCGCGTTCGACGGCATCACCGTGGTCGTGCAGCCGGACCATCCGGTCCAAACGATCACGATGGCGGAGCTGCGCCGCATCTGGGAGCCGGCCGCGAAGGACGTGATCACGAATTGGCGTCAGGTGAACCCGGCCTGGCCCGATATGCCGCTGCGCCTGTTCGGCGCCGGCACGGCGTCCGGCACGTTCGATTTCTTCACCGAAGCGGTGAACGGCGCGGCGAAAGCCTCGCGCACCGATTACACGCCGACCGAGGACGACAACGTCACGGTGCAGGGCGTGGTCAGCAATGTCGGCGCGATGGGCTATTTCGGCATCGCCTATTTCGAGCAGAACCGCGCGCGCGTGCGCGCGCTGGCCGTGGATCCAGGAACCGGCCCGGTGATCCCCAGCGGCGAGACGGTCGCCAGCGGCGCCTATCCGCTGTCGCGGCCGATCTTCATCTATGTGAACGCCGCCGAACTCGAACGCCCCGGCGTGCAGCGCTTCGTCGACCACTTCATCGCCAATGCAGGCACGCTCACCACGCAGGTCGGCTATGTGCCGCTGCCGGCGTCCGCCTACGAGACGTACGCCCAGCGCGTGCGCGAGCGTGCGGTGGGCACCGCGTTCGGCGGCGAGCAGGACATCGGCGGCAATATCGGCGAAGTGATCGCGCGCCCGCTGGTTGCGACCGTGCCGGTCGAGGCGAAGGAATAGTCCGGCGATGACCATCACGCCGATCGACAAGGATTTCACGCGGCGCCGGTCGCGGCCCGCGGAGGCCGCGATCGAAGGCCTGCTGTTTGTGTCGGCGGCGGCCGCGATCGCCGTCGTGGCCGGCATCCTGTTCGTGGTGGTTTCCGAAGCGGCGAAATTTTTCGCCGAGGTGTCGGTGGTGGATTTTCTCACCGACACGCAATGGACGCCCCTGTTCCAGGACGCCCGCTACGGTATCGCGCCGCTCTTGTCGGCCACATTCATGTCGACATTGGTGGCGCTTTCGGTCGCGGTGCCCTTGGGATTGATCGTGGCGATCTATCTGTCGGAATTCGCCAATCCGCGCGCGCGCGAAATCATCAAGCCGATCCTGGAATTGCTCGCCGGCGTGCCGACGGTCGTCTACGGCTATTTCGCGCTGCTGTTCGTCACGCCGCTGTTGCAAGCGCTGATCCCCGGTCTGCCGGGCTTCAACCTGTTGTCGGCAGGCCTCGTCATGGGGCTGATGATCATTCCCTATATCGCGTCGCTGTCGGAGGATGCGCTGCGCGCAACGCCGCGTGCGCTGCGCGACGGCTCGATCGCGCTGGGCGCCACACGGCTCGAGACCTCGCTGCGCGTGGTGTTTCCCGCCGCCATTTCAGGCGTCGTCGGCGCGGTCATCCTGGGCATGTCGCGCGCTGTCGGCGAGACCATGATCGTGGCCGTCGCCGGCGGCTTGCAGCCGCAGATCGTCACCAGCCCGACCCAGGCGGGCGCGACCGTCACCGCCTTCATCGCGCAGGTCGCGCTCGGCGATCTGCCCTACGGATCGCTCGAATATCAAAGCATCTTCGCCGCCGGCCTTGCGCTGCTGGCGCTGACTTTGGCGTTCAACATCATCGCCTTCGTGCTGCAACGGCGCTTCCGGGAGGCGTATTGATGTCGGACGCCGCCCTATCGCCGCAACGCATCGCACTTGACGCGCAACCGCCTGGATTGGCCGCGCGCCGGTTCTGGGATTCCACGTTCATCGTCTGGGGTCTCGGCGCCACGCTCGTCGGCGTTGCGGTGCTGATCGCGCTGATCGCCGGCCTTTGGATCGACGGCGGCGACAAGCTGAGCTGGCGCTTCCTGTTTTCGTTCCCGTCGGCGTCGCCGGAGCGGGCGGGCATTTATTCCGCCTGGGTGGGCTCGCTGTTCGTTATTCTGACGACCGCCGCCATCGCCATCCCGCTCGGCGTGATGAGCGGGCTCTATCTTGAAGAATACGCGCCGAAGAACGGCGTCACTGCAGTCATCGAGATTGCGGTCAACAATCTCGCCGGCGTGCCGTCGATCATTTTCGGCCTCTTGGCGCTGGGCCTGTTCGTGCAGCGCCTCGACCTCGGCCAGACCATCCTCACCGCCGGCTTGACGCTCGCGCTGCTGATCCTGCCGATCGTGATCGTGGCGACGCGCGAGGCGGTGCGCGGCGTGCCGCAGGATATCCGCAACGCCGCGCTGGCGCTCGGCGCAACCAAGTGGCGCACGACGCAGGATCACGTGCTGCCGTATGCGATGCCGGGCGTGGTCACCGGCGTGATCATCGGGCTGTCGCGCGCGATTGGCGAAACCGCGCCGATCATCGTCATCGGCGGCTTGAGCTTCGTGCCGTTCCTGCCGGTGCTGTTGCCAAGCGACGTCATTCCGCTGAACGAGGCGGCGCAGTCCTGGCTGCCATGGAACTGGCTGGAGAAGGGCTTCACCGTGCTGCCGATCCAGATGTTCAATTGGACGTCGCGTCCGCAGCAGGAATTCATCGATCTCGCGGCGACGGCGGGCCTCGTCCTGCTGGCCATCACGCTGTTGATGAATGGCGGCGCAATCTGGCTGCGCTATCGGCTGCGCCGCAACATCCGCTGGTGATCATGCGCGTTCTCGTCATCCTTGCGCTTGCGCTCGCCGGCTGCGCGCGAACGCCCGAGGCCCCGGCGCCCGAGCCGGAAGGTCCGCCTGCGGCCACGTCGTTTTTCTGCGAAGACGCCACGGCGCGGTCGATCCTCGTCGGCGGCGCGGTCGGCGAGGATGGCGCGCTGACGCTGCGCGAATTCGCCATCGCAGACGGCGCCTTCAAGCCGGATCAGCGCATTCTGAGCGAAGCCGTGCAGCGCAGCGGAGATGCGGCTGCGGCGTCGGCGACCGTCTCCGCCGTGCAACTTGGCGAGCGGACGGCGGCGTGCGCCACCGATCCCGCCGCACGCTTCGCCGGCTTCACCGCGCGCGCCATCGTCGTCGTCACCGAACCCAGCCCGCGCGTCGCGCGCATGCGCATCACGCCGTTCGACGGCGGCCCGCCGATCGAAGCGATGGGCGCGATCGAGATCGGCGGCGCGAGCCTGACCTTCACCGCCGACATCGGGGCCGACCGCTACATTCTCTATGCGCCGCAAACGGTGCGGGCGACGCTGTCGCTCTGGCGCGGCGGCGCCAAGGTCGAAACCGAGACGCTGTTGGCTCAGCATTCAGTGCTCGCGCCGGAAGGCGATTAGGCGTCAGCGGCATCCCAGTGCGGCGCGCCGATCGGTCACCACGCGCACGCCAGCTTCGCCGCCGATGTCGCGGTAATTGTCGAGCGCGCTGCGCAGCGCTGCGCACGCCTGCGTCTTGCGGCCGGCGTCGGCGAGCGCTTCGCCGATCAATCGATACTGCGTCGCCGCGAACGTGCGCGGGCTGGCGATCGGCCGCGTCTGCGCGGCCGCCACGGCCGCATCGGTCAAGCGAACGGCCTCGTCCCAGTCTCCCGCGCGTCGCGCAATGAACGCGAGCGTCGCCAGGCGCCGCGCTTCGAGCGGCGATGATGGCGACAAGAGCTGTTGCGCGGCGGCGGCGTCGGCGCGCGCGCCGCGCACATCGCCGGCGGCCGCCTTCAATTGCGCTGCCGTCAGTTTCGGCGCCGCTCCGCGGCTGACCTCGCTGCGCGCGGCGCCCACGGCGCAGTACGGCGCGGCCGCATCGGCCCGCCCCAGATAGAGCCCCGCAGAACACGCCGCGTCGATCAGCGGGGCGGGAAGAAACGCGTTCGTCCGCTCGCGCTCGGCCAGAATGGCGGCGGCGTCGTCGAAGGCGCGCCGCCAATCGCCGGAGGCCAAGGCGATGCGCACGCGCATGACCTCGTGATTGCGCGGCGCATCCGGCGGAAGGCGCGGCGCGAGCAGCTCGCTCTCGGCCAGGGCGGCGGCGGCCTCGGTCAAATTCTCCACGCGGAACGCGATCAGGCAGCGCACCCACGCGACATAGGACAACAGCACGGGATCCTGCGTGTCGCCGATCATGGCGCGCAATGCCTCCAGCGTGCGCAGCCCGTTGCGCGGCGCGGAGGTGGCGTCCACGCCCATGTCGCGGTCCGTCTCGAGGACGGCGAGCAGCGCCAGACCGAGCGCGCGCGAGCGCATGTCGCCGTCGCGGCGCGAAGCGGTTTCGCGCGCGATCGCGGCTGCAGGCTCAAAGCCCTGCAGAAGGAACGTGTCGAACACCAGGCCCTGAATGGCGACGAGCGATCCCGGCGCCAGCTGCAGCGCGCGCCGCCGCGCGGCGATGCCGCGATTCTGGTCGATGACCAGGGCGACTGCGCCGATGCGCGTATAGACCTCCGCCGCCGCAGCGGCTTGGCCGCTCGTTTCGAGATCGGCGGCGAGCGCCTCCAGGATGTCGAGCGCGCGCGCATCGGCCCCGCTGCGCAGCGCGTCATAGGCGGAGCGCTCGGCCGGGCGGGCCGAGACGCCGAGCTTGGCGATGGCGGCGTCGGCGACGGCGAATTGCGCGGCATTTGCGAAGCCGGCGAAGGCGCCGCGGGCGGCAATGTTTGCGGCGGTCGGCGGCGGCGGGCGCAGGGCCAGAAAGGCGACAAGCGCAAGGGCTGCGAGGCCCAGGGCGACGGCCGGCCAGTGGCGCGGCCAGAGCGGCGGCTTGGCCGCCGACGGCGCCGAGGTTTGCGCAACCGGCGCGATCGCGATCGCGCTCGCGTCCGTCGAAGGCGCGTCGCGCGACTCGTCGACCGGCGAGACCACCAGGCGGTAGCCGCGTTTCGGGATCGTCTCGATGACGGCCCCGCCCTCGTCGCCGAAGGCGCGACGCAGGATGGAGATCGCGCGCGTCAGGCTTTCGTCGCCGCCGAAGCGCGTTTTCCACACCGCGTCGATCAAATCCTGGCGCGAGACCACAGCGCCGTTCTGCGCCGCGAGCACGCCAAGCAGGTCCATCACCTTGGGCTCTAGCGTGGTTTCGCCTTGCGGACCGTCGATCAGGTTGCGGCTGAACCAAATCGTGTAGGCGCCGAGACGCATGGGCTCATTTGCAGTCGGCTCATGCTGCACGCGCTTCTCCCACGCGCGCTCCATAGCACGCGGCCGATGCGAAGTCGCGCCAGCGGAGCTCGACGAAAAATCCCTTGAAATCAATCCGGAGGAAAACCTCGGAAATCCTTCAGACGATCATCAGCGCGGCTTCAGGACGTTGTCCGCGGCCTCCGCCAGCGTTGCGACAGCTGCGGCGCACCGCCGTCCAGCGCAGACACTGGAGAGCCTGACATGACCCTTCGTATCGCCCTCGCCGCCGCCCTGATCGGCCTGAGCTTCGTCGCCCCGGCCCAGGCGCGCGACTACCGCCTGTCGCTGCATCGCTACGAGCTGGAGAGCGCAGCGGGGCGCAGCGTTGTCCTCGACCGCATCGACCGCACGGTGTCGCGCTTTTGCCGGCAACGGGGACACACCCTGGCCGACCAGATCGAGTCGCAACGCTGCGCGCGTGAAACGGTCGACGAAATCCTCGCCAGGATCGGCGACGACGACCTCCTGGCTCAGGCCGAGGGTCGCGCCGAACCGCCGCGCCTGCTGGCGGCGCGCTGATTAGGGCGACGCGACAAGGGCCGGGGCGCGCGCCTCGGCCCTCAAGCGGCCTGCGGTTGCCGCCGCCTTCGCCGCAGCATCTGCAGCCGCCGCCAGAACCGCACTTTTTCAGGTTTCGGCAGCGGCTGCAGGTGACGGCGGAAATCCTCCGCGCAGGCGCGCCAGGAATATTTCTCCGCATGCGCGCGCGCCGCATCGCGCGAGATGGCCAGCGCTTCGAGGCAGGCTGCGCGCAGATCGTCATTGATCGCGCCGGCGTTGGAGCCGGGAATGATGTCCTGCGGGCCGGGCGCGATATAGGCCGCCACCGGCGTGCCCGACGCCATGGCCTCCAGGATCACCAGGCCGAACGTGTCGGTGAAGCTCGGAAACACGAACACGTCGGCGTCGGCGTAATGGCGCGCGAGATCCTCGCCGAATTTCGAGCCGGGAAACACGGCCTCGGGGAACTTCTCCATCAGGCCCGCCCGCGCCGGCCCGTCGCCGACGACGACCTTCGATCCCGGCAGATCGAGCGCCAGAAACGCCTCGATGTTCTTCTCCACCGAGACGCGCCCGACATAGGCGAACACCGGCCGCGCCAGGTCCTTGTAGACGCCGCCGTCGATCCCGCGCTTGTCGGGATGGAACAGCGCGGTGTCGACGCCGCGGCTCCACAGCGTGGTGTTCTTGAAGCCGCGCGATTCCAACAGCGCCTGCATCGTCGGCGTGGCCACCATCACGCGCCCGCTCTTGTCGTGGAAGGCGTGCATGTAGCGATAGCCCGCCCAGAGCGGAATCCAGGAGAAGCGCGCCGTTACGTATTCCGGAAACTGCGTGTGATAGCTCGTCGTGAACGGAAACTTGTGCTTGAGGCAAATCTGGCGCGCGTTCCAGCCCAGCGTGCCTTCGGTGGCGATGTGGACGGCGTCGGGCGCGAAGGTGAGGAAGCGCTCCTCGACGTCCTCCTTGGCGTTCAGCGCCAGGCGGATTTCAGAATAGGTGATCAGCGGCACGGTCTTGTAGCCGTCGGCCGGGGAGATCACCTCGACCTCGCAACCCATGTCGCGCAGCTCGGCCACGACCCGGGACAAGGTGCGCACCACGCCGTTGACCTGCGGCTCCCAGGCGTCGGTGACCAGCATGATGCGGGTCGCCTCGGCGGGGTCGCCCGCCGTGGAGGGATCGGATTCGCTCATCGGCGGCTTCTGATCATGGGGGCCGAGCGGGTGCAAGGGGCCGGGGGCGCCCTTGCGCGGGGTCGCGGTCGGGGCCAAGGGAGAGGCATGCAGCTTGATCTGACCCGCGCGCTGGCGCTCCTGGAGAGCCGAATTCCGGGGCTTCAGGCGGTCTATCTGTTTGGCAGCCGGGCGGCCGGCGCCGCGCGGCCGGACAGCGACATCGACGTGGGGGTGCTTGCGGCAGCGCCCTTGCCGGCGCCGCTGCGCGACGCCCTCGCGGCCGACCTCGCAGCGGCGGTGCTCCGCGATGTCGATCTTGTCGATTTGCGCCAGGCGCCGACGGTCCTGCAGCATGAGATCATACGCGTGGCGCAGCCGATCCTTGCCCTCGACCCGACCGCGGCGGCGCTGTTCGAGGTGCAGGTCATGCGCGCCTATCAGCTTCTGAAGGAGCGCCGCGCAGAGCTGGAGCACGACATCGTCGCACGCGGGCGCGTCCATGGCTGACGACGTCATTCTTGCGAAGGCCGCCATCATCGAACGCTGCATCGTGCGCGCACGTGAAGAGCGCGCCGCGAGCGCCGACTTCGCCGCCGACTACACCCGACAAGACGCGGCGATCCTGAATGTCGAACGCGCCTGCGAGGCCGCCATCGACATCGCCAACCGGCTCATCCGGCTCGGCGCCCTGGGCGCGCCGGCGGCCACGCGAGAATCCTTTGCAATTTTGGCGCAGAACGGACTCATCAGCGACGACCTCAGCACGCGATTGCAACGCATGGCCGGCTTCCGAAACATCGCGGTGCATCAGTATCGGGCGCTCGATTTCGACATCCTTGTGCGCGTCATCGACGAGCGCCTCGACGACCTGCTGGAATTCTCCGCCGCCGCATTGCGGCGCACCGCCTGAACCCACCGCGATGACGCCATGACGAAAACGCCGTTCGCACCGACCGACTGGGACGCGCTCGACCGCGACAAATACGCCGACGAGGACCGCGCGGTCGCGGCGCTGCTCGCGTCCGCGCCGCTCGATGCGGCGGCGCGCGCGAGCGTCGTTGCGGAGGCGCGCGCCGTGGTCGTGCGCGCGCGGGGCTTGAAGCGCCGCAAGGGCGTCATGGAGAGCTTCCTGGAGGAGTTCGGGCTGTCGAACGCCGAGGGGCTGGCGCTGATGTGCCTGGCCGAGGCGCTGTTGCGCGTGCCGGATGAAGCCACCGCCGACAAGCTGATCGCCGAAAAGATCCGCAGCGGCCGCTGGGACGAGCATCTCGGCCGCTCCGACCACTGGCTGGTCAACGCGGGCACCTGGGGCCTGATGCTCACCGGCCGCATCATGGCGCCGAGCGACGACATGCGCCGCGATGCGAGCGCTTTCATGAGCCGCTTCGTGCAGCGCGCCGGCGAACCCGTCGTGCGCGCCGGCGCCATGCAGGCGATGCGCATCCTCGGCGAACAATTCGTGCTCGGCAGAACCATCGACGCCGCCCTCCGGCGTGGGCGCGGCTTCGTGCGTGCAGGCGACGCGGCGAGCTTTTCGTTCGACATGCTGGGCGAGGGCGCGCGCACGTTCGCCGACGCCGATGTTTATTTTCAATCCTATGAAAACGCCATCGAGGCCGTCGGCGCCGAGGCGGCCGGCAAGGGGCCGCAAGCATCCTCCGGCATCTCGGTGAAATTGTCGGCGCTGCATCCGCGCTATGAGGCGCGCCACGAAGCGCGTGTGATGGCCGAGCTTCATCCGCGCGTTCTGGCGCTCGCGCAGAAGGCCAAGGCCTATGACATCAATTTCTGCCTCGATGCGGAGGAGGCCGACAGGCTGGTCTTGTCGCTCAAGCTGTTCGAGCGGCTGGCGCGCGCGCCGGAGCTTGCGGGCTGGTCGGGCCTGGGGCTTGCGGTGCAGGCCTATCAAAAGCGCGCGCGGGGCGCTATCGCGCGCATTGCGGCGCTCGGCCGCGCGCTCGACGCGCGCTTCATGGTGCGCCTGGTGAAGGGCGCCTATTGGGACGGCGAAATCAAGCGCGCGCAGATGATGGGCCGGCCGGATTATCCCGTGTTCACGACGAAGGCGGCGACGGACCTTTCCTATCTTGTGTGCGCGCACGATCTGTTGAACGCCGCCGACGCGATCTATCCGCAATTCGCCACGCACAATGCGCACAGCGCCGCCGCCATCCGGCGCATGGCCGAAAGCCTGGGCGTTTCGGGGTATGAATTTCAGCGCCTGCACGGCATGGGCGAGGCGTTGTACCAGGCGTTCGAGCCGCGCGCGCCGGTGCGCGTCTATGCGCCGGTCGGCGGGCATGAGGACTTGCTGCCGTATCTGGTTCGCCGATTGTTGGAGAACGGCGCAAACACCTCCTTCGTGCATTCGTTTCTCGATGACGACGTCTCGCCCGATCGCGTCGCGGCTGATCCGATCACCCAGGTCGAGGCCAATCCGCGCCGCCATCCGCGTCTGCCTGCGCCGCATGCGCTTTATGGCGCGAGCCGCCGCAACTCCACCGGACGCGACCTGTCGATCGCCGCCGATGTTGCAGCGCTCGTCAACGCAAAGCACGCCGCTGCCCCGTCACCTCCGCCGGCCGACGTCGCTGCGGCTGTTGCGCGCGCGCACGCGGCGTTTCCGGCCTGGAACGCCCAAGGCGGAGTCGCGCGCGCGGCGCTGTTGCGCGCCATGGCGGATGCGCTGCAGGACAATGCCGATGCGTTCGTCGCGCTGATCGCCGAGGAAGCCAGGCGCACGCTGCAGGACGGCGTCGATGAAGTGCGCGAGGCGGTCGATTTTTGCCGCTATTACGCCGCTGAAGCCGAACGCCTGTTCGCCGGCCCCGAGCGATTGCCGGGCCCCGCCGGCGAAACCAACACGATCGCGCTCACCGGGCGCGGCGTGTTCGCGTGCATCAGCCCGTGGAATTTTCCGCTGGCGATTTTCACCGGCCAGATCGCGGCCGCGCTCGCTGCGGGCGACACGGTCGTCGCCAAGGCGGCGGAGCAGACGCCGCGCATCGCGCAAGTCGCGGTCGCGCTGTTCCGCGCCGCGGGCCTGCCGGAAGAGGTGTGTCAACTCATCGTCGGCGACGGCGCGGTGGGCGCCAGCCTCACCGCCGATCCGCGCATCGCCGGCGTCGCCTTCACCGGCTCCACCGAAACCGCCTGGGCGATCAATCGCACACTTGCCGCGAAAGACGGCCCGATCCCCGTGCTGATCGCCGAAACCGGCGGGCTCAATGCGATGTTCGTCGACACCACGGCGCTGAGCGAGCAGGTTGTGGATGATTGCATCGCGTCGGCGTTCGGCTCGGCAGGGCAACGCTGCAGCGCGTTGCGCGTGCTGTTTCTGCCCCACGCGATCGCCGATGACGTCATCCGCACGCTCGTCGGCGCGATGGAGGCGCTGATCATCGGCGATCCCGCCGATCCGCGCACGGATGTGGGCCCCGTGATCGACGCGGACGCGCTGGCCGCGCTCGAAGCCCATATGCAGCGCATGCGCGCCGAGGCGCGCGTGGTCGCGCAGCGCGATGTTTCCGGGTTGGAGGGACATTTCTTCGGTCCAGCAATCGTCGAACTGCCCTCGCTCGACCTCATGACGCGCGAGGTGTTCGGCCCCGTCCTGCATGTCGTGCGCTACAACCCCGCCGAGCTCGCCGCCGCCGGCGCCGCGCTCGCGGCGAAAGGCTACGGGCTGACGCTCGGCGTGCATTCGCGGCTCGACAGCTTCGCGCAAGCGGTGATCGCTGCGGTTCCGGCCGGCAATGTCTATGTCAATCGTTCGATGATCGGCGCCGTCGTCGGCGTGCAGCCGTTCGGCGGCGTGGGCCTTTCGGGCACCGGCCCGAAGGCGGGCGGGCCGCACTATCTGCCGCGCTTCGCAGCGGAGCAGACCGTAACGGTGAACATCGCCGCGCAGGGCGGCGATCCGAGCCTGCTGAATCTCTAGCGGGCCGGCGCAGCGCACACACCGCCCCCATCGGCCGGCTTCGCCGTCCACTTCCCCCGCAAGCGGGGGAAGAAAAAGCTACGCCTCTTTGCTCCCCCGTTTGCGGAGCAGGCTGGACGCGAAGCGGACTGAGGGGGCGACGCAGGCAAGGACGCTGGCCCATTGCGCGCGCGGCCGCTAATCTCTCAGGCAACTATGCCGAAACCCGATCCCCAGCCCGACAACGTCACGCCGTTTCGTCCGCGCCGGCCGCCGCCGCGTCGGGGCGGGGGCCTGGGCCTGAAAAGCCATCGCGCCAAGGCGATCATGGCGCACGCGCTGACGCTCGGCTCGTTCGGCGTGTATTTCTTCTTTCCCGCGCCGCCGATGTCGTATCTGGGTCTGGCGCTCGGCATCGCCGCTTTGGCGATGGCGGCCGGCAATCGCGACGAAGCGATGCCGTGGGCGCGCACCCATCACGAGCACGCGCTGCGCACCATCGTCATCGGCGCGGCGGTGTGGACGCTGTCGTCGCTGCTCTTGTTCTTCGGCGGAACCTTCAGCGCCATCGTGTTCTGGACGCGCGTCGTGATCGCCGTGTGGGTTTTGATCCGCGCCGGCGGCGGCCTCGTGCTCGCCACGCTGCGCAAGCCGATCCCCAATCCGCGCGGTCCGCTGATCTGAAGTGGGAATGCGTTGACGCTGGCATGGACGAGGTCGTCCATGCTCCAGCATGGCCTAATCTTCCAGCTCCACATCCCAGTACAGATAATCCACCCATGTTTCGTGCATGTGGTGGGGCGGGAAGCGGCGGCCGGTGTTTTGCAGTTCGTGCATCGAGGGCCGGCGCGGCTTGCGCGCGGGATGCATCTTGGCGTCGCGCGCGAAGCGGCCGCCCTTCTTGAGATTGCACGGCGCGCAGGCGGTGACGATGTTGTCCCACGTCGTGCGCCCGCCGCGCGAGCGCGGCAGCACGTGGTCGAACGTCAGATCGTCGCCCGCGCCGCAATATTGGCAGGTGAACCCGTCGCGCAGGAACACGTTGAACCGGGTGAAGGCCGGCGGGCGATCCTGGCTGACATAATCGCGCAGGCTGATGACGCTGGGCAGGCGCATCTCCAGCGAGGGCGAATGAATCTTGTGGTCGTACTCGGCCACCACATCGACGCGCTCAAGGAACACGGCCTTGACCGCCTCCTGCCAGGGCCACACCGACAACGGGAAATAGGACAGCGGCCGGAAATCGGCGTTCAGGACCAGCGCCGGAAAGCCGGCCAGGGGGGTGGAGACGACGTTCACGCCCGCCGATTCCAGCGGATATGGCGCCCCCGCCGCGCCCGGCGGGTGTGGAGCACTCGGAAGGGGGTCCGTCGGCTAGGACTGAAAGCGCGTCTCCATGCGTTGACCAGTGTTTTAGACCGACTCCCGCGCCAACGCACCCCTTTCATGCCGCGCTTCGGTGACGCTGGCGTGACGGCCGCGACGCCTTAGGCTCGGGGCGTGTTCGTCACCCGCTTCGCCCCCTCGCCGACAGGCCTGTTGCATCTCGGCCACGCCTTTTCCGCGCTCACCGCCCATGACGCCGCCCGTGCGGCCAGCGGGCGCTTCCTGCTGCGCATCGAGGACATCGACCAGGGGCGCGCCCGGCCCGCCTTCGAGGCGGCGCTGATCGAGGACTTGTCCTGGCTCGGCGTGCGCTGGGATGCGCCGCCGCGGCGCCAGTCGGACCACATGGCCGACTACGCCGGCGCGCTGGCGCGGCTGATCGCGCAGGGCGCGGTCTATCGCTGCTTCCGTACGCGCAAGGAGATTTTGGCCGCGATGGCGGGCGCGCCGCATGGGTCAGGTGAGGTGTTCTTCGGCGCGCGGCTCGGCCCCGACGACGAGGCCGAACGGCTGACGCGGGGCGAGATGTTTGCTTGGCGCCTCGATGCGGCGCGGGCGCGCGATCAACTCGGCCCGCTTTTCTTCGATGACGAAACCGGGCGCGTGGCGGTCGACCCGCTGCGCCTCGGCGATGCGGTGGTGGCGCGCAAGGATTTTCCCGCGAGTTATCATCTGGCCAGCGTGTGGGACGATGCGCGCGACGGCGTCACGCATGTCATTCGCGGCGCCGATCTGCGCGACAGCGCACATCTGCATGTCGTGCTGCAAAGCCTGCTCGGGCTGCCGACGCCGCGTTATGCGCACCATCGCCTGATTGTTGATGAAGCCGGAAAACGTCTCGCCAAGCGCGATTCCGCGCGGACCTTGCGATCTTTGCGCGATGGCGGAAAAACCCCCGCGAACATCCGCGCCATGGTGGGGCTTTAGATTTCTCATCGCAACGCTCGGCCATCGCGCAGGCGAGGGCTGAACCGAGAGGGTGCGGCCCGCGCCGGCGCCTACGAGCCGGTAAACGCGTTCGCCGCGGCGCCGAACATGCCCTGCACGCTCGTGCCCATCGCCGCCAGCGCCGCGATGATCAGGATGCAGCACAAAGCCGCGATCATGCCGTATTCGATGGCGGTGTGACCGCGGCGGTCGGAAAGAAAGCGCGCGATCATGGCTCGAGCCGTTCGATGAGGGCGTCGACCAGCGGCAGATCGGCCGGCGGCATCGGATAGTCGCGCATGTCGCCCGGCTTCACCCAGGCCAAGGCCTGCGCTTCGCGCGCGGTCGGCGCGTTCATCCAGCGGCGCGCGAGATAAAGCGGCATCAACAGATGCGCATCGGCGTAGGCGTGCGACGCGAACGCGAAGGGATCGAGTGCATCCGCCTCCACCGCCACGCCCAGCTCCTCATCCAATTCGCGCACCAGCGCGGCCTCCGGGCTTTCGCCCGGTTCGATCTTGCCGCCGGGAAACTCCCACAAACCGCCGAGCGATTTGTGCGCGGGCCTCTGGGCGATCAGCACGCGGCCCTCGGCGTCGATGAGGGCGGCGGCGACCACGAGCAAAAGCTTGCGCGGCGAAGGTGCATCATGGCGCATCAGCGTTAAGGCCCGGTGCAGCGGCGTGGTTAAGGATCGGTGTGCGCGCGCCGCTCAATCGATGCACAAAATCCCAGCGACGCGGCCGGCCTCGATGGTTGCGAAACAGCCGAACAGCGGATGCTCAGCCTGGCAGGCGCCGACGGCGCTCTGGCCTGGCGACATGGCGGTCTCGCGTCCGATGCATTGGCCGGCGCATTGGTCGCCGTCCGTGCAGGCCTTGCCGGCGTCCTGGTAGGGCAGCACGCATTGTTCGCTTTGCAGCCGCCCCACGCGCATCAGGCGCCCGCCCTGCGCCTCGCATGCGGCGAGCGGCGATGGCGGCGCAACGGCAACCGGCGCGCAGGCGGCGAGAACGAGGGCGAGGCAGGCGAAAACACGGATCATCGCGAGAGCCTATCCGCTCCACGACCAAAGCGACACCCTCTTGGTGCAAGGACGACGCAGCACCAACACCTTCCTTCTCCCCTTGTGGGAGAAGGTGGCGCGAAGCGCCGGATGAGGGGTGACGGCGCTGACATTTGCAGGTTCGAGCAAACACCCCTCATCCGTCTCGACCGCTGCGCGGTCGATCCACCTTCTCCCACAAGGGGAGAAGGAGGGTGGCGGCGGCGGCCATTCACTTCAACGCGCCGAGCATTCAACTCCGATAATCGCCGTTGATCTCCACATAGCGCTTGGTGAGATCGCAGGTGTGCATCACGGCGCGCCCGGCGCCGACGCCGACATCGACGAGAATTTCGAGTTCGGCGCGGCGCATGTAGGCGCTCATCGCCGCCTCGTCATACGTCTTGGCGACAAGCCCGTTTTTCGCCGCCCAGAGCGGGCCGAACTTCACCGCGATCCTGTCGCGCGCGATGGGCTGGTCGGCGCGGCCCACCGCCATCACAATGCGGCCCCAGTTCGCGTCTTCGCCGGCGATGGCGGTTTTCACCAGCGGGCTTTCGCAGATCGTGCGCGCGATGATCTTCGCGCTCTTGTCGTCCTTGGCGCCGGCGACAGTGACCTTCACCAGCTTGGTCGCGCCTTCGCCGTCGCGCACGATCTGGATGGCGAGATCGGCCAGCACCTTTTCCAGAGCGCCGCGAAAGCCCTTCAATCGCGGATCATCGGCCTTGCGCACCGCGTCGTGTTTCGCGGCGGCGGTGGCGAACAGGAGCACGCAATCATTGGTCGAGCGGTCGCCGTCGACGGTGATGGCGTTGAAGCTCGTCTCCGTCGCTTCACGCAGCAGCGCTTTCAGCACGGGCGCGGAAATGTTCGCGTCGGTGAAAACGAACGCCAGCATGGTCGCCATGTTGGGCGCGATCATGCCCGAGCCCTTGGCGATGCCGGCGATGGCGACGCGCGCATCGTCGATCTTCGTGCGCGCGCCGGCGCCTTTGGGAAACGTGTCGGTGGTCATGATCGCCTGCGCGGCGGCGCGCCAATCGATCGGCGCGAGCGCAGCGCCAAGGCCGGGCAGCACGGCGCGCGCCTTGGAATCGTCGAGCGGCACGCCGATCACGCCGGTCGAGGCGGCGAGCATGTCGTGCGGCGCAAGCCCCGCCGCGTCGGCGGCGGCGGCGATCGCGCGGCGCGCGGCGGCGTCGCCGGCCGCGCCGGTGAAGCTGTTGGCGCAGCCGGCGTTCGCCAACAGCCCGCGCACCGCGCCCTTGGTCTCAGCCAGCGCGGCCTTGCACCAATCGGTGGGCGCCGAGCCCACGGCGTTGGTCGTGAACACGCCCGCCGCGCGTGCGCTCGGCGGGCAGCGGATCAGCAACAGGTCGGGCCGCTCATGCTTGTAATAGCCCGCCCGCCCGATCGCCGCCTCGACGCCTGCGACCGCCGGAAGATCGGGAAACGCCGCCGGGGCCAGAGGCGAAACGAGGCTGGCGGTCATGGCGAGGGCGCCGGCGCGCCGGGCAGAAGCGAGGGATCGACGCGCGGACGGGCCGGCGTCTCGGCGGCGGCCGGTTGCGCGGGACGCTGCGCCGGCGGCAGCGGGCGCTCCTGCGCCACGGTCGCTGCGGCGCCGGCCGCGCCGGGTTCAGGCGCGGCGGGGAACGGGAAAGCCGGCGCCGACGGCCCAGGGCGCTCGGCGATCGCGGGCGCTTCGGCGGGGGCGTCCTCGGGCGCGGTGACGTCGCCCGCCGGCGCCATGCCCGGCTCCGGGGCGCTGCGCAGTTCGACCCGCGCCCGGCCTTCCAGCCGCGCGCGCAGCCGGTTGGTCTCCTGGAAGCGCAGCCAGTCCACCATCTGGTCGCGCAGGTCCGCGAAGCTGGGCTGGCCGCGCTCGCGGCGGTCCTCCAGCAGGACGAGGTGCCAGCCGACCTCCGAGCGCACCGGGCCGCCGATGGCGCCGACAGGGGTCGATTCAGCGGTTTCGCGCAGCCCGTCGGGCAGGTTGTCCAACAAGGCGTAGCCGAGATCGCCGCCCTCGGAGCCGCTGATCCGGTCGGTCGACAGTTCGAAGGCCAGCGCCGCGAAGCGCTCGCCCTGGTCGAGCCTTCGTTTCGCCGCAAGCGCGGCCTCCCGTGACTCGAACTGGATATGGCGAAGATGCACCTCGGTCGGCTGGCCCAAAGCGCGCGCATTCTCCCGATACAGCCGGTCGAGCGTGTCGGGGTCGGTGGCGGCGTCGTCGATCTCGCGCATGATCGCACGCGCCAGCACCTGCTCGCGGGCGATGGCGATGGCGCGGCGCACTTCGGCGTCGCGGTCCAGCCCGCGGCGCTCGGCCTCGGCGGCGAACAATTTGCGCTCGATCAGCTCCTGCAGCGCGAGATGATAGGCGTCGCTGTCCTCCGGCAGGTCCTCGCCGTCCTGGGCGTAATTGCGCTCGACCGCGTAGGCGCGCACGTCCTCGCGATAGATCGGCGCGCCGTCGACGGTGGCCGCGACGACGGGATCGGCCGGGCCGGAGATCGGCCCCGCGCCCGCCCCGCCGGGACGCTCGCCGCAGCTTGCCGCCAGCAGCGCCGCCGCCAGCGCGCCGGCGATCGCCAGGGCGCGCGCGCCCGGTCTCTCATGGCCCATGCGATGACCCTTCCTGACGGCCTCTGCGGCTTGATTTTCCGGCGTTTTCCGCCGCGCGCAAAGGCGCTCCGATTGACACCGACAGGGGCCGTCCTTAAGTCTCGGACACGCGCGAGTCGAGACCCTTTCGCATGCGTGTTGGCCGCGCGTTCCGCGCATCTCACGGCCCGCGCGCTCAGCCCTTCCGCGCTCAATGTTGCGCCCTCGCCGGGTGTTTGAAGGTAGTCGCCGCGCCATGCTGAACATCGCCAAGAAGGTCTTCGGATCGGTCAATGAGCGCAAAGTGCGCCAGATGCGCAGCGTGGTGAACCGCATCAACGCGCTGGAGCCGAATTTCGAAGCGCTGTCCGACGATGCGCTGCGCAACAAGACCGCCGAATTCCGCCAGCGTCTCGCCCGCGGCGCCAAGCTCGACGACATCCTGCCCGAAGCCTTCGCCACCGTGCGCGAAGCCTCCAAGCGCGCTTTGGGCCAGCGGCATTACGACGTGCAATTGATGGGCGGCATGGTGCTGCATTCCGGCAAGATCGCCGAGATGCGCACCGGCGAAGGCAAGACGCTCGTCGCCACGCTGCCCACGTATCTCAACGCGCTCGAAGGGCGCGGCGTGCACGTCATCACGGTGAACGATTATCTCGCCAAGCGCGACGCCGAATGGATGGGGCAGGTCTATAAATTCCTCAACATGACGATCGGCGTCATCGTGCACGGCCTTTATGACAATGAGCGCCGCCAGGCCTACGCCGCCGACATCACCTACGGCACCAACAACGAGTTCGGCTTCGATTATCTGCGCGACAACATGAAATATTCGCTGGGCGAGATGGTCCAGCGCGGGCACCGCTACGCCATCGTCGACGAAGTGGATTCGATCCTGATCGACGAGGCGCGCACGCCGCTGATCATTTCCGGCCCCACCGAGGACCGCTCGGATTTCTATCGCTCGATCGACGCCATCGTGCCGCTGCTGCAGGCCGACGATTTCGAGCTCGACGAAAAGCAGCGCTCCGTGACGTTCACCGAGAAGGGCTCGGAGCGGATCGAGGAATTGCTCGTCGAACACGGCCTGCTGCAGGGCTCGCTGTACGAGCCGGCGAACGTCTCGGTTGTGCACCACGCCAACCAGGCGCTGCGCGCGCACAAGCTTTTCCATCGCGACAAAGATTACATCGTCAAGGATGACGAAGTCGTTCTGATCGACGAATTCACCGGCCGCATGATGCAGGGCCGGCGCCTGAGCGAAGGCCTGCACCAGGCCATCGAGGCCAAGGAGGGCGTCCAGGTCCAGCCGGAGAACCAGACGCTCGCGTCGATCACCTTCCAGAACTATTTCCGCCTGTACGACAAGCTCGCCGGCATGACCGGCACGGCCTCGACCGAGGCGTCGGAATTTCAGGAAATCTACAAACTCGACGTCGTCGAAATTCCCACCAACCGTAAGGTTCAGCGCCGAGACGACGACGACGAGGTGTACCGCACAGCGAAGGAAAAGAACAAAGCCATCCTCGACGACATCGTCGCCACCCATCGGCGCGGCCAGCCCGTGCTCGTCGGCACCGTGTCGATCGAAAAGAGCGAGACTTTGTCGACGCTGCTGAAGCAGGCGGGCGTGCCCCACCAGGTGCTCAACGCGCGCCACCACGAGCAGGAAGCGCAGATCGTCGCGCTCGCGGGCGTTCCGGGCGCTGTGACCATCGCCACCAACATGGCCGGCCGCGGCACCGACATCCAGCTCGGCGGCAATATCGAGATGCGCCTGCGCCAATCGCTCAAGGGCGGCGAGACGCCGGAGCAGGTCGCAAGCCTGCGCGCGCAATTGGCCGCCGACATCGAATCCAAGAAGCAGGTCGCGCTCGCGGCGGGCGGGCTCTACGTGCTCGGCACCGAGCGCCAAGAAAGCCGCCGCATCGACAACCAGCTGCGCGGCCGCACCGGCCGCCAGGGCGATCCCGGGCGATCGAAATTCTACATCTGCCTGGAAGACGATCTGTTGCGCATTTTCGCCGCCGATCGGCTCGATTCGATCATGCGCGGCCTCGGCATCCAGGAGGGCGAAGCGATCGTTCACCCATGGATGAACAAGGCGCTCGAAACCTCGCAACGCCGCGTCGAGCAGCGCAATTTCGAAATCCGCAAAAATTTGCTAAAATATGACGACGTCATCAACGATCAGCGCAAGGCGATCTTCGAGCAGCGCATCGAGTTCATGCGCACTGCCGATGTCGCGCCGATCGTCAAGGACATGCGCCACGACGTGGCCGAGAAGCTGGTGTCGCGGCACATGCCGGAGCGCTCCTATCCCGAACAATGGGATGTCGCCGGTCTGTCCGAGGAATGCGCCGAAATCTTCGGCCTCATTCTGCCGTTCGCCGAATGGGCGCGCGAAGAGGGCGTCGA
The DNA here is from genome assembly GCA_033764725.1 of Hyphomonadaceae bacterium. Taxonomy (GTDB): domain Bacteria; phylum Pseudomonadota; class Alphaproteobacteria; order Caulobacterales; family Aquidulcibacteraceae; genus RI-43. The sequence goes on from JANRIR010000014.1 coordinate 112,184, forward strand.
TCAGGACGACATCCGCGAACGCCTGATCAAGGAGGTCGATCGCGGCTATGCCTCGAAGGCCGCGATGCTCGGGCCCGAGCGCCTGCGCGCGATCGAAAAGCAGATCCTGTTGAGCGTCGTCGACATGCGCTGGCGCGAGCATTTGTCCCTGCTCGATCACCTGCGCAGCGTCATCCATCTGCGCGGCTACGCGCAGCGCGATCCGCTCAACGAATTCAAGACCGAGGCGTTCACGTTGTTCGAGCGCATGCTGCTCGACCTGCGCACCTCCGTCACGCGCATGCTGATGCGCCTGCAGATCGGACAGGCCGAAGGCCAACCCGCCGCGCAGGCGCCGCCGGCGCAGATGGTCGAGATCCATCGCGATCCCGTCACCGGGGAGAACGAGATGGAGGATGAGGCCGCGCCCCCCGCCGCCGGGTTCGACCGCAACGATCCGCGCACCTGGGGCAAGGTCTCGCGCAACGCCCCGTGCCCGTGCGGCTCGGGCAAGAAGTACAAGCAATGCCACGGCGACGTGGGCGGGGCGGTCGCGCGCGGCTGAGGCGCCGTTCGGCCTGACCCCTGTGCGGCGCGGCGGATGAGACGCCGCAGGTTGCCTTTATTTCGCTTGCGCACATACCAACTGGTTGGTACGTTCGAATGGTGAGCCAAACTGATCTCCAGCGCGACGCCCGCGCCAAGCTGCTCGATGCGGCCCTGCACGAGATCCGCCTGCGCGGCTATACGGCGACCACGGTGGACGATCTGTGCCGCGCCGCCGGCGTGACCAAGGGCGCGTTTTTCCACCATTTCAAATCCAAGCAGGATCTCGCCATCGCCGCGGCGGAGCATTGGAGCGAGACGACCAGCGCCGTGTTCGCCGCCGCGCCGTATCACGCGCACGACGACCCGCGCGACCGGGTGCTCGCCTATATCGATTTCCGCGCCGCGCTGTTGGACGGCGACATCGCCGACTTCACATGCCTCGTCGGCACGATGGCGCAGGAGACCTACCACACGCACCCCGCGATCGCAGCGGCGTGCGACGCCAGCATTTCAGGCCATGCCCGCACGCTGGAGGCCGACATCGCCGCCGCCATGGAACGCACCGGCGCCGGCGACGGTTGGACTGCACGAAGCCTTGCGCTGCACACCCAGGCGGTGCTGCAGGGCGCGTTCATCCTGGCCAAGTGCCAAGGCGGTCCGGAGGTCGCGCGCGACGTCGTCGCGCATTTGAAGCGCTATGTGCGCCTGCTGTTCGACAAGGGAGCGTGACGCATGCCGACCAGCACGATCCACCTGCACCGCGTGGTGCGCGCCCCGCCGGAGCGCGTCTATCGCGCCTTCATCGATGGCGACGCCTTGTGCCGCTGGCTGCCGCCGCACGGCTTCGTCGCGCATCTTTTGTCGATGGATGCGGCCGTCGGCGGCGGCTACCGCATGCGCTTCACCGATTTCGCCGGGGGCGGGAGCAACGCCTTCACCGCGGTCTTTCGCGAGCTGCAGCCCTATCGCCGCATCGTCCACGCCGACCGCTTCGACGATCCCGCGCTCGCCGGCGAGATCCTCGTCACGATCGATTTCACGGAGGTGTCGATCGGAACCGATCTCGCGATCACGCAAGCCGGCATTCCCGAGATCATTCCGCCGGAAATGTGTCATCGCGGCTGGCAGGATTCGCTCAGCCAGCTCGCTTTGCTTGTCGAAACGCAAAACCAATCCTGACGCCGAAGGAGGGCGCACGCCATGACCGAGCAACCACGCGCGATGCCGATGCAGGGCGTCATTCCCTATCTCGCGATCGAAAATACAGACGACGCGATCGCCTTCTACAGACGCGCGTTCGGTGCGCTGCAATGGGGCGATCCCGCGCGCGACGACCAGGGCCGCGTTCTCAATGTAAGCCTCGAGATCAATGGCGGCATGATCATGCTGTCCGGCGTGTTTCCGGAAATGCAGCATGTCGCGGCGCGCGGCGGGCAGGGGTTCACGCTGCAGCTCGTCGTGCTTGACGGCGACGCCTGGTGGTCGCGCGCCGTCGATGCGGGCTGCGCGATCGTCACGCCGTTCGCGCAGCAATTCTGGGGCGACCGCTACGGGCAATTGCGCGACCCGTTCGGCCTCGATTGGGCGATCAACGAGCCCTCGGCCCATAATCAGGCGCAGGCTATGGAGGTCGTCCCGTCATGAGCGCGCACGATTTGTCGATCACGCGCGTCATCGACGCGCCGCGCGCCGCGGTGTGGCGCTGCTGGGTGGAAAGCGATCTGCTCAAGCAATGGTATTGTCCCAAGCCGTGGTTCGTCTCGCGCGCCGAGCTCGACGTCCGCGCCGGCGGCGCGAGCCTTGTGGTCATGAACGGCCCCGATGGCGAAGAGAATGTGTTGCCCGGCCAGTATGTCGAGGTGCGCCACGGCGAAGCGTTGACGTTCACCGACGCCTTCGTCGGCGATTGGCGCCCCGGCGCGGGAAAGCCGTTCATGGTCGGCTACGTGACCTTGTCCGACGCGCCCGGCGGCAAGACGCACATGGTCTGGGGCGCGCGCCACTGGACGGAGGAGGATTGCGAAGGCCATCGCACGATGGGGTTCGAGCAGGGCTGGAACGCCGCCGCGGACCAGTTGAACGATCTCGCGAAATCACTTGCGTAGGAGCGAAACGATGCCTGCATCATCCCGCGTGACCACCTGCCTGTGGTATGACGGCGACGGCGAAGAGGCCGCGCGCTTCTATGTCTCGCTCATTCCCAATTCGCGCATCACGCATGTGAACCGCTACGTGCGCAGCGGCGATACGCCCGAGGGCGTGCCGCAATTGCCCGACGGCGCAGCCCTCGTCGTCCAATTCGAACTCGACGGCGCGAAATTCTGGGCGCTCAATGGCGGGCCGATGTTCCAGAAGAACGAGGCCGCCTCGATCGTCATGGCGTGCGACACGCAAGCCGACATCGATCGCTTGTGGTCCGCACTGTCGGACGGCGGGGCTGAATTGGAGTGCGGCTGGGTGAAGGATCGCTTCGGCCTCTACTGGCAGATCGTGCCGGCCCAGATGGACGCCTGGATGGGGTCCGGCGATCCAGCCGCGACGGCGCGCATGCATCACGCGGTTTGGGGGATGAAGAAGCTCGATATGGCCGCGCTCGAAGCCGCATTCCGCGGCGCCTGACGGAGGGATCCATGCCTTATGTCGATGGATATGTGCTGGCCGTGCCCAAGGCCAATCGCGAGGCCTATCGCGCGCTCGCGGAAATGTCGGCCGCGGTGTTTCGCGACCACGGCGCGGTGCGCGTGGTGGAGGCCTGGGCCGACGACGTGCCGCACGGCAAGCTGACCGACCTCTACATGGCGGTGAAGGCGACCGAGGACGAAGACGTCGTCTTCTCCTGGATCGAGTGGCCCTCGAAAGAGGCGCGCGACGCCGGCAACGCCGCCGTGATGACCGACCCGCGCATGGGCGAGCCGCCCTCGCCCGACGTGTTCGACGGCAAACGCATGATCTTCGGCGGCTTCACCCCCATCGTGGATGTGTGAGGGGGCGGCGGAGCGGGCGCAGTTTCCGAGAGTGAAACCATAGAAAAGTGCGTTCGCGTCGTTCTGGGTGAGGCGCGTCGACTGGCGGAGGCCACGCGCGCGGCCTTTTGCGCTTATCGCAAAGTCGCCGCCAGCCGCGGCAGAAACGCCATGGGCCACACCAGCAACGCCAGGTTCGGCAGGAACCACATGGGATCGAACTCGCCCAAAAGCGTCCAATAGCTTACGGCCATGCCGCCAGCGACCATCGTCAAGGTCACGGATATCAGCGCCAGCGGCTTCCACATCGGATCGCCGCGGCGGGCGCAGCGGATCGCCGCGAGCCCGGTCAATGAAAACGCCATGTCGAGTGGAAAAAACGACCAGTTCCAAGCGATCACCCGCGTGTCGTCCGCGTCGGCGTAGAGCATGTCGGCCGGTATCGGCAGCACGCCAGCGGCATGCAGCGCCGCAGCGATCCAGTAGGCCAGGAACAAGAGGTCCGTGACCGTCAGCGCAAGGCGCAGGGGTGTGCTCATCGTCGCATCCTTGCGCATCGTCGCGCAGCGTCAAATTGGGGATGCTCTGTCGGGTCGGCAAAGAAATAGGGCGGCCCTTGCAGGCCGCCCTATCCACATCATCCACAAGCTTTTGTGAAAAATGCGCCGGACCCGTCACATCGCCGACAGGCGGAGCATGCGGCGCAGCTCATCGGGCTCTCCCGCCGCGCGGCGGCGCTTGGCCTGCGAGGGCTGGTAGGCCAGCCGGGCGTGGTCGGCGCAATAGGTGCCGCTGGCGTTGCGCCCGCAGAAGGCGAAGGTGTGGTCGTTCGGGTCGCCGATCGGCCACTTGCACACGCGGTCGCTGAGCGTCAGCACATTGGTGGTGCGGCCCTCCTCGTCGCGCAGCGGCTCGAGCTGCGGCACGTCCGGCAGGGGGGCGGAGGAAATCGTCTTAAGCCTTGGCGCGGAAGGCGAAATCGAGCGCGGCCGCTGTGCGCGGACCGGCCTTTTCGCCGGGCGCGAGGGGGTCGCGCGGCCTGCAAGGCCCAGCCTGTGCACCTTGCCGATGACGGCGTTGCGCGTGACGCCGCCCAATTGTTGCGCGATCTGGCTTGCGCTGAGACCCTCAGCCCACAACTTCCGAAGCAGCGCGACGCGTTCGTCAGACCATCCCATGCTAAAGCCCCTTCAGCCCTGCTCCTTGCGGAGCGCCATCGACTCACCTCATCGGCGAGCAGCCCAAGGTATGGTATCCGATGAACGTGGGACCACAAGATACAGGGGCTTGCGTTTCCACAGTTCCGTCGAATCACTCACAGGCTGCTCCAGGGTTCTCCCGGCGCGGGCCGCCTGATCCACAAGCGGCGCTAGGGCGCTTTCTGGCGCGACTCCAGCCAAGCGCTCAGTATCGTTAACGAAGGATAAAGACCGCCCATGGACGCGCAGACGCCGCCGGAAGTGTTGCACGCAAGCCGCGTCCCGCCCTTGGGCGACCGGCGCTATGGCGGGGTGAACTGGCTGGGGCTGCGCACGCTTTTGGGGCGCGAGGTCTGGCGATTCATGAAGGTGGCGATGCAGACGGTGTTCGCGCCGCTGATGTCGACCGTGCTGTTCATGATGGTGTTTGCGCTCGCCTTCGGCGATCGGCCCTGGGGGCTGACGGGCGCGCCCTATGTCGACGGTCTCGCCGCAGGGCTGGTGATGATGGCGGTCATCTCCAACGCCTTCCAGAACTCCTCCTCGTCGATCGTCATCGCCAAGGTGCAGGGCAACGCGGTGGACTTCCTGATGCCGCCGCTGTCGGCGCTGGAATTGGCCATCGCGTTCATCCTCGGCGCCGCCGTCCGCGGGCTCGTCGTGGGCGCAGCAAGCCTGATCGCCATCGCGCCCTTCGCCGACGTCGCGCCGCAGAACATCGTGGTTGCGGTCTATTTCGCGCTGTGCGCGTCGCTGATCTTCGGCGCCATCGGCCTGATCGGCGGCGTCCTGGCCGACAAGTTCGATCACCTTGCGGCGTTCACGAATTTCGTCGTCACGCCGCTGACGTTCCTGTCCGGCACGTTCTACAGCGTCGACGCGCTGCCCGAGCCGTTCTCGACGATCAGCCACTACAATCCGGTATTCTTCCTGATCGACGGCTTCCGCGCCGGCTTCATCGGCCACGCCGACGCGCCCCTGGCGCTGAGCGCCTCGGTCTCCGGGGCGATCGCGGCGGGCCTGTGTTGGGGCGCCTGGGCGCTGTTGAAGAGCGGCTATCGCCTGAAGGCTTGAACCACTGAACCCTCTCCCCCGGATACGGGGGAGAGGGCGGGGTGAGGGGGCGGCGCGACATCAGAAAAGTACGCGCCCCACCCTCACCCCGGCCCTCTCCCTCCCACGGGAGGGAGAGGGAGGCTCTGAACCCTCTCCCCCGGATACGGGGGAGAGGGCAGGGTGAGGGAGCGGCGCCACGTCTGAACCGGTTGCGCCCCACCCTCACCCCAACCCTCTCCCTCCTCGCGGAGGGAGAGGGAGCGCGGAAAATCTGCTATGGGCGACGCTTGACCCAGCGACGGATGCGCCGCACAAGCCCCGCCTTTCCAAAGGACCCCACGCCCATGTCAGCCGCCCCGCCGCAAATCCTGCCGGTTTATTCTCCGCCCGAAGAAGTGTTCGTGCGCGGCGAAGGCGCGTGGCTCTATACCGACAAGGGCGAGCGTTACCTCGATTTCATCGCCGGCATCGCCGTCAATGCGCTCGGCCACGCCCACCCCGCGCTCGCGGCCGCGCTGTCGGAGCAGGCCGGAAAGCTGTGGCACCTGTCGAACATGTTCCGCGTCGAAGGCCAGGAGCGGCTGGCGGCGAAATATGTCGCCTCGAGCTTCGCCGACGTCGTGTTCTTCACCAATTCCGGCACGGAAGCGATCGAAGGCGCCTTGAAGACGGCGCGCAAATATCATCACGCCAACGGCCAGCCAGAACGCATCGACATCATCGGCTTCTCCGGCTCGTTCCATGGCCGCTCCTATGCCGCGATCAACGCGTCGGGCAATCCGTCCTATCTCGAAGGCTTCGGCCCGCGTCTGCCGGGCTTCATCCAGGTTCCGTTCGGCGATCATGATGCGCTCGAAAAGGCGATGGGCCCGACGACGGCGGCCGTCCTCATCGAACCGGTGCAAGGCGAAGGCGGCGTGCGCGCCGTGCCGGCCTCGTGCCTGCGCGCGCTGCGCGAGGCGTGCGACAAGATCGGCGCGCTGTTGATCTTCGACGAAGTGCAATGCGGGGCCGGGCGTACGGGCAAGCTGTGGGCGTACGAATGGGCTGAAACCACGCCTGACATTATGGCCGTCGCCAAGGGCGTCGGCGGCGGCTTCCCGATGGGCGCGTTCCTCGCCACGAGAGACGCCGCCAAAGGCATGACGCGCGGCGTGCATGGCACGACGTTCGGCGGCAATCCGCTGGCGATGGCGGTCGGCAACGCCACGTTCGACATTCTCAACACGCCGGATTTTCTCGCCCGCGTGCGCGACATCGCCAATCATTTCGATCAATCGCTGCAGGGCCTGAAAGATCGCCATCCGGGCCTGGTGCTCGACGTGCGCGGCAAGGGATTGTTGCGCGGCCTGAAGCTGGCGGTCGATCCCAAGCCGGTGCAGGCGGCGGCGCGCGCGCGCAAGCTGCTGCTCGGCGTGGCGGGCGACAACGTGCTGCGCATGGCGCCGCCGCTGATCATCGACGAGACGCATGTGTCGCATGCGATCGACGTGCTCGACGCGACCTTGAAGGATGTGCAGGTCGGGGCGGCCGCGTGAGCGGCGCCGCCGCGCCGCGCAGCTTTCTCGATCTCACCGCGCTCAGCGCCGCGGATCTGCGCGCCATCCTCGACGAGGCGCATCGGCGAAAGGCTGCGCGCGCCGGCTTGCCGAAGGGCGCAATCGATTCCGATGCGCCGCTGCGCGATCGGCTGCTGGCGATGATCTTCGAGAAGAACTCGACGCGCACGCGCGTGTCGTTCGATGTGGCGATGCGCCAATTGGGCGGCGGCGCGCTGGTGATGAGCGCGGCGGACACCCAGCTCGGCCGCGGCGAAACCGTCGCCGACACCGCGCGCGTGCTCTCGCGCATGGTCGACGCGGTGATGATCCGCGCCAATCGCCATGACGATGTCGAGACTTTCGCTGCGGCCGCTTCCGTGCCGGTGATCAACGGCCTGACCGATCGTTCGCATCCGTGCCAAATTCTCGCCGACATCCAGACTATCGAAGAGCGCAGCGGCCCCATCGCGGGCAAGACGATCGCCTGGTCCGGCGACGGCAACAATGTGCTCGCAAGCTTCCTTCATGCCGCGCCGAAACTCGGCTTCGCGCTGAAGATCGCAGCGCCGCAGGCCTATGCGCCCAACACGCAGGATGTGCAGGCGGCACGCGCCGCAGGGGCTGAAATTTCCTTGCATGCAACCGCACCCGACGCCGCGCGCGACGCCGACGTCGTCGTCACCGACACATGGGTGTCCATGGGCGACAGCGACAAGGATGCGCGCATGGCGGCGTTTCCGCCGTTCGCGGTCACCGAGGAGGTCATGGCGCACGCGCGCCGCGATGCGCTGTTCCTGCATTGCCTGCCCGCGCATCGCGGCGAAGAGGTGAGCGATGCGGTGATGGACGGCTCGCATTCGGCGGTGTGGGATGAAGCGGAAAACCGCATCCACGCGCAAAAGGCCGTGCTGCTGTGGTGCTTCGGTTTCCTATGACCGGAGCGATGGACGAGTGCGTGGCCGCGTTCAGGCTCGACGCTGCGCCGGTGCGCGGGCGCTATGCGCGTCTCGGCGCCGCGACAGTCGACGCGATTCTCGCGCGCCACGCCTATCCGTGGCCGGTGGCGTTGCTGTTGGGTGAAGCCTTGACGCTCGCCGCTTTGGTCAGCGCTCTTCTCAAGACGCAGGGCCGTTTCAGCGTGCAGGCGCAAGGCTCGGGGCCGGTCTCTCTGCTTGTCGCCGAATGCGGCGCAGACGGGGATTTGCGCGGCTATGCGCGCCTGCAGGCCGATGCGCCCCTGCCGGCACAGCGCATGACGCCGCGCGCGCTTCTGGGCGATGACGGCGCGCTGGCGATGACGCTCGACCGCGGCGATCTCGGCCCGCCGCACCAGGGCATCGTGGCGCTCGACGGCGATACGCTTGCGGAAGCTGCGGAAAATTATTTCACGAACTCGGAACAAACGCCGACGCGCGTCAAGCTCGCCGTGGCGCGCGCCTTCGACGGTTCCGCGGCCCCTGTCTGGCGCGCCGGCGGCGCCTTGATCCAGCGCATCGCCGGCGATGCGGCGCGCGGCGACACCCAGGAGGATTGGCGCCGCGCCGAAATCCTCTTCGCCACGCTGCGCGACGACGAACTCGTCGATCCCGCGCTCGGCGCCGATGGCGCGCTTTATCGCCTGTTCCACGAGGAGGGCGTGCGCATGGCCGCGCCTGCGCCGCTGATCGATCGCTGCACCTGCACCGAAGAGCGCCTGTTCGCCGTGCTCCGCACGCTCCCGCGCGAAGACTTGAACGGCCTCGTCGAGGATGACGGCGCCGTGCACGCACGCTGCCAATTCTGCGCGCGCGATTATGTGGCGAGCCCGGAGCGCATTCTCGGCTGAACCGCGCCACGCTCGGCCCCGGCGCAGGCCGACACCGAGGACGGCTTAATGCGCGCGGCGCAGGACGTCCGGCGGATCGAGCGCGAAGGCGGGCACGGCGATGTCGAACCGCGCGCCGGTTTCCAGGCGCAGCATGCGATACGTCCCCACCATCATCCCCGACGGCGTCGTCAAAGGGCAGGCGCTGGTGTAGCGGAAGCGCTCTCCCGGCCGCAGCACGGGCTGCTGGCCGACGACGCCTGGCCCTTCCACGGTTTGCACCAGGCCGTTGGCGTCTGTGATGCGCCAGAAGCGGCTGAGCAATTGCACGACGTCGCGCGTCCCATTCTCGATCTCGATCGTGTACGCCCAAACGAAGCGATGGTCGTCGGCGTCGGATTCGTCGGGCAGGAATGTGGGCGTGACGCGCACGACGACGCCATCGGTCGCTTGCTCGTAGGGCGCGCGGTTCAGCATGACGCGCATGCTATCGCCGCCGCCCCAGCCTCACAACCTTTGCGCGGCGATCAAAACGTCAGTGGCGGAAATGGCGCACGCCGGTGAACGCCATGGTCAGCCCCGCAGCGTCGGCGGCCGCGATCACCTCGTCGTCGCGGATCGAGCCCCCGGGCTGGATGATCGCCGTCGCGCCGGCTTCGGCGGCCTGCAAAAGCCCATCCGGGAACGGGAAAAACGCATCCGATGCGCACGCCGATCCCACTGTGAGCGGTTGTGAAAGGCCGGCCGCCTCAGCCGCTTCGCGCGCGCGGATCGCGGCGATGCGGGCGCTGTCCTTGCGGTTCATCTGGCCTGCGCCGACGCCGGCGGTCTGGCCGTCCTTCGCATAGACGATGGCGTTGGAGCGCACATGCTTGCAGACTTTGAAAGCACACAGCATGTCGGCGATTTCCTGCGGCGTCGGCTGGCGCCGCGTCACGATCTTCAGATCGGCTTCACTGACGCGCACGCCGTCGCCGCTTTGCGCAAGAAAGCCCCCCGCCAGCGTCTTGATCGCGGCGCCGGGCGTTGCGGGATCGGGCAGGCCGCCGGTGAGCAGCAGCCGAAGGTTTTTCTTTTTCGCGAAGATGGCCAGCGCTTCGTCATCGGCGTCGGGCGCGACGACGACTTCTGTGAAAATGCCGACGATCGCCGCCGCCGCCGCCGCGTCGAGCCGGGCGTTGACGGCCACGATGCCGCCGAACGCCGAAACGGGATCGCACGCGAGCGCCTTGCGATAGGCCTCCTCAAGCGTGGCGCCGAGCGCTGCGCCGCACGGGTTGGCGTGCTTGATGATCGCCGCGGCCGGGCTCACGCGCGGATCGAATTCGGCGACGAGTTCGATGGCGGCGTCGGTGTCGGCGAGGTTGTTGTAGGAAAGCTCTTTGCCCTGAACCTGGCGCGCGGTCGCCACGCCTGGGCGCGGATCGCCGGTGACATAGAAGGCTGCGCTCTGATGCGGGTTTTCGCCGTAGCGCAGCGTCTGCTTCAGCTTGCCGCCGAGCGCGCGCCAGGGCGGCGCCGCCTCGCCGATTTGCGCGGCATACCAGGATGAAATCGCCGCATCATAGGCTGCGGTGCGCGCATAGGCCTTCGCCGCGAGGCGCTTGCGCAGCGCGTGCGTCACCGCGCCGCCATGCGCCTGCATCTCCGCCAGCACGGCGGCGAGGTCTTCCGCATCGGTGCACACGGCGACGAAGCCGTGATTTTTCGCCGCCGCGCGGATCATCGCCGGCCCGCCGATGTCGATGTTTTCGATGCAGGCGTCGAAATCGCCGCCGCGCCGCACGGTTTCTTCAAACGGATAAAGGTTCACATACAGAAGATCGATCGGCGCGATGCCGTGACGCGCCATCGCGGCGTTGTGCTCGGCATTGTCGCGCAACGCCAGCAACGCGCCGTGCACGTTCGGGTGCAGCGTCTTTACGCGGCCGTCCATCATTTCCGGAAATCCGGTGACCGCGCCGACCTCCTCGACCGCGAACCCGCCGTGCACAAGCGCAGCGTGCGTGCCGCCGGTCGAGACGAAGCGCACGCCAAAGCCCGCAAGCGCGCGCGCGCTGTCGAGCAGGCCGGATTTGTCGGACACGGAAATCAGAGCCCGGCGAATGGGAAGGAGAGACATCGTGTTCAAACTCGCATCATGAGAAAGAGGCGCTTACGCGCCGTCCATGCGCAACAACTGCCAGAACACCTGATTGGTGGGCTCCTGGCCTGCGCCATTGGGATCGGCTTCGCCGAACAGCACGATCTGCGTGGCGCGTTGCGGCGTCAGGCGATCGGACAGATAGACGCTGTCTTCGATGCGCACTTGCACCGCATCGGTCTTCATGCGCCAGACGCGCCCGGTCGGCGTTTCGAGTTTCGGTTCGCGTGGGGCGTGCCAGCTGGCGCGGACGTTCGGGTGCAGATGGAAGCGGATCGCGAAGGGGATCGGCCGCGACGAGGATGCGCGGCCGTCGACGAAAGGGCGGCTCAATTGATCGAGCCCGAACACGCGGCGCCCGGTCTGATCGAGGGAAAGATTCCGCCGGTGGATGAACCCATAGGCGCTGCGATAGCCTTCGTGTTCGGCGTCGACGCTCGTCCATTCGTCGCTTTCGGTGCGTTTGCTGCGCACGTCCGGGCCGGACGGCTCCGCCGCACCGCGCCCGCGCCGCTTCTTGAACGGCGCCGACAGCGCGTCATCGACGCCAAGCGTCGTGTGGCCGTTGGTGGCGCGCGCGGCGGCGCGCCATTCCGGCGCGAGTTCTTTCGCCGCGCCGACATTGACGATCAGCCGCTCCGGGCCGGTGCACATTTCAAACGCCAGGGCGCTGGCGTGGGCGCGCTCGCCGAAGCCGCGCGGCGGGCTTGCGCCGACATCCATCAACAGCGCGGTGTCCTGCGCGGCGATGCGCTGATAGCCGCTTTGCGTGGCGAACTGGAACGTCGCGCCCGACGCGTTCAGATCGGAGAGCACGCGCGCAAGCGTGCGCGCATCGCCTTCCGAACCGCCGTGAAAACAGCCGAGCTTGCCGTCGGCGTAGCGGAACAACGTCAACAGCCGCGCAAGGCGCGGCGGCGCCTCGGCGATCTCGCGCGGCGTCGCGCGTCCCTTGCGCGCCAGCGCTTCATCCGCCGTCAAAATATCGCACAGCGCGTCGAGCAAGTGTTCCGGCGACCGGGAAAGATGTCCGCCGTCAGGGTGGAAATGCGTGGCGCACGCTTCCTGCAGCGTCGCTTCGCCGAGATCGATGAGCGGGGCGCCATCGGCGAGCGCGCAGCCGGTGACGATCATCGTCGTCGCCGCTTTCAGCCGCGCGCACGGTTCTTCGATGTCCTTTGCCGCCTGCAGCAGATGGCGCGCCTGGCGGCCGATCGTGCGCAGAAGCGCTGGGCGCATGGCCTGATCGGCGCGCGCGAGCGCCGGCTGGCCATGGCACATCCAGGCGTGCAGGCGTTCTGACACAAGCTCCGGCGCCCACGCCGCGTCGTGCCAATCGCCATAGGCCTGCGTCCAGGTCTCGATCAGCTTCGCAGCGTGGGCGTGGCCTTCCGCGCCCAGCGCGGCGAGATCGATCAGCCAGGAGAACGAATGCAGCCGCGCGGTGAAATGCGGCGAGGGATGCGTCACGCTCCACGGCGTCGCATGCGCGCCCTGCAGACGCTCGGTGGCGATGCGCCAATGCCCGCGCACGATTTCGCGTCCGCGCTCGGGATCGCCGAAGCGCAGATCGCGGCCCCATTGCAAGATACGCTCGGGATCGGGGCCGTTGAGCGAGGTGCGGTAGAACGGCGTCGCGCGCCATTCTTCGCCGGCGGCGTTGAGCAGCGCGCGCCACGCATTCGGCGATGTGGCGCGCAGGTTGACCATCGCTAGCGGTCTTGCCCGCGCAGTCGCGCGATGTTGCGCCCATACGCGGCGGGATCTCCGGAAAACACCGCCGTGCCCGCCACCAGCGCCGTGGCGCCCGCGTCGCGGCATTGTCGCGCGGTTGTTTCGTTCACGCCGCCATCGACTTCCAGCACGATGTCGCGGCCGCTCGCGTCGATCAGCGCGCGCGCGGCCTCGATCTTGCGCAGCTGGCTGGCGATGAAGCTTTGCCCGCCGAAGCCGGGATTGACCGACATGATCAGGATCAGATCGAGATCGTCGATCAGCGGATGCAGCGTCTCCAGCGGCGTGCCGGGATTGAGCGACGCGCCCGCCTTCGCGCCGGTCGCCTTGATGGCCTGCAGTGTGCGGTGAATGTGCGGCCCGGCTTCCGGGTGCACGGTGAGGATGTCGGCGCCGGCGTCGCGGAACGCCTGCAGATACGGATCGGCCGGCGCGATCATCAGGTGCACGTCGAACGGGATGCCCACGCGCGGACGCAATGCCTTCAGCACGACCGGCCCGATCGTGATGTTCGGCACGAAATGCCCGTCCATCACGTCCACATGCAGCCAATCGGCGCCGCCGGCCTCGACCGCCGCCGCCTCCTCGCCGAGTTTTGCGAAATCCGCCGCCAGGATGGACGGCGCAATCAAAGTGCGCGCCATGCGTCGGCGGTATCAGGGCGCGCCGGGGCGCGCAAGGCGGTCAAAGGCGCCTGAGCGCAGCGGCGTAGAATCCATCGAGGCCGCCGCGTTCGGGCCAGGCTCCCGGCGTGGTGCGCAGATCGCCGTCTGCAGTCCGGAACGCTGGCGGCGAAGCACCGGCGGCGCGCGCATCGCGGGCCCAGGCGCCGCTGCCGAGCGCGGCGGCGACCACGCCCGGCCCTTCCTCCGGCTCCAGCGAGCACACGGCGTAGACGCACAGCCCGCCCGGCTTGGTCAGGCGGGCGGCGGCGGCGAGCAGGCGGGTCTGCAGCGCGGCGAGCTTGGCGATGTCGGTCGGACGGCGCAGCCAGGCGATGTCGGGATGGCGGCGCAGCGTGCCGGTGGCGGTGCAGGGCGCATCGAGCAGCACGGCGTCGAAGGTCCGGCCGGGCGCCCATTGCGTCGCGTCGGCGCAGACGAGCGTGGCGGAAAGCCCGGTGCGGTCGAGGTTTTCGCGCAGGCGCGCCAGGCGGTCGGCGTCGCTGTCGAGCGCGGTCACCCGTGCGCTGGCGGCGGCAAGCTGCATGGTCTTGCCGCCGGGGGCGGCGCAGAGGTCGAGCACGTCCGCCCCGGCGACATCGCCCAGGAGAAGCGCCGGCAGCGCTGCTGCGGCGTCCTGCACCCACCAGGCGCCCTCGGCATAGCCCGGCAGGCGCGGCACGGGCGGCGCATCGGCGGGCAGGCGAAGAGCGCCGGTCGGCAGCACTTCGGCGCCGAGGCGCTCGGCCCAGAGGTCCGCGTCGGCCTTGACAGAAACATCGAGCGGCGGCTCCGCCATCAGGCCGCGCGCGATCGCGGCCGCTGCGGCGTGGCCATAGGCGGCGCGCCAGCGGGTGAAGAGCCAGGACGGCAGGTCCGCGCCCGGCGGCAGGGCTGCGGCGATCCCCGGCCCCTCTGCGGCGACCTTGCGCAGCACGGCGTTCAACAGACGCGCGAACCCGGCAGCCTTGCGGTCGGCGTTCGCCAGCGTGACCGTCTCGCTCACCACCGCATGGGCCGGCGCGCCGAGCACGAGCAGCTGCGCGGCCGCGGTGCGGGCCAGCGCGCGCGCGAGATGCGCGGTCTCCGGCAGAGGCTTTTGCAAAAAGCGGGACAGGACGGCGTCGATCGCGCCGAGCCGGCGCAGGCTCGCCGAAACGATGGCGCGCGCAAACGCGCGGTCGCGGCCCTCAAGCGCGGCGAAGCTTTGCGCCTGCGCCAGCGCGTCGTCTAGCGTGCGGCCGTGATCGAGTACAAGGCTCAGCAGATCAGCCGCTGCGCGGCGCGGGGAGGGCATGGGCGGGTTGTGGTCGGCTCCGCCGCGCTTGGCAATGCGGCGCGGGTTTAAGGCGGCGCCAGGGCCGAGCGTGAGATGCGACACCGGCGAATACGCCACCCATCACCCCGGACAGGCGCAGCCAGTTCCGGGGTCCATGTTTACAATAAAGCGCAAACACCTCCCCGCTCGGCCCTCGCGAAGGCGAGGGCCCATCTTTCTCGCTGAGGATGGGCCCCGGCCTGCGCCGGGGCCGCGCGGCAGGGCGTTTTCGATGATTGCCTTCGCGCGCAAACATGGGCCCCGGGTCTCCCTCCGGTCGCCCGGGGCGATGGACGCTCCATCACCCCGGACAGGCGCAGCCTGATCCGGGGTCCATGTTTTCTCTGAAGCGCAAACACCTCCGTCGCTCCGTCCCGGCGAAACTTATCCGACACCGCTTTCGGCGGGCGTATGCTCCCCGCGTGATCGCCATCCTCTCCCGCACTGCGCTCGACGCGCTCTGGTCGCACGCGAAAGCGGCGCTGATCGATGCGATCGCGGCCTTGTTCGCGACGGAGCGGTTTCCGAAGCCCGGCTTGATGCTGCGCGCGCAGGCGCGCATCGTGCGCCAGCGCATCGCAGCGCTCG
>JANRIR010000026.1:0-1810 GCA_033764725.1 Hyphomonadaceae bacterium
GCAGAAGCAAAACGAGCAGGAAGACCATGGCCGCAGCCGCCATGAGCGCTTCGCCGATCAAAGCGGGCGCGCCCAACACGTCGGCCGCACGGCGCCAACTTATGGCGAGCCCGCCAAGGCCCATCACCATCGCAAACAAGGAAAAGGGCGCGCGTGCGAGCCAACTGCGCGCACGAGTCTGCGTGCCAACTGGGGAAAGCGCTTCGATTGTCATGAATCTGTGTGTCCCGTTTCGGGAGCCGGCGGGCCGACATCCTCCGGCTTGGCCGCAAGCAGGTGGCGCACGGCGGGCGGCTCAGCGCCGCGATGGAAGCGCCGCACCGCGTCCTGAAGCGCTGCATCCGCCTTGGTCAGCCGCCGGTGCTGGCGCAAATGATCGAGCCAGGAGATCATCTGGAACGTCTCGACATAGCGATTGGGCGTCTCGGCATCCTCATAGACCCGCCACGCAAAACCGCCGTCGCGGCGCCGGACTTTTGCAAACCGCTCCAACGCCTCAAGGAACGCCCGCCGGTCTTCCGGCGCAACGTCGTAGATAATAGCGATCATCACGGGCCCGCGCTCGCCTGCGGGCGGCGCCGCGACCGGCGGTTCGGGCCACGACGAGGCCGCGGCGAGGTCAGCCTCCCCTTCCGGCAGCTTTGCAAGTCGTGCGGCCAAAGCGCCGATGAAGGCCGCGCCGCCCGCAGCGATGAACAAAGCCGTCGTCAGGGATGTCGCCTGTGCGGTCAGCCCCCACAGCGTCGAGCCGAGCGTCATGGCGCCGAAGAAGATGGTGATGAACACCGCAAGGCCGCGCGCGCGCACCCAATTCGGCAGCACCGACTGGGCCGCAACATTGAGGCTTGTCAGCACCGCGATCCAGGCGGCCCCATTGAGGAAGAGACACGCGCCCGCGGCCCAAGGATCGACGACGACGGCGAGCCCGGCCATGCCAGCTGCAGTGGCGAGCGTGCCGAGGAGGACGAGCGCACCGCCGCTGAGCTTGATGCGCGGCAAAACGAGCGCGCCCAGCACTGCGCCCGCGCCAATCGCGGCGAGCAGCGCGCCATACCCCGCCGCATCGACGTGAAGTCGCTCACGGGCGATGAGCGGCAGAAGCGCCCAATAAGCCGACGCGAACAGAAAAAAAGCGAGCGCCCGCGCGAGCGTTCGCTGCAGCTCGGGTGCATTGCTCGCATAGCGGACGCCGGTGCGCATCGCCGCAACGAACCCTTCCGGCGGCACGTCGCGCACCACGGCCTCGCGCCGCCACCACAGGAAGGCGGCGATGGTCAAAAGATAGGTCGCCGCATCCGCATAATAGGCCGCCGCGACGCCGGCGCCGGCGATGATGGCGCCGCCCGCGGCCGGCCCGATCGCGCGCGCGATATTGATGCCAAGCGAGTTGAGTGCGACCGCCGGTTTGAGCAGCGGCCGCGGCACAAGCTCGGGTACGATCGATTGAAAGGCCGGGCTCGCGAGCGCCGCGCCCACGCCGCCGATCAATGTAAGGGCGAGCAACAATTCCGGCGTCATCGCGCCGGCTTGCGCTGCAACGGCAAGACCAAGCGAGGCGCTCAGAAGCAATATCTGAACCGCGATAAGCAGGGCCCGGCGATCAAGGATGTCGGCGAGCGCCCCCGCAGGAAGCGACAACAAAAAAACCGGCAGCGTCGTCGCGGCCTGGACCAGCGACACAAGCACTGGCGAGGGCGCAAGATCGGTCATGAGCCAGCCCGACGCGACATCGCGAATCCAGGTGCCGGCATTGGAAGCGAGCATCGCAAGCCAGATGACGAGGAAGGCGCGCGTCTTCAAAGGCGCCCAG
>JANRIR010000032.1:0-1839 GCA_033764725.1 Hyphomonadaceae bacterium
ATCCCGGAGCGACATTCAATGGACCAGCGAACGGCGCAAGGAAACCCGACGGCCGCGCCGCTGCGGGCGATCCGCTATGCGCGGCCGACCGTGCGGCGCGAAGAGGCGCGCGACGGCGCGATCCTGCTCGGGTCCGAGTCCACGCTTCGCCCCTATGATCCGAACCTCGCGCGGATGTTCCGCGCCGCCGCCGCGTCCGCCCCCGATCGCGTGTTCCTTGCCGAACGAAACGGAGAGACCTGGCGCAGCCTGACCTATGCCGACGCAAGGCGGCAGGTCGACGCCATCGCCTGCGCCCTCCTCGCGCGCGGCCTGAGCGCGGAGCGCCCCGTGATGGCGCTATGCGCCAATTCGATCGATCACGCGCTCCTGATGCTCGGCTGCTATAGCGCGGGCGTGCCCACCGCCGCCATCTCGGTCGCCTATTCGCTGCAAAGCCAGGACCACGCCAAGCTCAAGCACATCAACGACCTCATCACGCCCGGTCTGGTCTATGTCAACGATACTGGCCCCTTCGCCAAAGCGCTCGCCGCGATCCGCCAGGGCGGCGCGGAGGTCGTCGCCAATGCAGACGGCGCGGGGTTGGGCGCAACGCCGTTCGCCGCCCTCGTCGGGACGCCGGTGCGCGGCGATCTTGACTCCATCGTCGCCGCGATCACCCCGGACACCATCGCCAAATTCCTGTTCACGTCGGGGTCCACCGGACTGCCCAAGGGCGTGATCAACACCCATGGCATGCTGGCGTCGAACCAGGAGATGCTGGCGCAGGTGTGGCCCTTCCTCGACGAGGAACCGCCGGTCCTCGTCGACTGGCTTCCGTGGAGCCACACCTTCGGCGCGAACCACAATTTCAATCTCGTGATGCGCCATGCCGGCACGCTTTACATCGACGACGGCCGCCCGCTGCCGGCGCTGGTCGGCCGCACGGTGCGCAACCTCACCGAACATCCGCCGACGGTCTATTTCAACGTTCCCGCCGGATTTGCCGCGCTCCTCCCCTTCCTCGAACGCGACGAAGCCTTCGCACGCGCTTTCTTCGGCAAGCTGCGGCTCATCTTCTACGCCGGAGCGGCGCTGCCGCAGGACGTGTGGGCGCGTCTCGAAGCCGTCTCGATCAAGGCGACGGGCGAGCGCATCCCGATGACCTCGTCATGGGGGACGACCGAGACCTCGCCGCTCGCGACCTCCGCGCATTTCATCACGGAACGCGCCGGCAATATTGGCGTGCCCGTGCCGGGCGTCGAACTCAAGCTCGTACCCGCCGCCGACCGCTACGAGATCCGGGTGCGCGGGCCTCATATTACCCCCGGCTATTGGAAGCGCGACGACCTTACCGCGCCCGCCTTCGACGAGGACGGCTTCTACAAGCCCGGCGATGCCGTGCGCTTCGCCGATCCGAATGATCCCAATGCGGGTCTTATTTTCGCGGGTCGCCTCGCCGAGGACTTCAAGCTGACCACCGGGACTTGGGTCCATGTCGGATCGGTGCGCATCGGCCTTTTGGCAGCCTGCTCGCCGGCATTGCAGGACGCGATCATTGCCGGCGCGGATCGCGACTACATCGCCATCCTCGCCTGGCTCAATGCCGCCGGCTGCCGCACGCTGATCGGCGACGGCGCCCCGGCGGAACTCGCCGCGCTCGCCCGTGACGAGGCTGTGCGAGCGCATGTGCGCAAAGCGCTAATCGCGTGGAACGCGGCGCATCCGGGGTCTTCCGAGCGCATCGCGCGGGCGATCCTCCTCTCCGACGCGCCCTCGATCGACGCCAACGAGATCACCGACAAGGGCTATATCAACCAGCGCCTCGCCCTCGAACGCCGCCGCGCCGATGTCGAGCGG
>JANRIR010000063.1:0-107965 GCA_033764725.1 Hyphomonadaceae bacterium
ACCTCTTCGTAAATGTCCGGCACGGAGAGGCAGCCCTCTTCGTAGGGCTTGGTCTCGGGCGTGGGATCGAGGATTTCGGGGTTCACGAAGTAGCGCGGCTGGGGCGGCTCGTCCTTGCCCGCCAGATCCATCACGATCACGCGAAGCGGCACGCCGATCTGGATGGCGGCGAGCCCGATGCCCGGCGCGGCGTACATCGTCTCGAGCATGTCATCCATCAGCGCGCGGATTTCGTCCGTCACCCCGCCCTCCACGGGCTTGGATTTCTGCCGCAGGCGCGGGTCTGGGACGGTGAGGATCGGACGGATGGCCATGCCGGGAAGCTAGGGAGGCGCCGCCCAAGCGTCAAGAAACACAAGGCGAACAAGCGTCCGGCGCCTTGCGGGCGGAGCCGATCGCGGCGATATGGGGAGCGAGGCTGGCGGCGGACGACCGCCCCGCCAACCCGGTCAGGTCCGGAAGGAAGCAGCCGTAACGGGTTGCGTTCGGGTCGTCGTCCAGCCTCGCCCACCCTTCACGTCAGGGATCAACGCGCGGTCGACGCGGGCGCCACCGCGAGCGGCACGCGCGCGGGCGAGGTGGGGGCCTCCGGCTCGCCTTTGCGCAGCACGGCCTCGAGTTCGGCCCTGAGCGCGCTCACCCGCTCCGGGGCGTGCAACTTCTCCCCCGACAGCGTCTGCACGTAGAAAACGTCGGCCGCGCGCTCCCCGAAACCGTCGATATGGGCGGAGGCGATGGAGAGCCCCGCCCCGGCGATGGCCTCCGCCAAATCGGCGAGCAGCCCCGGCCGATCCCGCCCCGAGACCTCCACGATGGAGGAGGCGGCCGAGCCGTCCGCGTCGATGCGCACCCAGGGGGCCACGCTGAAGGCCGCCAGCCGCCGGGCCACGGGCGCAGGGCGCGCAGGGGATCGGGGCGCGATCCCCTCCCCGCGCGCAGCCGCCTCCACCCGCTCCAACAGGTTCGCCATGCGGCCGGGCTCGGCCGCGCCGAACGGCTCGCCCTGGGCGTTGAGCAGCGAGAAGATGTCAAACGCGCGCCCATCCTTGAGCGTATGCGCGCGGGCGTCCGCCACGTCCGCG
Organism: Hyphomonadaceae bacterium; assembly: GCA_033764725.1. GTDB lineage: Bacteria > Pseudomonadota > Alphaproteobacteria > Caulobacterales > Aquidulcibacteraceae > RI-43. The sequence continues at coordinate 1,083 of JANRIR010000063.1, forward strand.
CCCGCCTCGGCGAGCGCGCGGGCCAGCGCGGCGAACAGGCCCGGCCGGTCCGGCGCGTGCACCAGCAGCTGCGTCACACCCGCCTCGTCGAGCGTGCGCGCCGCCACCCGCACGGTCCCGGGGGCCGCCGCCTCTTTGAGGTGCCAGAGCGCGTCGTCCTGGGTCACGGTGAGCCAGTAGGCGTCCTCCAGCGCATCGAGCCAGGCGCGCTGAACGGCCCCGGCCTCGCCCAGCGCCGCGACCGCCGCCTCCCGGGCCTGCGCCGCCTGCTCGGAGAGCCGGCTGGCGACCGAATCCTCGTCCGCGCGCCCCCCGCGCAGCACCGCCTCGGTGGCGCGGTAGAGATCGCGCAAGAGCTGGCCCTTCCAGGCGTTCCAGACGCCGGGGCCGACGGCGCGGATGTCGGCCACCGTCAGCACCAGGAGCAGCCGCAACCGCTCAAGCCCGCCGACCAGCTGCGCGAACTGCGCCACCGTGCGCGCATCCCCGATGTCCCGGCGCTGGGCGATGTCGCTCATCACCAGGTGATGGCGCACCAGCCAGGCGATGAGTTCAACCTCCTCCTCGGGCAGGCCGAGGCGCCGGCAGGCCGATCGCGCGCCGCGCTCCCCATCGACGGACTGATCCGCCCCCGCCTTGCCGACGTCGTGGAACAGCATGGCGAGGTAGAGGGCGCGGCGATTGATGATTTTGGAAAAGACGCGGGTGGAGAGCGGGTGCTCGCGCGCGTACCGCCCGGCCTCGATGTGCGAGATCAGCTCCACCGCCTGCAGCGTGTGCTCGTCCACGGTGAAGCGGTGGTACATATTGAACTGCGTGCGCGCGACGATGCGGCCGAACTCGGGGATGAAACGGCCGAGCACGCCCGCCTCGCTCATCAGCCGCAAGGCTTTCGCCGGATTGCGGGGCGAGGCCGCGATGGCGAGGAAGCTCTCGCACGCCGCCAAATCCTGGCGCAAAGCGGGGGTGATCAGCCGCAGCCGGCGCGTGACTTCGCCGAGCGCGTCCGGGTGCACGTCGAGATCATGGCGATCCGCGAACTCGAACAGGCGGATCAGGTTGACGGGATCCTCGCTCAGCGTCTGGGGGCTTTTCAGCGCGAGGCGCCCCGCCTCGACCGTGAAGCCCGGATGCTCGATCTGCGGGCGGCGAAAGATGGTGGGCAGGCGCGAAAGGCTCGGCGCGCGCTTTTGCTGATCCGCCTCGAGCTTGGCGCAGATGATGCGCGTGAGCGTGCCGACTTCGGCGGCGGTGAGGAAGTAGCGCTTCATGAAGCGCTCGACCGCCGGCTGGCGCTCGCGATCGGCGAAGCCGAGCCGGTGGGCCAGCTCCGGCTGCAAGTCGAAGGTGAGGCGCTCCTCCGCCCGGCCGGTGAGGAAATGGAGGCAGCAGCGCACGGTCCACAGGAAGTCCGCGGCGCGGGCGAAACTCTTGACCTCCCCTTCCGACAGCACGCCGAGGCGCACGTATTCGGCGGCCGGGTGCACGCCATAGCGGTGCTTCAACAGCCAATAGAGGAGGTGCAGGTCCCGCAGGCCGCCCTTGCTCTCCTTGACGTTGGGCTCGACCAGATAGCGCGAGGCGCCGGCCCGGGCGTGGCGCTCGTCCCGTTCGCGCAGCTTGGCGGAGATGAAGGCGGCATGGCGGCCCTCCACCACCTCCTTGCGGAAGCGGGCCTGGAAGGCGTCGAACACCTCGCGGTCCCCGGCGAGGAAGCGGGCTTCCAGAAGGGCCGTTTCGATGGTGTGGTCTTCGCGCGCGAGCTTCACGCACTCATCGATCGAGCGCGAGGCGTGGCCCACCTTCAGCGCCATGTCCCAGAGCATGTAGAGCATGTGCTCGGTGACGCTCTCGGCCCAGGGCGTCTGCTTGTAGGCGCGCAGAAACAACAGATCGATGTCGGAGGACGGCGCCAGCTCGCCGCGCCCATAGCCGCCGACCGCAACCACCGCGAAGCGTTCGCCGGCGGTCGGATTGCGGGCGCGGAAAATATGGACAGTCGTGAAGTCGTACAGCGCGCCCACGACTTCGTCGGCCACTTGGCCGAGCAGCCGCGCGACGGCGAGCCCGTTCTCGCCGGATTCCAGCCGCTCCTTGGCGATCATGCGGCCGCGGAACAGCGCGCCGTGCAGCAATTGCAACGCGCGGCGGCGCAGCGCCGTCTCGTCGCCGATATGGTCAAGCGCCGCCGCGGTGAGCTGGGCGCGCAGCTTTTCGCCGTCCACGACGTGCTCGATGCGGGCGGGCTTCAATCTTCGACTCATCGTCTCTCATTGGGGCGCGCTGAGGCGCCGGTCGATCCTTAAGCTTCATTCATGCGCAGTCTGCATCTTTAACGCGACAGAAACTTGCCCAAATTCGTGTTAAGGGTGATGCTGGTGAAGCGGGGGGCCCAATGCACGTGGCGAGCCGCCTGTCGAGATTGGCCCAAAGGAGTGCGGCTCTATGCGGACGCCCAGCGCGCGGACAGCCCGGTTGACCCCGGTCGATGACGAAAACCGGATTCGGCCCGTGGGCGAAACGCTGGACTCGCGTCGCTTCGATCCGATGCTGGAGGAGCGCCTGCTGCGGGCGCAATTCAAGCGCGAGCGCTCCTCGGCGTACTGGTTCGCGGCCGCCAAATGGGGCGTGTCGGGGCTGGTCGTCGGCATGTGCCTCGGGGCGTACCTGATGTACGCCGCGACGGTTTCGACGCTGCCCGTCGCCATGGAGGCGCTGATGCGCGGCCAGCAGATGGAGCAATTCCGCGAGCGGCTGTCGGATTCCTCCGGGATCACGAACCCCGCGTCGCCTGCGCCTTGAGGCGATAGAGAACCTCTAGCGCCGCCTTCGGGCTCAGCGCGTCGGGGTCGATTTCGGCGATTAGCTGCTCCAGCCACGGATCGGCCTCGACGGGTTTCGCCGCGGCTAGGAGCGGTAAATCGCCATCAAGCTCGGACGCCTTGCCGCGCCCCGCCTCCAGCCGCGCCAGGACTTGGCGGGCGCGGTCCACCACGCTTTTGGGCAGGCCGGCCAGACGGCCGACTTGGATACCGTAGGAACGGTCGGCGGGTCCCGGGGCGACCTCGTGCAGAAACACCAGGTCCCCGCGCCATTCCTTGGCGCGCAAATGTGCGTTGGCGGCCGCCTCGAGGCGTTCGGGCAGCGTCGTCAGCTCATGATAATGGGTGGCGAACACCGCCCGGCAGCGATTGACGCTATGCAAATGCTCCGCCGTCGCCCAAGCGATCGCCAAACCATCGAAGGTGGCCGTGCCGCGGCCGATCTCATCGAGAACGACCAGAGATTGCGGCCCCGCCTGATTCAGGATCGCCGCGGTCTCGATCATCTCGACCATGAAGGTCGACCGCCCGCGGGCGAGGTCGTCCGAGGCGCCGACGCGGGCGAAGACCCGGTCGGCCAAGCCTAAACGCAGGCGCCGGGCCGGCGCATAGCCGCCAGCCTGGGCGAGGATCGCGCACAGGGCGATCTGGCGCAGATAGGTGCTCTTGCCGGCCATATTGGGTCCGGTGAGAAGCAGCAGCCGCGCCCCGGTTTGCCCGGCGCCGTCGAGGCGCACGTCGTTGGGCGTGAAGCCGAGCCCGTCGCGCCGGAGCGCGGCCTCGACGACAGGGTGTCGCAAGCCTTCGGCGATCAGCGCGGCGCCGTCGTCCAGCTCCGGGCGGACGGCCTGCGCCGCGTCGGCCCATTCCGCCATCGACGCGGCGACATCGAGCACGGCGATCGCATCCGCAGCGGCGCGGATACGGTCGGCGGCGGCGGCGGCGCGCGCGGCGAAGCCGCGCATGAGGTCGAGTTCTCGGGCAAGCGCCGCTTCCCCGGCGCGCGCGATGCGAGCGTCGAGGTCCGCCAACTCCGCCGTGGTGAACCGCACAGCGTTCGCGGTCGTCTGGCGGTGAATGAACCGGCCCTGACGCTCGGCGGCGAATAGCGCTTCGGCCTGCTTGGCCGTCGCTTCGATATGGTAGCCCAGCACCGCATTGTGCCGCAGCTTTAGGCCCGGAACGCCCGTCGCGGCGGCATAATCGGCCTGCAATTGGGCGATCACGCGCCGGCTGTCGTCGCGCAGCGACCGCATCTCGTCGAGCGCCGCATCGAAACCTGGCGCGATGAAGCCGCCGTCGCGCGCCACGATCGGCAGTTCGGGCGCCAGGGCGCGGTCCAGATCCTGGACCAAAGCGCCCAAATCCGGCGCCGCCACCAGCGACAGCGCCGCGCACGCGCGCTCGAGTTCCTCTGGACCCGCGCCGAGACCGACGCACCGCGCCGCGGCCCGATCGCCGGCGACCAGGCCGTCGCGCAGCGCAGCGAGGTCGCGCGGGCCGCCACGGCCGAGCGTCAACCGCGACAAGGCGCGGGCGACGTCGCCCGCTGTCTTCAGTTCGCTGCGCAAAGCGGCGCGGCGCTCGGGCGCAGCGAGAAGAAACGCCACCGAATCATGGCGCGCCGAAATCTGCGGGCGGTCGCGCAGCGGGCGCGACAGCCGTTCGGCGAGCAGGCGCGCGCCCTGCGGCGTCACCGTGCGGTCGACGGCGTCGAGCAGGGTTCCCACCCTCCCGCCCCGCGCCGACCGGTCGATCTCCAAAGCCGCGCGCGTTACCGGGTCGATCGCCATCGCGACGCCCTCTTCGAGTCGCCGCGGCGGCGCCAGACGGGGCGCTGCGCCGGCCTGGGTCAGTTCGATGTAGTCGAGCGCGAGACCGATGGCGGCGCGCTCGGCGCGGCTGAATGCGCCGAAGGCGTCGATCGACGCGACGCCGAACACCGCCTCGGCCCGGCGCGCGGCGAACTCCGGATCGGCCTTAGCGGCCGGACGGATGGTCAAGGTCGCGCCGATCGCGGCGACGCCTTCGCGCACCGGCGGGCGCGCCGCATCGGCCTCGATCGCGAGCACCTCGGCGGGGCGCAGCGCGGTGATCTCTTCCACAATGGCGCCCGCTGCGCCGGTGCGGACGAAGAACGCGCCGGTCGACACGTCCGCCCAGGCGAGAGCCGCTCCGTCTTCCGCAAACGCCACCGACGCGAGGATGTTGGGCGAACGCGCGTCAAGCAGGCTCTCCTCGGTCAACGTGCCGGGGGTCACCACGCGCACGATTTCGCGCCGCACGACCGCCTTCGCGCCGCGCTTGCGCGCCTCGGCGGGGTCTTCGACCTGTTCGCACACTGCAACCTTGAAGCCCGCGCGGATCAGCCGGGCGAGATAGGTCTCGGCCTGACGCCATGGCACGCCCGCCATCGGGATAGCGTCGCCGTTGTGCTGGCCGCGGCGGGTCAAGGTTATGCCCAAGGCCGACGCCGCCTGCTCGGCGTCCTCGAAGAACAGCTCGAAAAAATCACCCATGCGGAAAAACAACAGCGCGTCGGGATGCTGCGCCTTGGCGGCCAGATACTGCGCCATGAAGGGCGTGGCCTGCGCCGCAGGGCTTGCTTTCGGGGCGGCGGAATCGGCCATCGGCGCAGCATAGCGGCCCTGCGCGCCGCACTCCATTGACGGGGGCAGGCGCACGGCTACGGTGCGCGCTCCCGCTTCGCCCAGGGCTCACACGTCATCATGACCGACGAAAGACGCGCTTTCACCGATGAGGAAGCGCTCGCCTTCCACCGCCTTCCCCAGCCGGGCAAGCTGTCGATTGCGCCGACAAAGCCGATGGCGACGCAGCGCGATCTTTCTCTCGCCTATTCGCCCGGCGTCGCCGCGCCGGTTCTCGCCATCGCTGCAGATCCGTCGAAGGCGTACGACTACACCTCAAAAGGCAATATGGTCGCCGTGATCTCGAACGGCACCGCGATCCTCGGCCTCGGCAATCTCGGCGCGCTGGCGTCGAAGCCGGTGATGGAAGGCAAGAGCGTGCTCTTCAAGCGCTTCGCCGATGTCGATTCCATCGATATCGAAGTGACCACGCAGGACGTCGAGGAATTGATCCTCACGATCAAAAATATCGGGCCCACCTTCGGCGGCATCAATCTCGAAGACATCAAGAGCCCCGAATGCTTCATCGTCGAAAGCCGCCTGCGCGACGAACTCGATATTCCGGTTTTTCATGACGATCAGCATGGCACAGCCATCATCGCCGCGGCGGGCCTGCTCAATGCGTGCGAATTGACCGGCCGTCGCATGGAGGATTTGAAGGTCGTCGTGAACGGCGCGGGCGCGGCCGGCTTGTCCGTCGTGGGGCTGATCAAGGCGCTCGGCGTGCGCCACGACAATGTCATCGTGTGCGACAGCAAGGGCGTGGTCTATCGCGGCCGTACCCATGGCATGGATCAGTTCAAGGCGAGCGTGGCGGTCGATACCGATCTGCGCACGCTGGAAGAAGCGATGGCGGGCGCCGATTGCTTCATGGGCCTTTCGGTCAAAGGCGCGGTGTCGCAAGCCATGATCAAGTCCATGGCGAAGAAGCCGATCGTGTTCGCCATGGCCAATCCCGACCCCGAGATTACGCCGGAGGATGTCCTCGCGGTGCGTCAGGACGCGATCATCGCCACCGGCCGGTCGGACTATCCCAACCAAGTCAACAATGTTCTCGGATTTCCGTACATCTTTCGCGGCGCGCTCGACGTGCGCGCGCGCACGATCAACGAGGACATGAAGATCGCCGCCGCGCAGGCGCTCGCACAATTGGCCAAGGAGGACGTTCCCGACGAAGTCGCCGCCGCCTACGCCGGCAAGCGGTTGAAATTCGGCCCCGATTACATCATCCCCGCGCCGTTCGATCCGCGTCTGATCTCCACCGTGCCGCCCTTCGTCGCGCAGGCGGCAATGGACAGCGGCGTCGCGCGTGCGCCCATCGCCGACATGGCGCTTTATCGCGAACAGCTGGCGCAGCGCCTCGATCCGACCGCGGCGCTGATGCAGCGCGTGCAGGGATCGCTGCGCGCCGACAAGCGACGCATCGTGTTCGCCGAAGGCGAAGAGCCGACGGTCATTCGCGCCGCCTATGCGTTCCAGGAACAGGGTCTCGGCGAAGCGATCCTCGTCGGTCGTGAAGAGCAGGTGCAGCGCAATATGGCGCTCGCCGGCATCCAGGAGGATTCCGGCCTCAAAATCATCAATGCGCGCGTGTCCGAACACAACGCGGCCTTCACCGACCTTGTCTATCACCGGCAGCAGCGCTTCGGCCTGCTGCATCGCGATGCGCAGCGTCTGGTCAATCAAGATCGCAACGTCTTCGCCGCGTGCATGGTTGCGCTTGGTCAAGCCGACGGCCTCGTCACCGGCGTCACGCGCAATTACGCGACCGCGCTCGACGACATCCGCCGCGTGCTGGATCCGCGCCGCGGCGGGCGCGTGCTCGGCATGTCGATCGTGCTGTCCAAAGGACGCACGACCTTCATCGCCGACACCAACATCGCCGAATTTCCCGACGCCCAGGAGCTGGCGCAGATCGCCGTGCAGGCCGCCGCCGGCGCGCGCCGCTTCGGCGCGCATCCCCGCGTCGCTTTCGTGTCGCACTCGACGTTCGGCAATCCGCGCATGGAGCGTTCGGAGAAAATCCGCGACGCCGTCTCCATCCTCGATCGGCGCGAAGACATCGATTTCGAATACGAAGGCGAGATGAACCCTGAAGTCGCGCTGTCGCCGGAAGCCCGGCGCCTCTATCCGTTTTCGCGTCTGAGCGAGCCGGCCAATGTACTCATCATGCCTGCGATCCACTCCGCCTCGATCTCGACGTCGCTGCTGGCGATGCTTGGCGGCGCCACCGTTCTGGGGCCGGTGCTGTTCGGCATGGAGAAGCCGGTGCAGATCGCCCCGCTCGGCGCGACCGTCTCGGACATCGTGACCTTCGCCGCGCTCGCAGCGTTCGACGTCAACCCGACGCCGGCTGGGTGAGCGCGCGGGCCTGTTTGTTGGCCGCGTAATTGAGATACGCGCACAAGACCAGCGCTGGAATGCCAACCAGCGCAGTGATCAGGAAGAAGATGGCGTAGGCCTCCATCAGCGGCCGGCCGACCTGCAGCGCCTCGACCGCCTGACCCGAGAACCCCTTCAGGAATTTGCCGAGCAACGCATAGAACGAGCTCAACAGCGCATATTGCGTCGCCGTGTAGCCGATGCTGGTGAGGCTCGACATATAGGCCACGAGCGCGGCGCCCGCGAAGCCCTCCGAAAAGTTCTCGACGAACAGAACGGTCGCGAACAGGCCGGTCGACACGCCCTGCGAGGCCAGGATCGTGTAGGCGATGTTGGAGCCAGGGCCCACCACGGCGCCGATCAAAAGCGTTGTTCCGAAGCCAAGCCGCAGCGCACACACGCCGGCGGCCGCAATGCCGATCAGCGTGCCCGCGAGGCCGAATGTCAGCCGCACCGAACCGATGGTTTCCTTCGACAAGCCGATGTCGACGTAAAACGGCCCGACCATCGGTCCCATCACGAAATCCGGCAGCCGATACAGGCTGATCGCCGCCAGCATCAGCAACGCCATCGATTTGTGCGTCTTGAGAAAGGCGATGAACGGGCCGGCGATGGCGTCGAACAGACCGCGCGGCGTCCACAGCGCAGGCCCCGCCTGGATCGGCGCGCGCGAAACCGGCTCGCGCGCGGCCAAGGTCGCTGCGATCGCGATCGCCATTGCTGCGCCATAGAGCGCGTAGGCGCCGTTCCAGCCGACCGCCGACGCGACAAACAGAATGAGCGCATTGGCCGCGAGAATCGCGAAACGATAGCCGAGCTGAAACGCCGACGTCAGAAGACCGAGTTCTTCATCGCCGTCGGCGCTCTCGATGCGCCAGGCGTCGACGACGATATCCTGCGTGGCGGAGGCGAACGCGACCACGAGGGTCGCCGCGGCGAGCACGCCGAGCCCGCCTTCGGGCCCGATCGCAGCCATCGCCACGAGCGCCAATCCAACGGTCGCTTGCGACAGGACCATCCAGCCCCGCCGCCGGCCAAGCCGCCCCAGCAGCGGCGCATCGATCTTGTCGATCACCGGCGCCCACAGGAATTTGAACGAATACGCGAAGCCGACCCAGGAGAGAAACCCGATCGCGGCCAGCGAGATGCCGTATTCGCGCAGCCACAGGCCGAAAGTCGCGCCGGTCAACAGGAAGGGCAGGCCCGAGCCGAAGCCGAGCGCCAGCGTCAGCAGCACTTTGGGTCGCTGCAAGGCGCGCACCGTGTCGCGCCAGGTCAAGGCGGCGGGGGGCGGCGGCGGCGCGACGGCGTCGGTCATGGCGAACTCCGCCTCAAGCAGTGTCGGTTTTCGGCGCCTGCGTAAAGCGGCTCGCGACAGCGTCGAGGCGTGAGAGGTCGAACGGCTTTTCGATGAAATCGTCCATGCCGACCGCCATGGCGCGCGCGCGGTCCGCGTCGCTGGAATCGGCGGTCAGCGCGATGATCGGCGCGCTTCCAAACGGGGCCGGCAGAGCGCGGATGCGCTTGGCGGCGGCGAAGCCGTCAGCCCGAGGCATGCGCAAATCGAGAAAGATCAAGCCATACGCCGTGCGCGCGGCAGACTCCGCGGCCTCAACGCCGTCGGCGGCGAGGTCCACGCTCGCGCCGGCGCGCGTCAGCACGGTGCGCGCCAACAGCGCGTTGACCGGATTGTCCTCCGCCAAAAGCACGCGCATGCCTTCGAAGGGGCGCATGGTCTGGCGCTCTTCCTGCGCGCGCTGATCTGGATGCTCGTCGGCGTCGTAGCCGAGCGCGATGCGAATGCGCTCGACGAATGTCTGCGCGCGCACGGGCTTGAGCGCATAATGCGCCACCCCCATGGCGCGGAACCTCAATATGGCTTCGCGATCCTCCTGCGGGATCAGCGCCACGACGCAGCGCGCTTCGGTCACGGCGAAGGCCACGTCGTCGGCGTCCAGGCTGCGCAGCGCAGCCGCGTCGAGCAGCAGCGCATCGCAATCGGCCCAATCCGACATGCGCGGGTGCGCGCGCGCCACCGTCCCGCCGCGCGCGGCCGCAAGCGCGCCGATCGCTTCCGCGAGGATCACATTGGGCGTAAGGATGCGCAGGCGCGCGCCGTCGAGGCGCTTGTCGGGGGTGCGCCGGCCCTCCGGCGCCGGGACCGTGAGGAGCGGCGCATCGACCCAGAAGGATGCGCCCTCGCCCGCCCGGCTGTCGACGCCGACCGCCCCGCCCATCGCATGCGCGAGCTTGCGCACGATCGCCAAGCCGAGGCCCGCGCCGCCATAGCGCCGCGAAATCGAGGCGTCGACCTGCGTGAATTCCTCGAAAATCACCGATTGCTTGTCCATCGACACGCCCGGGCCCGTGTCGCGCACGCTCAAGCGCACCAGATCGCGCCCACGCGGCGCCAGCTCAAGCAAGACGCCGCCCTGCTCGGTGAATTTCACCGCGTTGCCGGCGAGATTGAACAGGATCTGCCGCACGCGCCCGACATCGCCCTTCAACCAGCGCGGCGCGCCCGGCCGCAGCACCGCGGCGATCTCTAGGTTTTTTTCGTGCGCCTTGGGGCTCAGCAGTTCGGCGACGGATTGCAGAGTCTCCTGGGCGTCGAACACGACGGAATCGAGCTCGACGCGGCCGGATTCGAGGCGCGAATAATCCAGGATCTCGGTGATCAGATCGAGCAGATGTTCGCCCGATTGTTTCAGCGCGCGCAAATGATCGCACGCTTCGGGGTCGAGCCGCGATTGGCCGATCAGACCCGCCATGCCGAGAACGCCGTTGAGCGGCGTGCGCAATTCGTGCGTCAGCGTAGCGAACAGGCGGGTCTTGGCGGCGCTGACTTCCTTCGCCGCGGTGACGCGGTCGGTGACTTCTCGGGCGACGATCAGCCGCGTGCCGTCGGGTAGGCGGCGATCGAGCCATTCATAGATCCGACCGTCCGGGGCGGCGGCGTCGAACCGCCTTTGACCGCGCCGGAACGGCGGCGCCGCAATGCGTCCCCACGGCGGGCGCGATGGCGTAATGGCGTGGCGAAACACGGCGCGAAACGCCGCGTTGGCGCGGATGACGCCGCCTTCGGCGTCCAGGTGCGCCATCGCGTCCGGGGCAAGATCGAACAGATCCAGTTCGCGGGCGTGCGGCGCAGGCGCGTTCATCCCGAACGGCTTTATCGACAAGCCGTTAAGAGACCTTCGACGGCGCTGTTGCGGCGTCCTGCGCGCCCGCCCAAACCCGTCTCAGGCTGAGCGCTTCGGCGACATGAATGCGCCGCACTGCGGTCGCGCCGTCGAGATCGGCGATGGTGCGCGCAACGCGCTGCGCCCGGTGAAAGGCGCGCGCCGACAGCGAAAACCGCACCGCCGCCTGGGCCAGAAGCGCTGCGCCCGCCTCGTCCAGCGCGGCGGCGCGATCGATCTGCGCCGCATCGAGGCGAGCATTGACGAGCCCACCAGGAAAGCCGGCCCGGCGGGCCCGCTCGGCCTGCGCGCCGCGCGCCGCCGCCACCCGCGCAGCGGCCTCAGCCGTGCCCTCGCTGGGCGGCGGCAGCGCCAGATCGGCCGCCGTCACGGCGGGGATGTCGATCTGCAGGTCGATGCGATCCAGCAGCGGCCCCGACAGCCGCGCCTGGTAATCGAGGGCGCAGCGCGGGCCGCGGCGGCAGCGCCCGATGCCCGCCCCGCCGCCACAGCGGCACGGGTTCATCGCCGCCGCCAGAAGAAACCGCGCCGGATAGGTCACGCGGTGATTAGCCCGCGCGATGGACACTTCGCCGGTCTCGAGCGGCTGGCGCAGCGCATCGAGCGCCTGCCCGGCGAACTCGGGCAATTCGTCGAGAAACAGCACGCCCTCGTGCGCCAGGCTCGCTTCGCCGGGGCGCGCCCGCAGCCCGCCGCCGACCAGGGCCGCCATCGACGCCGAATGGTGCGGCGCGCGAAACGGCCGCGCGCGGGTCAGCCGCCCGCGCTCCAAAAGCCCCGCAACGCTCTGGATCTGGCTGACCTCGAGCAGCTCCTCCGCCGACAGCGGCGGCAACAGGCCGGGCAAGCGTTGCGCCAGCATGGATTTTCCCGACCCCGGCGGGCCCACCATTAGGATATTGTGGCCGCCGGCGGCGGCGATCTCCAAGGCGCGCTTGGCCTGCTCCTGCCCCTTCACGTCACGCAGATCGGGCGCCGGCGCGCCGTCGATCAGGTCGCCGCGCTTCGGCGCCGGAAGGACGCCCGTCCCGCGGAAATGATTGACCAGAGCGATCAGCGATGGCGCGGCCAGCACTTCGCCGCCGGCCCAGGCCGCTTCCGCGCCGCTGGCGGCGGCGCACACCAGGGCGCGATCGGCGGCGTGCGCGGCCATCGCCGCCGGCAACACGCCAGGCGTCGGCGCAAGGCTCCCGTCCAGGCCCAATTCGCCGAAGGCCAGCACGCCGTCGAGCGCGTCGCGCGGAGCAGCCCCGATCGCCGCCATCATCGCGAGCGCAATCGGCAGGTCATAATGCGAGCCTTCCTTCGGCAGGTCGGCGGGGGCGAGGTTCACCACGACGCGGCCGTCCGGCATCGCCAGCCCCATGCTGGCGAACGCCGCCCGCACCCGCTCGCGGCTTTCGCTCACCGCCTTGTCGCCCAAGCCGACAATGACGAAGCCGGGCAACCCGCCCGCCAGCTGGACCTGCACGTCCACCGGCCGCGCTTCCAACCCCGCAAAGGCGATCGTGGCGACAACAGCGCTCATTTCGGCCCCCTTCGCCACGCCCCACCGTCAACGCTTATCCACAGCGAACGTCAAATCTTAAACAAAACAAGAACACACAAGCAACAAGGTTCGAACTGTCCGGCCCGATCACGCTGGAATCGCCCAAGATTTTTTGCTGCATCGGGGGCGATAGCGTCACGCGGTCCAGGCCGCGCGCACATGATGCGGCAGAGCGCCCGCCCCAACGACCACCACGTCGAACCGGATCGGCGCCCGCGACAGCCGCCAGCGCTGCGCCAGGGCGAGCGCCGCCCGCGCCAGCCTGCCCTGCTGGTGCGGGCCCACCGCTTCCAGCCCCGCCGTGATTCGCCTGCGCCGCTTCACCTCGACGATCACCAGCACGCCGCCCTTCCAAAACGCGAGGTCGACCTCGCCGAACGGCGTGCGCAGTCGTCGGCCCAACAGGCGATAGCCCTTCGCCATGAGCCAGAACGCCGCCGCCCATTCGGCCAGCCGGCCGCTGCGCTCGGCGCGCCGGCGGGCGGCGGTCACGCCTCGTCCTTGATTTGCAACGCCAGGGTGTAAAGCGCCTTGCGCGAGGCCGCGTGCGCGGCCGCCACCGCGTCCACCGCGTCCCGCACCGACATATGCGTCAGGGCGGCGCGCAACGCCGCGGAGACCGCGGCGGGGTCTGCGGCTTCAACGGCGCCGGGGCCGATCAGCACGACGATTTCGCCTTTCGGCGGCGGCGCGGCGGCGAAGCGCTCGGCCAACTCGGCGATCGGCGCGCGCTCGACTGTTTCGAACAGCTTGGTCAGTTCGCGGGCGATCGCCGCCTCGCGGCCTGCAAAGGCCACCGCCATTGCGGCGAGCGACTCGGCGAGGCGCGGCCCGCTTTCATAGAACGCGAGCGTCGCGCGCACATCGGCGAGCTCGGCGAAAAAGGCGGCGCGCGCGACGTCCTTCGTCGGTGGAAAGCCCGCGAACAGAAACCGATCCGTCGGCAGCCCCGCCACGCTCAAGGCGGCGGTCAAAGCCGATGGCCCGGGGACGGCGAACACGGCGCAGCCGGCCTCGCGCGCGGCGCGCACGAGCTTGTAGCCCGGATCGGAGATCAGCGGCGTGCCGGCGTCGGACACCAGCGCGATGCGGGCCCCGGCGGCCAGCGCGGCGAGGATCGCGTCGCGATCGCCCGCATCGGAATGATCGTTATAGGCGGCTGGGCGCGCTTGCACGCCGTGCGCGTCGAGCAGCTTGCGGGTGACGCGCGTGTCCTCGGCGTAGATGCGATCAACGCCGGCGAGCACGTCGAGCGCGCGCAGCGTGATGTCGCGCAAATTGCCGATCGGGGTCGCCACCACATAAAGGCCCGGTTCCAGCTGTGGACTGGCGTCGTGAGCGCTCTTATGGAAGCCGGCGTCAGCGGTCGAGGGTGAGGTTCGAGACATGAAGGTGCAGGGATCATCGCCGCCGCGAGGCCGCGCGCCAAGCCTGAAGCCGTTCGCCGCCGCCGGCGTCGCTGCGCTTTTGGCCGCCTGCGCCTCGACGCCGACGCCGGTGTCGCCCCCGCCGATCGGGCCGCAGCAGCCGACCGTCGATCCCGGCCGCTCGGTCACGTCGCGCGACGGGGTGACGCCGCCCTTCATGGCGGGCCGCCAGATCGTGCGCGTCGGGCTGCTGTTGCCCTTCTCCACCCGCCCGCAGGACGCCGCGGCCTTGTACGGCGCGGCCGAACTGGCCCTGTTCGATCACGGCGACGGCAACACGCTGCTGATCCCGCGCGATTCCGGCGCCAACAACACCGACGCCGCCGCCGCAGCCGATGCGCTGATGCGCGACGGCGCAGACATCATCGTCGGCCCTGTCACCCGCGAAGGCGTCGAAGGCGCCGCGCGCGTCGTGCGGGCGCAGAACATCCCGGTGATCGGCTTTTCCTCCGACCGCACCGTCGGCGGCGACGGCGTCTATCTGCTGAGCTTCCAATTGGAGGACGAGGTCGGACGCATCGTCAGCTATGCGGCGACCCGCGGCGTGCGCTCGATGGCGCTTCTCGCGCCTGACAATGAATACGGCCGCCGCGTCCAAAGCGCGCTCCGCGCGCAGGCTGCGCAAAGCGGCGTCACCGTGGCGATTTCGGAACTGTATGCGCGCACCGAGAACGACGCGGCCAGCGCCGCCGATCGCGTGGCGGCCGCAAGCCGCACGACGCCCGTGCAGGCCATTCTGATCGCCGAAAGCGGCTCGGTGCTGCGCGCGATTGGGCCCGCGCTGGTGCGCAGCGGCGTGAACACGCGCGCCGTGCGCCTGTTGGGCACGAGCGCGTGGGCGGGCGGCGACGCGCAGCGCGAACCGACTCTCGCAGGCGGATGGTATGTCGCCTCCGATCCCTCGCTGCGGACGGATTTCGAGGGCCGCTATCGCAACGCCTTCCAGACCGAGCCGACGCGGCTGTCGAGCCTCGCTTATGACGCCATCGCCCTGGCGACGCTGCTCGCGCGCGACGGCGGCGCCAACGGCCTCAATCGTCGTGCGCTCGAGCGCCAGGAAGGGTTCCTCGGCTCCGACGGCGTGTTCCGTTTCCGCGGCGACGGATCGATCGAGCGTGGGCTGGCGATCATGGAAGTGCGCGCGACAGGCGCAGCGCCCGTCGATCCCGCGCCGCGCCGTTTCACTCCGGCCGCAAGCTAGGCGGAAAGTTCAGCGGCGACGCGATCCGCTACGATTAGGCCCTGCTCGCTCAAGGCGATCCGATCGCCCGCAACGCTGACGATCCCCTCATTGACGAGCGCTGCGAGGCGTGTGGGATCGAGCGGCGCGCCGCGCATTGTTTCGACAGCGGCGCGCGACACGCCTTCGCGCAAGCGCAGCCCCATCAACAGCATCTCGTCGGCGAACGCTGTGCGCGTCAGCGTTTCGCTGGTCGACCAGCCGACGCCATGCTCCGCGGTCGCGCCGATATACGCGGCGATGTCGCGATGTGCGGCGGTCGCGAGACGCGTATCGCCGTGTAGCAAACGCCCATGCGCGCCGGGGCCGACCCCGATCCAGGTTTCGCTGCGCCAGTACAAGAGATTGTGGCGCGCGCGATCCGCAAGCGTGCGGGCGAAATTCGAAATCTCATAGGCTGGAAATCCGGCGGACGCGCACAGCGCGTGCGTACGTGCGAACAAGGTTGCGGCGTCGTCGGGAGACAGCGGCGCATAACGTCCCCGCGCCGCGGCGCGTGCATAGGGCGTGCGCGGTTCGATAGTGAGTTCATAGAGCGAGACATGGGCGACCGGTGCTGCGAGCGCAGCGCGCAGTTCGCGCGTCCACGCGGTCCAGGTCTGTCCTTCGCGCGCATAGATCAAATCGATCGACACGCGCGCGCCGGTTTGCGCCGCCGCCGCGATGGCGCGATGCGCGCCGGCCACGTCATGCGTACGCCCAAGACGACGTAGCGCCGCATCGTCCAGGGCTTGCACGCCAAGCGAAAAGCGATTGACGCCCGCAGCAGCCATCGCCGCGAATGCCTCGTAATCCTCTGGATTGGCTTCAAGACTTATTTCCGCATCGGCGGAAACGCCGAACGCGCGATTGGCGGCGGCGATCAAGCGCGCGACATCCTGAGACGCCAGGCGCGACGGCGTGCCGCCGCCAAAGAACACGCTCGACAACGGCCTGCGTTCTACCCTGCCGGCATGGGCGAGGATGTCCGTCTCGATCGCTGCGATCAGCGCGGCGTGGTCGCCGCCGCGGTCGCGCCGCACATTGAAATCGCAATAGGGGCAGATCGCCGCGCAATACGGCCAATGCACATAAAGGCCGAGCGCCGGCCCGGTCATCGCAGCGCGGCGACGAGCTTTTCGAAGGCGCGCGCGCGATGGCTGATGCGGTGCTTTTCGTCGGGATCCATTTCGCCGAAGGTTTGCGCGTAGCCGTTCGGAACGAACATCGGATCATAGCCGAAACCGCGCGCGCCGCGCGGCGGCCAGGTCAGCACGCCATCGACGACGCCCTCGAACGTTTGCATCGGCGCGCCCGGCCGCTTTAGCGCCAGCACGCTGACGAAGCGCGCCGATAAATCCTGCGCGCCGACCGCCTGCAGCGCCGTCCACACGCGCGCCATCGCCGCGTCGAAATCGCGCGGCTCGCCGGCCCAGCGCGCCGAGTGCACGCCGGGATCGCCGCCCAACGCGTGAACGACCAATCCGGAATCGTCGGCCAGCACCGGCAGGCCGGTCGCGCCGGCCGCCGCCTCGGCCTTCAGCGCCGCATTGCCGATGAACGTCGCCTCGGTTTCCTCGGGCTCCGGCAGGCCCAGTGACGCCGCCGAAACCGGCGTCACGCCCAGCGGGCCGAGCAGCGCGGCGATCTCGCGGACCTTGCCCTCATTGTGGCTGGCGACCACCAGGCGATCGATTGGCGCGTTCGGCATGCCCTTCCCCCGATGCGGCCTCGGTTTGACCTGCGCCGAATCCAGCTATATCGATTATCAATAAATTCAAGACTCCGTGTGTACCGTGCGCGGCACGACGGCGCCATGGGAAGGTCGCGCATGAAGGCGCTAGGGCGCGGATCGATCGCGTCATTCATCCGGGTCGGACTGACCATCGCCTGGTGGGCCCTGTGGGCGATGGCGGCTGCGCTGGCGGTGGGAACGCTCGCCTATATCGGCGTCTATATTGCGATCGCGAACGGCCTTTTGCCGGCCGACACCTTGTCCGCGGGAACCGGCGTTCTGCCGCTTGGGGATGGGCCGTTCCGGGTGCGCTACGGCATGGCGGGCGGAGCGACCTGGCCGATCGTCGCGCCCGCGCTGTCGGCGACGGCGGTGATGATCGCCGGCGCGTTGGTGATCGTTCGCCGATTGCAAAAATTGTTCGATTCCTTCGTGTCGGGCGAGCCGTTCGACAAAAGCAACGCCGGCCATCTGCGCATGATCTGGATCGCGCTTCTGGTGATCGAAGTCTGGCGCCTGGCGATGGCCGGCTTGACTGGCGCGATGCTGGCGTCATTCGGACCGCCCGAAGGCCGCCACGCCACCGTCGATCTGCAGATCGATTTCTTCGCCTGGGCGGAAATCCTCATCCTCATCGTTCTGGCGGAAGTGTTTCGCGAAGGCGCGCGCCTCCGCGAAGAACACAGCCTGACGATCTGAGCGGCGCCATGGCGATACGCGTCTTTCTCGATCGCATGCTTCTCGAGCGCAGGATGTCGCTTACGGACTTGTCCGAGCGCGTCGGCGTGACCTTGGCGAATTTGTCGATCCTGAAGACGGGCAAGGCGAAAGCGATTCGTTTTTCGACCTTGAGCGCGCTGTGCCGCGAGCTCGATTGCCAGCCCGGCGATCTCCTGGGCTATGAGCCCGGCGAAGACGGTCCCGACGCGGACGCCGACTGAGCCGCCGCCCTTGGCGGCGGCGTACGCAGGCGTGTATGCACGACGCGCGGCCGGGGCGCTTCAGGATTGCGCGCATGACGATGATGATGAAGGCGCTTCGTGTCGCGATGGCTGCTTATGTCGGCGCAGCCCTGCTTGGGGCGGCCGGCTGCGGCGGCGGCGGGGGCGGCGGAGGATCGCCGCCGCCGCCAGTGACGCCGCCTTCGCCGCCCACGTCGCCGCCGCCCCCGCCGCCGCCCGGCGTGCAAGGCATCCAGATCGATTCCTCGACCACCTATCAGACGATGACGGGCTGGGAGGTGAACGTCGACACGTTCTGGCCGGCGGCGTATCGGCCCTATATCGATCGCATCGTGGCGGGCGTCGTCGATGACGTCGGCATCGACCGGGTGCGCGTCGAGGTCGTCGCCGGCGCAGAAAACCCGGTCGATTACTTCACCCAATTCGCGCAAGGGCAGATCAGCGAAACCGAATGGGCGAACCGTCGCTATGACGTGATCAACGACAATTCCAATCCGAATTCAGTCAATGCAGCGGGGTTCAACTTTACGCAGCTGAATTGGAACATGGACAATTCGGTATTGCCGATCCGAAACCGTTTGGCGCAGAGCGGCCGCAGCCTCTTCATCAATCTCTGCTATGTCGCGATGGATGAATCCCAGGCGTCCGAGCACACGGTTGCGGCCGAGTATGCGGAATTCATCACCGCCGCGGCGCAGCACATGCGCACGCGCTACGGCATCTCTCCCGACGCCATCGAAGTCATTCTCGAGCCGGACAATGACAGCATCAATCTCTGGTCCGGCCGGCTGATGGGCGAAGCCATGGCGGCTGCGGGGCCGCGCCTGCAGGCCGCCGGATTCACGCCGCGCTTCATTGCGCCGTCGACCTTGGATCTAGGCCGCGCGCTCACCTATCTCGACGGGATCGCGTCCGTTTCCGGTGCGCTGCAATATCTCGACGAGGTGTCCTATCACCGCTATGGCGGCGCTACGACGAGCAATCTGACTGCGCTTGTCAATCGCGCCCGTCAGCTCAACAAGAAAACCAGCATGCTGGAATGGTGGTTCGGCAACGCGACCTATGAGGTGCTGCATCAGGATTTGACGCTCGGAAACGTCTCGTCATGGCAGGGGCGCGCCTTCCCCGATCTCTATGTCATCGACAACGGGAACATTCGCCTGGTCGACGATTACCGCTACAATTTGCAGTATTTTCGCTACATCCGCCGCGGCGCCACGCGCATCGGCGCCACCTCCGACAGCGCCACCTTCGCGCCGGTCGCCTTCATCAATCCGGACGGCAGCCGCACGGTGGTGGTCAAGGCCGAAGGCGCCGGCACGGTGCGCATCAATGGTTTGCCGAGCGGCAATTATCGCGTGTCGTGGGCGACGTCGGCGGGATCGAATCAATTGGCCTCGCCGATCGCGGTGCAGAGCGGCAATCCGCTGTCGACCAATATGCCCGGCCGTGGCGTGATCACCATCACCTCGCTTGCGAATTAGCGCGCTGCAGCGGCGCGCTGGGCTTCGAACAGCTGCGTGCAGCCAAGCTTCGCAAGCTGCATCAGTTCGGCGAATTCCGCATCGCTGAACGGGCGCTGCTCGCCGGTCGCCTGCACCTCGATCAACCGCCCGTCGCCGGCGAGAACGTAGTTGGCGTCCACCTCCGCGTTGGAGTCTTCGGCGTAGTCGAGATCGAGCACCGGTGTACCGGCATAGATTCCGCACGAGATCGCGGCGACCTGGCCGTTCACCGGCGTCTGCTTCAAAACGCCCTCGTCGACCAGATACGCGCACGCCCGCGCCAGCGCGACCCAGGCGCCGGTGATCGCCGCCGTGCGCGTGCCGCCGTCGGCCTGGATCACGTCGCAATCGAGCGTGATGGTGCGATCGCCCAGCGCCTTGAGATCAACGACCGAGCGCAGCGCGCGCCCGATGAGGCGCTGGATTTCCTGCGTGCGGCCGCTTTGCTTGCCCTGCGCGGCCTCGCGGCGTCCGCGGGTATGCGTGGCGCGCGGCAGCATGCCGTATTCGCCCGTCACCCAGCCGCGCCCCTGCCCCTTGAGCCAGCCGGGCACGCCTTGCTCGACGCTGGCGGTGCACAAGACGTGCGTCTGCCCGAACTTCGCTAGGCACGACCCCTCAGCGTAGCGCGAGACGCCGACCTCAAGCGAGATATCGCGCAATTGATCGGGCGCGCGGCCGGAAGGGCGCATATGATGCCTTTCTTGTTCGAGCGTTCACTTATGAAGGTTCGAAGGGCGAGCGCAATCATTCGCTTCCATGGCTGCGGAGCGACAATGAGCGTTCAACCAATCGGGTCGGCCGCTTCGCCCAAAATTTCCGGCAGCGTCCAGCGCAGGCTCTGATCGCACGGCGCATCAGGCTCCATCGCCTCAAATTGCAGGGCCACGGCGCGAGCCGATGCCTGGTGCAGGTGCTCCAAGTCCGCCTCGACCTTGCGGCGGATCGTCGGCGTCAGCGCCGCCTCGGCGTCGAGACGAAAGCGGACGATCTCCGCCTTCCACTCTGGCTTGGGCTCGTCACGCCGCGACCACGCCAATTTGTACAGGTGCTCGATGATGCGCGCGACGAAGCTGCGCGCTTCCCGGAACTCGCTCTTGCCCAAGTCCGACACCTCTTCGGCAAGCCGATCGTAATCAATCGCATTGCCTCCGGCCCCGCGGCGACGCAAAGCCTCCGCCTGCGCCTGGGTCCACAGGTAAAAGTCGCGGTCGTAAAGATCATCGATCGCCATGGCGCCACACTATCACGGCGCCCCCTACGCCCGCCACGCTTGCCTCCCGCGTACCGTTCGCTACCTAAAGCCGGCCATGGCGCGCCCGTCCGATCTCAGCCTGCTCGACGCCCGCTCGCGCGAGATTTTCCGCGAGATCGTGGAGAATTACCTCGCCACCGGCGAACCGGTCGGCTCGCGCACGCTGTCGCGCCTGGGCGGCGTGCAGCTCTCCCCCGCCTCGATCCGCAACACCATGGCGGACCTCGCCAGCCTGGGCCTGCTCGACGCGCCGCACGCCATGGCGGGACGCCGACCGACGCAGTTCGGCTTGCGCTTCTTTGTCGACAGTCTCTTGGAGCTGGGCGATCTCGGCGAGGCCGAGCGCCAGGACATCGACGCCCGGATCGCGGCCGCAGGCCGCGCGCCCCAGGATATGCTGAACGCCGCCTCAGAGCTCCTCTCGGGCCTCGCCGGCGGGGCCGGGCTGGTGGTGACGCCTGCGCGTGAAGCCCCAGTGCGGCACGCCGAGATCGTCGCGATCGGCCCGGGGCAGGCGCTGCTGGTTTTGGTGTTCGAGGACAACCAGGTCGAGAATCGCGTGCTCAGCACGCCGCCGGACATGCCGCAATCGGCTTTGCAGGAGGCGACCAACTTTCTCAACGCCCGCTTCAAGGGAAAAACGCTGAGCGAGGCGCGCACCGAAGTCGGCGAGGCGATTGCGCGCGATCGCGCCGCCCTCGATCAGGCGGCCGCGTCGCTCGTCGAGAACGGCCTGGCGGAATGGTCCGGAGAGGACCCGCTGGCCGGGCGCTCCCTGATCGTGCGCGGCCGCGCCAATCTGTTGAGCGATCCCCAGGCGATCGCCGATCTGGAGCTGGTGCGGCGCCTGTTCGACGATCTGGAGAAGTCGCGCGAACTGGTCCAGGTGCTCGACCTCGCCGCGGTCGGCGACGCCGTGCGCATCTTCATCGGATCGGAAAACCCGCTCTTTTCGCTGTCCGGCTCGAGCATGATCGTGGCTCCCTATATGAATGCGGAGCGCAAGGTGGTGGGCGCGCTGGGCGTCATCGGGCCGACGCGCCTGAACTATGCTCGCGTGATCCCCGTGGTGGACTACACCGCGCGCGCGGTCGGGCGACTGCTCGACCGCAGCGGCGGCGATCGTTGAAGGACCGAGAGGCATGAACGAAGACGTCGAAACGCAGCCCGAAGAAGCGTCTACGATCGATGCGGCTGCGCCGCCGCCCAGTGCGGAGGAGCGCATCGCCAAGCTCGAAGCGCTGCTCGCCCAGGCGCACGACGAACGATTGCGCGCCCTGGCCGAAGCGGAAAACACCCGCCGCCGGGCGGAAAAGCAGGTCGCCGACTCACGCACATTCGCCATCGATCGGTTCGCGCGCGACCTGCTGCCCGTCGCCGACACCCTGGCGCGGGCGCTCGCGGCGGCGCCGGCAGAGGCGCGCGCCGGCGAGGGCGTGTTGCGGGCCTTTTTCGACGGCGTCGAAATGACGGAGCGGACGCTCTTGGAGGCGTTCCAGCGCCACGGCCTCAAGCGCATCGGGGTCAAGGGCGAAGCCTTCGATCCCAATCTGCACCAAGCGGTGGCCCAGATCCCGGCAGACGCGCCCGCGGGCGCGGTGGCGGAGGTGTTCCAGCCCGGCTTCGCCTTGGCCGAGCGCACCCTGCGCCCCGCCATGGTGGCGGTGAGCGCCGGCGCGCCGGCGCCTGAGCCGGCCGCGCCGCCGCCATCGGAGGCCGGCGCGGGCATCGACATCAAGGTGTGATCCGGCCATTGTGGCGCGATGTCGTCACAGCCACTGCCATTTGATTTCTATTACTCGTTCCGCAGCCCGTATTCCTATCTGGCTGTGGTGCAGGTCATGCGCCTGATGCAGCGCTGGGAGATCCGGCCGCGCATGCGCATCGTGCTGCCGATCGCGGTGCGGATCCCCGGGTTCTTCAAGACCGTGAACCCGCTCTGGCCGCCCTATCTGATGCGCGACACATACCGGATCGCGCAGTTCAACGACATTCCCTATGGCTGGCCGCGCCCCGATCCGATCGTGATGGACATCTCGACCGGCCACGTTCCAGCAGAACAGCCCTACATCCACCGCGTGTCGCGGCTCGGCGTCCTTGCGGAGGAGCGCGGACTAGGCGTCGCGTTCGTCGCGGCGGCGGCGGCCAAGATCTGGTCCGGCGCGGTCGAAAACTGGCACGCGGGCGGCCATCTGGAAGACGCCGCGCGCGCGGTCGGCCTCGACGCGGTTGCGCTGGAGGCCGGTGCGGCCGCCGAAGCCGATCGGCTCGACGCAGTTATCGCCGAGAACGAAGCGGCGCAAAAAGCCGCCGGGCACTGGGGCGTGCCGCTGTTCGTCTACAAGGATGAGCCGTTTTTCGGGCAGGACCGGCTCGACTTGCTGTTGTGGCGCATGCAGGCCGACGGTCTGGCTGAAGTTTAGACCCTGGCCGGCGCGAGCCGCTCCCAGGCCTTTTCATGCGCCGCATAGGCCACGGTCTGGACGAGCGGCTCGACCAGCGAAATGGCCAGCGCCACGCGCCAATCGCCGGTTAGGGCATAGGCCACGCTGGCGGCGACGACGAAATGTGTGGCGCTGTAGGTGGCTGTTTTCGCGACGGTTCGCATGAGGACGCTCCAACGAAGAGGTAATGCATCTGCGACGCACTCGCAAGATTTAGGTCGCCGCGCGCCATCGCGTGGTCGGGTGATTTCGCCTTGTTCCCTCCATGAATGATGGTTAACCCTGCCGGCGCTCGAAGGAGGGCGACTTCATGAAAAAAATCTTATTGGCGGGCGCGGCTTTGGTCGGGATGGCGGCGCTTGCGACGCCAGCCTTTGCGCAGGCGCGCACCGAGAGCGCGACCAGCGACGCCCCTGCCGCCGCCAACACCCGCGCACGCATCGCCCCGGGCCAAAGCGTCACCGGCAATGTCGGCGCCGCTGGCGACGCAGACTGGTTTCGCGCCCAACTGACCGCCGGCCAAAGCTACCGGGTCACCCTGCGCACAGCCGACGGCGACAACGCGCTGGGCGACCCCTATCTGCGCGTCCTCGACAGCCGCGGCGAAGAACTGTTCGCCGACGACGACGGCGGCGGCAATCTCAATTCCTATCTCGAATTCACCGCCCCCACGCGCGGCGTTTATTTCCTCGAGGCGAAAGCGTTCGGCGACCAGGCCACGGGCCGCTACACGCTGACGCTCGCCCAGGGCGAAATCCCGGGCGATGCGACGACCGACGTCGTGCTCGATGCGCAAAACGGGACCTATCGTTCGAGCACGCTGTCGCCGGCAGGGGATCGCGACTGGTATCGCCTCCAACTCGCCGAGGGCCAAACCGGGCGCATCGCGCTGCTCTC
Organism: Hyphomonadaceae bacterium; assembly: GCA_033764725.1. Classification (GTDB taxonomy): domain Bacteria; phylum Pseudomonadota; class Alphaproteobacteria; order Caulobacterales; family Aquidulcibacteraceae; genus RI-43. Next base: position 25,131 of record JANRIR010000063.1, read on the forward strand.
CGGCGATGACGCCGCCGCCGCGCTCGGCGACCCCTATCTCGCCGTTTATGATTCCAGCGGCGCGCAGATCGCGTCCGACGACGACGGCGGCGACGGCCTCAACGCCTATCTCGAATTCACCGCGCCGACGGCAGGACTTTATTTTGTCGAAGCGCGCGGCTTCAGCGACGACGCCGTCGGCGCCTACACGTTGAACTACACGCCGGGCGAAGTCGGGGGCGAGCCGAGCGGCGGCGACACGATCTCGGCAGGCGGCGAACCGCGGACCAGTCAGATCAACCCCGCCGGCGATCGCGACGCCTACGCCATCGACATGATCGAGGGCCGCACCTACCGGTTCAATCTCGTCAGCGCCGAGGGCGAAGGCGGCCTTTCCGATCCGTATCTGTCGCTTGTCGATTCGGAGAACGCGCAGATCGCCGCCGACGACGATGGCGGAACAGGCTTCAACGCGTATCTCTCGTTCACCGCGCCGACGTCGTCGACCTATTACGCCGTCGTGTCGGCGTTCGGCGATTCCGGCTCGGGCCGCTACGAGCTGCGCGTGTCGGATACGGAAGTTCCCGGAAACCAGGGCACCGACGAATATCTGTCGCTAACGGATGGTTCGGATTCGCGCATCAGCCGCATCGACATGCCCGGCGACAAGGACTGGTTCCGCGTCGAGCTGCAGGCCGGACAGCAATACGGCATCACGCTCAACGCCTATGGGCCCAATCCGCTCGGCGATCCGCTCGTCACGATCTATTCCGAGAGCGGCGAACAGATCGCCTCCGATGACGATGGCGGCGCCGAAGGCATGGATTCGCTGTTGCTGTTCACACCGCAACAATCGGGCGGCTTCTACATCGAGGCGTCCGGCTTCGGCCAGTCGCTCGGCGAGTATGAGCTGACGGTCGGGCCGCCGCCGCCGCCCACGCCGCCCGCCCCCACGCGTCGGCGTTAGACAAGGCTCTAAAGGAAAGGCCCCGGTTCGCGCCGGGGCCTTTTTTCATGGCGCGCGGCGACGCGCTTCAAGCGCCATCAAGTGCGACAACAGCGGATACAGCGCGGAATGAAGCGCCAGCGCGACGCCATAAAAGCCCTCCTTGCGGCCTTCGCGCGCAACATAGGATTTCCAGAACCGCGAAAACACACGGCGCGCCGTTTTGACTGGCGTGGGAATCGCATTGCGTTCGGCCATGTCTTCGCCGGCGAGGCGCGCATACCGCAGCAGGCGTTCGTACATGTGCGGCAGGTCGCGATAGACGTCATGGATCATCGGCGCGCGCAGCGTGCGCACGATCGGCGCCTGGACGACCTCCGGATGAAGCCGTCCCCGCCCCCAGGTTTTCGTGCCCGCCGCGAACAGGCAGCGTTTGGCGGACACGCCATTATACGCGCCCCAGCCATGGGCTATAGTCGCGCCGCCGATCCGATTTTCGAACGGCACCAAAATCGAACCGCGCGGCGCATCGGCGATCGCTTCGCGGATTTCGCGCGCCAGCGCTTCCGATACGCGCTCGTCGGCGTCGATCTCGAGGATCCAATCGCCGGTGCATGCGGCGAGCCCGGCGTTGCGCCGCGGGCCCTCCAGCGGCCAGGCGCCCTCCACAATGCGTGCGCCCCGCGCCAGCGCGATGCCCTTCGACCCGTCGGTGCAGCGATCCAGCACGACGACGATCTCATCGGCGAAGGCGACGCTGGCGAGGCAGGCCTCAAGCAGCGCCTCGGCATTGTGCACGACGGCGAGGGCGGACAGGCGTTTCATGCCGGACGTGGTGCGCGCGCCGGCGAGCGTGCGTCAAGCGTTCAGCCAACGCCGCCACGCCGATCCGCGCCCATCCGATCAAGCATCCAGCCGGGATATTCGGGCGGCAGGGCGGACACGGCGCCCAGCGCGCTGAGGTCGTCTGCGCTGAGCGCCACGGCGGTCGCCTTCAGGTTATCGCGCAATTGCTCGGGCGTCCGCGCCCCTATGATGACGCTTGTCACATGCGGCTGGTGCAGGAGCCAGGCGAGGGCGATCTGCGCGACGCTGGCGTCGCGCGCCTGGGCCATTGGCGCCATCGCGTCGATGATGTTGTAGGCGCGTTCCTTGTCGATCGGCGGAAAGTCAAACGCCGCGCGTCGCGCTTCATTGGGACCGCCGCCCTGGCGCTGAAACTTGCCCGACAAAAAACCGCCCGCCAGCGGGCTCCAGGGCAAGATGGCGAGACCCTCTTCCTTCGCCAGCGGCACGACTTCGCGCTCAAGGTCGCGACCCGCGATGGAATAATACATCTGCAGAGACTGATAACGCGCGATCGCCTTGCGCTCGCTGACGCCGAGCGCCTTGGCGATCTGCCAGGCCGCGTAATTGCACAGGCCGATATACCGCACGCGACCGGACTTCACGATGTCGTCGAGCGCTTCGAGCGTTTCCTCCAGCGGCGTCAGCGGATCATAGCCGTGCACCTGGTAGAGATCGACATGATCGAGCCCGAGCCGGTTCAGGCTGGCGTCGATCGCGTCGAAGAGATGCTTGCGCGACAGGCCCGAGACATTGCGCGCCTGCGCGCGCCGATCGGCCTCGGCCTTCTCCGCCGCGCTCGCATCGTCGGGTGCTGGAGACATCACGCGGCCAAAGGCCTTCGTGGCGACGACCAATTCGTCGCGCGGCAAACCAAGGCTCTCGATCGCCGCGCCGAGAATGAGCTCCGACTGACCGTTCGAATAGACGTTTGCGGTGTCGATGAAATTGACGCCCGCATCGAAGGCCGTCTTGACCAGTTCATCGGCCGCACTCTGGTCCTGCGCGCCGATCACGCGCCAGAAGCCGTCGCCGCCGAAGGTCATGGTTCCGAGGCAGATTTCTGAAACCACGAGGCCGGACCGGCCGAGCGTCTTGAATTTCATGGGGCGCGCCTTTCACTCAACGCCGGCCGCCCGAAACCAGGCGAGCATGCGCGACCATCCATCGCGCGCGGCGTTGGCATTGTAGCTCTCGCGATAGTCCGCGTGGAAGCCGTGTTGCGCGCCGGGATAAACGACGATCTCCGAGCGCGACGGATTGCCCGTCGCCGCCAGCGCCTCGCGCATCGCCGTCACCGTGGGCAGCGGAATGCCCTGATCGTTGTCGGCGTAAAGGCCCAGCACCGGCGTGCGCAGCGCGCCGGCGATCGTCACCGGCCACGGCCGTCCCGCCTCGTTCCAGGGCGAGTTCTCCGGTGGCGGAACCAGCCGGCCATACCAGGCGACGCCGGCCTTGATCTGCGGGAAACGCGCGGCCGCCATCCAGGTCACCGCCCCGCCCCAGCAGAAGCCGGTGACTCCGATGGCGCGGTCGCGCACGACACGCTGCGCCGTAAGCCACGAGAGCGCGCCGGCGGTGTCGCCCATCACTTGCTCATGGGTCGCGGTCTGCACCATGGCGACGATCGCGGAAAAATCGGCGAGCGTGGACGGATCGCCGGCGCGGTCGAAATAATCCGGCGCGATCGCGACGTATCCCGCCTGGGCGAGGCGATGGCACACATCCTTGATGTAGGCGTGGATGCCGAAAATCTCATTGACCACGACGACGGCCGGCTTGCGGCCCGACGCATTCGGCCGCGCGACATAGGCCGGCAGCACATAGCCGCCCGCGCCCAGCAGCGTCACGTCCTGGGTGATCAAGCCGTCCGTGGGCGTGACGATCGGCTCGGCGGTCGCGGCCGCCGCAGCGACGGCGTAGCCGGCGGTGAACACGGACGCAGCGACGGCGCGGCGCGAGGGCGGGCGCGGGGCGCCGCCTTCCGGCGTAACGAGGCGCATGGGAATCTCCTTGAGTTGCGCGCAGCATGTAGGCCGGCGCCGGCCCCTGACAAACCGCCCATTGACGGGCCGCGGAAAGCGTTGTGTGACGCCGGCATGACCCTGAGCACGGATTTCGCCCGTTTTCTGGCCGCGAGCGCCGCCGTGCGCTTCGGCGATTTCACCCTCAAGAGCGGCAAGAAAAGCCCTGTGTTCTTCAATTTCGGCGATCTTTGCGGCGGGCGCGAATTGTCGGACATGGGCGGCTTCTTCGCGCGCGCCATCGTCGAGCATGACCTCGCCGACAGCGGCGCGCTGTTCGGGCCGGCCTATAAGGGCATCAATCTCGCGATCGCGACCTCGATCGCGCTATGGCGCGATCATGCGATCGACATCCCGGTCGCCTACAACCGCAAAGAGGCCAAGGCGCATGGTGAAGGCGGCGCCGTCGTCGGCGCGGACCTGGCGCAGGCGCGATCCGTGATCGTGCTCGATGACGTGATCACCGACGGCGCCACGAAATACGACGTGATCGACATGCTGCGCGCATTTCCGGGACTTCAGATCGCCGCGATGCTCGTCGGCGTCGATCGCCAGGACAAGGACGACGCCGGACGCGCCTATATCGATGTGCTGCGGGAGAAAACCGGCGTGCGCGTTGAAGCGCTGACCACGCGGGAAGACGTTCTGCAATGGAAATAATGCGCGCGCGCATGCCCGAGCAAGTCAAACGCCCGTCACAGAACGCCGCCATACAACGCGCATGACCCTGCAGAACCGCCGCGCCTTTCTCGCAACCGCCGCCGCAGTCGCCGCCGCCGCACCCGCCCTGCAGGCCTGCGCCACAGCGCCGCCGACCGCGAACACGCATGGCCTCGTCGCCGATCCGGACGGCCTCCTCGATCTGCCGCCGGGCTTCGCTTATCGCGTGTTGTCGCGCGCGGGGGAGCCGATGAGCGACGGCCTCGACACCCCAGCCGCCTTCGACGGCATGGCCGCGTTTCCGCTCGATGGCGGGCGTTGCGCGCTGATCCGCAATCACGAGATCCGCCCCACCGCGACCGAAGGCGGCGCGTTCGGCGCGGACCACGCCAAGGCGGCCGCGATCGATCGAGATCTCATCTATGATCGCGCGCCGAACGGTCGGCCCTTGCTCGGCGGAACGACGACGCTGATCGTGGACGTGCGCACGCTGCGGGTGGAGCAATCCTTTCTCAGCGTCGCGGGCACGGCGACGAATTGTGCAGGCGGCGCGACGCCTTGGGGTGCATGGCTGTCGTGCGAAGAGACGCTCGAGACTGCGGGCGCGAACGCAACGAAACCACACGGCTTCGCCTTCGAAGTCCCTGCGACCGCGCGCGGCCTGGTGCGGCCGGAACCGCTTGTTGCGATGGGGCGCTTTCGCCGTGAAGCCGCCGCGATCGATCCGACGACCGGCATCGTCTACCAGACCGAAGACGAAGAAGAAGGCCTGCTCTATCGCTTCCTGCCGGAGGCGCCGGGCGAACTCGCGCGCGGCGGGCGGCTGCAGGCCCTGGCCCTTGCGGACTGGGCGCGCGGCGACACGCGCAATTGGCGCGGCCGCCGGATCGCCGCCGGCGCGCGCCTGCCGGTGCGCTGGATCGACCTCGATCATGTCGAGTCTCCCGACGGCGACCTCAAGGAGCGCGGCCACGCCCGCGGCGCAGCGCTGTTCGCGCGCGGCGAAGGCATGGCGCTGGCGATCGAAGGCGGAAGGTCGGCGATCTATTTCGCCTGCACGACCGGCGGGGCTGCGCGGCGCGGCCAGGTCTGGCGCCTCAATCCCGGGCCCGAAGGCGATACGCTCGATTTGTTCGCCGAAAGCGCAAGCGATCAGCAGTTCGACATGGTCGACAACATCGTCGCCGCGCCCTGGGGCGACCTGATCCTGTGCGAGGACGGCGACGGAGACAATTTCGTCCGCGGCCTTTCCGCCACGGGCGCGACCTACGCCATTGCGCGCAACGCGCATCGCGCGAAATCCGAATTCTGCGGCGCCTGCTTTTCGCCTGACGGATCGACGCTGTTTGTGAATGTTCAAACGCCCTCCAGGACGTTCGCGATCACCGGCGATTGGGCCGCGCTTGCGCGCGCGATGCGCTAGGCGGCGTCGTTCGCGGGCCGCACGCGCCGCAGCGTCAGATTGATCCTTCCGCCTTTCGGCAACAAACGCGACGTGCCGGCGAGCACGCGGTCGACGCCGTGATAGGCGCGCCGCGACGCGCCTCCCAGAAGGCAGACGTCGCCGCTGGCCAGCCGCACCGAGCGGGTCGGATCGGAGCGCACCACGCCGCCGATGCGAAACACCGCCGTATCACCCAGCGAGATCGACAGCACCGGCGCGTCCCAGGCTTCCTCGTCGGCGTCGACATGCAGGCCCATGCGGGCATCGCCTTCGTAGACGTTCACGAGGCAGGCCTCGGGCGTGTCCGGATAAGCGGCGAGATCATTCCAGATTTTGAGAACCATGTCAGGAATCGCAGGCCAAGGCCGGCCGGTTTCGGGATGTGTTTCCTGGTAGCGATAGCCGCCAGCCTTGTCGGTCACCCAGCCGAGGGCGCCGAAATTCGTCATCCGCACGCTCATCGGCGCTCCCGATTTCGGCATGCGCGGAATGAACAGGGGCGCTGCGCGCATGCCGGCGAACACGGCGTCGCGCAACGCTTCCTGCTCTCCCCGGCCGAGATAGCCGGGGAGCAGACGGAAACCGTCAAGGGCCGAAGCGGCCGCGCTCACGCCGCGGCGCCGAGCCCGAAGGTCTTTTTCCAGTTCGCGCGCGTCATCGAGGCCTTGTAGGCCGCCGTCTGCGCAGGATCGAGAAACTCGATAAGGAAGGCGTTTTCCACCCAGACCTCCGCGAGGCGGAAGAAACCGCCGCGATCATATTCCCCCGTGCGCCAGCCCTCACGCCGCGCGATCTCCATGATCGCGGACATCGGCTTGCGCACCGCGATCGCGAGGTGCGCTTCGCTGGCGCGGGGCGCCTCAGGATGCGCGGCGCGCCAATTGCCGCCGTCGGCGTCGTCGGGCGCCATCATGCGTCCGCGCGGCACGATCTCGAGTTCGATGGCCTCATCGCCCGACCAAGCCATCCAGCATTGAGGCCCGCCCGGCGGAAACGGCAGCGCCTCGCCGTCCATAATCTCGGCCAGAACATGGGCGACCCGCTCGGGATCGTCCGCCGGCAAAGACGCGTGCGCGATCATCATGGTGTTTTCTCCTTGGCGTGTTGATCTTCAGGCGCTGCGCCGTACCCAAGCAGGACGCGAATGGCTTCGGAGGCGGCGGCGCCGGCCTCGTCGCCGGCGAGCCCCCAATAATCCTTCATGACGGCCCAGGCGAACGAGCTGTCCAGCAGCTGGACCGCCGCGCATAGCCGCGTGAAATGCGGCTCCATGAGCTCCGGCCGCGCGGCGCGCACGGCTTGGCGAATGGCGGTTTGGCGTTGAGCGTTGACGCTCAAGCGCAGCTCACGCCCCTGCCGGGTCGTCACGATGGCGCGCAGGAGCGCTTCTTCTTTGTCGAACTCGCGAAACATCTCGCGGGGCTGAGCGATGAGACGCTCCGGGGTGTCCGGCATCGAAGGGGTTTTGACGATGGCGTTGATCTCTTCCCAGACGGCGCCGAGCAGCGCCTCGCGCGTCTCGAAGTGGCGATAGATCGTGCGCTCCGTCATGCCGGCCCGCGCCGCCACCCCGGCCATGGTCAAGTCTTCGACCGCGCCATCCCGGAACAGGCCCAAGGCGGCGTCGAGCACCCGTCTCCGCGTGAGGTTGCGGTGGGCGTCGCGCAGCGATGAGGTCTGAACACCTGCATTCATGTCATGTTGTATGACACATCGGCATTATGAATGTCAAACTGTAGGCCGCGGCGGGCCTTCGCCACACTGAAAAAAGGGTTCTTGCGCGGCCCGCCTCACCCCCCATATCAGCCAGGAATTCGCCGAATCAGGGCGCATGACCTGGCGGCGAAAGGGCTCCACCAGCTTGAGGGGCGCAAAGGCCGATTGGGCGCTGAGTTTCAGGTCCAACCATGTCGGCCGCGCGTCGCCGCAAACAAGACTGAGGAAAAGGCACAATGAGCAAAGTGATCGGGATCGACCTCGGCACCACGAATTCGTGCGTGGCGGTCATGGAGGGCGGCCAGCCTAAGGTGCTGGAGAATTCCGAAGGCGCGCGGACCACCCCGTCCGTCGTGGCGTTCACCGAAGGCGGCGAGCGGCTGATCGGCGTGCAGGCCGTGCGCCAGGCCGTCACCAATGCGGAACACACCTATTACGCCGTGAAGCGCCTGATCGGGCGCACCTTCGACGACCCGATCGTCAAGAAGGATGCGGGCCTCGTGCCCTATAAGATCGTGCGCGGGCCCAACAGCGACGCCTGGATTCAGGGCCGCGACAAGCAATATGCGCCGTCGGAAATCTCCGCCTTCGTGCTGCAGAAGATGAAGGAGACCGCGGAATCCTATCTCGGCGAAAAGGTCGATAAGGCCGTCATCACCGTTCCGGCGTACTTCAATGACGCCCAGCGGCAGGCCACCAAGGACGCCGGGCGCATCGCCGGCCTCGAAGTGCTGCGCATCATCAACGAGCCGACGGCGGCGGCGCTGGCTTACGGGCTCGACAAGGCCGACAAGAACAAGACGATCGCCGTCTATGACCTCGGCGGCGGCACGTTCGACATCTCCGTGCTGGAGATCGGCGACGGCGTGTTCGAGGTGCGCTCGACGAATGGCGACACGTTCCTCGGCGGCGAGGATTTCGACATCCGCATCCTCAACTATCTCGCAGACGAGTTCAAAAAGCAGAACGGCGTCGATCTGCGTCAGGACAAGCTCGCGCTGCAGCGGCTGAAGGAAGTCGCCGAGCTGGCGAAGAAGGAATTGTCTTCGCGTACGGATTACGACGTCAATGTGCCGTTCATCTCGATGGACGCGAACCGCAACCCGCTGCACCTCAACATGAAGCTGACGCGCGCGAAGTACGAGCAGCTCGTCGAGGATCTCGTGCAGCGCACGCTCGAGCCGTGCAAGGCCGCGCTCAAGGACGCCGGCCTCAAGCCGTCCGACATCCAGGAAGTCGTGCTCGTGGGCGGCATGACGCGCATGCCGAAGATCCAGCAGGTCGTGAAGGAGTTCTTCGGCCGCGAACCGCACAAGGGCGTCAACCCGGATGAGGTCGTGGCGGTCGGCGCTGCGATCCAGGCCGGCGTGCTGCAAGGCGACGTGAAGAACGTCGTTCTGCTCGACGTCACGCCGCTGTCGCTGGGCATCGAAACCCTCGGCGGCGTGTTCACGCGCCTGATCGAGCGCAACACCACGATCCCGACGAAGAAGAGCCAGATCTTCTCCACCGCCGAGGACAATCAACAGGCGGTCACGATCCGTGTGTTCCAAGGCGAGCGCGAGATGGCTGCGGACAACCGTGCGCTTGGCCAGTTCGACCTGATCGGCATTCCCGCCGCGCCGCGCGGCATGCCGCAGATCGAGGTCACCTTCGATATCGACGCCAACGGGATCGTTTCCGTTTCCGCGAAGGACAAGGCGACCAACAAGGAACAGAGCATGCGCATCCAGCCTTCGGGCGGGCTGTCTGAAACGGACATTCAGCGCATGGTTCGCGAAGCCGAAGAGCACGCCAGCGAGGACAAGGCGCGCCGCGAGCTCGCCGAAGCCAAAAACCAGGGCGAGGCGCTCATTCACGGCACGGAAAAGCAGCTCGCCGAGCACGGCGAGAAAATCTCCGCCGCTGATAAGGGCGCGATCGAATCTGCAATCGCCGACCTTCGCGCCGCGCTCTCCGGCGACAACGCCGGCGACATCGCCGCCAAGACGCAAATCCTGGTTCAGGCGTCGATGAAGATCGGCGAGGCGATTTACGCCCAGCCGAGTGCGGGCGGCGACGCCGGCGCACGGCCTGACGACGACGCCGTCGTGGACGCCGAGTTCGAGGAAGTGGACGGTCAAAACAAGAAGAGCGCGTGATCCGATCTCGCTCCTGTCAGCTCACTCTCGCCTCCCCCGCTTGCGGGGGAGGCCATGAGCGCAAGGCTTGCGTCGTATGACTGACGAAGACTTCTATGCCGTTCTCGGAGTGGACCGCAGCGCCGACGCCGCGGCGTTGAAGAGCGCCTATCGCAAGCTGGCGATGAAGCATCACCCTGACCAGAATCCCGGCTGCAAGGTCTCGGAAGAAAAGTTCAAGCAGATCAGCGAAGCCTATGCGGTGCTCTCCGATCCGGAAAAGCGCGCCCGCTATGACCGCTTCGGCCGCGCCGCCTTCCAGAACGGGGCAGGCCCCGGCGCCGGCCCCGGCTTCGCGGACTTCTCCGATCTGTTCAACGAAATCTTCGGCGGCGACATCGGCGATATTTTTGGCCGCGGCGCGCAGCGCCCGCGCGGCCCGCAGCGCGGCCAAGATTTGCGCTACGATCTCGAGATCACTCTGGAGCAGGCCTTCACCGGCGCCGAGCGCGACATCGCAATCACGTCGGCGGTTGCGTGCGAGGCCTGCGGCGGCGACGGCGCCGAAGGCGCAGCCGCGCCGGAGACCTGCCGCACCTGCGCCGGGGCCGGCCAGGTGCGCGCGAGCCAAGGCATGTTCCGTGTCGTGCGCACCTGCCCGACCTGCAACGGCATGGGCCAAACCATCAAGAACCCGTGCCGCGTCTGCAACGGCCGCGGGCTGACGCCGAAAGACCGCACATCGCGGGTGAAAATCCCCGCCGGGGTCGAAGACGGCACGCGCATCCGCCTGTCGGGCGAGGGCGACGCCGGCATGCGCGGCGGCCCTCCGGGCGATTTGTATCTCTTTCTGTCTGTGCGGCCGCACGAATTGTTCGAGCGCGAAGGGCCGGATCTGTTCTGCCGCGCGCCGGTGCCGATGGCGACCGCCGCGCTCGGCGGCGACGTCGAAATCCCGACGATCGAGGGCGTGCGCACCAAGGTGACCATTCCGGCGGGCGCGCAAACCGGGCGGCGCTTCCGCCTCAAGGGCAAGGGCATGACGGCGCTGCGCGCGCGCGAGCGCGGGGACCTGCACGTCGAGATTTTCGTCGAAACACCGGTCAATCTCACGCCGAAGCAGCGCAAGCTTCTGGAGGAATTCTCCCAGAGCTGCACGGAAGACGCGCACCCGCAAAGCCACGGCTTCTTCGACAGCGTGAAACGCTTCTTCGAGGGCCGTCAGGACGGCGCCAAACCCTGACCGGCCTTCGCGGCGCCGCTTCAGGTTGACGCTCTCGCCGCAATGGATTGAATCCGCGCGGTTTCGGCACGCTAGGAAGGCGCACGCGGGTGGAATACGCGCTCATCGCCATCGCGGCGATCGCCGCTTTCGGCGCTGTGTCGCTGCCCATCCTGGTGTGGGCGTCGATGCGGCGCACCGAAGCGCTGCGCCAGGCGCTCAATGCGGCGATGACGCGCATCGACGTGCTGGAGACCGCCGTCGCCACAGCCGCGCTCGAGCCGCGACCCCAGCAGGCCACGCTCGCTAGCGGGCAAGCGCCTGAGGCCATTGCGGCGGCGTTCGATCCGCCTGCTCTTGTCGCGCCTGTCGCCGCGCTGATCGCGGACGCGCGTCCGGCCGCTGCGGCGACAGCCGCCTTCGAGCCGGTTGCGCCGCCCGCCGAGGCCGCGCCGCTCGCGCCGCAAGCCGAGGCCGCGGTCCAATCCGGCGCGGTTGTGATGCTTCTGGCGCCGCTGGCGGTGGCGGCGGCGGCCGCCGCGCTCGCCGGGGGCGCCAGCGGCGCGATCCCGGCTACAGCCGGCGCCGGATTGGCGGGCGCCGCGGGCGCAGCCGCCATCGCCGCGGCGGAAGCGCTGCGCCGCCGGGCGCCGTTGCAGCCGGCCGTGGGCGAGGTTCTGGTCGGGGTCGGGCTTGTCCTCATCGTGCTCGCCGCGCGTTATGCGGCGGCGCCGTTCGCGGTGGCGCCGCCTGCGGCGTCCTATGCAGCGTGCGTCGCCTGCGCCGCAGCATGCTTCTTCTTGTCGGGCCGCTATGGAGCCGCCTTGTCCTATATCGGCGCAGCGATCGCATGCGCGACGCCCGCGTTGTTTCCGCTGGCGGATTTTCCAGTCGCTGCGCATTGCGTGGTGATCATCGCGGCGACGACGGCGGCGATGATCGATTCGCGGCGCCACGCGACGCCGCCTCTCGCTTGGTTGACGGTCGGCGGCGCGATCGCGTGGGGCGGCGTGTTCGCCTGGATCGGCGGCGACGCGCTGCATGTTGCAACGGTGGGCGGTTTCGCCGCCGCGCTCGCCGCGCTCGGCCTCGGCTACGCTAGCGACGCGGCGCGCGGCATTGCGCCGTTTCCCCGCCCTTGGGCCGCGGCTTGGCGCGAACCGCTGATTGTCGCGCACATCGAGAGCGTCGCGGCGAGCGCGATGATCCTCGCCACGCTGGCGCGCAATGGGGAGAGCGGCGGCGCGATTGTGTTCAGCGCCATCGCGCTGATGACGCTGAGCGCCGCCGCCAGCGCGTGGCGGCCCGCGCTGACGCTGACGCCGTTCATCGCCGGACTCGCCGCCGCCGCGGCGCTGCTGATCTGGCCGTCTGGCCCGACCGCAGCGCCCAACCTAATCACGGCCGCGGCCGCGCTCGCCCTCTGCGCCAGTTGCGCGGGGGCCTTCCTGCAATGGCGACAGCCCGAAACGCCCGCCGGCGCAGCGCTCGCCAGCCTCATGCCGATCGCCGCGCTGGCGGCCGCGCGCATTCACCTCGGCGCATTCGGGCAGGAGGAGGTTTGGATCGGCGTCGCGGCGGCGGTCACGCTGCTCAACGCGCTCGCCGCCTGGCGCGCGACGCGCACGGACGCTGCAACCTTCTGGATCGCGGGCGCGGCGTGCGGCGCTGCGATTGCAGCGTGGATCGCGACGCCGCCCGCCTTGGCGCTGTTGACGCTGTCGTGCACGGTGATCGGCTTGGCCATTGTCGACGCTGTGATCGACCAGCGCGGCCTGCGCCTCGCCGCTGGCCTCGTCTCAGGCGCGGCGTTGGCGCAGCTCCTCTTCGCCAACGCTGCGGCGGAAGCCCAGGTGGCGGCCTTCGGCTGGTCGTCGCCGGCAACCCCATTGATCGCCTTCACGGCGACCTGCTTCGCTGTCGCCAGCAGCGTGTTCGCCTATCGGGCCGACCGTAAACAGGCGCTCGCCCCGCAGGGGCTGATGATGGCGGCGATCACCTTGGCTTGCGCGGCGGTGGCGCTTTGGGTGCGCGACGCCTGGCGAGAGGCGCAGGCCGCTGCGCCGGTCGTGACCCTGGAGGAGATCGGGCTCTATGCCGGCGCGCTGCTGCTCGCGGCGATCGCCTTCGCCTGGCGCTTCGGTTCGCGCGCGACGCCGTTGCCGTTTTTCGCCGAAGCGCTGATGGCCGTCGGCGCAGCGGCGCTCTCCCTCTTCGGCGCCGGCCTTGTGTGCAATCCATGGTGGGGCGTCGCGCCTGCAACCGTTTATGGCGGCCCGGGCCTAAACTCGCTTCTCGCCGGCTTCGCCATCCCTGCAATCGGCTTCTTCGCCTATGCGCAGCTGCGCGCGGCGCAGGGCTATCGCGAGCGCGCCGCGCTGGCGGCGAGCGTGGGGGCGCTCTTGGCGCTGCTGAATGTCCTTTTGGAGATCCGCCGGCTGTTCCAGGGCGCAGACATGGCGATCGCCGCGACGGCGCCGCTCGAAGGATGGGCGATCACGCTCGCGCTTCTCGGCTTCGCCGGCGCGGTGCTCGCGGCGGGCTTCGAAATGGCCGACCGCCGGGTGCGCGCGCTCGCCCTCGCCATTGCGCTGGCGGCGCTGGTGAAAAGCGCGGTCTTCGATGTCGGCGCCCTTTCGGGCTTCGGCGCAGTCGCCGTGCTTGCGCTGCTTGTCGCGTTGGGCGGCGCGCTTGTGATAGCGTTTCGCCGCTATGCGTGGTCCGTCGATGGACAAAGGGTCATTATGATCGCCGATCCCAATCTGATGCCGCCGCGATGACGCTGCGTATCGCCATCGCCGGGGCCGCGGGACGCATGGGCGCAGCACTCACGCGCGCCGCGCATGCCCGCGACGACATGCGCATCGTCGGCGCCACAGAACGCTCTGGCGCGGCGCTCGGCGCGGATATCGCCACGCTTGCGGGTCTGCCTGGCGAACTCGGCGTGCGGACGTGCGAAACCGCCGCGGAAGCGGCCGCCGCCGCCGACGTGTGGATTGATTTCACTACGCCCGAAGCGACCATCGCGGCGCTGCGCAGCTTGCGCGGCGTGCGCGCGGCGATCGTGGGCTCCACAGGGTTTTCCGGCGCCATGCATGAGGGCGTCATCAACGCCGCTGCGCAACGTTTCGCCGTCGTGCGCAGCGGCAATTTCAGCATCGGCGTCACCGTCATGACCGACCTTGTGCGCCGCGCCGCTGCTGCGCTCGGCGCTGACTGGGACATCGAGATCGTCGAGGCGCATCATCGCCGCAAGATCGATGCGCCGTCTGGCACTGCGCTGATGCTTGGCCAAGCGGCGGCCGATGGGCGCGGCGGCGCGTTGGAGGCGCTCGAGCTGCCGCCGCGGGACGGCCAGGTCGGACCGCGGCCGGAGGGCGGCATCGGCTTCGCAGTCGTCCGCGGCGGCGGCATCGTGGGCGAGCACGAGGTCTTGTTCGCCGGCGAACGCGAAGTGCTGCGCCTCGCGCATCAGGCGCTCGACCGCGCGATCTTCGCAGAAGGCGCTTTGCGCGCCGCGCTCTGGGCCGCAGAGCAGCCGCCCGGCCTCTACGACATGCGCGACGTGCTCGGGCTCAATGCCGGGGCGTAGCGCGGGCGCGCGCGAGCGCCTGGCGCAGTGCGGCGGCGAACGCGTCGCGCTCCTGCGGCGAGAGAAACGCGCCGATGCGCAGGGCGCGGCCCGCCGAAGCGATCCGCACCGCGCCGGAATCCTGCGCCACCTGCGCCCATTGCGGGCTGACCTGCCACGTCTCGCCGGCGCCGAAAGCAGGCCTGCGCTCAACCATGACGCGCGCAGGACAGATCTGCACGATCTCGCGCGCGCGGCCGGATGCATAATTGACGCGAAAGGCAATGATCAAAGCGATCATGCCGGCGAGCAGGAAGCCGGAAACCGGATAGGCGCCCTGCGCCCAGAACACACAGGCGAGCGCGATCTCCAGCGCCGCCACGACGCCGATCAGGCGCCAGAACCAGCGCTGCGACAGCGACCGGTTCGGCGACAGCGTCGCGTCGAACACCAGATCCGAGCGATCGACCACGCCCGCGCTCGTGATGCGTTCCCAATGCGGCGACATGGCTAAATCTGTGCCCCAAGCAACGGCCCGCGCCAAGTCGGGCGTTCGGTCGCGCGGCCTAACGCGCGCGGACGTCGAGACGATCTTTGCGCGCCTCGCCGCCGAACGCCCCGACCCGCGCACCGAACTCGACTTCACCTCGCCGTTCACGCTGCTCGTCGCGGTGGTGCTGTCCGCCCAGGCCACCGACAAGGGCGTGAACAAGGCGACCAAGGGATTGTTCGCGGCGGCCGATACGCCAGAGAAGATGGCCGCGCTCGGCGAAGACGGCATCGCAGAGCATATCCGCACCATTGGCCTGTGGCGGGCCAAGGCGAAAAACGTCGCGGCGTTGTCACGGCTGTTGATCGAGCGCCATGGCGGCGAGACGCCGCATGACCGCGCCGCGCTGGAGGCCCTACCCGGCGTCGGAAGGAAAACGGCGAACGTCGTGCTCGCTGAAGCGTTCGGCGAGCCTACCATTGCGGTCGATACGCACGTGTTCCGCGTCGCGCGGCGCATCGGATTGTCGAAAGGCGCGACCCCAGACGCCGTCGAGGCCGATCTGATGCGCGTCACACCGCCGCCATTTCTGCGCGGGGCGCATCATTGGTTGATCCTGCATGGTCGCTATCGATGCGTCGCCCGCGCGCCGCGCTGCGCGGACTGCGCCATCGCCGATCTTTGCCGGTTTCCGGACAAAAGCGGCGCTCAAGCCCCTGCGCCGCGCAAGACCGCGTCGACCAAGCGCGCAGCGCCCTCGGGCGCGAAGCGCAGGAAAAGATAGGGCTCGATCGCCTCAATCTCGATGACGAGCCAATCGCCCGTGTGACCCTGCACGAGGTCAACGCGCGCATAAATCGCCTTCTCCGGCAACGCCGAAAGGGCGCGCAGAGCGACGATGCGCGCGGCCTCGTCCGGCGCCCAGGGCTCGAAACGCGCATCGAGCGCATTGGCGAACCAATGCCCCGGCGCCGGCGATTTGCGCACGGCGTGCGAGAACGCGCCGTCGAAATAGACCAGCGAGCGCTCCCCGATCGTTTCGATTGACGGCAAGTAAGGCTGCAGCATCGCCGGCCCCGCCGGGCCGCGCATGAGATCGGCTTCACTCCAAGCGTTGCGTTGCAGCCGCAAGGTGTTGCGCGAGCCCGCGCCGACTTGCGGCTTGATCACCAGCTCCGCCGTTTCAAAAGCGTCGAACGCCTTCGCCACGCTGCGCGCGTCGAGCGCATCGGCCCAAAGCGTCGGGATCACCGGCATGCCCGCGCGCTCCGCCGCAATTAGATAATCCTTTCGGCCGTTCCAGCGCACGATCGCGGGTGCGTTCATCACGCGCACGCCGCGCGCCTCCAGGCGCATCAATGCCTGAAGGAATTCAGCGCTGCGCTCGGGATAATCCCAGCAGGAGCGGATCAACGCGACATCGCAATCGGCTCTCGACAAATCCGGATCGTCCCAGACCCGCACAGAGAGCGCCGCGCCGCGCGCCGCCGCGGCGGCTTCGACGAGCGCGAAATCCGGCGCCTCAAGAGAGGGCAATGCGCCCGGCGGCAGCGGCGCGCCGCGCCACGCCCGGCCCGTGAGATAGGCGATCCGCATCGCGCTAGGAGACGCTCTGGCGTCGTTCGGCGGCGGCGGCGCAGGCTTCAAGGCTTGGCGGCGGATCGCCGGCGCGTCGCGGGCCTGGTTGAACCTCGCTGAGGCGCAGCACGTTGCGCGCATCCGCCGCGAAGAGCAGCGCGAGCGCGCACCCTTCGAGGCGATAGGTCAAGATCGCGCCCGCCCCGTCGCGCCGCGCGATGTCGGCCGGTCCGAGGCGCTGCTCAACCTGATCAAGACTGGGCGCTTGAGCTGCGCCCGCCTGCGACAAAAAATGGCTGAGGGCTTCGCGCGGCGCGGAAGGCGAAGGCGCGCCGGGGATCGGGTTTGGCGTGCGCTGCACAGCCGTGGCGCACGCGGCGAGGCAGAGGCTGGCGACGATCGCCGGGCCGCCGGCCGTCGCTGCACGGCGCTGGGCGCTTGCGTCCCCGCCGCCGCTTCGCCTATTCGGCCCATGACTTATCCGAAAGATGCTCAATGACGCCTCCCCATGACGTTGTCGCTGTCGGCAACGCGATTGTCGACATTCTCGCGCAAGCGTCCGACGACTTTTTGGCGCGGCATGAAATCGTGCGCGGCGCGATGACGCTGATCGACGAAGCGCGTGCGGATTTTCTGACTGGCCTGTTTCCCGATCCCATTTTCGCCGCCGGGGGCTCCGCCGCCAACAGCGTCACCGGCGTCGCCAGCCTCGGCGGCAGCGCCGCCTATATCGGCAAGGTCGCCGACGATGCGCTGGGCGCGCGCTTCATCAAGGAGTTCCGCGCCGGCGGCGTCGCATTCGACAGCGCCGCGCGGCCTGGACCGCCCTCGACGGCGCGCTGCATCATCGCCGTGTCGCCCGACGGGCAACGCTCGATGAACACCTATCTGGGCGCCTCGACCCTGCTTGAACCAGCAGACGTCGTTCCTTCGGTGATTCAATCGGGGGCGATCGTTTTCTTGGAAGGCTATCTGTTCGATCGCGATGAAGCGAAGGCTGCTTTCGTGCGCGCAGCGGAGATCGCCAAAGCGGCGGGGCGCAGAGTGGCGCTGACGACGTCCGACGTGTTTTGCGTTGAGCGGCACAGGACCAGCTTTCGTCATTTGGTGGCGGGGCACATCGACGTGCTCTTGGCCAATGAAGGCGAATTGCTTTCGCTTTATGAAACCGCGTCGCTGACCGAGGCGCTCGCGGCGGCGCGTGCGGATTGTCCGGTCGTTGCGGTCACGCGGTCGGCGCAAGGCTCGATCGTCGCCGACGCGGCCGGCGCGGTCGAGATTGCGGCCGAGCCGGTGGCGCAGGTCGTCGACACCACCGGCGCCGGCGATTTGTACGCCGCCGGTTTCCTGTTCGGGCTCTCCCGTGGACGACCGCTGGCGGAATGTGGGAAGCTCGGCGCGATCGCGGCGGGCGAAGTGATTTCTCACATGGGACCGCGCCCGGAAACGCGTCTCGACGCGCTGGTGCGCGCCGCGGGCCTTTAGGCTCAGAGCATGAAGCGGCTCAAATCGGCGTTGCGGGCGAGCGCGCCGATATGGGCTTGAACGTAGGCTGCGTCGATCACGAGGCGTTCGCCGGCGCGGTCGGGCGCGCTGAATGCGATATCGTCCATCAATCGCTCAAGCACAGTGTGCAGGCGGCGCGCGCCGATATTCTCAACCGATGCATTCACCTCAGCCGCAGTCTGGGCGATGGCGTCCAGCGCGTCGTCGGTGAAGTGCAGCGTCACGCCCTCTGTCTGCATCAGCGCCGCGTATTGCTGCGTCAGACTGGCCTCCGGCTCCACCAGAATCCGGCGAAAATCCTCCTGGCGCAGCGCCTGCAGCTCAACGCGGATCGGTAACCGACCTTGCAGCTCCGGCAACAAGTCCGAGGGTTTCGACACATGAAAGGCGCCGGAGGCGATGAACAGGATATGGTCGGTGCGCACGACGCCGCGTTTTGTCGTCACGCTCGCGCCCTCGATCAGCGGCAATAAATCGCGCTGCACGCCTTCGCGACTGACGTCGGCGCCGCCTCGCTCGGCGCGCGCCGCGATCTTGTCGATCTCGTCGATGAAGACGATGCCATCTTCCGCTGCGCTGTGCAGCGCCTCTTTGGCGATGCTTTCCTCGTCGAGCAATCTGTCGCTTTCCTCGCGGATCAGCGGCTCGACAGCCTCGGCGACGGTTGTGCGCACACGTTTGCGCCGCGCGGGAAACGCCTTGCCGAGCAATTCCCCGAGATTGACCATGCCCGTCATCTGTCCGGGCTGTTCGAAATTCGGCAGCGCGGGCCCCGCCTCCTGCAGTTCGATTTCGATCTCGCTGGCCTGCAGATCCCCCGCGCGGAGCTTCTTGCGGAAGCTTTCGCGCGTGGCGGCGGACGCCCCCTGCCCGACCAGCGCATCAAGCAGACGCTCTTCCGCCTGCGCGTCGGCGCGGGCGCGCACTTCCTTGCGGCGGCGTTCGCGCGTCATCTCGTAGGCGACTTCCACGAGATCCCTGATGATCTGCTCGACGTCGCGACCGACATAGCCGACCTCGGTGAAACGCGTCGCCTCGACCTTCAGAAAAGGCGCCTCCGCGAGCTTCGCCAGTCGACGCGCAATCTCCGTCTTGCCGACGCCTGTCGGGCCGATCATCAGGATGTTCTTCGGCGTCACCTCTTCGCGCAGACCGGCGGGCAATTGCTTGCGCCGCCAGCGATTGCGCAGCGCGATCGCCACGGCCCGTTTGGCGCCGTCCTGGCCAATGATGAAGCGGTCGAGCTCCGATACGATCTCGCGCGGCGAATACGTTGTCATGGCCGCGCCGCCTCAGCCGCCAAGCTTTCGATGGTGAGATTTCGATTGGTGTAGACGCAGATATCCGCGGCGATCTCCATGGCCCGCAGCGCGATGGCGCGCGGATCGTCGAGGTGATCATACAGGGCGCGCGCCGCCGCCAGCGCATAATTCCCGCCGGAGCCGACGGCGATCACATGATGTTCGGGCTCGACGACGTCGCCGGCGCCAGTGAGGAGCAAAGTGTCGCGCGCATCCGCCACGATCAACATCGCCTCAAGCCGTCGCAGGGCGCGATCGGTGCGCCAGTCTTTCGCCAGATCGACGCAGGCGCGCGCCAATTGCGCTGGATACCGTTCCAGCTTCTGCTCCAGGCGTTCGAACAGGGTGAGCGCATCCGCGGTCGCGCCGGCGAACCCGGCGATGACGCGCCCATCCGCAAGCGGCCGCACCTTGCGCGCATTCCCTTTGAGAATCGTCGCGCCGGTGGAGACCTGCCCATCCCCGGCGATCACCACCGATCCGGCCTTTCTGACGGCCAAAATCGTCGTTCCATGCCAATCCAACGTCATCGCGCTGATGTGGCCTTGAACGCCCCGACGATCAAGCCGCGTCGGATTTGCCACGCACCGGCGCTGCGGCGCGATGCTGCGCGCGCAGGCGCTCGGCGAAGGCTTCGGCCGGCTCGGCCGCGCCGTAGAGAAAGCCTTGTCCGATCAGACAGCCGCGACGGCGCAGGAATTGCGCTTCCCGCTCCTGCTCGATGCCCTCGGCGACGACCTGCATGTCGAGCGTCGCCGCCATGGCCAGGATCGTCTCGATGATCGCGGGCGCGTGGCGATCGCGCTCCAGGCCGCGAACGAATTGCTGATCGATTTTCAAAACGTCGAACGGCAGGCGCGTGAGCGCGGCGAGGCTCGAATGGCCGCAGCCGAAATCGTCGATGGAGAAGCGCACGCCGCGCTCGCGCAGCGGTTCGATGAGGCGCAGCGCCTGATCGGGATTTTCCATCGCGATCGACTCGGTCAGCTCCAGCTCAAGGCAGAACGCCGGCAGGCCGGCCTGGTCGAGAATCTTCAGCACATGGTCGGGGAAGGCTTCGTCGCGAAACTGCAGCGCCGACACGTTCACCGCGACCTGCACGCCGATGCCCTCGCGCGCCCAGGCGGCGGCTTTCCAGCACGCTTCGCGCATGATCGCATCGGCCACCTGGCTGATCAGGCCGGTCTCTTCGGCCAGCGGAATGAACACGGCGGGGCTGACGATCGTGCGGTCCGGGCGGATCCACCGGGCCAGCGCTTCGCAGCCTTCAATCCGTCCATCGGCGAGATTGACCTTGGGCTGGAAGTAGGCGCGGAATTCGTTGCGCTCTATGGCAGCGCGCATCTCGTGTTCGAGGGCGATGCGGTCCTCGACATCGCGATCGAGCGCGCTTGTGAACATTTTGACGGCGCCTGGAGCATCCTTCGCCGCATGGAGCGCGAGGCGCGCATTGCGCGTCAGCGTCTCTGCGTCGCCGCCGTCGTGGGCGATGATCGCCGCGCCGCAGCGCGCATCCAGATTGAGCTTGAGGTCGCGCCATTCGAAGGGCTGATTGATCGCGCTCGTCAGCATCTGCGCGTAACGCACGACGTTCGACGGGCTCGGGAAGCTCGGCGCGATCAGCGCGAACTCGTGCTGGCGCAAGCGCGCGATGAACGTTGGTTTTTCCTGGAACGATTGCGTGCGCACGACCCGATCGACGGTCCGCACTGCAGCGCGCAGGCGTTCGGCGACCCGCGCCATGAGATCGTGCGAAGCGTCCTGACCAAGCGTTTCCAGCAAGCGCGTCAGGCGGGCGAAATCGATGACGATCACTGCGCCCGTCGGGCCGTTCGCATCCGCCCGCGCCGTAAAGGCGTTGAGCTCGCGCGCAAACTTTTCCCCGTTCGGCAAATTCGTGGCGGCGTCGACATAAGCCAGCCGCTGGACGCGGCGCATCGACTCGTCGAGGCGCGCCATCATGCGATTGAACGCCGCGGCCAGGGCCTCGAACTCGTCGCCCGTCTTGATGTCGATCCGCTCGCCGCGGCCATGCGTGCTGGTGCGTTCGGCGAAAGCGATAAGCTGCGCCAATGGTGCGACAGTTCGCCGCACAAAGATGAGCGTCAACGCCACGGCGGCGACCAGGAAGGCCGCGGCGATGGCGATGAAGATCGCGATCTGCGTCGCGCCCTGGGCGTACAAGGGATGGGTGCGCTGATGGGCGATCAGGTACGCCACCGGGCGACCATCGGACAGGATAGGCGCTGCGGCGATGGCGACCCCCTCGCCGGCGATCGAGACCACATCGCCGCGGGCGCGGACAGCCTCGATCAAGCGGCGCTCGGCGGGCGATTCCGCTGCTCCGACCGCTGCGATGACAGTTCCGTCAGGCGCGACGATCGCGGTGCGCTGAATTTCGCGCCAGCCTTCGGCGATCTCGAGATAGCGGGTGAGCCGCGGCGCGTCATGGATGCGCGGGCCGGCGTTGCGCGCGATGATCCCGACATAGGCCTCGACTTCCTGTTTCGCGCTGGTGCGCGCTTCTTGCTGCTGCAGCAGCGCGAAGGCGGCGCCCAACACCAGCGCGAACGCCGTCAGCACGGCCGCCATGAACAAGGACGCCCGCCGCGAAAGGCTCAGGCGCCGCTTCGGCGCCGACGCGTCCAATGGGGGGTCCGCTGCTGCCATGCAAATATTCAGTCAATACTCACCCTGCTCTCTACCAATTTGCGCTTCATTCGTTATAATGTGCTGAAGGTGTAGCCGTTGTTCTTGGCAGTCAGCAGCGCGGCTTCGCAAGTCTTCGTTCATGAAAGTATTTGAGGGGTAAATGCGGAAGGGCTCCATCCGGCGCGAGACGAAGGAAACGCGCATCGCGGTGACGATCGATCTCGATGGCGCCGGCAAGGCCGACGTGCGCACCGGCATCGGCTTTCTCGATCACATGCTGGAGAGCTTCGCCAAGCACGGCGCGTTCGATCTGCACGTCGCCGCGGAGGGCGATCTTCACATCGACATGCACCACACCACCGAGGACGTGGGCATCTGCATCGGCAAAGCGTTCGCCGACGCGCTCGGCGACTATGCCGGCATCCGCCGGTTCGGGCACGCCTACATTCCCATGGACGAGACCCTCTCGCGCGCCGCGATCGATTTCTCGAACCGGCCCTATCTGATCTGGCGCGTGTCGCTGCCGCGCCCGAAGCTGGGCGACATGGACACAGAGCTGTTCAAGGAATGGTTCCACGCCTTTGCGATGAACGCAGGCGCGTGCGTGCACGTCGAAAACCTCTACGGCGACAACACCCACCATATCGTGGAAAGCTGCTTCAAGGCGCTCGCGCGCGCGACGCGCGCCGCGGTCGAAATCGACCCGCGCCTGGCCGGGCAGTCGCCATCCACCAAGGGCGTGTTGTAAACAGCGCGACGTGAGCCAAACCATCGCCCTGATCGATTACGGCGCCGGCAATTTGCGGTCCGTCGAGCGCGCGCTGACGCGCGCCGGCGGCGCCGTGATCGTGACGAGCAGCCCAGACGCCGTCATGCGCGCGGATCGCATCGTGCTGCCCGGGCAAGGCGCGTTCAGCCAATGCATGGCTGGATTGGCCGCGCAGGGCGACTTGATCGCCGCGATGCGTGCAGCCGCCTTGGAGCGTGCGCGGCCGTTTCTCGGTATTTGCGTCGGCATGCAATTGCTGGCCGACATCGGTCTCGAGCATGGCGAGACGCCGGGCCTCGGCTGGATCGGCGGCGTTTGCCGGCAGCTGAAGGCTGGCCCCGGAGATGTCCTGCCGCATACTGGCTGGAACGACGTGCGCGTCGTTCGCCCGCATCCGGTGCTCGATGCGCTGGCGCCGCGTCAATTCTGCTACTTCAACCATTCGTTCGTGCTTGAGCCTGCGGGGGGTGATGTCGGCGCCGAAACCACGCATGGCGAAACATTCGCCAGCGCGGTCGCGCGCGCGACGATAGTCGGCGTGCAGTTTCACCCGGAAAAGAGCCAGGCCGCGGGCATCGCGCTGTTGCAGCGCTTTGTGAGCTGGTCTCCATGATCCTCTATCCCGCCATCGATCTGAAGGACGGCCGCTGCGTGCGCCTTGTCGAAGGCCGCTTCGACGACGCAACCGTGTTCCATGACGATCCCGCAGCCCAGGCCGCGGCGTTTGAGCGTGCGGGCTTCGCTTGGGTGCATGTCGTCGATCTCGACGGGGCCTTGTCCGGCGCACCCGGCAACGCCGAGGCCGTATCCGCGATCCTGTCACGCGTGTCGCTGCCGGTGCAGATCGGCGGCGGCGTGCGGACACGCGCGTCGATCGCGTTCTGGCTCGAGCGCGGCGCGCGCCGCGTGATCCTGGGCACCGCCGCGGTGCGCGATCCGGCGCTGGTGCGCGAGGCGGCGCGCGCCCACCCCGGCGGGATCGCCGTCGGCATCGACGCGCGGGATGGTTTCGTCGCCGTGCAAGGATGGACGGAAACCACCACAGTGTCGGCGGTCGATCTCGCCCGGCGCTTCGAGGACGCCGGCGTCGCCTGCCTGATCGTCACCGACATTTCCCGAGACGGGAAAAAATCCGGCGTCAACGTCGCCTTGACGGCGGAGATCGCCGAAGCGGTGCGCGTTCCCGTCATCGCCTCCGGCGGGCTGAAATCCGTCGACGACATCCGCGCGCTGCGCGCCCATCGCGATGGGCTCATCCACGGCGCGATCCTCGGCCGCGCCCTCTATGACGGCGACATCGACCCTGCCGAAGCGTTGTCGGCGGCGCGCGCATGACGCTCGCGGCTCGCATCATCCCCTGCCTCGACGTCCGCGACGGCCGCGTCGTCAAGGGCGTCAATTTCGTCGACCTGAAGGACGCCGGCGATCCCGCCGAGCAAGCGGCGATCTATGATGCGCAAGGCGCCGACGAGATCTGTTTTCTCGACATCGCCGCATCGCACGAAAATCGCGGCACGCTTCTGGATGTCGTGCGGCGCACGGCGGATCGCTGCTTCACGCCGCTAACTGTAGGCGGCGGCGTCCGCAGCCCGGAAGACGTGCGCGCGCTGTTGCTCGCCGGCGCCGACAAGGCCGCGATCAACACTGCGGCAGTGCGCACGCCGGACGTCATCGACGCCTGCGCCAAAGCGTTCGGCGCGCAATGCATCGTGGTGGCGATCGACGCCAAGCGCGTGGCGGCCGATCGCTGGGAGATCTTCACCCATGGCGGGTCGCGCGAGACCGGCATCGACGCCGTGCGCTTCGCCGTCGAGGCGGTCGAGCGCGGCGCCGGCGAATTGCTCGTCACCTCGATCGATCGCGACGGCACGCGCGAAGGATACGACATCGCCTTGCTGCGTGAGATTACGGCGCGGGTTCGCGCGCCGGTGATCGCGTCGGGCGGCGCGGGCGCGCTCGAGCATTTGGTGGAGGCGATCCGCGACGGCGGCGCAGCGGCTGCGCTCGCCGCCTCTATTTTCCATTTTGGAACCTATAGCTTGAGCCAAGCGCGCGCCGCGTTGGCCGCGTCGGGCGCGCCGGTGCGCGAAGCCATGGAGTATCGGTCATGAGCGCTCTCGGCGCAGAACTCGACGCACTCGCGCGCACGATCGACGAGCGGGCCGGCGGCGATCCGACGCGCTCCTACACGGCGTCGCTCGTGGCCGAGGGCGTGCAGAAATGCGCCAAAAAGCTGGGAGAGGAAGCCGTCGAGGCGGCGCTTGCCGCCGTCAGCGGCGATCGCGACGCATTGGCGCGCGAAGCGGCGGATGTGCTCTTTCACCTGCTCGTCACGCTGCGCGCGGCGGACGTCTCGCCGGACGCGGTCGCGGCCGTGCTGGTCGCGCGCCGCGGCGTGTCGGGCCTCGAAGAGAAAGCGCGGCGCTGAAGCGCGCGCTGCGCCCCGGCTTCTGGCGCGGCGCGCCGGCCGCGCTCGCGGCGGCGTTGAGCCTTTTGGCTTGCGAAGCGCCGCAACAGCGCGCGATCGTGCAGAGCGCCCTGCCGACCCGCATCACCACCGAATCTCTCACTTCCAGCTTTCGCAATCCCGACGACTGGCATCGCCTCGCGCTCACCGCAAATTGGGATTTCGTCGACGCCGCGGTTTGGCGCGCGATCATCGAACAGCCGAACTGCGATCGCGCCACGGCGCTTGCGATCTTCTGGACAGCGTCGCCGGAATATTATGTTCAGTTCGCGAACCGGGACGACGTGCCGGCCGTCAACCGCAGCGACTATGACCTGATCACAACGATCCGCGAGCGCTGGCTGCGCGGCGATTACGTCCGCGCGGAGCTGGCCTTCGATCCCGACATCGACGTCTGGCCGCTCGACATGCAGGACTTGCGGCGGCGCTACGGCGCGCGGGTCGAGGCGGTGATGCCCGCCGCGATGCGCATCAGGCTGGAGGGGCGGCGTCTGGCCGCGCCGTGAGACGCGCAGCTATCGCCCCGAATCGTTTCCGCTTTTGAGAAACACGTAATAGGCCCCTCCCCCGCCGTGGCGGCGGTGCGCCTGGGCGAAGCCAGAGACGATGCCGCGCACCGCCGGCGCCGCCAGCCAGTCCGGCAAATGCCGCTTCAAGACGCCGATCTCCCAGCCGCGCTCGGCGTTGGGGCGGCCCTTGCCGGTCACGATCAGCACGGCGCGTGCGCCCTCTTCATGGCGATGGCGCAAGAACCGATGCACCGCCGACTGGGCCTGCGGCGCAGTCAGCCCGTGCAAATCCAGCATGCCTGCAATCTCGACCTGGCCGCGACGGACGCGCTTCTCGCCGCCGCGATCGGCGAGCGGACCCGGCGGCGCGGCGCGCAAGCTGACCCGCTCCGGCGGCTTCAGGGCCTCAGCCGGCGGCGCCGCGGGAGCGGCGTCCGATTGCTCGGGCGCGGAGGGCGGCATGGGTCGGCGTGGGGTGACCCGGTCGGCGACGCGGCGCCACAGCCGCGCCTCCTCCGGTCGGAGCGTTCGGCCCGCGCGCTTCACCACAAACGTCGCTTAGGCGGCGACGACGCGCGCCAACCGCCAGTTGGGATCGCGCGACGTCACGTCGCGCTCGAAGGTCCACTTTTCGCGGGCGTCGCGCAGGCCGTGCTGACCGGCGGCGAGTTCGGATTCGAATTTGACCACGGCGCGGGCCACCGATCCGTCGAGGCTGACGTCGGTGAGCTCCGCCGCCTTCAGGCGCACCAGCTCCACGCCCGGCTCGCCGCTCGCCGCGCGGGCCGCGATGGCTTTGTCATAGGCGTCGTACACCCGCTCGGTCAGCAGCGGGCGCAGCGCATCGCGATCGCCCTTGGCGAAGGCCTGCACGATCATTTCATAGGCGGCGCGGGCGCCCGTCACGAAATGTTCAGGATCGAAGCTCGGATCGGCGCGCACCACGTCGGACAGGCCGGAAGGCCCCGCAGCCCCGATCGGCGCGGACGGCGCGCGGACGGATTCCTGGGCGCGCGCCAGCTCGCCTTGCGCCGGCTGCGGGGCGGCGCGGGGCGGCGGCTCGGCGCCCGTGCGCTTGCCGAGCACGCTGTACAGCTTCACCAGCACCACCCCGGCGGCGACGGCGAGAACCAGGAGTTCGAGCAATTGGCTAGACAACGCGCTGCTCCTTCGGGGCGATCACGAAACGCCAGGGTCGGGGCTTTTATGTGGAAAGTACATAGTGCGCCGCCTTTGGAAGCGCCAGCGTCGCCGATTGCCCACCCGCAACCCGCCATGATAGGCCCGCGGCCTTCCTTTTTCGCTAAAATGGGGACGCAGCCATGACGACGTTGAGCCCGACGCAGGATGGCGCGCCCTCGCCCGACAGCCCCCATCTGCGCGTCCTGGCGCAGTACGTGAAGGACTTGTCATTCGAGAACCCGGCCGCGGCGGCCGCGGCGCGCGCCTATGACGCACAGCCCACGATCGACATGGGCGTCGAGGTGAAATCACGACCGGTCGGCGACCAGGGCGACGCCTTTGAGGTCGATCTGCGCATTCACGTCGAGGCCAAGCGCGAGGAGCAGGTCCTGTTCCTGGTCGATCTCGTCTATGCGGGTCTGTTTCAGTTCATGAACGTGAAGCCAGAAGATATTGAGCCGCTCTTGTGGATCGAGTGCCCGCGGCTGTTGTTTCCATTCAGCCGTCAATTGCTGGCCGAAATCACACGCGAGGGCGGCTATCCGCCGCTTCTGGTCAATCCGATCGACTTCACGCCGCTCTATTGGGCGGAGCTGCGCGACCGCGAGCAAAATCCCGATCCCGGCGCGGCGCCGCTCGGCTGACGCGGCTCAACCGCCGGGCGCGCGTCGCCAGAGGGGATCACGCAGTGTGTCGAGGAACGCCTCGTGCGCGGCGCGCTCTTCCGGCGTGATCAAGGGCGCGAGCGGTTTTGGCCGGGGCGCGCGCCGCACGATGTCGAAACTGATTTGCGCCGTGTGGGCGGGGCCCGCGTCTTCCTCATCGAAAATCGCCAGCTTCTGCTCGCGGCCGCCGCGCAGCTCCAGATAGACACGCGCCAGAATTTTGGAATCGACCAGCGCGCCGTGGCCGCCGGGGCCCTTGCGCGCCGAAAGATCGAAGCCGTCGCGGTCGAGCATGAAGCGCTTGGACAGCGCATCGAGCGAATTCGCTGCGCCGCGAAACTTCTGCCGCGCGATGGCGAGCGTATCGACGTAGCGGCTCTGCGGCGTGGGCGGGCGGCCGATGCGCTCGAGCTCCGCGTTCAGAAACTTGCGGTCGAACTCGGCGTTGTGCGCCACGATCGGATCGTCGCCGAGAAAATCCATGAGCTCGTCGACGACGCTGGGGTCCTGGAAGAACGGCTTGTCGGCGAGAAAGCGCGTGGTGAGGCCGTGGATGCGCACCACCTCCTCAGGCACGTCGCGGGCGGGATTGACGTAGCGGTGCAAGGTGCGGCCGGTCGGCGACAGATCGATCAGCTCGACGCAACCGATCTCGACGATGCGGTCCCCCAAAGCCGGGTCGCGCCCGGTCGTTTCC
Organism: Hyphomonadaceae bacterium; assembly: GCA_033764725.1. Lineage (GTDB taxonomy): Bacteria > Pseudomonadota > Alphaproteobacteria > Caulobacterales > Aquidulcibacteraceae > RI-43. The sequence continues at coordinate 53,475 of JANRIR010000063.1, forward strand.
GTGTCGAACACCACTTCGCGCATGGTTCGGCGATTAACGCGCTTCGCGCAACGCGTCCAGCACGGCGCGGACCTGGCGACGCGCGCTCTCCAGCCCTTCGCCGGTTTCGATGACAAAATGCGCCCGGGCGCGTTTCTCCGTGTCGGGCATCTGCTTGGCGAGGATGGCGTCGAGCTTGGTCTCCGTCATGTCGTCGCGCGCAAGCACGCGGGCGCGCTGCACGTCCGCCGGCGCGCTCGCCACCACCACCGCATCGACATGCCTGTCGCCGCCGCCCTCCAGCAGCAGTGGAATGTCGAGCACGACGAAGTCTGCGCCGCGCGCCTTTTGCGCCTCGAGGAATGCGACCTGCGCGGCGCGCACCAGCGGATGCACGATGCGCTCAAGCCGCGCCATCGCCTCCGCATCGCCCACAACGGCGCGCGATAAGCGGGCGCGATCGACGGCGCCATCCACCACGACGCCCGGAAACGCCGCTTCGATCGGCGCCACCGCTGCGCCGCCTGGGGCGTACAGCGCATGCACGGCCGCATCGGCGTCATAAACCGCCGCGCCTTCCGCCGCGAACATCTTCGCGGTCGTGGACTTGCCCATGCCGATGGAGCCGGTGAGCCCGATGACGATCATGCGCCAAGCGCCGCAAGCAGGCGCGCGCGGCCGGCGCCGACATCAGGCCGCACGCCGAACCAGATCTCGAACGCACGCGCCGCCTGATGAATCAGCATGCCGAGACCGTCGACGCCGATAAGCCCGCGTGCGCGGGCCTGGCGCAGGAACGGCGTCTCGAGCGGCTTGTAGACGATGTCGACGGCGATGCGCCCGGGCGCGCAGCCGTCGAACGGCCAGAGTATGCCGCCCGCGCCGTCGAGGCCGAGGCTGGTGGCGTTGACGATCAGATCCGCTTGCGCGAACGCAGCGCCCAGGTCCGACCAGGCTGCCGTTTCCGCGCCGGCGAAACGCGCGGCGAGGGCCGCGGCGCGCGCGTGCGTTCGGTTGACGATGCGCACGCGCACGCCGACGCCATGCAGCGCCGCTGCGATCGAAACCGCAGCGCCGCCCGCGCCCACGATCAGCGCTGTCCGCACATTCTCGCGCCAGGCCGGCTGCGCTTCCGTCAACGCATCGAGGAACCCGTCGCCGTCGGTGTTGTCAGCCTGCAGCACGCCATCGGCGCGCCAGGTGAGCACATTGGCGACGTCGCGGACGCCGTCGTCGGCGACGCGCGCGGCGCGCTCTTTGTGCGGGATGGTGACGTTGACGCCGGCGAAGCCCATCGCCTTCAGGACGTCGAACGCCGCATCGGCGCCTTCAGCGGCGATGCGCAGCGCCACATAGACCGCGTCGAGGCCATGATCGGCGATCCATCCATTGTGCAGGATCGGCGACAGCGAGTGCGACACCGGATCGCCGATCACTGCAAAAAGACGCGTGCGCGACGTGATCGTCATGGCGTGAGCGCGCCATGTTCGCGCAGGATCGCCAGCAGCGGCAAGAGCGGCAATCCCAGCACCGAAAAGAAATCACCCTCGACGCGCGCGAACAAATGCGCGCCATAGCCTTCCAGTTGGTAGGCGCCGACGCTCTGAAAAGCCGCCTCCCCTATCGCATCGAGATACGACTCGATGAAGGCGTCGCTCAAAACCCGCATCGTCAGCTTTGGGGTTTCGATGTGGCGCCAGATCACCGCGCCGTCACGCGCGAGCGCCACGGCGGAGTGAAGCACATGCGTCTTGCCGCTGAGCGCAGCGAGCGTCGCACGCGCCGCGGCCCGATCGGACGCCTTGTCGAACGCCTGATCGCCAAGCGACAGCATCTGGTCGGCGCCGATCACCAAGCCGGCGCGCCGACGCGAGACCGACAGCGCCTTCACTTCCGCGAGCGCGTCGGCCTGCTCCCGCGGGGCCAAGCCCTCCGCGCGCAGGCCCGCCTTCACCGCTTCCTCATCCACCGCCGGCGCCACCGCTTCGAACGCGATCCCGGCGGCCTTGAGGATGCGCGCGCGCGAGGCGCTGGTGGAGGCCAGGATCAACGTCACGGCGCCGCGCTCCGGCGTTCGGCCAGGAGATTCATGATCGCCGCCGCGGTCTCCTCGACCGATCGGCGCGACACATCGACCACCGGCCAGCCGTGTTTCTCGAACATCTTCTGCGCATAGACGATTTCCGCGCGCACCGATTCCTCCTCGACATAGGTCGTCGGGCGATCTTCCTTCATCGCGGCGAGCCGATTGCGGCGGATATGGATCAGACGGTCGGCGGAAACGGTCAGCCCCACGATCAGCGGCGCGTCCGGCTCGAACAAGGCGGCCGGCAATGGCAAGGACGGCACGATCGGCACATTGGCCGCCTTCACGCCGCGATTGGCGAGATAGACCGTGGTCGGCGTTTTCGAAGTGCGGCTGACGCCGACGAGGATCACATCGGCGGCGCGCAATTCCGGCGATTGCTGGCCGTCGTCATGCGACATCGCGAAATTGAGCGCATCGATGCGGCGGAAGTAATCGGCGTTCAGCACCCGCCCGGCACCGATCCGGTGGTTGAGCGGCATTTGCAGATAGCGCGACATCAGGTCGAGCGTCGAATCGAGAACGGCCACGCACGGGATCTCGCGCTCCACGCAAAAGCTTTCCAGGCGTTCGCGTTGCTCGGTGTTGGAGAGCGTGAACAGCACCACGCCCGGCGCCGATTCGATCTCGCGCAGAACACGCTCGAGTTGGCGCGGCGAGCGCACGAGAAAATAGGAATGCTCGATCGGCAGGATGTTGTCGAATTGCGCGCACGAGGCCCGCATCACCCCGGCCAGGGTTTCGCCGGTCGAATCGGACACGAGATGCACATTGAAAAAGACGCCGGGCGACTGGGTCATGGGGATGGGCCGCTCATAAGCTTCGGGCGCCTGGGGAAAACATGTGGGAAACCGGCCGGAGCTGCGGAACATCCGTTCCGGCGATTTCCCCCAGTAGGCGATTGTTCACATTCGCCCACCTTTCGTCCACAACCTCTTCGTTCCCCAAATCGCTCTTCAGACGGAATCAGGCAGCTGTGAAAATCCCTGTCAAACCCTGTGCTTGCCAAGGGCCGCATGGCCGCCGTCACCGTCGAGGCTCCTGTGGAATGCTTGTGGAGAGATGAACAGTCCAGACTTCAGTCGCCCTACTACAAGAGTCTCCTTATGACTCTCATTCAAGTTCAAGGATAAGAAGACGGCATGCCTTCCGCACAGGATTACGGGAAACCCTTTCTGACCGTGCTCAGCGGGGTCCGCACGCCGCGGCCTCCGATTTGGATCATGCGCCAGGCCGGCCGCTATCTCCCGGAATATCGCGCGCTGCGCGCCCAGGCCGGGAGCTTCCTGGACTTCTGCTACGCGCCCGCGCTCGCCGCCGAGGCGGTGTTCCAACCCCTGCGCCGGTTTCCGCTGGATGCGGCGATCCTGTTCTCCGACATTCTCGTCGTGCCGGACGCGCTCGGCCGGAAAGTGGCTTTCGTAGAGGGCGAAGGGCCGAGACTGGCGCCCCTCGACGAAGAACAAGTCTGGCGGTTCGCCGATCCCGCGCAGGCGGTGCAACGCCTGTCTCCCGTGTATGAGACAGTGGAGCGGATCAAGGCGGGCCTGGCCCGGGACGTGGCGTTGATCGGCTTCGCCGGCGCGCCCTGGACGGTCGCCACCTACATGCTGCAGGGCGAAGGCGGCGAGAAGGATCGCGCGCGCCGCGCCGTGTACCGGCGCCCGCGCGAGGTCGATGCGCTGATCGCCGCCCTGGTGGAAACCACCGCTTTGCACCTCGAAGCGCAGGCCAAGGCCGGCGCCGAGTGCGTGCAGATTTTCGAAAGCTGGGCCGAGGGCCTGCCGCCTGCCCTGTTCGAGCGCCTGATCCTGGCCCCGACCAAGGCCTTGATCGCCCGCCTGCGCGCGCTCGGCGTGACGGTTCCGGTGATCGGCTTCCCGCGCGGCGGCGGGGCGATGATTGCGCGCTACGCGCAAGAAACCGGCGTCGACGCGATCGGTCTCGATACGAGCGTTTCGTCACATTGGGCGCAGACGGCGCTGCCGCTAAACATGCCCCGGCAGGGCAATCTCGACCCCCAATTGCTGGTGGTCGGCGGGGACGCCTTGTCGCAGGGCGTCGACGACGTCATCGCCGGATTCGCCGGTGCGCCCCACATCTTCAATCTCGGCCACGGCATCACGCCGGAGGCCGATCCAGCGCATGTCGCAGCCCTGGTGGCGCGCGTCAAAGGGGGTTGAGCGAAACCGTGGGGGAACGCCGGATCGCCGTCATCTTGTGCAATCTCGGCGGACCGGACGGGCCGGACGCCGTGCGCCCGTTCCTGTTCAATCTGTTCAACGACCGCGCAATCATCGGCGCGCCGCAACCGGTGCGCATGCTGATCGCGCAATTGATCTCGCGCGCGCGGGAGAGCTCCGCGAAGGCGAACTACGCCCGCATGGGCGGCGGCTCGCCGATCGTCCCGGAAACGCAGGCGCAAGCGAACGCGCTCGACGCCGCCTTGGCCGGGCGCGTTCCGGGCGCCGCGTTCAAGTGCTTTCTGGCGATGCGCTATTGGCGACCGTTCGCGAAGGACGCCGCGCGCGCAGCCGCAGAGTGGGGCGCCACGGAAGCGATCGTTCTCCCGCTCTACCCGCAATTCTCCTCGACCACGACGCGGTCTTCGATGGATGCGTGGCGCAAGGCGTCTTCCCTCCCCTCGTCGGTGATCTGCTGCTATCCGACGCAAGCATCCTTCGCGCGGGCGCACGCCGATGCGATCCTCGCCGCCTGGCGCGATGGCGGATCGCCGCCTGCGCCGCGCGTCCTGTTTTCGGCGCACGGCTTGCCGCAGCGCGTGATCGAGTCGGGCGATCCCTATCAATGGCAGGTCGAGCAGACCGTCGCTGCGGTGAAGCCGCTCCTGCCGGCGGATTGGAGCTTCCGCACCTGCTACCAATCGCGCGTGGGGCCGCTGGCCTGGATCGGGCCGTCGACCGAAGAGGAGATCGAGCGCGCCGGCGCCGACGGACAGGGCGTGATCGTTTCGCCGATCGCGTTTGTGTCGGAACATATCGAGACGCTTGTCGAGCTCGACGTCGAGTACGCCGAGAAGGCGCAGGAGCTGGGCGTTCCCTATTACCTGCGCGCGCCGGCGCTGGGGGCGGCCGACAGCTTCATCGAAACCCTCGCGGAGCGCGTGGCGTGCGCCGCGGCGCGTCGCGCCGATATCGTCGGGCCGGCGGAGGGACGCTATTGTCCTGCACAGTTCGGCCTGTGTCCGCATCCTGTTTGAGGATTTGCTATGCCGCACGACTTCATCAGCTACGATCTCGCCCGCGCGCTGCACATCATCGCCGTGATCGGCTGGATGGCGGGACTTTTGATGCTGCCCCGGCTTTATGTGTATCAGACCGAATCGGCGCCGGGCGGCGAGCTCGACAAGAAGATGATCGAGGCCGCCGCGCGCCTGCGCGCCATCATCGTGACGCCGGCGATGATTCTGGTGTGGGTCCTAGGCCTTTATCTTTTGGGAACCTTTTTCATCGGCGAAGGGGCGCAGTCCTTGCCGGTTTGGCTGATCGTGAAGCTCGCGATCGTTACGGCGCTGACCGGCTGGCACGGCTATCTGGTTTCCGCCGGCAAGAAGCTCGCCCAGGGCCAGCGCGCGCGCAGCGCCAAGTTTTGGCGGCTGACCAACGAAGTTCCCTTCGTGGCGGCGATCGTGATCGTGCTTCTCGCAACCCTCGAGCCACGCTTCTCTTGAACTCGGCTTGACGGCTTCCCAATCTTGTGATTGCCATGGGCCTTGGCGCGGCCAGTCTGCGCACGCGTCGGCGGCGCGACCCCACCTCCCCTCTCCGCCGCAAAATCACCTTCTTCAACGACCGCGATTTGACGGCAGGAAAACCCGCCGCGTTCGCCAACATCAGAATTGACCATGCCCGACGATCTCACAGCCCCTTCGCCTGTGTCCGAAGCCGAGGCCGCGCCCGCACAGCGCCACCCTCTCCTGGAGGGCATCACGCAGATGTCGCTGCAGGAATTGAAACGAAAGCCGCCGCAGGAATTGCTCGCGATGGCCGAGGCGCTCGACATCGAGAGCGCCAACAATCTGCGCTCGCAAGATATGATGTTCGCGATCCTGAAGCAGCTCGCCGAACAGGGCGTGGAGATCGGCGGCGGCGGGGTTCTGGAAATCCTCTCCGACGGCTTCGGATTCTTGCGGTCTCCGCAAAGCAATTATCTGCCCGGGCCGGACGACATCTATGTCAGCCCGCAACAGATCCGGAAATTCGGCCTGCGCACCGGCGACACCGTCGACGGCCAAATCCGCGCGCCCAAAGACGGCGAGCGCTATTTCGGGCTGGTTCGGGTCAACGCCGTCAATTTCGAAGATCCCGAACGGGTGCGCCACAAGGTGCATTTCGATAATCTGACGCCGCTTTACCCCAACGAGCGGCTCAAGCTCGAACTCGACGATCCGACCCTTAAGGACCGCACCGGGCGCGTCATCGATATCGTCGCGCCGATCGGCAAGGGCCAGCGCGCGCTGATCGTCGCGCCGCCGCGCACCGGCAAGACCGTCATCCTGCAAAACATCGCTAAGTCGATCGAGGCCAACCACCCGGAAGTCTATCTGATCGTGTTGCTGATCGATGAGCGACCGGAAGAAGTGACCGACATGCAGCGGACGGTGAAGGGCGAGGTCGTGTCCTCGACCTTCGACGAGCCGGCGACGCGCCACGTCTCCGTCGCCGAGATGGTCATCGAAAAGGCCAAGCGCCTCGCCGAACACGGCAAGGATGTCGTCATCCTGCTCGATTCCATCACGCGTCTCGGCCGCGCCTACAACACGGTCGTTCCCTCCTCCGGCAAGGTTTTGACCGGCGGCGTCGACGCGAACGCGCTGCAGCGGCCGAAGCGCTTCTTCGGCGCGGCGCGCAATCTGGAGGAAGGCGGCAGCCTCACCATCATCGCCACCGCGCTGATCGACACCGGCTCGCGCATGGACGAAGTGATCTTCGAAGAATTCAAGGGCACCGGCAATTCCGAGCTTGTGCTCGACCGCAAGGTCGCGGACCGCCGCATCTTCCCGGCGATGGACATCCTCAAATCCGGCACGCGCAAGGAAGAACTCATCACGCCGAAGGAGCACCTGCAGAAGATGTACGTGCTTCGCCGCATCCTCAATCCGATGGGTACGCAGGATGCGATCGAGTTCCTTCTGGACAAGCTGCGCCAGTCGAAGAACAACGACGACTTCTTCCAGAGCATGAATACCTGAACCGCCGACAGGGAGGCGCGCGATGTTGAAAATCCACCATGCCCAACACGCGCGCTCGCTGCGCGTGGTCTGGATCGCGGAAGAGCTTGGCGTGCCTTATGAGTTAAAGCACACGCCGTTCAATCCCGCTGCGTTGCGGGCCGATGAATTCCTCAGCGTCAGCCCGTTTGGCGCGCTGCCGGCGATCGAAGACGGCGGCGTGCGCATGGTCGAGTCCGGCGCGATCTGCCAATACCTTACGGAGAAGTATGGCAAGGCGCCGTTCAAGAAGACGCTCGCCGACGCCGATTATCCCGCCTACCTGCAATGGCTGCACGCGGGCGAAGCGACTCTGACGCCGCCGCTGTCCGACATCGCGCAGCATTCGATGGTGCGGCCCGAAAGCAAGCGCATCCCCGCGCTGGTGCCTGACGCCGCCGAGCGCTTCAAGGAGCGGCTCGCCGTCGTCGATGCCGCCCTGCGCGGTCGCGACGCCAACGATTATCTGATCGGCCGCGACATGACGGCAGCCGACGTGATGGTCGGCTATGCGCTGCACCTCGCGTCGCTGTTCGGCCTCATGGCCGATGCGCCGCAAAACGTCTCGGGCTATTGGAAGCGGCTGCAGCAGCGGCCGGCCTACCAAAAGGCTGTCGCGCTCTAAGGCTTCAGCACCAGGCTTCCGGTGGTGCGGCGTCCCTCAAGATCGCGATGCGCCTGCGCGGCGTCTGCAAGCGCATAGACGGTCGGCGCGGCGATCGACACGATGCCTGCGCCGATGATGTCGAACAGGTCTTGCGCGGTTTCATCGAGCAGCGCGGTGGTGCGTACGTAGTGGAACAGCGTCGGCCGCGTGAAGAACAGCGAGCCCTTCGCCGAAAGAACCTGCGGCTTCACATCCGGCGCCGGGCCCGAGGCGTTGCCGTAGCTGACGAGAAGGCCTGTCGGCTTCAGGCTGTCGAGCGAGCTTTCATAGGTGTCCTTGCCGACGCTGTCATAGACGACGTCGGCGCCCTCCCCGTTCGTGATCGCGCGCACGCGTTCGGAAATATTTTCGCGGGTTGAAACGATCGCGTGGTCGGCGCCAAGCCGACGCGCGAGCGCGGCCTTGTCGTCGGACCCGACGGCCGCAATGACGACCGCGCCCAGGTGTTTCGCCCATTGCACCGCGATCTGTCCAACGCCGCCGGCGGCGGCGTGGATCACGATCACATGGCCCGGCTCCACGCGAAACGTCTTGCGCAAGAGATAACGCGCCGTCATGCCCTTCAGCAGCGACGCCGCGGCGATGTCGTCGCCCAGCCCGTCGGGAAGCTTCACGGCGCGCTCCGCCGCCACGCAATGCGCTTCGGCGTACGCGCCGATTGGGCCTGAGCAATAGGCGACGCGATCGCCGATCTTGAAGCGCGTAACACCCTCGCCCACCGCCTCGACGATCCCTGCGCCCTCAAGGCCCAGCCCGCTCGGCAGCGGCACGGGATAAAGCCCGGTGCGGTGATAGGTGTCGATGAAATTGACGCCGATGGCGTTGTGCCGGATGCGGATCTCGCCAGCGCTTGGCGCCGGCTCCGCGATATCGACGACGCGCAACGTCTCCGGGCCGCCAGTATGGTCGATGCGAATGGCCTTCATCGTTCACTCCGCCGTCAAGCACATCGTGGGATCCGCCGCCGCGCCGAGCGCGCGCGCCGCAGCGCCCGGGCGATCGGTGGCGATCATTTCGAGGCCGGTTTCGGCGAAGGCGGCGTATTGGTCCTCGCCGCTGCGGGCGAAGCGGGAATCCCAGCTTTCGCCTGGCCGGCCGAGCGTGCCGAAAATCGATTCCACGCCCGCCTGCTGCAGCACCGCATTCAGCGCAGCGTTCGGCTCGCGCACGCCGGTGAAGGCGAGCGAGCGGGAGGCGTCGAAGCCCTTGCCGCGCAACCGCGCGAAATCGTCGACGTCGAAGATCGACGCCGATTGCATCAGCTCTGGCGCAAGGCGCTGAACCAAGAGCGCGTCGTCATCGTTATAGGTGATGATCACGACGCGGTGCTGCGCGCCTGCTTCACGCACCTCGGCGATGACCTGCTCGAACGGTGTTCCGCGCTTCACGTCGAGCTGGAGGATGGCGTCGCGCCCCGCATCGAGCGCTTCGCGCAAAGTCGGCGGATGCGCATCGAGCACGAGCCCGTCATTGTCGCGCAGGCGTAACACGCGGAACTGGTCGAGCGTCATCTCCCGCACCGCGCCGCGACCGTTCGTGGTGCGGTTCACAGTATCGTCGTGCATCAAGACAAGCGCGCCGTCCGCCGTGCGCTGGACGTCGATCTCGAGGGCCGCGTGCGGCGTCTGCGCCAGCGTGTTGCGCATCGTCTCGATCGCATTCTCTGCAAAGCCGGGCGCGGGTCCCGCGCGATGCGCCGAGACGAGCGTCAGCCCTTCGCGCGCGACGCAATCGAAGAACGCCGCAATGTCGCGCGGCGCGCGCGACGCGTTACGCTCGGCTTCAGCGCTTTCCGGCGACGCCGCGGATTGCGTTTCGCCCTGCCGCGCCGGCGCGCACGCGAGCAGCGCTGCGATCGCCAGCGCGGCGACGCCTCCGCGACTCACGCCAGGCCCTGCTTCAGGAACGCAATGGTGCGCCCATCGGCGACCCTGGCGGCGGCGGCGTCGTAATGCGCGCCGCCTTCGCGCGTAAACGCATGGTCCTGGTCGGCGTAGAAGTGCAGCGTGACCTGCGCATTGCCGCCAAGGCCTGCGCGGATCGCATCCTGCGCCGGCTTCTGCACGAATTGATCCTTTTCTGCGATGTGAAGCATCAGCGGCTTCTTGATGCCGGCCGCGTCGCCCAGGCGCTGATCGATCGACACGCCGTAATAGCCGACCGAAGCGTCGCAGTCGGTGTGGCAGGCGGTGAGGTACGCAAGCAATCCGCCGAGGCAATAGCCGATCGCGCCGACCTTGCCGCCGCCGATGAGGCCGCGCGCATGGGCGATCGTGGCCTGGATGTCGGCGACGCCTTTGGCGGCGTCGAAGCGGGCCATCAGATCGAACGCCTTTTTCCACTCCGCTTCGGATTGGTCTGTGAGATCGACGCCCGGCTCCAGCCGCCAGAACAAGTCTGGGCTAATGGCGAGGAATCCTTCGCGGGCCAGCCAATCGGCCTTGCCGCGCATATTGGCGTTGACGCCGAAAATCTCCTGGATCGCCACGACGGCGGCTTTCGGCGCGCCGTCGGGCCGCGCCACATAGGCTTTGAACGCCCCGTCCGGACCCGTCACATCCACCCACTCGCCCATGCTCGCCTCCGCGCTTGTCCGCCGCCTGCGCGCCTTTAGGGCGCGGCGGATCGGGTCTATAACCCGACCCACGCTGGAGGTCGAAGCCGTATGAAGTTCACCGTGGATGTCGAATGCACGCCGGAGGAAGCGCGCCGGTTCATCGGCCTGCCGGACGTCAGCCCACTCAACGAAGCGCTGGTGCGCGAGATGACCAATCGCATGGAGCAGAACATCGCGCTGATGAGCCCGGACGCGATGGTGCGCTCCTGGATGTCTGTCGGCACGCAGGCGCAGGACGCCTTTCTGAAACTCATGACCTCCGGCGCAGCCGGCGCGATGAAGGGCATGGGCGGCGCCGAATAGCGCCGTGGGCCTCGGAGAAACGATCGTCGCCCTCGCGTCGGGCTCAGGGCGCGCAGGCGTGGCCGTGGTGCGCTTCTCGGGACCGCAGGCCGGCGCGGCGCTGACGGCCTTGACCGGGCAAGCGCCGCCGCCGCCGCGCCGCGCCGCGCGCCGACGCTTTCGCGATCCAGCGTCCGGCGAGGCGCTCGATGACGGCCTGGCCCTCTGGTTCCCCGCGCCGGCCAGCTTCACCGGCGAGGACGTCGCCGAGCTGCACCTGCATGGCGGCGCCGCCGTGATCGCCGCGACCATCGCGGCCGCGCTGCGGGTCGAGGGCGTCCGCCTCGCCGAGCCGGGCGAATTCACCCGCCGCGCCTTCGCCAACGGCAAGCTCGACCTCACCCAGGCCGAGGGCCTCGCCGACCTCGTCGACGCTGAAACCGAAGGCCAGCGCCGCCAGGCGCTGCGCCAGATGCAGGGCGCGCTCGCCGCGCGCATCGAGGGCTGGCGCGCGCGTCTGGTTCGGATCATGGCGCTGTGCGCCGCCGAAATCGATTTCCCCGACGAGGACGTCCCAGATGCGCTGGCGCTGTCGGCGAGACCGCTGATCGCCGATCTCGCCGCCGACCTCGCTGCAGCGCTCGCCGACGCCCATCGCGGCGAGCGCGTGCGCGACGGCTATCGCATCGCCATCCTCGGCGCGCCGAACGCCGGCAAGTCCTCGCTGCTGAATGCACTGGCGGGGCGCGATGCGGCGATCGTCTCCGACATCCCGGGCACCACGCGCGACGTGGTCGAGGCGCGGCTGATCCTGGCCGGCTATCCGGTCTGGATCGCCGACACGGCGGGCTTGCGCGACGCGCTCGATGCGATCGAGGCCGAAGGCGTGCGCCGCGCGCTGGCGCGGGCGCAGGAGGCCGACCTGCGCATCGGCGTTATCGACGGCGCCGATCCGGAAGGCTCGGCTGTGGCGCTCAACGGCCTGATGCACGAGGGCGATCTTCTCGTGGCGACCAAGCGCGATCTCGGCGGCGCCGTTTCACGTGAAATATTGCATGTTTCTACAAGTACCGGAGAAGGCGTCGCCACGCTCGTCGATGCGCTGGAATCCACGGTTTCAAAGGCGTTGACGCAGGAAGAGGCCGCCCCGATCACACGCGCGCGCCATCGCGCCGCTATGCAGGCGGCCTACGAGTCATTGTTGCGTGCGGAAGCAATCATCGGCGAAAGCGCGGAACTCGCCGCAGAGGATCTGCGCGCCGCCGCCGATGCGCTGGCCCGGCTGACCGGCCGCATCGATGTCGAGGATCTGCTCGACGACGTGTTCGCCCGCTTCTGCATCGGCAAGTGATCGGGGGCGGCTGCGCGGGTTCCACGGGAAACCGGTGAATGGGCGTAAACCGCTTGCCGCGGGCGCTCTTTCGGTCCGCCGCATCGTTTCATGTGGAACGCAATTATTGCTGGAATCCGCAAGTCAGCGGCGCGGCTGACGACAGTCCCTGAGGGGCGGGGGTGACTCAAAGCCGGCACGGCTGGCGCCATGACGTGATCGCTTCGGCATATTTTGCGCTATAGAGCCCGGACCTATGACCCAACCGACCTCTTTCGACGTGATCGTGATCGGCGGCGGCCACGCCGGCTGCGAGGCCGCAGCGGCCGCTGCGCGTCTGGGCGCCGCCACCGCGCTGATCACGCACCGCGCCGACACCATCGGCGAAATGAGCTGCAACCCCGCCATCGGCGGCCTCGGCAAGGGTCACCTGGTGCGCGAGGTCGATGGGCTCGACGGCCTGATGGGCCGCGTCGCCGACGCCGCCGGCATCCAGTTCCGCCTGCTCAACCGCTCGAAAGGCCCCGCCGTCCGCGGGCCGCGCGCGCAGGCCGATCGCAAGCTCTATCGCCAGGCGATGCAGGCCGCGCTCGCCGGGCAGGCGGGGCTGACGATCATCGAGGCGGCGGTGGAGGATCTGCAGCTTGATGCAGACGGCGCGGTCGCAGGCGTTGTTTGCGCCGATGGCCGCATCGTCGGCGGCCCGCGCGTGGTGCTGACGACGGGCACGTTTCTCAAGGGCGTGATCCATATCGGGGCCAAGCGCATCCCGGCCGGGCGCGTGGGCGAGGCGCCGGCTATAGGCTTGAGCGAACGGCTCTATGCGCTGGGCTTCGCCATGGGCCGGCTCAAGACCGGCACGCCAGCGCGCCTTGACGGCCGCACCATCGATTGGGGCGGCCTGGAGATGCAGCCCGGCGACGAGACGCCGAGCCCGTTCTCGTTCCTGACGGAACGGATCACGACGCCGCAGATCGCCTGCGGCATCACCTGGACGACCCCGGAAACCCACCGGATCATCGCGGAAAGCCTCGGTCAGTCCGCGGTGTATTCCGGCGCGATTTCCGGTCGCGGCCCGCGCTACTGCCCGTCGATCGAGGACAAGGTCGTGCGCTTCGCGGAGAAGGAGCGCCACCAGGTGTTTCTTGAGCCCGAGGGTCTGGACGACCCAACGGTCTACCCGAACGGGATCTCGACCTCGCTGCCGGAGGACGTCCAGGAGCGCTTCCTGCGGACGATCCCGGGGTTGGAGCAGGCCGCGATCCTGCGCCACGCCTACGCCATCGAGTACGATTATGTGGACCCGCGCGAGGTGCTGCCGACGCTCGAAACCAAGCGCTTGCCGCGGCTCTACCTCGCCGGCCAGATCAACGGCACCACCGGCTACGAGGAGGCGGCGGCGCAGGGGCTGATCGCGGGGCTGAACGCGGCGCTGGCCGCCGGCGGATCGGCGCCGTTCACGGTCAGCCGGGCGGAGGGCTATCTGGGCGTCCTGATCGATGATCTGGTGACCCGCGGCGTGACCGAGCCCTACCGCATGTTCACCAGCCGCGCCGAGTACCGCCTGAGCCTGCGCGCCGACAACGCAGACCAGCGCCTGACGCCCATGGGCGTCGCGATCGGATGCGTCGGGCCGGAGCGCCGGGGCGTGTTCGCCGCCAAGATGGCCGCCATCGAGGAGGGCCGCGCGCTGGCGCAGAGCCTGTCGCTGACGCCGCGCGCGGCGCAGGCGGCGGGTCTGCAGGTCAACCAGGACGGCGCGCGGCGCACCGCGCTGCAGCTCCTGGCCTATCCGACAATCGGTTTCGACCAGCTCGCCGCCATCTGGCCGCAGCTGGCGGCGCTACCGGGATTCGTGCGCGAACAGCTCGAAATTGACGCCCGGTATTCCGGGTATCTCGAGCGCCAGGCGGCGGACGTGCTGGCCTTCCAGCGCGACGAAGCGCTGCGCCTGCCGGCTGACCTCGACTATGGCCGCGTCGGCGGGCTGTCGGCGGAAATCCGCCAGAAGCTCTCTGCAGCGCGGCCGGTCACGCTTGGTCAAGCCGGGCGCATCGAGGGCGTCACGCCGGGCGCGCTGACGGCGCTCCTGGCGCACGTCAAAAAGCGGGCGTGACGTGAAGCCGCCGCGCCTGTCGCCGCGACCGCTGGGGCTGTCGGTGAAGCCGGGAAGCAAGCTCAAGCCGGCGGCGCCGCCGCGCGCGGAGGCGGGCTACGGCCCCGACGACCTGACGCGCGACTGCGCCGTTTCACGCGAAACCGTGGAACGTTTGGTTACCCATCGGCGGCTGCTCGAAGCCTGGGCCGAGGCGATCAATCTCGTCGGCCCGAAGGAGCTGGACGAGTATTGGCGCCGCCATGCGCTCGATTGCGCCCAGCTCGTCGCCCTCGCGCCAGGCGCGCGGCATTGGGTCGATCTCGGCGCCGGCGCCGGATTTCCCGGTCTGGTGGTCGCAGCCCTGCTGGCCGGCAGGCCCGGCGGGCAAGTCGATCTCGTCGAGGCCAATGCCAAAAAATGCGCCTTCCTGCGCGAGGCCGCTCGGGCGATGGCGGTTCCGGCGCGGGTCCAGTTCGGCCGCATCGAGAGCGTCGTGCCCGGCCGGATCGGTGCGTGCGATGTGGTTTGCGCGCGTGCGCTCGCGCCCTTGTCGCGACTCATCAACCATGCAAAGCCGCTTTTGGACGGCGGCGCGATTGGGCTGTTCCCGAAAGGCGCGGACTGGGAGTCCGAGCTGATTGAGGCCGGGTTCGTCCGCGATGGTGGGGACTATCGCCGCAGCGATCTGACCGCCGAAGCCCTGGACAGCTTGAGCGATCCCAGGGCGCGCGTGATCAGGATGCGCAAGGCGTAGCCCGCCGCGCCGCCAGCGGAGGAGGGATCATGCGCACGCTCGCGATCGCCAACCAGAAGGGCGGAGTCGGCAAGACCACCACCGCCATCAATCTCGGCACCGCGCTCGCCGCGATCGGCAAGCGCGTGGTGATCTTCGACACCGATCCGCAGGGCAACGCCTCCACCGGCATCGACATCCAGCCTGAGCAGCGCGTGGTGACGAGCTACAACGTGCTCGTCGGCGACAGGCCTTTGTCGGGCGCAGTGATGGCGACGAAGATCCCCAATCTCTGGATTGTTCCAGGAGACGCGAACCTTTCCGGCGTGGAGACGGAATTGATGGCGGGCTTGCGTCCGCAGCATCGTTTGCGCGATGCGATCGCGGCGTATCGTGCGGAAGAGACCGGCGGCGGTTTCGATTACATGCTCATCGATTGTCCGCCGAGCTTGAACATTCTCACCGTCAATGCGCTGACCGCCGCGGATGCGGTGCTCGTGCCGCTGCAATGCGAGTTCTTCGCGCTGGAAGGCTTGGCGCAATTGCTCGCCACCATTCGCGCGGTGCAGGAGAATTTGAATCGCACGCTTGAGATTCAGGGCGTCGTGCTGACCATGTATGATCGGCGCACGGCGCTGTCGGATCAGGTCGCGACCGAAGTGCGGGAGCACTTCCCGGACAAGGTCTATGAGACGGTGATCCCGCGCAATGTCCGCTTGTCGGAAGCGCCGTCGCACGGCCTGCCCGCCATCGTGTACGACCAGAACGCGCCCGGCTCGAAAGCCTATATCGCGCTGGCGAAGGAACTCATCCAACGCGAAGAAGGCCTGAAGGCCGCATAGCGCCGCCGCGCGCAAGGATGGAGCGCGGGCGCCTCGCCCGCGTTGCTTCGCGTCGAGGCCAAGGGCGGGGACGAGGCGCCCTTGCTCCAGGGAGCGTTGCAGTAGCGCTTTCCAAATATTCAGTCCGACTGGGCGCTACTGTGCATTACTTTAGGGATTGGTTAGGGAAAATCGCCGGACGACTGCACACGCAGAAGAAGGCGGGAGCGCTGGATGATGGATCGACCGAGAGGTTTGGGTCGCGGCTTGTCGGCACTACTGGGCGAACCGGTGCGCACCGATGTTGCGCCCGGCGCCGCGAAGCCTGCGTCGCCCGCCTGGATTCCGCCGACCAGCCCGGTGGCGCAGCCGGCCCCCATGCCGGAAGCGCCGGCGGCCAATGTCGTCGAGCTGCCGACGGCCTTCACCCCGCCGCCCGCGTCGGCGCCGCCTCAATCTGAACCGTCGAACGTCGCGCCGATCGAGCCCGCGCCTGTCGCCGCGCCTGCGCCGACGGAGGAGGGGCCGCGCGGCCTCGCCATCGAGCTGATCCAGCGCAACCCGGCCCAGCCGCGCAAAACCTTCGACGAGGCGGAGCTCAACGAGCTCGCCGCCTCGATCCGCACCCGCGGCGTGCTGCAGCCGATCCTGGTGCGGCCCATCCCGGGCGGGCGGTACGAGATCGTCGCCGGCGAACGCCGCTGGCGCGCCGCCCAGCGGGCCGGCCTGCACCATATCCCCGCAGTGATCCGCGAGCTTGATGAGGTCGAGGTCCTCGAGATCGCGATCATCGAGAATGTGCAGCGCGCCGACCTCAACCCCTTGGAAGAGGCTCAAGGCTATCAGGCGCTGATCGACCGCTTCGGCCGCACCCAGCAGGAGCTGGCCGACGTCGTCGGCAAGAGCCGGCCGCACATCGCCAACATGCTGCGCCTGTTGAGCCTGCCGCCCGACATCCAGGACATGGTGCGCGACGGCCGCCTGACCGCCGGCCACGCGCGCGCGATCCTCACCGCGCCCGATCCGATGGCGCTGGCGCTGCGGGCCATCAAGGACGGTCTCAACGTGCGCGAGATCGAGCGTCTCGCCGCCAACGCCAAGGAATTACGCGACGGGCCGCGCGCGCCCTCCGCGTCGGAGAAAGACGCCGACACGCGCGAACTCGAACAGCGCATCTCGAACGCGATCGGACTGATGGTCACCATCACTGGGCGCGGGGAGGGCGGCGAAGTGCGCATCGCCTATAAAAAGCTCGAACAACTCGACGACATTGCGCGCCGGCTGAGCGGCGGCGCCTAAGCGACAAGCCGCGCGACAGCGCGAAACGCGTCGGCGGCGACCAGATCCTGCGGCGCGCCTGATGTTTTCGCCGTGATCTCAGCACGCCACAGCGCAGCGACCGCCTGCGCCAGACGCGGCGCGGTCCACATCCGCACCTGCGCGGCGAAGGCGTCGCGCTCTTTCCAGAAGACAGGCGGCTTGAGTTGCGCTGCGGCCTCGGATGGCGTTGCGCCGCGATCCATCGCCTGGCGCGCCTCAAGCAAGCGCAGAACGCGGCGCTGCAGCGCCTTGATCGCCGACACGCCCGACAGCGCGTCGATCCGCGACAGACCCTCGAGCGCATCGCCGATCTTGCCCTGCAGCGCCGCGCGCGCGGCTTCGTCGAGTTCGGACTCGTCCGATCCCGCAACCGCCGCTTCGATGTCGGCGGGAGTCGCGGGGCCCTCGGCGCCATGCGCATAGGCGACGAGCTTGTCGAGCTCCTGGCGCGCGACGCCGCGATCGCTGGGCAGGATATCGGCCAGAAGGCTCTGCGCTTCGGGGGTCAAAGCAAGGCCGGCGTCCTTCACATATTGGCGCGCAAAGGCCGCGCGTTCGGCTTCGCTTTCCTCATAGAACGCGATGCAGGCCGCGTTCGCCGCTTTTTCGAATGCTTTCACCAGGCGTGAAGAGCCGCCGAGATCGCCGCCTTCGACGACCAGTGCGGCGGCGGCGCGGTCCAATTGTGCAAGCGCCGCGATCACCGTGTCGGCGTGCGCGTCGCTTTCGAGCCGCACCCAAACGACCCTTTCGCCGCCGAGCAAGGATTGCGCAACCATCGCGTCGGCCAGCGCCGCCTTGTCGCGCTTGAGATCGTCGTCGGCGAAGCGCGTCAGCGCGAACGGATCGTCGTCGCCGGACAAAGCCCGCCGCACCAGCGCCTTTGCGACATCCGCGGTCAGCGCGCGGTTCGGCCCGTAGAGCAGGGCGGCGTGCACGGTGGGATCGCCCTTGTCGATGTAGGCGCGCGCGGCGGCGCCGGTCAGCTTCACGAAGCGCGCTCGCTTGCGGCGAGCCGCAGGACAAGATCGGAGCGGATGCGTTGCGCCAGCGTTTCAGCGGCGCGTTCGCGCGCGTCGTCTTGGGCAGCGATTTCACCGAAGGCGGCGGTCGGGATTTCGTACGACACGACCGTGGTCGCCGTGCCTTGCACCGGCGCTGCGCCCGCGACGCCGGACAGCGCGTAGCGCGCGGTGAGGCGAAGGTCGGCGCGGGTGGCGGATTCGTCGGTCCGGATGCCGAGATTGGAGATCTCTTCGGTCAAGGTGATGTCGAGGCTCCGCTGCGGACCGTCGCCGGCGCCGATGCGCAGCACGCGATCGAGCTCCTGGCGCAGCGTGTGGCCGGCGCGTCCGGGGATCATGCCGATCTGCACCTGGCCGATGCCCGGCCCCGCGTCGGGCGCGGGTGGGGCGTAGAGCGGCTGAAATCCGCACGCCGACGCGAACGCGGCGGCGATGACGGCGAACATCCGAGCGCGCATGCGGTCCTCTCCCGGCTCAGCCCGCGACGATATTGACGATCCGGTCGGGCACGACAATCACTTTGCGGACGGTGAGCCCGTCGAGAAACGCCGCGACCCCTGGATGCTCCAGGGCGGCGCCGCGCACGGCGCCTTCGTCTGCGCCTTTCGCGATGGAAATCTCCGCGCGGCGCTTGCCGTTGACCTGCACCGGCAGCGTGACGACGTCTTCATGCAGCAGGGCGGGGTCGGGCGACGGCCACGGCGCGGCGGCGACGAAGCCGGTTTGGCCCAGCGTTTCCCAGCATTCTTCCGCCAGGTGCGGCATTAACGGCGCAAGGATCTGCACGAACAGCCGCAGCGCTTCGCCCCGCGCCCATTGCGTGCCTGCGTCATTGGCGCCTTTAGCCTTGTCGATCTGGTTGGCGAGTTCGTAGCAGCGCGCGACCGTTCTGTTGAATCGGAAGCCTTCGATGTCGTCGGTCGCCGCCGCGAGCGTGCGGTGCGCAGCCTGGCGCAAAGCGAGCGCTGCGCCCTGGTTCGCTTCCGCCGGCGGCGTCTCGCTAGGCTGCGGAGCCGGCGCGCCGTGCGCCTCCACCAGCGACCAGACGCGCTGCACGAACCGCCACGCGCCCTTGACGCCGGCTTCCGTCCACTCGACGTCGCGCTCGGGCGGGCTGTCGCTCAGCACGAACCAGCGCGCGACGTCGGCGCCGAAATCCGAAACGAACGCATCCAGATCGACGACGTTCTTTTTCGATTTCGACATCTTTTCGATGGCGCCGACGATAACCGGTGCGCGCGTCGCCGTTTCGATGACGCCGTCGGCTGTATGCTCGACGTCTTCCGGCAACAGCCAGGCGCCGCTCTGCGCTTTATATGTCTCGTGAACCACCATGCCTTGCGTGAACAGCGAGGCGAACGGCTCGCCGCTCTTCAAATCGAGGAAGCCGCAATCGCGCATCGCGCGTGTGAAGAA
Organism: Hyphomonadaceae bacterium; assembly: GCA_033764725.1. GTDB lineage: Bacteria > Pseudomonadota > Alphaproteobacteria > Caulobacterales > Aquidulcibacteraceae > RI-43. The sequence continues at coordinate 73,079 of JANRIR010000063.1, forward strand.
GCGCGAATACAGAAGGTGCAGCACGGCGTGCTCGACGCCGCCGATATATTGATCGACCGGCAGCCAGTATTTCGCCAGCTTCTTGTCGAATGGCTTTGTCTCGTTGTGCGGGTCGGTGAAGCGCGCGAAATACCACGAGCTGTCGACGAAGGTGTCGAGCGTGTCGGTCTCGCGCTCCGCCTTGGCGCCGCATTGCGGGCAGGCGACATGCTTCCACGTCGGATGCCGCGCCAACGGATTGCCCGGCGCGTCGAACGTCACGTCCTCCGGCAGGCGCACCGGCAAATCCTTCTCCGGCACGCCGACGACGCCGCATCCCTTGCAATGAATGATCGGGATCGGGCAGCCCCAATAGCGTTGCCGCGACACGCCCCAATCCCGCAGGCGATATTGCGTGGTCGCTTCGCCTTTGCCGAGCGCGGCCATCTTGGCGATGGCGGCGGCTTTTGCGTCCTCGATCGACAATCCGTCGAGAAAGCCGGAATTAAAGATCGCGCCGTCGCCCGTATAGGCCTCGTCAAGGATCTGGAACGTGCGGGGGTCCGCATGCGGCGGCAGCACGACGGGCGTCACGTCCAGCTTATACTTGCGCGCAAAATCGAGGTCCCGCTGATCGTGCGCGGGACAGCCGAAGATGGCGCCTGCGCCATAGCCCATCAGCACGAAGTTCGCGACCCAGACCGGCAGCCGCTTGCCGCGGATGAAGGGGTGATTGACGAACAACCCCGTATTCACCCCGCGCTTTTCGGCCTTCTCGATATCGGCCTCGGAAGTGCCGAGGCGCGCGACTTCGGCGCGGAAGGCGGCGATCTTCTTGTTCTGCTCGGCGAGTACGATCGCCATCGGATGATCGGGCGAGAGCGCCACGAAGCTTGCGCCGAACAAGGTGTCGGGGCGCGTTGTGAACACTTCGATCCCGCGCCGCTTGAAGCCAGCCGGCGGCTGCTGATCCTTCGGAAACCCGAACCGAAAGCGCAAGCCTTCCGAGCGGCCGATCCAATTCGCCTGCATGAGCCGCACTTTGTCGGGCCACTTCTCAAGCTTTGCGATCGCGTCGAGGAGGTCGTCGGCGTAGGCGGTGACGCGAAACACCCATTGATCGAGTTCGCGCGTCTCCACGGCTGCGCCGGAGCGCCAGCCCTTGCCGTCGACCACCTGTTCGTTGGCCAGCACGGTCTGATCGACGGGGTCCCAATTCACTTTCTGTTTGCGGCGCGCGACCAGGCCATGTTTCCAGAACGCCAGAAACATCGCCTGCTGATGCTTGTAATAGGCGGGATCGCAGGTCGCGATCTCGCGGCTCCAATCGATCGCAAGGCCCAACAGCTTGAGCTGGCCCTTCATGGTTTCGATGTTCGCCGCGGTCCATGCGCCAGGATGGGCGCCGCGCTCCATCGCGGCGTTCTCGGCCGGCAGGCCGAACGCATCCCATCCCATCGGATGCAGAACATTGTAGCCTTGGGCGCGGCGAAACCGGGCGATGACGTCGCCCATCGTGTAATTGCGCGAATGCCCGACATGGATGCGCCCCGAAGGGTAGGGGAACATCTCGAGGATGTAGGCTTTCGGCTGGTCCTTGGCGGCGTCCGGCGCGCGTGCGCGGAACAGTGCTGCGTCTTCCCAGCGCGCGCGCCATTTCGGTTCGACGTCTTTGTGATTGTAGCGGGCCATCGTCTTGGTCTCTCTGCGTCGGCTTGCTTGTTGCGCATCCGCCGGCCGCCGAGAAGCAGCCCGCGTCTAGTTCCGCAAGGTGCTAAGTCGCAGTTCGCGGGCGCGGCGCAGGATCGAGTTTTCGATTTGCAGCGCGGTGTCGGGCGACACCGCGGCATCGACCCAGCCGCCGCCGGCGTCGCGCGTCTGACGGAAGATCGAGACGTTCACGGCGTCGGCCCGCAGGCGGGTGTCGAGAATATAGACGGTCGCCTTGAAGCGCTCGGCCGGGCGCGCCGGATCGACATACCAATCGGTGACGATGACGCCGCCGAACGGGTCCTCGGACGCAAGCGGCATGAAGCGGATGGTGTCCAGCGAGGCGCGCCACAGGAAGGCGTTGACGCCGATGCCGGCGTCGGCCGCCGCGCGCTCGTCCCGGTCATCGCCGCCGAAGCCGAGAAACCCGCCGCCGTCGCGCTCCGGGGAGGGCTCGTCCCCGGAGGACGCGCACGACGGCAGTGCGCCCATCGCGGTCAGCGCCAGCGCCGCGGTCAGCCAAGTGCGCGCGCGTCGGTCCATACGTGAAGCCTCCGGGAATCCACCGCGCCGCGGCGCGGGGTGCGTGTTCTGCAATGGTTTTCGCGGGCTGTATAGCATGGCGTTGCAGGCCGAATAGGGGCGGGCGAAGCGCCAAAGTCGTGGCGTTCGGGCCACGCTGCGGCCCCAATTCAACCACGGGAGAGGAATTCTTTACTGACCTGGGCGCGAGACTCGCTTACATCAGAGAGGAGCGGCCTGGGGAAGGCCGCGGGGTGGTCGCTGTGTTTGTACGGAACGCCATGCTGGTTGTGGGTGTCGCCCTCGCGGCGACGTCCATTTCCGTGCGCCCTGCCGCCGCGCAAGAAACGGTGGCCGAGCGCGACGCCATGCGCGCCGAGACGCCCTGGTACGAGCGGTTCACGTCGTCGGCAGGGCCGACTCAGGGCCTCAGCGGCCTCGGCCCGGCGCTCGAGCGGGGCGCCCCCGCCTGGTCGCCCTCCAATCGTTGGGGCATCACCGTCGATCTGCGCGATGGCGCCCGCCGTTTGGAGCGTACGCCCTCGCAGAGCGAAACCTCGGTCGGCGCCTTCTACCAGTTTACCCCACGCGTGCGCGTCGGCGGCCAGGTGAGCGTGGCGGAACAGCCGCAAAACTCGCCCAATCGTCGCGATGAGGGCGAACATCCGAACGCCGGCGTCCGGCTGGAATCCGCGTTCCGCTTCTAGGAAGCGCCGAACAGGTCGATGCCGGCCATGCCGGCGAACCCGCGCAGCCGACGCATTTCGCCCATCGTCACGCCGCCCAGAGCCAGCGTCGCCGCGAGCCTTCCCGAGCGCGCCCACCGCGCCGCACGGACAAGCCCGATCGCTGCGCCCGATCTCGGGCTGCGCGTGGGAAAAACCGGCGACAGGAGAACAGCGTCAGCGTCACGCGCCCGGCGGATCGCCTGCGGGCTGTGGGCGGCGGCTGTGACGATCCAGCGCGGGTGGCGGCGCTTGATCGCTGCGGCGCGGCGGGCGTCGCGTTCCGGCAGGTGCACGCCGTCGGCGCCGACCTGCGCCGCCAGCCAGACATCCGCGCCGATTAGGAAAATCACCCCGCGGCGGCGCGTCGCGCGGCGCAGCGCCCATGCGACAGCGACCCTATCTGGAGCGCCAAAGGGGCGGTATGTCAGCGCGGCGCCGCGCGGCAGCCGCGCCGCCAGCGCCGCCGGATCGCGCGTGCGGCCGGGCTCCGTCATCGCCATAAGGCAGGGGCTCGACCCGGCGCCGGCGGCCTTGCGCAGCCGTTTCGCCATCGCCAGGAGCCGCCGCATGGCCGCCGCATCGCCCAAGCCAGACCCTTTCGATCCCATCGCCGCGCGCGCCGCGATCCTCGACCGGATCGCTGCGGCCGCGACGCGCCACGGCCGCACGGCCGCCGATGTCGCCCTGACGGCGGTGTCTAAGCAGCAGCCGATCGGGCGAGTCGAGGCCGTGCTCGCCGCAGGGCAGCGCCAATTCGGCGAAAACCGCGTGCAGGAGGCGCAAGCCCGCTGGACGCCGCTGCGCGACCGCTATCCGGATCTGCACCTGCGGCTGATCGGGTCGCTGCAGACCAACAAAGCCAAGGACGCGGCGGGCTTCTTCGATGCGATCGAATCGCTCGACCGCGAGAAGCTGGCGGCCGCCCTGGCCGACGCGGCGGCGAGCCTGGGGCGCTGTCCCGACATCCTGATCCAGGTGAACACCGGCGAGGAGCCGCAGAAAGGCGGCGTGGCGCCCCACGAGGCCGATCGGCTGATCCAGGCGGCGCAGCGCACATACGGCTTGCCGGTGCGCGGCCTGATGTGCATTCCGCCGGCAGACGAAGAACCGGCGATGCATTTTGCGCTGTTGGCCAAGATCGCGGCGCGCAACGGCCTGACGACGCTGAGCATGGGGATGAGCGACGACTTCGAAACCGCCATCGCTTTCGGCGCGACCATGGTGCGCGTCGGCTCGGCCCTGTTCGGCCCGCGCAGCTAGCGCTTGCGCGCGGGCGAACGATCGGGCCTCATGACCAAGGCGAACCATAGGGAAGACGACCGGCGCGATGGCTCAACGCAAGCAGACCATCCTGATCATCGATGACGACGCCGATCTGCGCGCGGTGCTGATCGAGCAGTTCGACATGGAGGACGGCTTCGCCGCGCAAGGCGCCGCATCGGTGGAGGAGGGGCTCGCCCTGGCGCATGCTGTCAAGCCGACCGCCATCCTGCTCGATGTGCATCTGCCTGACGGCGACGGGTTCACGGCGTGCAAAGCGCTGCGCGACGGCGGCGTGCGCGCGCCGATCATCATGCTGACGGGCGCGGCGCGCGAAGAGGAAGATCAGATCGCGGGGCTCGAAGCCGGCGCGAACGATTATGTTTTGAAGCCGTTCAAATTCTCTGTGCTGCTGGCGCGGCTGAAGGCGCATCTGCGCAGCCACGAGGCGAGCGAAGACGCGACGTTTCAAATCGGGCCTTACGAATTCAAGCCGGCGATGAAGGTGCTCGTCGATTCCAAGCAGAAGAAAATTCGCTTGACCGACAAAGAAACCAGCATCCTGCGCTATCTCTATCGCTCGGGGCTGAAGCCCGTGCCGCGCGATGAATTGCTGCGCGAGGTGTGGGGCTACAACGCCAACGTCACCACGCACACGCTGGAGACGCACGTCTATCGCCTTCGCCAAAAGATCGAGCCGGATTCGCAGGCGCCGAGCCTCTTGATCACCGAAACCGGCGGCTATCGTCTGCAGGTATAGCCGCGCGCGGCGCCTAGAGCTTAAAGCCTGCTACCACCGGCACGTGATCGCTCGGCTTCTCCCAGCTGCGGCAAGGCACGTGAATTCGGAACCCTTTCGCCTGCGATGCGGGCGCAAGATCGGCGCTGGCCCAGATGTGATCGAGCCGGCGGCCGCGATTGTTCGCCGTCCAGTCCGGGCTGCGATAGCTCCACCACGAAAACAGTTTCTCCGGATCCGGCCTGTGGGCGCGTGCGAGATCGACGAAGCCGCCATCCTTGATGATGGCCTTCATCGCGTCTGTCTCCACTGGCGTGTGCGACACCACGTCGAGCAATTGCTTGTGGCTCCACACGTCATGTTCGCCTGGCGCGACGTTGAGATCGCCCACGATCACCAGCGGCCCCTTGCCCTTGCGCGCTTTGTATTCCTTGCGCATGCGCGCAAGCACATCGAGTTTGTGCGCGAATTTCGGATTGACTTCCGGATCGGGAATGTCGGCGCCGGCGGGCACATAGAGATTATGCACTTCAATGCCGTCGACCTTGATCGCGGCCGCGCGCGCTTCGCCATGTCGGCAGAGGTCCGGCGCGTCGACCGGCTCGATTTTCACCTTCGACACGAAGGCGACGCCGTGCCAGCCCTTCTGCCCGACGACATGCATGTGCTTGTAGCCGACCTCCGCAAAGGCGGAGGAGGGGAACTCGCCATTGCGGCACTTGATCTCCTGCAGACACAGGACGTGCGGCTTCTCTTGCACAAGAAAGCGCGCGACCGAGGCGGCGCGCAGCCGCACCGAATTGATGTTCCAGGTCGCGATTTTGAGCATGGCGACTAGGTGGCGCGCGCCGGCGGCGGTGTCGAGCCGCGGCAAAACAAAAAAAAGGACGCCCGACCGGTTCACGATCGGGCGTCCCATTTGTGCGCCTTGAGGGTTGGCGCATCAGCCGGGAGGGGATTCATTCCGGCACGCGTGGCCGCCGCGCTGGATCCGTCAGCGGGGGGACGACGCCGATCCAGGGGGATGAGCGACGGCCAACACGTGTCATCTAAGCCACACAGGCGAAAAAAACAAGGTCAACCTTTTATAAATCTCTTGCCTGGTGCGCTCACGAGACAGTGAAGCCAGGAGAAAAGTACGCGATTCCAGCAGGTTACGGACGGCCGCTTCGCGGCAATTGATCGCGCGGCACCTGAAACAGCCTCTGTTCGAACCGCGCCGCCACGCGCTGCTCGGTCAGGATCACGCGTGTCGTCGCGCCCGACGCGTCGACCACGTCCCATCCCTGCAGCGTCATGCCCGGGCCGACGAAGCGGAGCGTCAGCACGCCGTCCGCCTGGCCGGCGCGGTCGCGCGCGGCGATCAGGATCGCCGGCCCGTCGCGTGTGACGGCAGTGACGCGCGCATCGCGATTGAGATCGAGATTGGTCTTGAGCACGAAATAGAGCGGCGTCTCGCGCAGCGGCGAGCGGTTCGTGGTGCGCAGCGCGCGATCGTTCACCGCCACGACCGAGCCGTCGGCCACGATCAGCAGCGAGGCCGGCGGGTCATACTCGAATCGCAGCCGCCCCGGGCGCTGCAGATAGAAGACGCCGGAGGCGACCGAGCCATCCGGCGCGACCTGCCGAAAGCGCCCCTGCACGGCCGCCTGGGCGTTCAGCGCCCGGTTCGCGGCGGCGATGGCCTGCACCCGCGCCTCGCCGGTCAAGGGCGCAGGCCGCGGCGCTGCGACCGCGGCGGTGGGACGAGCCTGCGCCTGCGCCAGCGCAGCGGCGGGACCAAGGGCGGCGAGCGCGGCCGCGAGCATCAGGAAGCGTTTCATGCGCCCTACATGGCCGAACATTCGGCGAAAGTAAGGGCCGCGATGCGGCGGCCCGCCGAATTCGGTTCAACCACGGTTCATGCCGCTGCGGCGCCGGTGGATTTGGCGGGCGGGAGTCCTGTAGCGTTTCGGCAATGGTCCTGAAGCGGCCGGGCGATAGGGAGCGCGCGATGAGATACGATGCAGCGATCGTGGGCGGCGGCATCGGCGGCTCGGCGTTGGCCGCGACGCTGGCGCGGGCTGGCCGGCGCGTGCTCCTGCTGGAGAAATCGCAAGCCTACGAGGACCGCGTGCGCGGCGAATGGATTGCGCCGTGGGGCGTGGCGGAAACGCAGCGTCTCGGCCTTTATGATCTCTTGCGTGCGGCGGGCGGGCACCACCTGACCGAACATGTCACCTATGATGAAAGCCGCGATCCCGCGCGCGCGGAGGCGGCGCTTTTGGGGCTCGGCGTGTTTGCGGCCGGCGTGCCGGGGCCCTTGTGCCTCGGGCACCCGCTGCACTGCCAGACCTTGTTTGACGAAGCCGTGCGCGCCGGCGCCGAAGCGCATCGCGGCGTCGACGTGCTGTCGGTCGATCTCGCCGATCGCGGCGTGCTTTATGTGCAGGACGGCGAACAGCGCGTCGCGCAGGCGGAGCTGATCGTCGGCGCCGAGGGGCGCGTGTCGCTGGTGCGTGAAGCTGCGCGCGTGGCGCTGCACCAGGACAAACCGCATCACTGGTTCGCCGGGCTGCTGGTGGATGCGGTCGACGGCTGGAGCCAGGACCGCCAAGCGATCGGCACCGAAGGCGATTTCGGCTTTCTCGCTTTTCCGCAGGGCGGCGGCCGCGTGCGCGTCTATGGCGGGTATGCGTTGCAGGAGAAGGGCCGCTTCCTCGGGCCTGACGGCGCGCGGCGCTTTCTCGACGCGTTCCGCATGCGCTCTGCGCCGCGCAATCATGCGATCGCCGACGGCGCGCCGGCGGGGCCGCTTCTGTCCTATTTCAACAATGATTCCTGGACCGATGCGCCGTTTGCGCCCGGCGCCGTGCTGATCGGCGACGCCGCCGGCTGGAACGATCCGATCAATGGCCTGGGCCTCTCGATCACATATCGCGACGTGCGCATCGTTTCCGACATCCTGAAAGAAACCGCGCCCGGCGCCGCGCCGGATTTCAGGCCTTATGCGGAAGAGCGCGCCGAGCGCATGCGCCGCCTGCGTTTTGCGGGCCAGATCCAGGCCGCGCTCGACATGGAATTCGGCGAAGCGGCGCGCGCACGGCGCCGCTCCTATCATGAGCGCCGCGACGCCGATCCGACGCTCGGCGCGCACGGCCTGGCGATCATGGGCGGCCCGGAAACGCTGCCGGCGGATTTCTTCACCGAAGCGCATCGCGCGCGCGTGCTCGAGGGCTGAGCTCGTGGACATCGAACGGTTCAACGCCGATTGGCTGCGCGCGTGGAGCGACAAGGACGTCGAGCGCCTCGTCGGATTCTACACGCCGGATGCGATCTACAAGGATCCGCAAACCGTCGCCGGAATCGTCGGTCATGACGCCCTGCGCGGCTACCTCACGGCGCTATTCGCCAGTACGCCGCCGATGCGCTACACGCCGGAAACGACCTGGGCGATCGAAGGCGGATTTTGCGGACGCTGGTTCTGCGCCATCGGCGCCGCGGGGGAGGCGGGCGCGCTGCGCGGCTTCGATCTCGTCCTGATGGCGAACGATCGCATCGCCTACAACGAAGTCTATGTCCATCAATTGCCGGCGCCGGCATGACGCCGGACATCCGCCCGCCCGATGCGATCGACGCTGCATGGCTTGACGCGGTGCTGGCGTATGCCGGCGTCGAGGCGCGTGTCGACTCCTTCACAGCGAAGAAGGTCGGCACCGGTCAGATCGGCGATTGCGTGCGCTTTCATCTGTCCTATGCGCGCGCCTCGGCGGACGCGCCGACGACGCTGGTCGGGAAATTTCCCGCGGCCGGCGCAGAAAGCCGCGCCACCGGCGTCGCGCTCGGCAATTATCATCGCGAGGTGAAATTCTATCAGGTGCTGCAGGCGCGCGCGCGGATCGCGACGCCGCGCTGCTACTTCACCGAGGTCGATGAAGCGACGCACGATTTTGTCCTCATGATGGGCGATCTCGCGCCGGCCGAGCAGGGCGATCAATTGGCCGGCGTGTCCTTGGCGCAGGCGCGCGTCGTTCTGCGCGAGGCCGCCAAGCTGCACGCCGCCTATTGGGAGGATCGCACGCTTGAATCCTATCCCTGGGTGAGCGGCACGCCGCAGGCGCCTAATCCTGTGCAGCCGGAGATCGTCTCGGGTTTGTGGGCAGGCTTCGTACAGCGCTACGGCGCACGCGTCACGCCTGCGGCGCGGCGCATCGGCGACGCGCTGTGCGCGGATCTGGCGCGCTACGACGCGTTCCGCGCCGGCGTGCGCTGCCTCACGCACAATGATTTCCGGCCCGACAATATGCTGTTTTCGCAGACGCCGGCGCAGGCGCCCGTCACGGTCGTCGATTGGCAGTCCTTCGCGTTCGGACCAGGTGCGGCCGATATCGGCTACTTCATCGCAGGCGCGCTCGACCCGGCGGTGCGCCGCGCCGAGGAATCCGCGCTTCTCGACGTTTATCTGGGCGAACTCGACGCGCAGGGCGTCGGCGCCTACCCGCCCGATCAGCTCAAGCGCCACTATGTCGCCGGCGCCTATCAGCATTTCCTGACGGCGTTTTTCGCCGCCATGCTGGTGACGCAGACCGAGCGCGGCGACGCGATGTTTTTTCGCATGCTGGACGGGGCGGTCGATCTCATTCTCGACCACGGCGCCGATCGCTGGTTCGATTAAGGCGTCAGCTCTCGTTCAATTGCCCGATCAGGATGTCGCGCTTGCCGGCGGCGTTCGCCGTCGATACCACGCCTTCCTTTTCCAGCCGTTCGACGAGCGTTGCGGCGCGATTGTAGCCGATGTTCAGCCGCCGCTGGAGGTACGACGTCGAGGCCTTGCGGTCGCGCGCGACGATCTCGACGGCGCGATCATACAGATCGTCCCCGGAGGATTCGAACAGCATCGGCGCTTCGTCGTCGTCCTCGTCGGTCTCGTCTTCCGTGACGTCGGAGCGGTACTTCGGCGCGCCTTGCTCCTTGAGCGTGGCGACCACGCGCTCGACTTCCGCATCGGTGACGAAGGGCCCGTGCAGACGGCGAATGCGCCCGCCGCCGGCCATGAACAAAAGATCGCCCTGGCCCAGCAATTGTTCGGCGCCTTGCTCGCCAAGAATTGTGCGGCTGTCGATCTTGGAGGTGACCTGATACGAGATGCGCGTCGGGAAATTCGCCTTGATCGTGCCGGTGATGACGTCGACCGACGGGCGTTGCGTCGCCATGATCAGGTGGATGCCCGCCGCGCGCGCCATCTGCGCCAGGCGCTGCACCGCAGCCTCGATCTCCTTGCCGGCCACGATCATCAGATCGGCCATCTCGTCGATGACGACGACGATATACGGCATCGGCTCAAGCGGCAGCGTCTTGGTGTCGTAGATCGGCTCGCCCGTGTTGGGATCGAAACCGGAATGCACTTTACGCTCGAGCGATTCCCCGCTGCGCAGCGCCTCATCCACGCGCTCGTTATAGCCGGTGATGTTGCGCACGCCGAGTTTCGCCATCTTGCGATAGCGCTCCTCCATCTCGCGCACGGTCCATTTCAGCGCGACGACCGCTTTCTTCGGATCGGTCACGACAGGGGAGAGGAGGTGGGGAATGCCCTCATAGACGCTGAGCTCCAGCATCTTGGGGTCGATCATGATGAAGCAGCACTCTTCCGGCGTGTGCCGGTAGAGCAGCGACAGGATCATCGCATTGATGCCGACCGATTTCCCCGAGCCCGTGGTGCCGGCGATCAACAGGTGCGGCATCTTCGAGAGATCGGCGGCGAACGGCTCGCCCTCGATGGTTTCGCCGAGCGCCAGAGGCAGCGCGCCCTGATTGCCGATGAAGGACGGGCTAGAGAACAGCGTCCGCAGGAACACCGTCTCGCGCTTCGGGTTCGGCAATTCGATGCCGATCGCGTTGCGGCCGGGGATGACCGCGACGCGTGCGGCGGTCGCGCTCATCGAGCGCGCGATATCGTCAGCGAGGCCGACCCCGCGGGAAGACTTAACGCCCGGCGCGGGCTCGAGCTCGAACAACGTGACGACGGGGCCAGGCCGCGCCGAAACGATCTCGCCCTGTACGCCGAAATCCTGCAGCACCGCTTCGAGCTGGCGGCTCATGGCGTGCAGCTGCGCGGGATCCGCGTGGCTGGTGCGCTGTTTCGGCATCGAGAAGAGGTTCTCGCTCGGCAGCTCGAAGCGCCCGTTGCCGATATAGGCTGTGGTTTGCTGCTTGGAGTTCGAGGCGGCGCGCGGCGCGGGCGCGCGCTGCGGTGCGAAGCGGCGTTGCGCCGGCGCTTCCTCTGCAGCCCGCGGCTCCATGCGCGTGGGCGCTGGCTCGGGCTCGAGCGATTCGATGGAGGACGGGAGCGTGCGCGGCTGCCGGCGCGGCGGCTCCGCGAGACGCGGACGTCCGTCGTTCCAGGCGCCGGGATCCTCGCGCTTCACGCGGTCTTGAACGTAGGTGAGCGCGCGCGTCGCGCCGCCGGCCGTCGCCGCCGCGGCGCGCGAAGCGGCGTCCGCCGCCAGTCGCACGTCGCGGGGCTTCAACTGGAACGCCCAACCAACACTGAACAGACCGCCGATGGCGGCGAGGAAACCCGCGGCGGTGCGCGGGAACGGAAGACCGGGCAGCGAAGCGAGGCCCGAGAGAAGATTTGCGGCTGCGTCGCCGGCCATGCCGCCAAAGCCAGTGGCGAGCGGCCAGCCTTCATTGGTCGGAATGCACGAAGCCGCGCCCGCGAGCAGCACGACGCCCGCGACGCCCGCGAGCAGACGCGGCCGATCGATGCGCGCCGTCATGCGTTGGCGCCAGATGCGGAGGCCGCCGGCGGCGATGAGCGCGGCCATGGCGAGCGGCGAAGCCGCGCCGAGGCCTTGCACGGCGATGTCGGCGAACGCGGCGCCAGGGCCGCCGAAGAGATTGTGCGCTTGTCCGTCGCTCGCGACGTTGAGCGAAGGATCCTCCGGTGAATAGGAGAGCACTGCGCCGAGGCCATAGACGCCGAGCAGCGCGGAGCCGACCGACAAGGTCGCGCGCTTCAGCGCCTGGCGTGCGAGCGCCGTGTTCGGGGCGGAAGGGATCTGCCCCTCGGAGGAGAACGTTTCGTCAGTCATGTGGATCGGCGCTTCTTCAGCGAAGGCCGCGATCCTTCGGCCCGGCGAGTTACCAGGACGTTGACGGTAGCGCCGGTATCACAAGTTTCCGCGTTGAAATGTCAGAAGTTAAGAGCCGCAAGGCTCGTTGCATGGAACTACCAAGTAGCGCTTCACCAAGCTTAACGCGCTTCAATTGAATTTCGATTCACACGCGTTACGAAACGAAGAAACCAACATTGCCGAAAAGAAAACGGGCGCGACCCAGGGAGAAGGAGTCGCGCCCGTTGATCATCGACGTTCAAAGAACGCCGGCGATCGGTGTTGCATTACGGATGATACGCAAGCTCTCCGTGCTCGTTGATGTCGAGACCTTCGATCTCGGTCTCTTTCGACACGCGGAGCAGGCCAAGCACGCGGAGCACGATCCAGATGATCGCGCTGCCGACGCCGGACCACACGAGCGTGACAAGCACGCCCTTCGCTTGCGCCGTCAGCTGCGTGACCATGTCGTACGCGGCGACGGGGCAGGTGGCGAGCACCGCGCCGGCTTCCGAGCACCCGACATAATCGACGACGCCAGCGCCGCCCCAGGCCGGGTTGACGACGAGGCCGGTGCCGATGGCGCCGACGATGCCGCCGACGCCGTGGATACCGAACACGTCGAGCGCGTCGTCATAGCCGAGCATGTTCTTCAGCGCCGAGCAGGCGAAGAGACAGATCGGTCCGACAACGAGGCCGAGGATGATTGCGCCCATCGGACCGGCGAAGCCGGCCGCCGGCGTGATCGCCACGAGGCCCGCGACGATGCCCGACGCCATGCCGAGCAGCGAAGCTTTGCCCTTGGTGAGCATTTCCGTGAGCGTCCAGGCGAAGCCCGCTGCGGCCGGCGCCAGGAACGTGTTGGCCATCGCCAGCACCGAATAATAGTTCGACTCCAGGTTCGATCCGGCGTTGAAGCCGAACCAGCCGAACCACAGCAGGCCCGTGCCGATCAGCACCATCGTCAGCGAGTGCGGCGGCATCGGCTCCTTCTTGTAGCCGGTGCGCCGGCCAAGAATGATGCAGCCCACGAGCGCCGCGATGCCGGAATTGATGTGCACCACGGTGCCGCCGGCGAAGTCGAGCGCGCCGAAGCCCCAGATGAGGCCCGAGGCGATCGGCGCTTCCGGGTTCGTCGCCACCGCGTCCGGCCCCGGCCACCACCAGACCATGTGCGCCATGGGATAGTAGACGAGGAGCGGCCACACGATCGCGAAGATCACGATGCCGATGAACTTCACGCGCTCGGCGAGGCCGCCGAACACGAGGGCCGCGGTGATGCACGCGAAGGTCATCTGGAAGACGACGAACACGAGCTCGGGCAGGTAGACGCCGGTGGAGAACGTCGCGACCAGATTGTCCGAGAGATCCGTGCCCGCGTCTCCGAGGAAGAACCGTCCCGTGCCGCCGATGAACGTGTCGAGCGACCCTGGCCCCGTCGTGAACGACAGCGAATAGCCGACGAGCGCGTACATGATCATGCCGATGACGGTGATCGTGGTCACGTTCATCAGCACCGAGAGCATGTTCTTGGTGCGGACCAGGCCGCCATAGAAGAGCGCCAGGCCCGGAATGATCATCAGGAAGACCGCGATGGTCGAAACCATCATCCAGGTGGTGTCGCCCTTGTCGACGGTCTGTTCCGGCGCCGCGATGCCCTCGGGGGCGGCTGCGGCTTCGGCCGCCGCGGCTTCCGCCGGAGCGACGGTGGCCTCAGGAGCTGCTTCGGCCGGCGTGGCCGTCGCTTCCGGCGCGGTCACAGCCGGGGCCGCCGGCGGCGCGGCGTCCTGCGCCAGCACATCCGGGGCCGAGAGCCCGAGCGCAAACGCCGCGGCGAGAGCCGCGACGCCCAATCTTATATCCCGCCAGGCTAGCCTGAAGCCCCGCGCCGAGTTTCGTGTATTCATAAGGTTCCCCTTGATCGCCCATCTGACCGACAAGACTGGTGGGGGCAGCGTCCGCGCCCAATTCCCAGGCGATTGACGGGGTGGGGAGGCGTCGCGGCAAGAAGGGGAGGGGGGCGTAACCCTTCGCGGCCGCAACATCGCCCAAGAAACGGGCGAAGGCGCCCAAATAAATGGCGGCGCGGGCGGACCTAGACCTGGGGTGGTTGTGGATATGTCACGAACGGACGTCGCGATCGTCGGAGGCGGGCCAGTAGGGCTGACCTTAGCGCTCGCTTTGGAGCAGGCGGGCGCCTCCGTGGCGGTCGTGGACGCCGCTGCGCCCGAGACGGCGCTCGCGCCCGAGTTCGATGGCCGCGCCTTCGCGATCGCGTTCGCCAATTTCCGCATGTGGCGCGCGCTAGGGCTGGGCGATGCGCTCGATCCCGTCGTGCAACCGATCGCGCGCATCATGGTCACGGACGGACGCCCGCTGGGAGGCGTGCGCAAGGGCGGACCGTCGCTGCTGCATCTGATGTTCGATGCCGACGAGGCGGGCGAGGCGCTCGGCTACATGGTCGAGCATCGTCACCTGCGCAAAGCGCTGGAGGAGCGCATTCGCGCCAGCGGCGTGAAGCGCATCGCCCCGATGGGCGTCACGTCCTTTATGGTTAACGCGACGGGCGTGTCACTCGAGCTCGCCGACAAGTCGACGATCGAGGCGTCGCTTCTGGTCGGCGCCGACGGCCGCCGCTCATTCGTCCGTACACGGACGGGCATCCGCACGATCGGCTGGGATTACGATGCGACGGCGATCGTCGCCACGGTGCGCCACGAGAAGCCGCACGAAGCGGTCGCGCACGAATTCTTTCTGCCGGCGGGCCCGTTCGCGATCCTGCCGCTGACGGGAAATCGCGCCAACATCGTCTGGGCCGAGAAGCGCAAGGTGGCCGCCGCGATCAACGCCATGAACGCGGAGGATTTCCGTGCTGAGCTGAAGCGCCGGTTCGGCGACTTCCTTGGCGACGTCTGGCTCGAAGGCCCGCGCTTTTCCTACCCGCTGTCGATGCAGATCGCCGAGAAGATGATCGCGCCGCGCCTCGCGCTCGCAGGCGATTCCGCGCACGCCATCCATCCGATCGCAGGGCAGGGCCTCAATCTCGGCCTCAAGGATGCGGCCGCGTTGGCCGAATGCGTCGGCGATGCGCTGGGGCTCGGCCTCGACGCCGGCGATGCGACGGCGCTCACGCGCTATCAGCGTTGGCGGCGCTTCGACAATGTCGGCATGGCGTGCGCGATGGAATTCTTCGATCGGCTGTTCTCGAACGATGTCGCGCCGGTGCGCAGCGCGCGCCGGCTCGGGCTGGAGATCGTCAATCGCATCGGCCCCGCGCGGCGCTTCTTCATGCGTCAGGCCGGCGGCGCATCGGGCAATATGCCGAAACTGCTGCGCGGCGAGGAATTGTCGGCGTGACCTGAAATTACGCGACGCGTCGCAGGTGCTCGCCCTTGAGAAAGATCGTCGCGGGAATCTCGAGGCTGAACGTCGAGCCTTTGCCCGGCAGGCTCGTCACCGTGAGATCGCCTTCGAGCAGCCGCGCCAGCCGCTGCGCGATCGCGAGCCCAAGGCCCGCGCCGCCATGGACGCGCGTCTCCGCGGGCTCGGCCTGCACGAACGGCTGGAATACGGCTTCCTGCTTCTCCGGCGCGATGCCGATGCCGGTGTCGCGCACGTCGAACACGAGCCGCTCGCCGTCGCGACGCACGCGCAGGCCGATCGCGCCGTCGCGCGTGAACTTCGCGGCGTTCGCCAGGAGGTGTCCGAGGCATTGCTGCAGCTTCGCTGCGTCCGTGCGCGCTTCGCCGAGATCGTCGCCGAGATTGAGCGCGACGCGGTTGCCGTTCTCGGTCGCTTCCGCGCGCACGGCGTCGATCGCTTCGCGCGCAAGCGCCGCGATATCCACCGTGCGCACATTGAGCGACGAGCGGTTCGCCTCGAAATCCGCGTAGTCGAGCACCTGGTTGATGAGCCGCAGCAGCTTCTGCGCCGCCGAGATGACCCGGCCATGATCGCGCACGTCCGTCGTGCGTTGGTCCGACTCTGCGCTTTCCCGCATGATCTCGCTGTAGCCAAGCACGGCGTTGAGCGGCGTGCGCAATTCGTGGCTCATCATCGCCAGGAATTGCGACTTCGCGGCGTTCGCGCGCTCTGCCGATTGCCGCGCGACGCGCTCCTCCGCGAGTGCATTGAGCGCGCGCTCCACCTTCGCGTGCTGGCGGATGAGGTAGAACGTGAACGCCGGCGCGACGAGCAGCACGATGCCGATCGTCGAGAGCGGCGTGTAATGCCCCGTCCCGGGCATAAGGATGACATTTAGAAAATAATCGAGGCCGATAGCGACCACGAGAATCGCAAGCGAAACCAGCGCTGTCCGGAACAATTGCTTCGCCAGCATCGGCCGCGCCTTCACCTCGCGCCGAATTTCGGACGATTCGTACTTTCCAAATAGCCCCGTCAGGTGGGGCGCGGCGCCGCAAGCGCGGCGGTGATCGCCGCGCGCACTTCCTCCGAGTCCGGAGTGGTGCGCGATGGGAAGGCGCGGATGATGCGTCCGTCGCGGCCGACCAGGATCTTATGGAAGTTCCATTTCGGCACCGCGTCGTCGCCGATCTCGGCCTTCGCCCAGCGATAGAACGGATGCGCGTCGTCGCCGAGCACGTTCTGCTTCGCCGTCATCGGGAACGTGACGCCGAAATTGAGCGTGCAGAAATCGCGGATCTCTTCGGCTGAGCCGGGCTCCTGACCCATGAAATTGTTCGCCGGCACGCCGAGCACTTCGAAGCCCTGGCCGTGATACTCGGAGTAGATCTGCTGCAGCCCTTCATATTGCGGCGTGAGCCCGCACTTCGAAGCGGTGTTCACGACGAGCACGACCTCGCCCTGGAAGGCCGTCATCGGCACGCGCGGCGTGGAGAGACCCTCGAACTGGAATTGGTAGGCGGAGTTCGCATCGGTGGAAGGCGCCGGCGCAGCGTCGAACCGGGCCCGCTGCGCGGCGACCGCTTCCGCGACGGCGGCGGCGCGCGCGTCCTCGGGGGAGGGGGCCGCCGCGGCGGTATTTTCCTCTTTGGCCGGCGGAGCGGCCGATTGCCCGCACGCAGTCATCAACGCGGCGAAAGCCAGTGTCGTCAGGAAGCGCTTCATGATCCCCTCCATCCCGGAAGTTTGGCGGCAATTTAGTTGCTCTTACACCCATCGGCCGCGTTCAGCGAGAACCGATCCTTTGCTTATGCGCCGCCATGCGCGCTTTCGCGTCGCGGCCGAGCTCGTAGAGGAATTCCCAGGAATAGAGCCCGGTATTGTGCCCATCGTCGAAACCGATGCGCACGGCGTAGCGCCCGACCGGCAAGGCCTCAGTCACCGCGACGTTCTCCTTGCCCGCGATCGCCGGCAACGGGCCGGCGCCATGCCCGCGCACTTCGGCGCTCGGGCTTTCGACGCGCAGGAGCTCGAACGGAATCTCGAATTTCGCGCCGTCGTCGAACGAGATCGCGAGGCGCTTGTCGTCGCTCTTGAACGTCAGCTCCGTGGGCCAAGGCGCTTTGCTCATTCGTCGGCTCCAAGCTCGCGCGCTTCGTCGACGAGCAGAATCGGCACGCCCTCGCAGATCGGATAGGCGAGCCGCGCCTGCGCGCTGATCAGCTCCTGCTTCTCGCGGTCATAGCGAAGCGGCGTCCGGCTTTGCGGGCACACGAGCACTTCGAGCAGCTTCGGGTCGATATCGTCACTCATTGCATGTTGCTTTCCGAGCCGTCGCCGGCCGCGTCGAACTCGAGCAGCGCCACCAGCGTCGCGGCGCAATCGCACAGCGTCGGCGCCTCGAGCAGCGCCTGCTTCGCTGCCGCATCGAACGGGCAGAGCGCCGCGACTGCGTGCACGAGCGCCTCCGCGCTCGCTTCCTCCACCGAGCTCCAATCGATCTGCAGCTCGCGCGCGTCGCCATAATGCTTGAGCGCGTTGGTGAGGCGCGCGCGATCGACGGCCTCCGCGTCGCGCGTGTCTTCGTGCAGATCGCGCGCGAAATCGTCGTAATTCACTGCGCAGCGGCGATAGGGCGTGCCGGAATCGAGCTCGCGCTCGATGCGGAAGCGGCACACGCCGGTGAGCGTGATGAGGTAGCGCCCGTCATTGGTCTCCGAGAATGACGTGATGCGCCCGAGCGTGCCGACTTCGCAGAGCGCCGGCTTGCGCGCGTCCGACGTGAGCGGCTGCACCATGCCGATCACGCGGTCCGCGGCGAGCGCGTCGTCCACCATGTTGAGATAGCGCGGCTCGAAGATGTTGAGCGGCAGGGGCGCGCGCGGAAAGAGGATCGCGCCGCCGAGCGGAAACACCGGCGCCGTCGTCGGGAGATCTGCGGGCTTGCGGTATCCGAACGCGCTCATGACTTAGTCCGGTTGGAGCCCGCCCACGTTACTTAGGAGAAGAGAAGCGCCGAGAGCCGCCGGCGCCCGGCTTTCGTGACGTCGGACGTCAGCCCCGCCGCGTCGAAGACCTTCAGCAATTGCTTGCGCGCCGCTTCGTCGTTCCAGGCGCGGTCCTTCTCGATGATCGTCAGCAGGTGATCGACCGCGCCTTCGAGCTCGCCTCGAGCTGCAAGAGCATTAGCGAGTTCGAGCCGCGCTTCATGGTCGTTCGGATTCTTCGCGACCTTGTCCAGGAGCGGCTTCGTCTCGCCCGCGCTGTTGGAGGCAAGCTCGAGCGCCGCGCGCACGCCCTGGACTTCCGCGTCCGAGCGCTTCGCTTCGGGAATGCTCTCGATGATCTCGCGCGCCTGGTCGGGATCGCCGGCCAGGATGTAGGCGCGCGCCATGCCGGCGAGCGCCTTCACGTTCTCCGGATCGATCTGCAGCGCGGCCGCGAATGATTGCGCCGCGCCGCCCGCGTCGCCGAGCTTGAGGCTCTCCGCGCCTTGCTCCAGCAGCGGCTCCAGCTCGTCCGCGAGGCCCGCGCCGGCGAGCCGGTCGATGAAGAGCTTGATCTGGCTGTCGGGCACCGCGCCCATGAACCCGTCGACGGGGCGGCCCTTGTCGAACGCGAACACGGCCGGGATCGAGCGCACGCCGAGCTGGCCGGCGACGGCCGGGTTGTCGTCGATATTGATCTTGACCAGCTTCAGCTTGCCGCCGGCGGCGCGGACGGCCTTTTCCAGCGCCGGCGCCAGCTGCTTGCAGGGCCCGCACCAGGGCGCCCAGAAATCGACGATGACGGGCTGGGTCTTCGAGGCCTCGATGACATCCTTCATGAAGCCCTGGTCGGAGCCGTTGGAGACGAGATCAGGCGCCGCGCCGTCGAGAACTGTCATGGGACCGTCCGGAAGTGGGGAATCACACCGCTAGATGGGCGATTGCGGCGCGAGATTCAATCAACCGGCACCGGATTCGACGATGGTCGGGAGCCCATCGGCGTCAAACCGAAGCAAGAGGGGAGGGTGGCCGGTCGAGGCCAGGAACTTGAGCAGATCACGCGGGCTGATCGCCGTGGTGGCGTCGTTCGAGAGCGGATGGAAATTGACGGGGTCGTGATCGAGCAGGCCTGCGTCGAGCGCGAGCTTTACGCGCCGTTCGGTGTCGTTGATCAGGCCGAACACCGTCACCGACCCGGGGGTGACGCCGAGCGTCTCCAGCATCAGCTCGGCGCTGCCGAAGGACGGGCGCCCCGCGCCGATGGCGCGCCCGGCGGCGTTGAGATCGATCTTCGTGTCGTGCAGCGCCGAAAGCAGGTAGAGCCCGCCTTTCTTGTCCTTCAGGAAGAGGTTCTTCGTGTGCCCGCCGGGCATCTCGATCTTGATCTTCGAGCTCTCCGCCACTGTGAACACTGGCGGATGGCGGTAGGTCTTGTGCCCGATGCCGAGCGCGTCGAAGCGCGCGAAAAGCTGCTCAGGCGTGGCGGGGCCGCTGCTATCCATAGGGGTGCAAGGCCTTGGCGCATCTGACGCCGCTCGTCTATGGGACGCTGGATGAAGCTCACCTGCTACAAGATCGACGCCGAGCCCGCCGAGATGGTCCCGGGCCGCGCCGATCGCGACTGGATGGACGCCTTCGGCCATCGCCATCCGTATCGCTGCCTGCCGCTGGTCGTGGCGAACACCACGGGCTGGGAGCTTCTCTCGCCGGTGAGCTTCACGGCCTCCTGGAACGGCGGCCCGCGCACGCAGGACATCCGCATCGATCCCGACGGCGACACCACCAAGGCCCAGCTCGAGCGCTGGGCCGTGTCGCACTTCTCCGGCGGCGTGCTCACCTTCCACACCGGCTATCTTTTCCGCACCGATCCGGGCTGGGACATTTGGGTCGGCGGCGCCCCGAACGTGATCAAGGACGGCATCCAGGCGCTGACGGGCATCGTCGAGACGTTCTGGCTGCCGTTTCCCTTCACCATGAACTGGCGTTTCACGCGCCCCGGCATGGTCAGCTTCAAGAAGGGCGAGCCGATCTGCATGGTCATGCCCGTGCCGCATCAGGCGATCGACGATGTCGAGCCGATCGTGAAGTCGCTCGATGACGATCCCAAGCTCAAGGAAGATTATCTGAACTGGGGCGCGAGCCGCACCAAGTTCCTGGATGATCTGAAGACGCCGGAATCAGAAGCCGTGAAGCAGGGTTGGCAACGCGATTACTTCCGCGGCCGCACGCCCGGCGGTGAAGCCGGCCCTGAGTCTCACATCAACCGCCGTCGATTGAAGCCGCCGCGCCCCGCCAAGCCCGGCGACTAGAAGGCGTTTGGAATGGCGCAAGA
The DNA here is from genome assembly GCA_033764725.1 of Hyphomonadaceae bacterium. Lineage (GTDB taxonomy): Bacteria > Pseudomonadota > Alphaproteobacteria > Caulobacterales > Aquidulcibacteraceae > RI-43. Next base: position 93,793 of record JANRIR010000063.1, read on the forward strand.
AAAAAGCGGCTTCCTGGGGGAGAGGAAGCCGCTTTGATTTTTAGGGCGGTTGCGGGGGTGAGGGGCCGCCCTGGGGATGATTGGAAGATGCTCCCCGACCACGGAGAAGGTTCGGCGCGTTCAGGGTATGTTTGGGGCAGGTGAAGGCGGCTTTGCCCCAATCGAAAACGGCTTCCTTACCAAGAAGGAAGCCGTCTTCTTCGGCCAGGGCGGGGCGTATGCGGGGGAGGGGGCCGCGCCTGGGCCTGTGGGATCGAACGCACTGGATACGGATGTCCGGCGCCCGCGGATCAGTCCGGCCCCGCAACTTTTCGTTTGCCCATTTTCGTTTGAAGCCGGCGAGGGCTTGCGAAGGGGCCCGGGGCCTGCGATATCCGCCGCTTCGGGCCGCGCTGCGGCTCGTACCCCATCGGATGCGGGCGTAGCTCAGGGGTAGAGCACAACCTTGCCAAGGTTGGGGTCGTGAGTTCGAATCTCATCGCCCGCTCCATTTCATCTCCACCTGGATCCTGATCGTCGCCCGCGGCGCGGGCGGCTACGCGCGCCTGCGGCACCCTGGTTTTGCGCTTCAAGCGGCTTTTTTCGGTCTGGGGACGGACCGGCCCGCGCTGGACATTCTCAAATACCCCAAAATGGGTGTATGCCGCCGACTCCGACAACCTAGAGATGAGTCGGCGCCCACGGAGTTGCAGGGCGCCTGCCGGGAGAGGCGCCTTGAGCGGGGAATTTCATCGAGCGCTGGAATTCATCGAGCGTGCGGAAGGCGCCGGCACGCTGAAGGAGCTGCAGGCCGTTGTCGCCGCGACGCTCGAGGCGCTGGGCGTGCCGAAATTCTCGATGTTCAGCCTGGCGTCGGGAGGTGGGGCGCGTGCGCCGCAGACGCTGCTGCGCCAATCGGAAGGGTGGGGCGAATATTATTGGGAGAGCGGCTTCTACAACGTGGACGCCGCCGTGCACCGCGCGATGCGCCGCGAGCGTCCCTTCTCCTGGAGCGAGCTTGAGGGCGGCCGCCTGCCGAAAGCGTCGCGCAACCTGTTCGGCGAGATCCGCGGTGCGATGCGCATCCGCGGCGGCTTCAACATTCCCATCCACGATGGCTCGGGCTTCGCCGGCCTCATCGGCCTCTATCACGAGGACGCCGAGCTCGCCCCGCGCACCATTCAGGCGCTGAAGCTGATTTCCATGTACGCGATCACCCGCGCGCGCGAGCTGCACACGCCCGCGCCGCCTGAGCCGTGCCCGCTGACCAATCGTCAGCGCGAGATCATCGCCTTCGTCGCCGGCGGCAAATCCGATTGGGACATCTCGCAGATTCTGCAGATCGCCGACCGCACCGTGAACGAGCACGTCGAGCTTGCGAAGAAGACCTTGGGGGTGCGCACGCGCATGCAGGCGGTGGCGATCGCCGTCCGCCACGGTTGGATCGCGATCTGATCAACCCGGTAGTTCCCGGGGATGATCGACGAACGCGCGGGGCCTAGCCCGGCCGGAGCCCAGGGCGGGCTTAGAGGCCGACATGCTCCACGTCGTCACCGCCGCAAATCGCTCCATCTACGAAGCGCCGCTGGCCGAGATGCATCGGCTGCGCTGGAACTACTACGTCGAGGAGCGTGGCTGGCGCGAATTGCGCGAGATGCAGAAGACGCCGGGCCTCGAATACGATCCTTACGACGACGACGAGGCGATCTACCTGCTGGCGCTCGACGCGGGCGGCGCCTTCGCCGGCTGCATCAGGCTTCGGCGCACCGACGATCGCTCGCTGCTGACGGATCGCTTTTCCCACCTCGTCGAGAATTGGGGCGCGACCAAGCTCGGCGCCGACGTCTGGGAGATCACCCGCGTCGTGCGTCGGCGCGAACATCGCACTCAGGATCGCCTTCTGCGCATGAGCATGAATTGCGCGATGCTCGAGCTCGCGGTCTCGCGGCGCGTGCGCATGCTCGTCGGCACGACGGATTCCTTCATGGTGCCGCACACGCGCGAGTTCTGGCGCGAGAAGGTGCGCCCGCTGGGTCTGCCGCAGCCCTACGAGGAAGGGGAGGCGATCGCGCTCGCCTTCGAGGTCGACCCTGAAGGTTTGCGCGCGATTCGCGAACGTGCGGGTCTCTCCGTGCCGCAGATCTTCGAGGCCGCGCCGCCGTTCAGCGATCGCGAATACACCCCGCACGTCGAAGCGCGCGTCGCGAGCCTGATGCACGGCCTGCCGAGCGAGACGTCGCGCGAGCTCTTGAGTTGGCTCGAAGCCCGCGCCGCCAACCAAGCCGGCGAAGCGCGCGTTCAATAATGGGCGCGATCGCCCACCCAACCGTCCCATATCTGGATGCGGGGATCGATGCGGGCGCGGCGCGCGACGCGCTGCGCGCGAGCGGCGCCATTGTCCTGAAGCGCGCGGCGCCGCTCGATACCATCTACGAGATCAAGTCGATCCTGGAGGAATGGTTTGACGCCGCCTATCGCGGCACGGGCCCCGTGTTCGGCACGCGGACGCGCCGCTTCAGCGCCGTCTTCAACAAAGCGCTCAAGACCGCCGAGCTTGCCGGCAATCCCCGAACGCTCGGAATCGTCGAGCCTTTGCTGATGGGCGCCGACGCCGCCACCCCGCGCTGCGACTGCATCCAGCTTTGCCTCACCCAGGCAATCGCGATCGAGCCGGGCGAGCGCGCGCAGGTGCTCCACCGCGACGATGGGCTTTATCCGTTCCCGCACGATTTCGAATTGATGGCCAACGTGATGTGGCCGCTCGACCCCTTCACGCGCGAGAACGGCGCCACGCGCGTCGCGCCCGGATCCAATCACTGGCCGCGCGACCGCGCGGCGGGCGCCGACGAGCTCTGCTTCGCCCGCGCGGAGCCGGGCGACGCGATCATCTGGCTCGGCTCGACGCTGCACGGCGGCGGCGAGAACGCCAGCAACGCCATCCGGCGCGGCGTGAACTTCTCGTATTCCCTGGGCTGGCTCGGGCAGGCCGAGAAGCTTCTCCTGTCGACGCCGCCGCATGTCGTGCGCGCGCTGCCCGATCGCGTGCAGAAACTCATCGGCTATCAGGTGCATCGCCCGAACCTCGGCTGGATCGAGGGCCGCGATCCGATGCTCTGGCTGCAAGGGGAAACCGGCGAGCTGGCGCCTGCGGACGACAACGTCCACCCCGCCACGGCCGCGCTGCTTGCCGCGCGCATGGCCGGCGCGCCGCGGAGCTCGCACTAGGCCACTCGCACTAGGGCCGCTGTGTTGACTTAAAGAAATCAAATTGGCGCGCGATTGTCGGAACCGCGGCATCAGCCGCGTGTTGAGCGTGTCATGGACGGTTCTGTTATTGCGCTTGTCGGCGGTGTTTGGCTGGCGCTGGCTGTTGCGGTTGCGCTGGGGTTTTCGCTCTTCCGCTCCCGAGTTCGCTGACTCCGTCAGATCAGAGCAGGCTCTGCCGCGCCGCCTCCGCGGCCGCGCGCGGGCCGGCTTCCGCCAGTAGATTCCCGATCCGACGCGCCTCGTTCCGCGCCATCCGGTCGAGCGCGTCGCGCGCCGGCGCTTCGGCCGCGGCGCGGAGAAGTTCTGCGGCGCGCGGGGCGTTGCGCGGGTCGTTCTGGATGAGCGCCAGCCCATAATGCAGCGCGATCAGCGGATCGTCGGGCGCGAGGCGCATCGCGCGTTCGAACGCCGCCGAGCCGGCGCCGATCCGCGCGCCATACATGATCGCGCCCGCGCGTCCGCCGCGGCGGATCACTTCGAAATGCCACGCGCCCAGCAGCGCATGCGCGCGCGGATCGCTGGGCGCCAGACTGATCGCCTCGTTGATCAGGTTTCGCCCGCGCGCCGCGTAACGATGCCGGAACGCTTCCGAGAGCGACGCGCGCTTCCCCCGAATGCCATAGGCGAGCGCGAGCTGCAGCCGTGCCTCGACCGAGGCGGGCTCCAGTGCCAGCGCAGCGCTCGCCGACGCCTCCGCGCGCCGGAGCAACGCGTCGAGCGCGGCGGGATCGTTGGCGGCGACGCACGCCGCGAGCAGCGACCGGGCCGCGAAGGCGAGCGAGACGGCGTCCGCGGTCCCCGCCGCGTTCGCGGCGCCCACGAAATCGCCGGCGGAATACATTTGCACCGCTTCGCGCGGCGGCTGCGCTTCGCTCGCCGCGATCGGCGCGCACGCGAACAGGATCGAAAGGAGAAGGGGGCGTGGGCGCATGCGGCGCGTCAGGTCTTCACCAGTTCGGCTTCGATGACGATCTGGACAATCTCGCCGGTGAACGCGCGCCAGTCCGAAACGCTCCATTGCGTCCGGTCGATCGTCCCGTAGGCGGAGAAGCCTAGCACCATCGCGCCGCCGCGCAGCGGATCCACGCGCGCGCCGTCGAACGTCACGTCGAGCGTCGCCGGGTGAGTCTGGCCATTGAGGGTGAGGTCGCCGGTAACGCGCGCATGTGTTGCGTCCGTGCGTTCGATCGCGGTGGAAGCGAACGTGATTTGCGGGCTCGTCTCGGCGCCAAGCGCACGCGCGATCACGCCGTCGAAGCGCCGTTCCCCATTGTCTGCGAGCACGCCGCTGTTCACCGAGGCCGCGCCGATCTGGGCGTTCAGCTTCGAGAGCTCCGGCCGCTCGCCGTTGAGCTCGAGCGTCGCCTCGATCGTGTCGAACCGCCCAGTGAACCAGGCGAGGTCCATGTGGCGGATGCGGAAGAGGACGGATGCGTGGTTGCGGTCGAGCCGGTAGGCGCCGGTCGGAACCGCCGGCGTCTCCATCGGCGCGCTCGGCGCGGCGGGGGAGGGCGCCTGCACGAACGGCGCAGCCTGGTCGGGCGCGCCCGCGACGGCCGCGCACGACGCCAGCAGGGCGCAAAGGAGGAGTGCGCGCACGCTCGTGAGTCGCATCGCGCCGAGGCTAGCACGGGCGCCGCTGTGGGCAATTTCAGCGCGCAGTGGTGTCAGGCGTCGCCCGGCGGCCCCATCCGGCCGCGAATGATGCACCCGTCGAGGTGGCTTGCCTGAGAGCGCCGCACGATGTGCGCGGCGATGAGATGCTCTACGTGAGCCGCGTCGCGCAGTCCGAAAAGGTGCGCGCGATACCCGTCCGGCCCGCGTTTCGGCCCCCAGTTGAACGCGATGCGGTCGCCGCTGCGGTGCATGCGCTCGAAATCCTCTGGTCCAAAGCTTTGCGCCTGGATCCAGGGATCGCGGGAGGCGATGATCACGCGCGTGTCTGTGATCGCGTATATCGTGGATCCGACGCCGAGCGTTTGACCCCAGCAATAGAGGCTGGCCGCCGCCGCGGCGGCGCCTGCGAGCGTGTAAAGCGAGGCTTTCCAGAGATCGGCGCTGTCGCGCCAAGCCCTTGCGCCGCGCCAGACGATGGCGCCCAGCACCGCGGTTCCCATCAGCGCAAGAAGTAGCATGTCCGCCTGCGCGGCGGGCGGCGCGGCCTGTCGCCAGAGGAGCGTCTCTTCCTGCGCCAGCAGGCTGCGTGCGAAGGTCTCGACGGCGGCGTCTTTCATGTCTCGGAGTATCGCGCCGTAAGAATGACGCCCGTTTAATACCCCGCTCACTTGCGCAAGCGTGTTCCGGCCGGATTCGACTCGCTGCAAGCAATGGCGCGATGACCATCCATACGCGCGCTCTTGGGACGCCCGCTCTGGCTTCGGGCGCGCTGCGCCTCGCTGGCGGAGCGCTGAAGCTCGCGGTTGTGGTTATGAGCCTGTTCATGATCGCGCTCATCGCCGACGGGCTGATGCGGTCGCTCGAGCCCGGAATGCACTGGGCCGCCACGGCGCTCACGGCGCTCTTTATCACGCTCTGGATGCTGTTCGGGGCGGCGGTCGCCTGGCAGCTCTCGCTCGTTCTGACGCTCATCGGCGGTTTGATCGGCGGCGGTCTGGGCGCGCTTCTGGGCTTCCTCGTCGCCGGAATCGCCGGCTTCGTTCTCTCGGCGCAGAAAATTACGCGGCGGGCTCTAGACCAGATCCCGTTTTGATTTACTCAAATCAAAACGCGTGAATCAGGTCTACACTCTGAATCCAGACCATTTCTCGCCCGAAAACCGCGTCACACTTTTCGGGAAATGGTCTAGTCGGCGCTTGCCGAAGATGCGCCGCGATTCCAGATAATTGTCTCGTCCAGTGGGAGAACGATCATGGCCAAGGGTCAAAAGCGCAGCGGCAAGGAAGCGCGCAAGCCGAAGAAGGAAAAGCCGAAGCCGCCCGCTTCGCTGAAGAATTCCGGTCCGCGCTAGCTCTTCACGCGCCGCACGCGCGGACCGCTGGGCGGCTTCGGCGAAGGCATCGGCGCGCGCCGCCGCATGAAGGCGTCGAACTTCGGCACGGTGAACGCGATTTGTCCGCGTTCCGGCGCATAGGCCATGCCTTTCTGGATGAGGTCGTCGCGATAGGGCGCGACCTGGCTCTGCGTCGCGCCGAGCGCCTTGGCCACTTCCGCGGATGAGCAGGGCCCCGCGCCGAACTCGGCCATGGCCCGTGCATATTCCTTCTGCCGCTCCGAAAGCCGCGCCAGCCGCACGTTGAAGATGCTCTCGTCGAGCGAGGCGATCGCGGCCTTCGTGGCGGCCTGCGCGTCCTTGAGCGTGATCGGCGTGCGCTCCGCCGTCTCCCAGCATTTCGAGCCCCAAACCTGCAGGAAGAAGGGGTAGCGCTCGGTTTCTTCCAGAATGAAGGCGAGCGCGTCGTCGTCGAATGCGACGTCCTCGCGCCGCGCTGGCTCCACGAGCGCGAGCCGCGCCGCGTCTTCATCCAGCCGCCCGATGTCGGGATAATCGAACAGCCGCTCCGCGTAGGATTTGGCGTCGCCCGCGAGTTTGGCGAGCTGCGGCAGGCCGGCGCCGAAGAGGATGAGCGGCAGCTGCCGCTGCGATATCTTATGCAGCGCCACGATCAGCGCCGAGAGGTCGGACTTCGTGACGTATTGCACTTCGTCGACGAGGATCACGGCGGCCGTGTCGCGCTTCTGCGCCGCTTCCCCGATCGCCACGAAGAGGTCGGTGAGGTCGATCGCGAGGTCTCCAGTCGCCTGGCCGCCGCCAATGGCGAACTCGAGGTCGCCGACCTTGGCGGTGAAGGCGGTCGCGAACGCCCGCAGCGTGCCGAAGGCGTTCGAAAGCTCGTGGCCGACCCGCTTGATCCGGTCGAGCCGCAGGAGGAGCCGGTGAAGCTGCGGCGCAAGCTGCGCCGGCAGCGACTTCTCGGGGTCGGCCTCGAACATGGCGGTTTGTGCGCCCGACGCTTCCGCCAGCTCCTCGATCCGGTTGAGCAGCACGGTTTTACCGACGCCGCGCAGCCCGAGCATGATCAGGCTCTTGGTCGGTCGCTTCCGCTTGATCCGCTCGAGCGCCGTCTCGGCCCGCTTGATCAGCGGATCGCGCCCGGCCAGCTCCGGAGGAGGGGCCCCGGCGCCCGGATTGTAGGGGTTGTAGGCGGGATCCATAGGTTTGTTAGCCGCTCTTAGCGCCGTCCGGGCTAATAATCCCTAACAATCCTAGCCGCGAGTGGGGAAATGGCGAATAAGAAAGTTAGCGCCATTCGCCCTAACAATCCTAACAAACCTAGAGTCCGAGCCGTTCGAGGCCCTCGGCGATGGCCGGATCGACGCGCACGTCGCTGGCCCGCAGGGGCCGGGCGAGGCGCAAACCTTCCAGGCTGCGGGCGCGGGAGAGCGCCACATAGGCCTGCCCAGGCGCGAAGGCGCCGCGCCCGAGATCGATCTCGACGGCGTCCAGCGTCATGCCCTGCGCCTTGTGGATCGTCAGCGCCCAGGCCGGCGCGAGCGGGAATTGCACGTACTTGAACTCTTCCTGGACCTCCATCTGCCGTGTCGTCTCGTTCCAGCGCCAGCGCGCCTGCGGCCAGATCGAGCGGTTCACCTCGATGACCTCGTCGCTGTCGTCGAGCTTCACCAGCACGGCCGTTTCGTCGAAGCCGAACACGGTCCCGAGCGTGCCGTTCACCCATTCGCCGTTCGGATCGTTCTGGGTGAAGATCACGCGCGCGCCGCGCTTGAGGCGCAGCTCCATCGGCGCCGGCAGGCGCTCGCCGACATTGCCTTTCGCTTCGCCTTCGAACGCGCCGGTGAACTTCGCTTCCTGTCCGCCGAGCGATTGCAGGCCCTGCACATTGTAGCGATCCGCGACCGCGTTTGTGGCGCAGAGCAGCACGGGCTTCTGCTTCAAATCCCTTTCCAGGCAATAGGCGTTGAGCGTTTCGATCGCGTCCTCCACGCCGCGCCTTTCGCGCAGGCGGGTAAGCAATTCGATGAATTCCGCGTCCGTTTGGCGGCGCACATCGAGAAGCTCGAACGCCGCGACGGGCGGATCTTTCAGGCAATGCGCGGAGAACGCATACGGGCTCGCATAGCCGGCGTCTTCGAGCAGGCGTCCTTCCTCGCCGCGCACGACGGGCGGCAGCTGATAGAAGTCGCCGACGAGCAGCATCTGCACCCCGCCGAACGGTTTCACAGATTTGCGCGCCACGCGCAGCGAGTGGTCCATCGCGTCGAGCACGTCGGCGCGCAGCATCGACACTTCATCGACGATGAGCCGCTTCAGGTGCCGCGCGTTCTTCATGAAGAACCAGTTCGGCTTCTCCGAGAATTGGATGAGCGGCCGCGGCGGAAACCCGAAGAACGAATGCACGGTCTGGCCGCCGATATTCATCGCCGCGAGGCCGGTGGGCGCTAGGATCGCCTGCGCCGGCGCGTCGGGCGCGTTGGCGAGTTCGCGGACGAAATAGCTCTTTCCCGTCCCGGCCCGGCCGGTGACCAGGACGATCGGCGCGCCTGACCGGAGCGCGACGGCGGCGTCAGCGGCCGCGGTGTCCGGCAGGCGCGCATTGGAAGGGGAGGGGAGCATCGGACCTCCATAAACCGCGTCGGCCCCGAGGGGGGAAACAATTGCGGCGCCCGAAATTCCCCAATCGCGGGTTTCCGTCTGGCCAAGCCGGCATCGGCTCTTATGGTTAACGCTCGCTCACCAATGGGATTTTCAAGGGGACTTCGGGATGCGCGCGAGGGTGCTTTTGTCGGCGGCAGCGCTGCTGGCGGTTGGGTCCTGCGCGCAGATTCAGCAGGAATGGCGCGCCATCCAGGCCGAGCGCGGCTCGATGACCTCCCGAGCCGAGCCCGCTTCCACGTCGTCGGCGTCCGTACGCGGCTGCGAGGACATCGCTGACGCCGCCGGCCCGAACCTCACCCTCAGCGAAACGAGCGCCCAGGGGCCGCAGGAGATCTCTGGCGTCCAGGTCCCGGCCCATTGCCTGGTGAAAGGCGTCATCGATCCGCGCACCGGCGCCGGTAACCGCGCCTTCGGCATCGGCTTCGAGCTGCGCCTCCCGGCCGATTGGAACGGCCGCTTCCTTTATCAGGGCGGCGGCGGCCACGAGGGGATCATCAATCCCGCGATCGGCAAGGTCCCGCTGGCGGGCTCGACCGCGCGCCCGGCGCTGGCGCGCGGCTACGCCGTGATCTCCACCGACGCCGGCCACACCGGCTACGATCCGAGCTTCGCCACCGATCAGCAATCGCGCATCGACTACGCCTACAACGCGCTGGGGCGCGCCACGCGCGAAGCCAAGGCGCTCATCGCCCGCCATTACGGCCGCGCGCCGGACAAATCCTACGCCATGGGCTGCTCGCAGGGCGGCCGCACCGCGCTCATCGCCGCGCAGCGTTTCCCGACCGAGTATGACGGCGTTGTCGCGTGCGATCCGGCGTTCAGCTCGGCGCGCGCTTCCATCGCATCGTCCTGGAGCGTCGCCCAGCTCATGCGCATCGCGCCGCGCAATTCCGCGCGCCAGCCGGTTCTGTCGCAGGCCCTGAGCCAGGCCGATCTGCAGCTCCTCTCCATCGCGATCCTGCAGGCGTGCGACGACAAGGACGGTCTCTCCGACGGCCTTATCTTCAATCACGCCGCCTGCCGCTTCGATCCCGCGCAGCTGCAATGCGCGCGCCGCCAGACTGTCGGCTGTTTGAGCGCGGCAAAAGTGCAGGCGCTGCGCGCGATCTTCGCCGGCCCGCGCGATTCCCAAGGCCGCGCGCTCTACACGAACTTCCCGTACGACGCGGGCGTCGCGGCCGGCAATTGGCGCCGCTGGTATCTCGGCGAAGCCACCACCGGCGCGCCGGATGCGCGCCACTACGTCTACGGCCACGCGATCCTGACGCGCTATTTCATGACGCCGCCGCAGGGCCAGCTCGAGCCGCTGACGGTAAACTTCAACGACGTGTGGCCGCAGATCTGGCAACAGGCCGCAGCCACCGACGCCGCCTCGACGTACCTCACCACGTTCGTTGCCCGCGGCGGCAAGATGATCGTCATGCAGGGCATGTCCGATCCGGCCTTCTCCGCCAACGACGTCATGGCCTGGTACGACCGTATGGCGCGCGACACCGGCGGCGCTGCTGGCGCGCAAGCCTTCGCGCGGCTCTTCCTGCTGCCGGGCGTCACGCATTGCGGCGGCGGCAATGGCCTGGACGATGTGGATCCGCTTTCCGCCATCGAGGCCTGGGTGGAGCAGGGGACCGCGCCCGATCGCATGCTCGCGCGCGGAACGGCGATGGCGGATACGGCGCGCCCGATCTGCCCGTATCCGGCCTACGCCCGCTACAATGGCCGGGGCGATCAGAAGGACGCCGCCAACTTCACCTGCCAGCGGCCTTAGGCCTCGCCGCTAAGGACGAATACGGGCTTGCGCGGGTGAGGCGGCGCGCCGAAGAGTCCGCGCGCGAGGAGGAACTCTCATGCGCGTTCTGCTGGTCGGCCTTATCCTGCTTCTGTCCGCATGCATGACGCCGCCTCAGGCGCCCGAGGATGCCGACGCCGTGGCCGACGGCCGCGCCGTCGCCGAGGCGCAATGCGCATCCTGCCACGCGATCGGCCCTTACGGCGACAGCCCCGCGCCCGAAGCGCCGGTCTTCCGCACGATCCTCTCGCGCTATGACGCCAACGCGCTGGAGCAGAACTTGATCGAGGGCATCCAGGTCTCGCACCCGATGCCGGAATTCCAGTTCAATCCGCAGGGCGCCGACGCCCTCATCGCGTATCTGGTCTCGATCCAGACCGACGATCCCGGCGAGAGCGAAGGCGTCGAGCAATCGCCGGAAGGCGCCAACTAGGGCGCAGGCCGAATTGAGGGAGCCGGGGATTTCTGAAGCGTTCGCTGGTTCGAAGGTCGCGCTGCTCTTTAAGGGCGGTGTGTTGAGCTATCTGCGCGATCAGAAGCCGGGCCTTTCCTGGGCGGGCCATCGCGATCTGCCGGGCGGCTTTCGCGAGGGCGACGAGACGCCCGCCGAATGCGCCATCCGCGAAGTGCGCGAGGAGACCAGCCTCTCGCTGCGGCCCGACGATTTCCATTGGCATCGCCTGGTGGATGACGATCCCGAGCACCATCACCGCGTCTACATCTTCGCAGCCCGCCTCACGAAGGCGCAGACCGAGGCGTTCGTCTTCGGCGAGGAGGGTGGCGATTGGCGCTTCATGCCGATCGCGGACTTCATCGCGCACCCGAAGACGATCCCCTGGATAGGCCGCCTCGTCGAACGTTACCTGCGCGAATACCGGGCGTGATCAGACAGCCCCAAATCATACAGCATCGAGCGCCTGCTTCAGGTCCGCTATGAGATCGTCCGGGTTCTCGATGCCGATCGAGATGCGGATGAGCGAGGGCTTGATCGAGAACCGCGCGAGCTCTTCCGGCGGCATGCCCGAATGCGTCATCGATGCGGGATGCGAGGCGAGCGTCTCGGTGCCGCCGAGCGACACCGCGAGCTTGATGATCGCGAGATTGTCGAGAAGCCGGAACGCGGCTTCCTCGCCGCCCGCGACCTCGAACGAGAACGTCGAGCCCGCGCTCTTGCATTGCCGCTCGAACACTGCGCGGTCGGGATGCTCCTGCGGCAGGAAATCGAGATACCAGACGTTCTCGATCTTCGGATGCGCGCGCAGAAATTCGGCCACGCGCCGCGCGCCCGTTGCGCCCGCCTCCATGCGGATCTTCACCGTTTCCAGCGACCGCATCAGGAGCCAGCACGTGTGCGGATCGCACATCGTTCCGAGCGTCGAGCGCATGCGCCGCACCGGCGCCAGCATCGCCTTCGCGCCCGATGCGCCCCCGGCGATGAGATCGGAATGCCCGCCAACATACTTCGTAAGCGAGGACACGACGATGTCCGCGCCATGGAGGAGGGGCGTGCAATACACCGGGCCAAGCATCGTGTTGTCGACGATGACGGGCGGTCGTTCGCCCGTCACCGCCAGCGATTGCGAGACTTTCCGCGCCGCCTCGATGTCGACGAGCCCGTTCGTCGGATTGGCGGGCGTTTCGAGATAGATCGCGCCGACGCGCCCCATCTTCCGCGCTTCCTCCGCCGCCGCGAGCATCGCCGGCGTGCCGCCTTCAACGTCGAAGCCGACTTGGCGCACGCCAAATTCCGGCAGGATCGAATGGATCAGCGTCTCCGTGCCGCCATAGATCGGCTGGCTCTGCAGCACGACGTCGCCGGGCCGCAGATAGGCCCACAGCGTCGTCGAGATCGCCGCCATCCCGGACGCGAACGCCAGCGACGCTTCCGCTTCGTCCCAGATCGCGAGCCGATCCTCCAGGATCTCGAGGTTGGGATTGTTGAACCGCGAATAGACGAGCCCCGGCTCTTCCCCGCGCCCGAGCTTCCGTCGCCCCTGCATGAGCGCGAAGAAATTCTTCCCGTCCTCCGCCGTGCGGAAGACGTAGGTGCTCGTCTGGAATTGCGGCGGCTTGAGCGAGCCTTCGGAGAGCTGCGGATCGTAGCCGTAGCCCATCATCAGCGTTTCCGGCGCCAGCGGATGATTGCCGAGCGCGCGCTTGCGCCACGCTTTCGGCGGCAAGGGTTTGGGCTTCTGAGCCATGAAGGGAAACTCCCGTTTCCCCGCCCACTACGCTCGAATTACGCGTCGAGCCAGCGCGCGTTGCGGGGCGTGGGCATGAGCATCGGCGCGTCGAGCACGAGATGCGAGGGCTGCCGCATCGAGGGATAGGCCGCGCAATCGTCGCCGAGCGCGGCGCCGAACGGCGCGTCCTCGCGTGCAGGCGTCCGCATCGCGACAGCGCCGTGCGCGGCCGCGAGCTCGCACCACGCCTTCACCGGCCCGGGCGGGGGAGGGGCGAGCGCGAACACCTGGTTGTCCGGCAGGATCGCATCATGCGCGAACGGATCCATCCCGAACGGATCGGCGCCGTTCGGCATCACCACTTCCGGCAGCGGCGCCGCTACGCGCAGATGGAACGTCGCTTCATAGTCGCCGCTGCGGACGCGCACCTTGTGGATGCGCCCAAACTCGTCGCGCGCAAGCGCGGGATCGGCGAGCGAGATGACGCCCGTGTCGGGATCGATCGCGAAGCGGCCGCCCGCGTCGTCGATGAGCGCGTGCGCGGCGGGCGCCGGCGCGATGAGCTCGGAATCGGCCAGGAGCGAATGCCCGAACGAGAGCGCGTCGAGCGCTTCGGCCGGCATGCGGTCTTCCTTCCGGCGCCCCTTGTTGAACGGCGAGCGCCAATGCAGGCCGCCGCTCACGTCTTCCCATACGGCCGCGCCTTGCGTCGGCGGCGCATCGTCCGTCAGGAGCTCGAGTTCGGCGTTGAGCGGCTCTGGGCTCAGGGGCTTTTCCGAGTGCATCGGAGAAAACTAGAACGATATGACTAACAGGCGATGAAGGCGGAGGCGGAATGAAGCCCGCTTTTGCGTGTGCAAACGCGTTCGGCGCCCGTGTTTCCAAACGAACGCTTAATCAGCACTCGGATTTCTCCGCCGTCGCTGCTCAGCGCGCACCCATTCCCGGATTGCCCGAAGGGCAAGTCCGGGACCCATGAACTCAACTTCCGAAGCCTGTGTTCTTGGGTCCCGGGCCCGCCGCTTGCGCGGCGTCCCGGGAATGGGTGTCACTTCTTGATGCGTGGAGCTACTCGCCCCAGCCCATCACGGACTTGACCTGCAGGAATTCCTCGAACCCGAAGATCCCCCATTCGCGACCGTTGCCGGATTGCTTGTAGCCGCCGAACGGCGCCGAGAAATCCATGCCCGCGCCATTGAGATGCACCGCGCCGGTGCGCAGCCGCTGCGCCACGCGCTTCGCGCGCTCCGGCGAACCCGAGACGTAGCCCGACAAGCCGTAGACCGTGTCGTTGGCGATGCGGATCGCGTCCTCTTCGTCCTC
>JANRIR010000059.1:0-1735 GCA_033764725.1 Hyphomonadaceae bacterium
CGGCGCGAAGCCGTTCTCGAACAGAAGGCGCATGGGGTCGCCCTCGTAACCAAAACCGGGCTGCAGGCCGACGAACACGTCACCAAAAGTTGCGCCGAGCACGAAAATCGACCCGCCGTCGGACAATTGCCGGCCTGGCGCGGGCCCCCATTGCGCCTCGATCGCGGCGAGGTGCGGTTCACGCCGCACGTGGTCATCCACCGGGATGCGGGCGTGCACGTTGGCGTCGGCCCCGTAGCGGGCGGCGTTCCCCTGCAGCAAACGCTCTCGCAGGGCGTCGACCGTGTCGGGCGCGTCTACGGCGTATCCGGCCCGCTTCAGGGCGCCCAGCGTGTTGAACAGCGACGCGAAGACCGAAAGATAGGCTGCCGAACCGACGGCGCCGGAATTGGGCGGAAAATTGAACAGGACGATGGCGAGTTTCCGGTCGGCCCGCGCCGTCTTGCGCAGCGACACAAGGCCCGCAACGCGCGCGGCGAGCGTTTCGGCCCGTTCGGGGCAAGCCCGCATGCGCGACGCTTCACCGCCGTTGTCGAAGCGGCATCCGCGGCTGCAGCCTGTGCAGGGCGCGCCGGAACCGTCCGACCGACCGCCGAACACCATCGGCGCGACCGCGCCGTCGAGTTCGGGGATCGCCACCATGATGGTGGATTCCACCGGCGAAAGCCCCGCGGCAGACGCGCCCCACGCCTCCAACGTCTGGAACTCCAGCGGTTGCGCAGACACGTATGGCACGTCGAGTTGCGAAAGGATTGTCTCTGCGGCTTCCGCGTCGTTGTAGGCCGGGCCGCCCACGAGGGAAAAGCCGGTGAGCGAGACCACCGCGTCGACGCACGGCGCGCCATCCTTCATGAAGAAGCGTTCGATGGCGGGCCGCGCGTCAAGACCGCTGGCGAATGCCGGGATGACGGTGAGCCCCCGCAATTCCAGCGCTGCGATCACGCCGTCGTAGTGCGATGCGTCGTCCGCCAGCACATAGGAACGCAGAACGAGCACGCCGACCACGCCGCGCGCGTCGCGCGGGGGCGCCGGCAACGCATCCACTTCGGCCACGATGCGGCCTGCCGCCAGCGGGTGGTAGAGGCCGACGTCGGGATAGTCGATGGGAGCGGCGGCCGAGAGCGCCGCACGCCACACCCTGCGCGGACCGTCCGCATAGCGGCTCACCAGGAAGCGCGCCATGGCGACCACATTGTCCTGTGATCCGGAGAGCCAGTACTGCATGGTGAGGAAGTAGGCGCGCAGATCCTGCGCGGCGCCGGGGATGTACTTCAGGATCTTCGGCAGGCGGCGCAGCATGGCCATCTGCCCGGCCCCCGACGTGCCGCCGCTTGCGCCCTTGGCGCCGCGCAGGCGCTTCAGCATGGCCATCGGGCCCTTTTGCCCCCCGCCCATGTTCAGCGGGCCGAGCTTCGTCAGCCGGATCACTTCGCCCGCCGACATGAGGCAGACCATCGCGTCGCATGCCGCGCGCCGCGCCGCGAGCGCCGGGGCCACGGACTGGATGTGGTCCTCCATGAACAGCATCGTGGCGATGATGATGTCGCCGGCCGCGATGTCGGCGAGGCAGCGCTGGAGCGCGTCGCGATCTTCGGCCCAGTCCGTCGCCGCGTGCATCTGGATCGACACGCCGCTTGCCTCCGCGGCGAGCGTCGCGTTGGCGCGGCGCACAAGCCCGGCGAGGTGGTTGTCCAGCGTGATGATCACCACGCGGACGGGCGGCCCCGCCACGCGC
>JANRIR010000015.1:0-55536 GCA_033764725.1 Hyphomonadaceae bacterium
GGTGGGTATCGCGGCGGCGGCGGCGGCGGTTATGGCGGCGATCGGGGCGGCGGCGGCTTCCGGCCCCGCGGCGATGGCGGCGGCTATGGCGGCGGCGACCGCGGCGGCTTCCGGCCCCGCGGCGAAGGGTTTGGCGGCGGCGATCGGCCCCCGCGCGCGCCGCTCGGCGATCCGCAGGACGGCACGGTCAAGTTCTTCAATGCGGCGCGGGGCTTCGGCTTCATTACGCCGGACGGCGGCGGCGCGGACGTGTTCGTCCATGTCAGCGCCGTGGAGCGCGCGGGGCTTCCGCCGCTCAATGAAGGCCAGCGGGTGAACTTCCAGACACTGCCCGATTCCAAGGGCAAGGGCCCGAAAGCGGTGAACCTGAAACTCGCCGAATAGGCGTTGCGGCGACCACGTGGAGCGCGGACGACCTCGTCCGCGCTACCACACGCGAACAAGCATGGGCTAGCGCGCCCATGCTCAACGCTCTTCACAAATGATGTGCATCACTATGGGGCGCGGACGACCTCTTCCGCGCTGGCGCCACGCGAAAAGCCTGGGCGAGGTCGCCCATGCTCCTTGGACATGGCTAGCGGCGGAACACGCGCGCGCCGACATAGCAGGGCTCGCTCTCGCACGCGGCGAGCCACAACCGCGCATAGACCACGCCGTCGGCTTGCGGCGTGATCTGCACATAGGGCGTGTCGTTGGTGGCGATGTCGCGACCGACGAAACCGCCGCCGACATCGTACACTTCAAGATCGACGTCCGAGCAATCGTTGTCGCACACGGCAAACACCCGATAAGTCACGCCGCGCTGCAGCGTCACCGGCCAGATCGCGCCGCCCTCCAGACGCATCGGCGCGATGAAATCTTGAATGGCTCCGTCGCGGCGAAAGCCTTCCGACGTGTGCTTGCCGGCCTGGGTGTCGAGATAGCCGCGCACCTGCGTTTGGTAGTCGGCGCTGCGCTGGCCGGATTGGGCGTGCGCCGCGCCGGCGGCGAGAACGACCGCCAAAGCGGCGGCGAATGCTGCATGCTTCATGGAATCCACCCTCGGCTCGGCGTCGACCGCCGCATTATTGGGCCGCTTCAAATGTGCGCACGCCGACAAAGCACGGCTCGACCGAGCACGTCACAAGCCAGACGCGCGCGGTATAGGCGCCGGCCTGCGTCGCGGTGAATTCGACGAACGGATTGTTGTCGAACGCGAAGTCGGAGGCGACCTGCTGGCCTGCGGGATCGAGAATTTCGATGTCGATGTCGCTGCAATCCTGGTCGCATGCGGCCTGCACGCGATAGCGCCGACCGGCCTGCGCCGCGAGCGTCTCGCGATGGCCGTCGCCTTCCAGGCGCACCGCGGCGAGACGATCCGCCGATTGCGTGAAGCCTGCGCTGGTGTGGCGCGCCGACGAGCGGTCGAGGATGGCGCGCACATGGGCGGCGTAGGGCGGGCCGTCTTCCGGCATGTCGGCGACGGCGATGCGCTGGATCACATTGCCGCCGGACATCACCCGCGCCCCGACATAACAGGGCTCTTGCGAACACGAGGCCAGCCAGATGCGCACATAGCCGCGGCCGCTGCTTTCAGGCGTGATCTGTACGAACGGCGTGTCGTCGGAGGCGACGTCGGTGTCGACCAGCAGGCCGTCGGCGTCATAGAGCTCCATATCGACGTCGGAGCAATCGTCGTCACAGGCCCCGAAAATCACGTAATTCACACCACGGCGCAGCTGCACCGGCCAGATCTTGGCGGAGCCGTTCGTCAGCGCGACGACCATTTCCGCGCCGCGCACAGCGCGGTGGCCTTCTGCGGCATGGCGCGGTTCGACGGCGTCGAGATAGGTGCGCACCTGCTGGTCGTAATCGACGTCCTGCGCGGCGGCGGCGCCGACGCCCAGGGCAAGACCCAGCATCGTCGCGACGGCCAAGCTTTTGATGCTCATCGTCCTACTCCCTCCGCTTGCGCGACAGGCCTACGCGCCAGCGGCGCCCGGATCAAGGGCGCGCCTTGCGGGCGCCGCGATCCCCGCTTACCACCCGCGCCATGGCCGTCGCCTACGCCTCCGATGACGAAGACTCGATCTGGACCCCGCGTCGGCAGGTGTCGCTGGAGCGCGCGCGCCGGCGCTCGCGGCTGGTGCTGCATCTGCGCCGGCTGTTCGTGGCGCTGGCGGGCGCAGCAGCGGCCTCGGTGTTCGCGTTCATGGCCGTGTTCACCGCGCAGGGCGGCTTTTCCGGCGGGGCCAATCTCAACGGCGCAGAGCCGCTGACGATGCTCAATCCGCGCTTCACCGGCCGCGAGGAAAGCGGCGGCGCCTATCGTCTCACGGCCGAGATGGCGATCCGCGAGGCGGTGGGCGATCGGCTCCTGCGCTTGAGCGGGCCGCTCTATCAGACGCAGGAAGGCGCCTCGCTCATCGCGCCCAAGGGCGAATATGACGAGGCCGCCGCCGCGGTGCGCCTCACTGAGGGCGTCACGCTTGTCGACCGCCAGGGCAACCGCTTCGTCACACCCTCGGTCGTGGTGAACCTGCGCACGGGCATCGTCGCCGGCATCGACGGCGTGACCGGCACGGGGCCCCTTGGCGCGGTGCGCGCCGGGTCCTATGAATTGCGCCGAAGCGACGGGGCCTTGGTGCTGCGCGGCGGCGTCACGGGGATGTTGCCGGAGCGCTCTGCCGCGCCGGCGCAGAATTGACGGCGGAGCGACATGCCCAAGCTCATCCTCCCAGCCCTTATCGCCGCCGCCCTCTGCGCCTTCGCCGCGCCCGCGCACGCGCAATTGAGCGCGCAGGGCGGCCCCATCTCCTACGCCGCCGACACGCTGGAATATTTCGAGAGCGAGCGCCGCCTGGTGCTCACCGGCAATGTCGAGATCGTCCAGAACGACGCCAATCTGCGCGCCGACCGGGTGACGCTGTTCTTCGCGGCAGGCCAAGGCCAGGCGCAGCCGGGCGGCATGGCCGCAGGCGACATCAGCCGGATGATCGCCGACGGCGACGTCTATTTCGTGCGTCCCGAACAGCAGGCGCGCGGCAACAACGCCGTCTACGAGACGGCGAACGAAACCGTGACCTTCACCGGCAACGTCGTGGTCGCCAGCCCCGAGAACGTGATCCGCGGCGAAACCCTGGTGCTGCAATTGGGGGCCGGACGCACGACGCTGTCGCCGGGCGGCGGCCGTCGGGTGCAAGGCGTGTTCCGACCGCGCGAGCAGGGCGGCCGGTAAACGCACATTAAGTTCATGAATTCTTAGACTTGGTCGTTGATCTATGAGCCCCGAGGGCGGAATCAGCCATTCGATCGACGCCGCGCAGGTCGCCGCCGCCGAAGGCCTTTCGGCGGCGCGGATCGGCAAAGCGTATCGCAAGCGGCAAGTCGTCAAGGATGTGTCCTTGACGCTGAAGCGCGGCGAGATCGTCGGACTGCTGGGCCCCAATGGAGCAGGCAAAACCACCTGCTTTTATATGATCACGGGGCTCATTCGCGTGGATCACGGCCAAATCAGTCTGGACGGCCAGGACGTCACTGGTTTGCCGATGTATCAGCGCGCGCGCCTTGGCGTCGGCTATCTCCCGCAGGAGCCGTCGATCTTTCGTGGTCTAACCGTCGAGCAGAATGTCGCCGCGGTCGTGGAGCTTGTCGAACGCAATCGCGACAAGCGCCAGGAGGCGGTCGACGGCTTGCTGGCGGAGCTGCATATCGAGCATCTGCGCGATGCGCCCGCGGCCGCCTTGTCCGGCGGCGAGCGGCGTCGCGTCGAGATCGCCCGCGCGCTCGCCACCCGGCCTTCCTACATGCTGCTGGATGAACCTTTCGCCGGCATCGATCCCATCGCCATCAGCGACATCCGCGATCTTGTTCTGTTTCTGAAGAACCGCGGCATCGGCATCCTGATCACCGATCACAACGTGCGCGAGACGCTCGAGATCGTGGATCGGGCGTCGATCATCTATGATGGAGAGGTTCTGTTCGAGGGCACGCCCGAACAGATTCTCGCGAACGAAGCCGTCCGCAAGGTTTATCTCGGCGACACGTTCAACTGACCGGGGGCGGCCGCCATGGCGCTATCCCCGCGTTTGGAGCTGCGCCAGGGCCAAGCCCTGGTGATGACGCCGCAATTGCAGCAGGCGATCAAGCTTCTGCAATTGTCCAATCTCGAACTCGCCGACTTCATCGAAGCCGAGCTTGAGCGCAATCCGCTGCTCGAACGCGTCGAGCCGGAGGCCGAGCCGCGCGACGACGCCGCCGCGCTTGAAGCGGCGAATGAAAATTTCGGCGCCGATCTCGATGTCGACGCCGAGGCCCTGCACCCGGATTTGTCGTCGTCCGATCTCGCCGATGCGGGCGCGGCCCCGCTCACCGATTGGTCGAAGGCGAATTCGGGGAAAAGCTTCGACGATCTCCCGGAATTGCAGGACACGCTCGCCGCGGACAAGACGCTCGCCGAGCATCTCGACGATCAATTGACCGCCGCCGGCGTGACGCCCGTGGAGCGCATGATCGGCGCAGCCCTGATCGATCAGGTCGACGATTGGGGCTATTTCCGCGGCCGCGTCGATGAGACGGCGCGTCAATTGGGCTGCGCGGAAGCCGATGTCGCGCGCATTCTGGCGCTGATGCAGGGCTTCGAACCGACCGGCGTCATGGCGCGCGATCTCGCTGAATGCCTCGCCCTGCAACTCAAGGAGCGCGACCGGCTCGATCCCGCGATGCAGGCGCTGCTCGCCAATCTCGACGCGCTCGGCAAGGCGCAGTTCGAGCGGCTGCAGCACGTGTGCGGCGTCGATCGCGACGACCTCGACGACATGATCGCCGAGATCCGCGCGCTGACGCCGAAGCCCGGCGCCGGTTTCGGCGCGGGCCCGGCGCAGACCGTGATCCCCGACGTCTATGTGAAGCCGGCGCCCGACGGCGGCTGGGTGGTCGAGCTGAACACCGAAACCATGCCGCGCGTGCTGATGAACCAGCGCTATTATGCGCGCGTTTCGAAAGGCGCGAAGCGCGAAGAGGACAAGGTGTTCCTCACCGAGTGCGCCGCAAACGCAAACTGGCTGGTGAAGAGCCTCGATCAGCGCGCGCGCACGATTTTGAAAGTGGCGCGCGAAATCGTGCGCCAGCAGGACGCGTTCTTCGCCCATGGCGTGGCGCATCTGCGCCCCCTGAACCTGAAAACCATCGCCAGCGCGATCGAGATGCACGAAAGCACCGTGAGCCGCGTGACCTCGAGCAAATACATGGCGACGCCGCGCGGCGTGTTTGAACTGAAATATTTCTTCACCGCCTCGATCCAATCGGCGGACGGCGGCGAAGCGCACTCGGCCGAGGCCGTGCGCTATCGCATCAAGCAGATGATCGAGCAGGAAGCGCCCGACGACATCCTCTCCGATGATCGCATCGTGGAGATTCTGCGCGGTTGCGGCATCGATATCGCGCGCCGCACGGTGGCGAAGTATCGCGAAAGCCTGCGCCTGCCCTCACGCGTCGAACGCAAGCGGCGTCTGTCGCGCATCTAAACGCGCTTCCTTCTCCCCTTGTGGGAGAAGGTGTCAGCGAAGTTGACGGATGAGGGGTGTCAGCGCCAACATTTCCATTGTTTCGCAAGCACCCCTCATCCGGCGCTTCGCGCCACCTTCTCCCACAAGGGGAGAAGGGGCGTTGCTCACGCCGCGCGGATGCGCAGCTCCAGGGGCGGCAGCGGCTTGGGCGGCGGCGGCGGGCCGGCCTTCGGCGTCAGCGGGAAATGGCACGCGACCGTCGTGCCTGCGCCGGGCTCGCTTTGCAGCGCCACCCAGCCGCCATGCATCTCCACGAACGATCGCACCAGCGCCAGCCCGAGCCCTGCGCCGCGGCGATCGCCGCTGGAGAAGGAATCGAACGCCTGCGCCTGCGCATCGAAGGGAATGCCGCGCCCGGTGTCGCTGACCGCGATCTTCACCATTGCATCCATGCGCTGCGCGCTGAGCGTGATGACGTCGCCCTTCTCGGTGGCGCGATAGGCGTTCGACAAAAGGTGGAACAGGATCTGGCGAATGCGCTTCTCATCGCCATTGAAGACGCCGATCGCGGGATCGACCTGCACGTCCACCTGCACTTCCATGTCGCGCGCCTTTGAGGCTGCGAGTTGAATACTGTCCTCAAACGCCGTCTTGAGATCGATCGCGCCGACATCGAGCGTGAGATTGCCGGCCTCGACAGAAGCAAGATCGAGAATGTTCTCGATCAGCTTGGTGAGCGTGTCGGACGCCTCCAGGATCGCGGTGACCTGATCGGTCTGGCGGTCATTGAGCGGGCCGAAATAGCGCAGCGCCAGCATCTCCGCGTTGCCGTGAATCGCCTGCAGCGGATTGCGCAATTGATACGACACGTTCTGGACGAATTCCGTCTTGAGCCTGTCGGCCGCCTCGAGCGCGTCGGCGCGGTCATGCAGCGCATTCTGCACGCGCTGGCTGTCGGTGACGTCAAGGAACGCCACCAGCGTGGCGCCATCCGGCAACGGGCGCGTCAGAAAGTCGAGCACGCTGTCGTCGGAGCGGCGCATGGAGGAGCGAAACTCCTGCCGCGCCTCCGGCGAGGGATCGGTGATGCGCGCGCGAATCTGCGCCCAGACCTTGCGATCATGAAACAGCGGTTCGCACAGATCGACGACCTGATCGTAAGACAGGTCAAGCTCGAGCTGGCCGGAATCGAGCTGCCAGAGCGATGCGAACGCCGCGTTTGACAGCTTCAGGCGCCCATCGAGCCCGAACACCGCCACCGCCTCGTGCAGCCGGTCCAGCGCCGCCTTCTGCACGCCGAGCAGCGCGTTGTACTGGCTCTTGAGCGTCAATTCGTTGGTGATATCTGAAAACACCATGAGCAACCCGCCGAGCGGGTGGCGCTGCCGCGCGATGCGCAGCGTGCGCCCGTCGGGCAGAACCCACAGCGCCTCGGGAAGCTCGGCCACTTCCTGATAGAGCGCCAGTTCGCCCGCACGCCACTCGGGATAGTTCGAATGGGCGGGAACTTTTCGCTTTTGCTTCAGGAGGTCGAGCCAGGCCGCGTGCGTGGGCCGTTCGGCGAGAAAAGCGTGATCGAGCCCCCACAAGTCGGCGAAGGCGCGATTGTGAAAAACGAGCCGCCGTTCGGCGTCGAACACCGCCACGCCCTCGGCAAGCGAGTTCAAGGTTTCGTCGTGCGCCTTGGATTGGCGGGCCAGCGCGTCGCGAAAATCCTCGGCGTCGGTGACGTCGAACGCCATGCCCGACGCGCCGCCGCCGACCGGCGCCATGTGGATGCGGAACACGCGGCGCGCGCCGCGGATCGCCAAGGGATGGGTTTCATCGAGCGCAGCGCCGGAATCGATGGCGCGGCGCGCCATGTCCGACACCACCTGATCGAGCGTGAGATTGCGTGCGATCGCCTGCTCCAGCGAGCGCGCCTCGATCGCTTCGAGATAATGGCCGTTGGCCCATTCGAGCTTCAGCCCGCCCGACACGCGCCAGGCCATGAACGGCGCCTGCGCCAGCACTTCGAGAAACGCCGTGGGATCGCGCGCGATCACTTGACGCGCCTCGTCAAGACGACCGCGCGCGCTGCTCTCCTCCACGCCGCGGACGCTGGCGTCGAGCACCCACACGACCGCGCGCGCCCCTGCCGTGCGCCCGTCGATTTCGATGAATACGCCGGTTGGCGTCGAGATCGTCATCGAGAACGGCGCGCCCTCCCGGCGCAGCCGCGCCAGCGCCGGCGCAAGGCGCGTAACGCCGCCGGTCGCGTCTTGCGCCTCGAAGCCTGACAGCCCTTGCAGCATGCGGATCGCGGGATCGGAAGCGACAGAGGAATCCGCGAAACGCAACAGGCTGGCGAGCGCCAGCGGCGAGCCATAGATGCGCGGCGCGCCCCAGTCGACGTCGTCGGCCGGCGATTGCTCCTCCGACCAGATCAGCACCACGCCGGGATGGGCGCCGAACACCGCATCGGCGCGGGCGATCACGTCCTCAAGCTCGCGGATGCGCTCCTTCGAGCGCGCCACGACGCCGCGCGCGCCATCGGTGACGCGCATGGCCCACAAAAGCGCCGCGATTCCGATCGCCGCGGCCCCGGCTGCGACCAAAAAGGCTGCAAAATTGCCGTCCAAATCAGCCCCCTGCGCGCCGCCGTCACCGAATCGGTCTGCCCCAACCCTCATCCTCCCGTAAGCGAAGGGGCTTGGGAACGGCCGTTTCGCCGCCGCCGTGTTCAAGAGGTCTTCAACAGCGTTGATTTGGCGTTAAGCGGCGCGGCGCAGCCGGTCCATGGCGCTGCGGGCCGCAGAAAAGGCGGGCCGCAAGGGCTGGGCGTGGGCGCCTTGGTCGGTCAAGGCGGCGGCGCCGGCGATGCGGAAGACGAAAGTGAGACGGTGCGGCGCGCCCATGCGCGGTTTGACTCCGCGCTTGGGGACGAAGCGACCCTGGTCGAGCGCCGCGGCGGCGGCGCGGTAGAAATCATCGTTGGGCCAAGCCTGCAGGCAATGCAGATGACGCGCCCGACCGTCCGAGCCGATTTCGAAGGCGATCTCCGCCATGCCCTCGACGCCAAGCCGACGGGCGAGCTTGGGATAGCGCACGCGCAGCGGCTCCAGGAGGCGCCAATCGCGCGGCGCGTCCTCGCTCTCGCCGCCGCGCCAAACGAGGCAGCATGCAGCCTCAGGCAGCCCGCGCGCACGCGCGGCGCGCACACGCCGTTCCGCGCGCCAGGCCTGTGTGCGCCCGGCGAAGGCATGCGCGCCCAACACGACCGCAAGCACCGCGGCGCCCGAGATCAGCAAGGCGAGCCCAGCCGAGGCGCCGTGCGCGCGCAATGCCGTCGTCACGCCGACCTGCGCCGCGACGACGAACGTGAACAATCCGACATAAAACGCGGCGCGCAGCGTGACGTTCGACACCGCGCGCGTGGCCTGCACCAGCATGCTCAGCGGGCTCCGACTTCCCCCGCGCGAAGCCTAACGCGACGCAGGCGAACGCGGCAATGCGGCGGCGCCGGAACTTGTGGATTGCGCGGCGCAGACCGTCAGTAGCGATAATGATCGGGCTTGAACGGCCCTTGCGCAGGCACGCCGATATAATCCGCCTGGTCGGCGCGCAATTGCGTCAAGCGCGCGCCGAGCTTGGCGAGGTGCAGCATCGCAACCTTCTCGTCGAGATGCTTCGGCAGCGTGTAGACCTTCTTTTCGTACGCGGCGTTGTTGGTCCACAATTCGATCTGCGCCAGCGTCTGGTTGGTGAAGCTCGCGCTCATGACGAAGCTCGGATGGCCGGTGGCGTTGCCGAGATTCACCAGCCGCCCTTCGCTTAGCACAATGATTTTCTTGCCGTCGGGAAACTCGACGTGATGGACCTGATCCTTGATCTTGTCCCATTTGAAATTGCGCAAGCCGCCGATCTGAATTTCGCTGTCGAAGTGGCCGATATTGCACACGATGGCGTTGTTCTTCATCGCGCGCATGTGGTCGACGGTGATGACGTCCTTGTTGCCGGTGGCGGTGACGAAAATGTCGGCCGTCGGCGCGACGTCCTCCATCGTCAACACTTCATAGCCTTCCATCGCCGCCTGCAGCGCGCAGATCGGATCGATCTCGGTGACGATCACGCGCGCGCCGCCATTGCGCAGGCTGGCCGCAGAGCCCTTGCCGACATCGCCATAGCCGGCGACGACCGCAACCTTGCCGGCGAGCATCACATCGGTGCCGCGGCGGATAGCGTCGACGAGGCTTTCGCGGCAGCCATAGAGATTGTCGAACTTTGACTTGGTGACGCTGTCATTGACGTTGATCGCCGGGAACGGCAGCTCGCCGCGCGCCGCCATCTGATACAGGCGATGCACGCCGGTCGTGGTTTCCTCCGACACGCCTTTGATCGCGTCGCGGATGGCGGAATAGAAGCCCGGCTTCTCTTTCAAATAGCGCCCCATCACGGCGTAGAGCGCTTCTTCCTCTTCGTTCTGCGGATTGGAAATTACCGACGGATCCTTCTCGGCCTTCGGGCCGAGCACGCACAGCAGCGTCGCGTCGCCGCCATCGTCGAGGATCAGATTGGGGTAACCGCCATCCGACCATTGGAAGATGCGGTGCGTGTATTCCCAATACTCGATGAGGTTCTCGCCCTTGTAGGCGAACACCGGCGTGCCGACCGCCGCGATCGCAGCCGCCGCGTGATCCTGCGTCGAGAAGATGTTGCACGAGGCCCAGCGCACGTCGGCGCCGAGCGCCTGCAGCGTTTCGATCAGCACCGCGGTTTGGATCGTCATGTGCAGCGAGCCGGCGATGCGCGCGCCCTTCAGCGGCTGGGCGGGGCCGTATTCGGCGCGCACCGCCATCAGGCCGGGCATCTCCGTCTCGGCGATGGCGATCTCCTTGCGGCCGAACTCCGCCAGCGCGAGGTCCTTGACGACGAAATCATGCGCAGCGCTGTCGGCCATGGCGCGGTCTCCAGAATGTATGAGGGATCGATGCTGGGCGCGGCCATAGCAGGCGGCGGCGGTGGAGGCAATAAAGATATAAAGATGTCTTTATATCAGAAGCGGCCATCACCGCCCGCTGAGGCGCAGCTTCAGGACGATCACCGCGCCCGCCAGGCCCGCGGCGATCAGGTTCCACAGGATGATCGCCGGCGACCCGCGCATAAGGCCGTAGCCGAACCAGAGCAGCGCGCCGGCGAACACCATCCCAAAGGTGACGAGCGAGACGTCCTCCGCGCTCTTGTCGCGCAGGATTTTCAGCGCCTGCGGCGCGAACGCGAAGGAGCCGACTGCGCCCGCGACAAGGCCAAGCGCCTCCGCCCCGTCAATGACCATGTCGTGCAGCCCTCATTCGCCCTCGCGGAACCGGTCCGCCACCAGACGCGCCAGCGCGTCGAGCGCCGCCTCCGCATCCGCCCCTTCGGCGATCACTTCGATTTCGGTCCCCATGCCGGCCCCGAGCATCATCAGGTCCATGAGCGAGCGGGCGTTGGCCTCGTCATCGTCGAGCCGCACGGTGATCTCGCTCTCGAAGGTGAGCGCGAGTTCGGCGAATTTGCGCGATGCGCGCGCATGCAGCCCTTTGGTGTTGACGATCTCCATGCGCCGCACGGCCCGCATCGGGTCAGGCGCCGCCGTCGAGTTCGGCCGACGCGATGCGAATGTAGTGGCGCCCGGCTTCCTGCGCCTTGGCGGCGGCCTCCTGCAGCGTGGCGCGGCCGCGGATCTCGCCGAGCTTGATCAGCATCGGCAGGTTCACCCCGGCGATCACTTCCAGGCCGCCTTGGCTCAGCACCGAAATCGCGAGGTTCGAGGGCGTGCCGCCGAACATGTCGGTGAGCACGATGACGCCGGATCCGTCATCGACCAAGCGCACGGCTTCGATGATGTCGGCGCGGCGCGCCTCCATGTCGTCGTCGGGCCCGATCGGGACCGCCCGCATCTGGCTTTGCGGGCCGAGCACGTGCTCGGCGGCCGCAACGAACTCATCCGCCAGATGGCCGTGCGATACGACCACGACGCCAATCATGCGATGCTCTCCCGGGCCCGCGCCCACCGCCGCCGAGCGCAGGGCCGGCGCGACGGGTGCGCATGTTTGACGCGTTCTCGCAGCCGCGAAAAGGGGGCGGCGCAGATGCCGCAGGCGGTCACGGGCGCATCCCGCCGGCCAACGGCAGCTCGACGGTCAAAGCCGCGCCGCCCCGCGGGCGGTTCTCGGCCCAGATCCGCCCGTGATGGGCGGCGACGATCTGGCGCGCGATCGACAGGCCGAGCCCGGAATTGCCGCCGAAGGCCGCGCCTTTGGGCCGGTCGGTGTAGAAGCGCTCGAAAATCGTTTCGAGATTGTCAGGCGGAATGCCGGGGCCGTCATCCGCCACCACCGCGCGCACCACGCCGCCGTCGCGCCGGCGCTGCACCTCCACCGAAATCGAGACGACGCCGTCGGGCGGGCTGAACGAGCGGGCGTTGTCGATCAGGTTGCGAAACACCTGGCCGAGCGGCCCTTCTTGGCCCAGCGTGATCGCATCGGCTGGGCGCGGGCCGGCGAACTGCACCCGCGCGGCCGCTCCCGGCTTGCCGGCGGCGGCGTAGGACTCGCACAGGCTCGCCAGCAGCCGGCCGATATCGACAGGATCGAGCTCGCCGCGCGCGGTTTCAGCCTCCATGCGGCTGGCGCGCGCGATGTCGGTGATGAGGCGGTCGAGCCGATTCACATCGCCGGCGGCGATGGCCAGAAGGCGCGCCTGCTGCTGCGGATCGCTGATGGCGCGTGCGGTGTCGAGCGCCGAGCGGATCGACGCCAGCGGGTTCTTGATCTCGTGGCTGACGTCGGCGGCGAAGCGCTCATTGGCGTCGATGCGATCGGCGAGCGCGTTGGTCATCGCTTCGAGCGCATTGGCGAGATCGCCGATCTCGTCCTTGTGTTTGCGGATGTCGGGCAGATCGAGGCGCGTCGCGCCGGTGAGGCGCAGGCGGTCCGCCGCTTGCGCGAGACGCCGCAAGGGCTGCGCGATGACCAGCGCCAACAGGATCGAAGACAGCGCGATCACGGCGAACGCAGCCAGCACGATCGGGCCCACGGCGCGGCGCTCATTGGCGAGAATGCGTTCGGCGTCGGCGCTTTCAATGACGACGATGCCGATCACCGCCTGCACGCGGCGGATCGGAATGGTGACGGACACGACGCGCTCGCCCTGCGCGTTGATGCGCTGCCCGGTGGTGACTTCGCCCAACAGCGCGCGGCGGCGTCCCTCCTCCATCGACGTGGTGGGGCGCCAGGGCGTGAAGCGCCAAGAGTCGGCCGAACGCTCGGGCGCTTCGCTGTCGGTCTCGTCGCCGCGCGCGGCGCCGCTGCGCGGCGGCGGCAGCGGGCGTTCATCGACCTTGCCGTAAAGAACATCGGTGTCGGCGACGACGCTGCCGTCCGGCTGCAGAATACGCACGCGCAAATCGGCGCGCGGCTCGGACGCCACGCGCTCGGGCGGCAACAGCCGCAAGAGCACGGCGCGCGCGGTCGGCTCGTCCATGCGCGGCGTAGGATCGCCGGCGACGGTGGCGGTTTCGATCAGCACATTGGTGATGAGGTCGCCCTGTAGGCGCAGCGAGCGGATCTGTGCGTCGATCAAGCCGGAACGCACCTCGGTGAGCGCGAGCACGCCGATCGCGAGGATGCAAAAGCCGACGAAATTCCAGCCGAAGATGGCGCGCGCGATGCGCGAGGCGAACAGGCCCCGCACCGATTTGCTGTCGCGTTGCGCCGCGCGTCCCGGCTCAGGCTTCGTTATAGCGGTACCCGACGCCATAGAGCGTTTCGATGGCGTCGAAGGTGGAGTCGACGTCTCGGAACTTCTTGCGGAGGCGCTTGATGTGGCTGTCGATGGTTCGGTCGTCGACATAGACCTGATCGTCATAGGCCGCGTCCATCAGATTGTCGCGGCTCTTCACATAGCCGGGGCGCTGCGCGAGCGCCTGGAGGATGAGGAATTCAGTCACCGTCAGCCGCACCGGATCGCCCTTCCAGGTGCAGGCGTGACGGTTGGGATCGAGCGTGAGCTGTCCACGCACGATCGGCTTCTTGTCGCCCTCGCCCGTGGCGCCCGGCGCGCCGACGCGCGAGCGGCGCAGGATCGCCTTGATGCGTTCGTTCACCAGGCGCGGCGAGAACGGCTTGGTGATGTAATCGTCTGCGCCGACATTGAAGCCGACGACCTCGTCCATCTCCTCGTCCTTCGAGGTGAGGAAGATGACGGGCAAATTGGACGTCTGGCGCAGGCGGCGCAGCACCTCGATGCCGTCCATGCGCGGCATCTTGATGTCGAGCACGGCGATGTCGGGCGGGTTCTCGACCAGCGCCGACAAGGCCGTGGCCCCGTCGTGATAGCCGCGCACCGTATAGCCCTCGGCCTCGAGGAATATTTTCAGGGACGCGAGAATGTTTTCGTCGTCATCGACAAGGGCGATCGTGGGCATGGGGCCTATCTGTTCTGACGCCGTTCGGCGAACCAGCGATCCTTATAGCCGGCTCTCGCGCGCACGAGAAATCCGCCCCGCCGCGCCCCTCTCCTAAATCTCCCTCTCCCTCCGACAGGAGGGAGAGGGTTGGGGTGAGGGTGGAGCGTCACCGCGTGAACGAGACCGCCTCACCCGGCCGCCGGCGCCGGCCGCACTACGCGCGGGCCAAGATTCGCCTGCACTTCACGCGCATCGAACGCGTTGGCGTTGTCGGCCGGCTTCGGCCCCCGCGCCATCGTGATTTCAGCTGACGCCTCGTATTGCGTGACTTCCCGGTAATCGACGGGATCCCAGAACGGGTCGTACCACGAGCGCCAGCCCCAGCGCGGCGAATAATACCAATAGTCGAAATGCGAGAGGCGCGGGCTGCCCGTCGCGCGCAAGGAAGAGCGCGATTCGGTGTCGCGGTCGGCGATGATGAAATGGTCGTAGCCGCGCTCGACCGTGAGCTCGGCGGCGCGGAACAGGAGATAATTCTCAACCGTTTCGCGAGGCGTCAGCGTGTTGCCGCGGAACGCGACGCGCACGCGGTTCTGCTCGATCTGTTGCTCGGAGAAGCCGTAGGCGCTTTGCGTCGCGCGCGGTTGATAGGGCGTGGCCGTGGCGCACGCCGCCAACACGCAGGCCGCGGCGAGCGCCGCCAGGGCCTTGACCGGAACTTTCCTCATCGGCGGACCTCTTCAGACGCCCTCGCCCGCCGAATATGGACCGGTCACGGCGAAATTGCGACACCGCCGCGCCCGCCTCGCGATGAGGTGATCAGCCGTCCCCGGCCCTAATGGTGCAGCATCGCGTCCACATGGCGAACCGGCGCCGGGGCCAGGAGCTCGCCGGCGCCCACGCGCACGGAGTGGATCACGGCGTCGATCTCGGCGCGCCAGAAATCCAGGAATTGGCGGATGCGCGGATAGGACGGCGCAAGGTCGAGCGTCTGCCACATGAAGCTCTGAATGAGCTTTGGGTGGTCGGGGATGTAGTAGAGCACCTCCGCCGTCGTCAGGCGCCATCCGCGCAGGCGCAGCTCGAGCTCGGTCGCGTTCTCATCGTGCATCGGCCTTATCCCCTCCTGTCCTTGCGACGGGCGTCGCGCAGGACTAGAAGGCTGCCGAACGATTTCTAAACAAGTCAATATTGCGCTGCTGCTAGCATTGACGATGCATTGCTGCTAGTTTCTGACGAATGCGCATGAAGTCGTTGCGCAACAAGACTTTCACATCACATCGCAGCGGAACAGGCAGATCGGCCTATGCTTGGGCGCCCAAGCTTTGCGCAGTCGCCGCCGCGCGGATCAGCGGCGGAAGAAGTCGACGATCCGCTTCATGTCGGCGCGCAGGCGCAGGATCGCCCGCGCCAGCCGCTCGCGCCATCCGCCGCGCGCCGCGTCGCCTTCGGCCGCCTCGAGCGCGCGCGCCTGCTCCAGGCGCAGGGCCGCATAGCCGCACGCCGCCCAGCCGACGAGCAGCGGCGGCCCGCCGAGGATCGCCGCGGGCGCCGCGTCCGCCTCGGCCGTCAGCGCATAGAGCGCCAGCCCGCAGCTCGCCGCGAACCCCGCTACGAGCAGGATCGCGCCGACCGTGAGCGCGAAGCGCGCCTCGGCGCGCAAAAACGCGACGGTCTCTTCCGGCGGGGGGCTGGAGATCTGCGCCATGGCCGGGCGGATGCGAAATCCGGGCCGATCGCCGTTCATCATGAACAGGCGGCGCGAAGGGGTGACCTTCGCGCCGCCCTCCCCGCCGCCTTGGGTGTGGGGGGCGGTCTTGCGCAGCGCGCGATGCCGAACGGCGACGCGCCACGCAGACGGCGGGAAGCGGGTTGCGGCGCGGGAGCCGCGATGGCTGTGCTTTCCGTCATCCGTTGTAGGAGCGGTCTGCCCTGACGGCTGTGACACGCGTCACCACGCGCGAGCGCACTGAGCGGAGCCGAATTGCCGCCGGTTTATGGCTATACGTGCAATTGCTCGACAAGATTCACATTGACGAAATTCGTCAGAACGTACGCCGCGAAAGTCCAGGGCGGGGCTAGGCGCAGTACATCGAGCAGCACCTCGCCGATTCTGACGAACGGATTTCTCATGTCGTCGTTCTGCTCGATGTCGCGTCCGCGCTCGCGAAGGCGAATCATCTCTTCTTCGGCGTCTCTCAGCCTGCGGCGGCGCAGCAATTGGGCCTGTTCAAGATCGTCTCCGCCGCGGACAGTCGGCTCCTGGCGCGCGCTGATGCGCTCGTCCATGTCGTAGACTGACTTCTGTTCGCGCTCGAGCCGATCCATCTCACGACGAAGCTCCCTCAATTGCTCGTCTGACCGGCTCTGAAAGCGCTTCTTCAGGATGTTTCCATATGAGAAAATCACCTGGATGAGCACTATAGAGAACTGCACAAAGAAATACAGAAGCGCTGCGCCAAAGATGCGGCGAACAATCTCGGGGCGAAGAGCCGGCATGGCCACGAGCTCAAATAGCCGCGCCGCGTCGATCCATTGGAAATGCATGACCAAACAAAGAAAGCAGAATATGTATATCCAGCGCCGCAACCGAACAGCCCGTTCATATGGGCCTATGGCGAAGGTTTCAGTATCGGCGTTCAGCACCGAATCGAGCGGGCTCTCTCGTCGCGCCTCTGGCTCCGTCACCGCCATTGTCACCCCCCACTATTCGTTGCGTCCCACCCGTCGGTCCCGCTCCGCGGCGATGCGCAGGCGCAGCGCGTTGAGCTTGATGAAACCTTCGGCGTCGGCCTGATTGTAGCCGCCGGCTTCGTCGAAGCCGACCAGCGCTTTCGAATAGAGCGAATACGGCGACGCACGCCCAACGACGCGCACGCCGCCCTTATACAGCTTGAGCCGCACATCGCCTGTGACCGCATCCTGCGAAGCGTCGATCGCGGCCTGCAGCATCTTGCGCTCCGGCGTGAACCACATCCCGTTATAGATCAGCGACGCATAGCGCGGCATCAGCTCATCCTTCAGATGCATCGCGCCGCGATCGAGCGTGATGGATTCGATGGCGCGGTGGCCGTGCCAGAGAATGGTTCCCCCCGGCGTCTCGTAGAACCCGCGCGACTTCATGCCGACGAACCGGTTCTCCACCAGATCGAGGCCGCCGATCCCGTGCCGCTTGCCGAGATCGTTCAAGGTTTTGAGAAGCTCATGCGCCTTCATCGCGGCGCCGTTTACGGCGGCGAGATCGCCGCGTTCGAAGTGGAGGGTGACCGTCTCGGCTTGATCAGGCGCTTCCTCAGGCGTGATCGTTCGCCGGTCGCCGCGCTTGGCCACGATGTCGGGAACTTCCACGTCAGGGTCCTCCAGCACGAGCCCCTCGGACGACGTGTGCAGCAGATTGGCGTCGATCGAGAACGGCGCCTCCTGCTCCTTGCCTTGCGCGATGGGGATGCCGTGCTGCTTGGCGTAGGCGATGAGATCGGGCCGGCCCTGAAAATCCCATTCGCGCCACGGCGCAATGACCTTCACGTCCGGCTTCAGCGCGTAATACGACACCTCGAAGCGCACCTGATCATTGCCCTTGCCGGTGGCGCCGTGACACACCGCATCGGCCCCGACCATCGCGGCGATCTCGATCTGGCGCTTGGCGATCAGCGGCCGCGCGATCGATGTTCCGAGCAAATATTGCCCTTCGTACAAAGTATTGGCGCGGAACATCGGGAACACATAGTCGCGGACGAATTCCTCGCGCAGATCGTCGATGAAAATGTTCTCCGGCTTGACGCCCATCGCCAGCGCCTTCTCGCGCGCCGGCGCCAATTCCTCGCCTTGGCCGAGATCGGCGGTGAACGTCACGACCTCGCAGCCATACGTCTCCTGCAGCCATTTCAGGATGATCGAGGTGTCGAGCCCGCCGGAATAGGCGAGCACGACCTTCTTCACGGAACCCTTCTCGGCCACGACGTCGTTCTCCGCTGGTCTGGTGCGGCGAGGCATAGCCGCGCGCGCCGAACCGCGCCATAAGAAAGCGTCGCAGCCGGCCTGTCGCGGGACCTCCGATGTCGCTCACGCTCGATCCGTCGCGCGCCGCGCAGGCGTTCCTCAACCCGCCCGGCGTTCCACGCATCGATTTCACCCAACCCGCCGGCGCCGGCGCGCTCTCAAGCCCGGACAGCGTCACCTGGCGCGTGTTCAAAAACCCGCTGGCGCTGATGATCGGCGGCGTGACGGCCGTGCTGCTCGAACTGGCCGAGCCGCGCGTGCGCACCGGCGTCTGGGAGCACACGACGTTCCGCACCGATCCCGTCGGGCGCATGCGCCGCACCGGCTTGGCCGCGATGGCGACCGTCTATGCGCCGGCCGAAACCGCGCGCGCGATGATCGCCGGCATTTCGCGCCGCCATGCGCGCGTAGCGGGCGTGACGCCGGACGGCGCACCCTATTCCGCCGCCGATCCTGCGCTGCTCGATTGGGTGCAGGCGACGGCCTCGTTCGGTTTCCTGGAGGCGTATTGCGCCTATGCGGCGCCGCTGCCGTCCGAGGAGAAGAATCGCTTCTACGCCGAGGCGCAGCCGGCTGCGGCGCTTTATGGCGCAACCGCCGCGCCGCGCTCGCTGGCGGAGATGGAGGCGACGCTCCAGCGTTTTGCGCCGCTGTTGCAGCCGCATCCGATCATGTTCGAATTTCTCGACATTTTCGCCAAGGCGCAAATCGGGGCGCCGCCGGGCTTTCAACGTCTCGCCGCGAAGGCCGGCATTGCTTTGCTGCCCTCTTGGGCGCGCGCCAAGCTCGATCTGGGCCGCGCCTTCGATCTGCCGTTCGGCGCGCGAACCCTGCTGCGCGCGCTCGGCGCCGCGGCGGACCGCATCGTGCTGAGGGAGGCGCCCCCCGCGCAGGCCTGCGTGCGCATGGGCCTGCCGGCGGATTATCTCTACCGTTGAGGCGGCGCGAATCGCAGATCGTTCTTCCTTCTCCCCTTGTGGGAGAAGGTGGATTGCCGCGAAGCGGCAAGACGGATGAGGGGTGCTTGCGAAACTTGTAAATGTTCGCGCCTTCACCCCTCATCCGGCGCTTCGCGCCACCTTCTCCCACAAGGGGAGAAGGAGAAGGCGGGTGCACAGCGCGGCGTGAAGAGTGCGGCTTAGCGCTGGCGTTTGCCCGCATTGACGACGATCACCGCCGCCGCGGACAAGAGCAAAATCGCGCCCGCTTCGTAGACGATGTTCTCCGGCGCCATATCCTTGCCTTGCAGCACGATCAGGCGCGCCAGTGCGGTGATGGCGATGAAGATCGGATACACGAACGGCGACCCGCGGCGCTCGTAAAACACCGCAATCATGCCGATCACTTCAAGATAGAGGAACATCAAGAGAATGTCGGCCAGGGTGACTTCGCGCGCGAGATAGACGCGCCAGATCTCCATGCCCGCCGCGGTCAGCGTCAACGCCGCGATGATCACCAGAAGCCCGCGCTCGATGACGGTGAAGCCGCGCGTCGCCAGAATGCGCGGCGCTTCCCCAATGGGGTTATGGTGGCCGTCGTGCTCGCCGTTGCGCGGATTGATCATGGCGCATGGTCGCGGGCTGCGTGTGCGCCGTCAAGCCGAGCGCGCGTCACACCATGACCTGGTTGCCGAGCTCCACCGCGCGGCCGGACGGAATGTGAAAGAAATCCGTCGCATTCGTCGCGTTGCGCACCAGGAAAATGAACAGGTGATCCTGCCACAGCGGCATGCCGCTCTTCTCGCTGGGCACGATCGAGCGGCGGCTCAAGAAGAAGCTCGTCTTCATGATGTCGAACTTAAGCCCGTGCTTGCGCGCTTCGGTGAGCGCCTTGACGACGTTCGGCGTCTCCATGAAGCCGAACGTCAAGGTCACGCGCTTCACGTCGGGCAGGAAATCCTCGACCTTGATGCGCTCGTTTTCGGGCGATCGCGGCGTCTGCAGGGTTTTTACGGTCAGGATGATGATCTGCTCGTGCAGCACCTGATTGTGCTTGAGATTGTGCATCAAGGCCGCCGGCGCGGATTCCGGATCGGCGGTGAGGAAGATGGCCGTGCCGCGCACGCGATGCGGGGGATGGTGCGACAAGGTCTCGAACAATTTCGCCAGCGGCTCCTCGCGGCGCGTGATGTCCGACAGGATCGCCGAGCCGCGCACCCAGGTCCAAACGATCACCACCAGCGCCAGCGCGAGCGCCAGCGGCACGAACCCGCCCTGCATCACACGCTGCAGATTGGACGCGAGGAAGATGCCCTCGACCAGCAGAAAGGGCACGATGATCAGCGCTGCCACCGCGATTGGCCGGTTCCATAGCTTCCAGATGACGATGAACATCATCATCGAACTCATCATCATCTCGCCGGTGATCGAAATGCCGTAGGCCGCCGCCAGCCGCGAGGATGAGCCGAACGCAAGCGTCAGCAGCAGCACGCCGGCGAGAAGCATCCAGTTGATCTGCGGCATATAGATCTGGCCGAACTGGGTTTCGCTGGTGCGGCGGATCTCCATGCGCGGGAGCAGCCCGAGCTGGATCGCCTGCTGCGTCAACGAGAAGGCGCCTGAGATCACCGCCTGGCTGGCGATTACCGTGGCCATCGTCGCGAGGATGACGAGCGGCAGACGGATGATCTCCGGCGCCATGCCGAAGAACGGATTGGCGAAGGTGGGATTTTCGATCCCCGCCGCGCGCGCGGCGTTGAAGTCGCTGTTGAGCGCGTCGAGATTGTGCAGCGTCCAGGCGCCTTGGCCGAGATAGTTCAAGGTCAGCGCCGGCAGCACCAGAGCGACCCAGGCGTAGCGGATTGGCTTGCGCCCGAAATGGCCCATGTCGGCGTAGAGCGCTTCTGCGCCCGTGACCGCGAGGAACACCGAACCCAGCACGATGAAGGTCAGGCCGGCATGGCTGATCATGAATTGGAACGCCGGAATGGGGCTCAGCGCCATCCAGATGCCCGGCTCGTTCGCGATGACGATGTTGTAGACGCCGAGCGCGCCCATCACGACGAACCACACCGCCGTGATCGGCCCGAAAAAGCGCCCCACGGCGCCGGTGCCGTGGCTCTGCACCGCAAACAGCGCGACGAGAATGATCACGCCGATCGGCAGAATCCAGCTGTCGATGCGGCCCTGCAGCGTCGGCACTTCGCGCAGGCCTTCGACCGCCGAGAGCACCGAAATCGCCGGCGTGATGATGGCGTCGCCGTAAAACAACGCCGCGCCGATCACGCCGATCAGGAACAGCCAGGGCGTGCGCTTGCCGAGCGCGCGCTGCGCGAGCGCCATGAGCGAAAGCGTGCCGCCCTCGCCTTTGTTGTCCATTTGCAAAACGAATACGACATATTTGAGCGTCACCACGATGATGAGCGCCCAGAAGATCATCGACACCACGCCGATGACTTCATCGGCGCGCGCGCCGCCGACGCCGTGCGCGATATGCGCCACCGATTCCTTGAAGGCGTAGAGCGGGCTGGTGCCGATATCGCCATAGACCACGCCGATCGACCCGATCAGCAGCGCCCAGAACGAGCCGTGCGTGGGCCCGCCGCCGGACGCGTTGTGACCATCGCCGTGCTTGGCGTCGGCCGGCGCTTTTGCGTCGGTCGGCGGCAGCGGCGCTGCGGAATCCGCCTGCGCCATGTGTCTTGCCCCCTGCATCCGGCGCGCGTCGCCCGAACCCTTCCGGGCGGCGCCTTTAGCCCGTTTCCAGGCCCGCCGCAACGCAGTGAAGCGCTATCGGATTGTGGAAGGGTTAGCGGCAGCCGCCGCCGCCGACGGAGACGCCGCCGACGCTGACCGAAGCGCTCGCCCGCGCGATCGCCACCGCGACCGCCGTCGAGCGACCGCCCTGGATGACGATCCGCGAGCCGCCGCCGACATAGGCCGAGGCCAGCGCCGTCGCGCCGACGCCGCCATCGGCGCCGCGCAGAAAGCCGTCATTGAGGCTGACGGTTTCAGGGCCCATGGGGGCCGGAATCTCGATCGGCGGGCCGGCGAGGTCGGGCGCGGGCCGCGGCGCGACCGCCGCGCGGCGGGGTCGCGGCCGCTCGACGCCGTCGGCATAGGCCGGCGCGATGCTGAGAAGCGGAGCCGCGATCAGCGCGGCGATTAAGAGTTTGTGCATGATGAATTCCTGGAAAGCTTATCGCGCTGGCGCGTCGCACCGCGCAAGCGGCTACGCCTCCCCAGTGCGCGGCGCGCCGAAACGCCCCGCTGCGGTGTGGCTTGGCTCGTTTTGAAACAAGTCGCTGGCAGGCTGCTGCACAAGACCGGCGAGCGTAAGGTTCGCTCCCTCCGATCGCGTCGCACCTGCGCGCCCCACACTGCGAGACGATTGCGAAACGCAGTACGCCAGCGGGCGCCATGGCCTTCTCCCCTTGTGGGAGAAGGTGGATTGCCGCGAAGCGGCAAGACGGATGAGGGGTGCTTGCGAAACTTGCAAATGTTCGCGCCTTCACCCCTCATCCGGCGCTTCGCGCCACCTTCTCCCACAAGGGGAGAAGGACGGGCCTGCGCTGCTATTTCAGCGCAAACATCACCGTGACGCTGGCGACCGTCTCCAGTTCGCCGGGCGCGGTGGGGGTCGGCATCGCTTCCGCCATCCGCGCCATCATCATCGGCGGGGGCGGCGGCGGCGCCGGATACCCGCCGCCGCCTTCCGAAATCGCCACGATGCGGTCGACCGTCAGCCCCGCGGCCTCGGCGTAGAGCGCAGCGCGCGCGCGGGCGTTGCGAACCGCCGCCTGGCGCGCCTGGTCGAGCACGGGATCGGGATTGGCGAGGGTGAAGGTGACGCCCTGCACCTGGTTGCCGCCGGCCGCGACCGCGGCGTCGAGCGTGCGGCCCAGCGCGTCCAGATTGCGGATTTTGGCGCTCACCGCGTTGTTGGCCTGGTAACCGGTCAGACGCGGCTGGGCCCCTTCCTGGTAGGCGTATTGCGGATTGACCGAAACCTGCGTGGTCTGGATGTCGCGTTCGGCCACGCCGGCGCGGCGCAGCGCGGCGACCGCCTGCGTCATCGCCCGGGCGTTGCTCTGCAGCGCGGCTGCGGCGGTCGCGCCTTCGGTGACGACACCGAGCGAGACGATCGCCAGGTCGGGGCGGCTGGTCACCCGGCCTTCGGCGGTGATGGTCAGCATCGCGCCCTCGGCCGGGCGGGCGGCGTGGGCGGCGTGGTCCTGCGCGGCGGCGGGCGCTGCGGCGGCGAGCGCGGCGAATGCAGCTGCGGCGGCGAGGGGGCGTGTCATGGGCT
Source organism: Hyphomonadaceae bacterium (assembly GCA_033764725.1). Classification (GTDB taxonomy): domain Bacteria; phylum Pseudomonadota; class Alphaproteobacteria; order Caulobacterales; family Aquidulcibacteraceae; genus RI-43. Next base: position 23,164 of record JANRIR010000015.1, read on the forward strand.
GTCTCCGAAAACGTTTGGCGCTCAGTGTGGACTGACCACGCCGAAATTGCGGCGCGCGAATCGGTTTACCCGAATCACCGATCCCGGGCGCGCGACCCGGCTTGAGGCGACCCTACCCCGCATGCGTTTTTCCGACGCCTTCCTTCGTCAACTGCGCGAGCGCGTCTCGATCGCCGATTACGCGGGCAAGCGGCTCGCCTGGGACAAGCGCAAGAGCCAGCCGGCGAAGGGGGATTACTGGGCCTGCTGCCCGTTTCACGGGGAAAAGAGCCCCTCGTTCCATGTCCGCGACGATCGCGGGAGCTTTCACTGCTTCGGATGCAACGAATCCGGCTCGACCATCGATTTGGCGATGAAGCTGGAGGGCTTGAGCTTCCCCGAAGCTGTGGCCCGGCTGGCGGATTTCGCCGGCATGGCGCTGCCGGTCGATGCGGAGGAAGACGACGGCCAGGCCCAGCGGCGCCGGCGCCTCTACGACGCCGCGGCCGCCTGCGCCGCGCTCTATCGCGCAGCGCTGCTGGCCCCCGAAGGCGCAACGGCCCGCGCCTATCTCGAGCGCCGCGGCATCGGGCCGGACCTCTGGCCGCGCTTCGGGATCGGCTTCGCGCCCGGAGGCTGGACATTCGCCCTGGAGCGGCTGACCAAGCAGGGCTTCTCCGCCGCCGAATTGGCGGACGCCGGATTGGTTTGGCCCGGCGAGGCGGGCAAGCGCGCCTATGACGTGTTCCGCGACCGGGTGACCTTCGAGATCGCCGACGCGGGCGGCAAGGTCATCGCCTTCGGCGGTCGGACAATGAAGGCCGACGAGCCGGCGAAATACATCAACTCCCCGGAATCGGCGTTGTTTTCGAAGGGCCGCACGCTCTACCGGCTCAAGCCCGCGCGCACGCTCCTGGCGCAGACCAAAGCGTCGGGCCTTGTGGTGGCGGAGGGGTATCTCGACGTCATCGCCTTCGAGCGCGCCGGGATCGCCGCGGTCGCCCCGCTCGGCACCGCGCTGACGGAAGAGCAAGTGCAGCTGGTCTGGCGCGCGGGCGGCGAGCCCGTTCTGTGCTTCGACGGCGACGCCGCCGGCGCACGGGCGGCGCACCGCGCGCTCGACCTCGCGCTGCCGCACCTCGCCCCCGGCCGCACTGTCCGGATCGCGCACGCGCCGGGCGGCGCCGATCCCGACGACCTGTTCCGCGCCGAGGGCCCCGATGCGCTGAAGGCGCTCATCGAGGCGGCTATCCCGGCGGTCGACGCCCTGTTCGCGCGGGAGCGCGACGCCCGCCCGCTGACCACGCCGGAAGCCAAGGCGGACTTCAAGAAGCGCCTGCGCGCCGCCGCCGCGGCGATCCAGGACGGCGACACCAAGGCGCTCTATCTGCGCGAGCTGCTCAGCCGCGCGGACGCGATCGTGGCGCCGCCGCGCCCGCCGTTTTCGCCGGCCCCGCGCGGCCGGCTCGGCCCCGGCGGCCGCGGCGGGAAATTCACGCCAGCGCTGCTCGGCCCGACCCCGGAGCTGAAAGCGCGCGGCGCGGCGCGCTCCGCGATCGCCGGCAGCGATGTCTTGCGCGCCGTGTGCGACAATCCCGGGTTGATCGATCGCGGCGAGGCCCTGATTCTGGCGTTTCCCATCGAGGATGCGCCGCTGGCGCGCGTGCGCAGCGCGATTTTTGCACTGTGGTCGGAGGCTGGAAGCATTGACCGGGGCGCGCTGACCCGCCATTTGCAAGAGCTTGGGGATAGACTCGCCCTGGAGCGTGTCGCCGCTTGGCCCCCGCCGAAGACCCTGGACGACGCCTCGGAGCGGGAATGGATGGCGCGGATGACGCACGATCTGACCGTTCGCGACAGCCGTTTTGAAGCGCGCGACGTCGCCGCCGACGCCGACGATTCAGAAGCGGCCATGGCGCGCGCCGTCTCCATCCTGGCTGACCGCAACGCCGCCCGCCGCAACGCCTTAACCCACGCAGAAATCGATGCCGACGAAGACCTCCTCCGCTAAGCGCCCCCAACCGAGCAAAACGCCGCCCATGAGCACGCCCCGCACCAAGACCGTGGCCAAGGCCGCGCCCCAAAAGGCCGCATCGAAGGTCGCGTCCAAAACCGACGACAAGTCGCCCGACAAGGACGACGCGCCGGATGGGCCCTTGCTCGACCTCTCGGACGCCGCCGTCAAAAAGATGATCAAGGCCGCCAAAGCGCGCGGCTACGTCACCCATGACGAACTGAACAAGGTGCTGCCGAGCGAGGAATTCTCCTCCGAGCAGATCGAAGACGTGATGAGCCAGCTCAACGAGATGGGCATCAATGTCGTCGACAGCGACGAAGAGGCCGAAGCGCAGGAAGAAGAGACCACCCGCGCGGTCGCGACGCGCGACGAGGCCAAGCCGCCCGTCACCAATATGCGCGAGGACGCCGACCGCACCGACGATCCCGTGCGCATGTATCTGCGCGAAATGGGCTCGGTGGAATTGCTCTCGCGCGAGGGCGAAATCGCCATCGCCAAGCGTATCGAGGCCGGCCGCGACGCGATGATCCGCGGCCTGTGCGAGAGCCCGCTGACCTTCGAAGCGATCATGGTGTGGCGCGACGAATTGCGCGCGCAGCAAATCCTTCTGCGCGACATCATCGATCTGGAAGCCACCTATGGCGCAGAGACCGGCCCCGCGCCTGCGGCGCTCGAAGCGGTCGAGGCGGAGGAAGAGCCGGCCGCGGAAGGCGCGGAGAACGCCGAAAGCGGCGACGATTTCGACGACGAAGGCGCCATCTCGATGTCGGCCATGGAGGCCGAACTCAAGGAAGGCGTGATGGCGACGCTCGACGCCATCGCTGAGGCGTTCGAGCAATTCCGCAAGCTGCAGGACAAGCGCATCGCGGCCCGGCTGAAGGGCCGCTCCCTGCCCGGCGCGCAGGCCGAAACCTATGACGGCGCGCAGCAGACGATCATCGACCAGCTGAAGAAGCTGAAGCTGAACAATGCGCGCATCGAGAGCCTCGTCGAGCAGCTCTACGCGATCAACCGCAAGCTCATTTCGCTGGAAGGCCGCCTGATGCGTCTTGCGGAATCGAATGGCGTGCCGCGGCTCGATTTTCTCGAGGCGTATCAGGGCGCAGAGCTCGATCCGAAATGGACCGAGAAAGTCGCCGCGCGCTCGAAGAAATGGACGAAATTCGTCAATTCCGAAGCCGACGACATCAACGGCATCCGCGGTGAAATTTCTGCGCTGGCGAAAGAAACCGGCGTGCCGATCGACGAATTCCGCCGCATCGTTCACGCCGTTCAGAAAGGCGAGCGCGAGGCGCGCCAGGCCAAGAAGGAAATGGTGGAGGCCAATCTCCGCTTGGTGATTTCGATCGCCAAGAAATACACCAATCGCGGCCTGCAATTCCTGGATCTGATCCAGGAAGGCAATATCGGCCTGATGAAGGCGGTCGATAAGTTCGAATATCGCCGCGGCTACAAATTCTCGACCTACGCCACCTGGTGGATCAGGCAGGCGATCACGCGCTCGATCGCCGATCAGGCGCGCACGATCCGCATTCCGGTCCACATGATCGAAACGATCAACAAGCTGGTGCGCACCTCGCGTCAGATGCTGCACGAGATCGGCCGCGAGCCGACGCCCGAGGAACTGGCCGAAAAGCTCGGCCTGCCGCTGGAAAAAGTGCGCAAGGTGATGAAGATCGCGAAGGAGCCGATCAGCCTCGAAACGCCGATCGGCGACGAGGAGGATTCGCACCTCGGCGATTTCATCGAGGACAAGTCCGCGATCCTGCCGGTCGACGCCGCCATCCAAAGCAATCTGCGCGAAACAACGACGCGCGTGCTCGCCTCGCTCACGCCGCGCGAAGAACGCGTGCTGCGCATGCGCTTCGGCATCGGCATGAACACCGACCACACGCTCGAAGAAGTCGGCCAGCAATTCTCGGTGACGCGCGAACGCATCCGCCAGATCGAGGCGAAGGCGCTGCGCAAGCTAAAGCACCCGAGCCGGAGCAGAAAACTGAGAAGTTTTCTGGATAACTAATTAGCCGGAAGCTTCGGAGCGCCTTGGATAATTAGGAGATGGCACCCGCTCGGGCGACAGGTGAGGCATCCATCAATTCTGTCGCCAAACCGAGAGCAGCCGTCAACGTGTCACTACTTTTGTTGACCGAGTTCACGTGATGTTCTAGCCTGATGCTATGACTACGATGCTGTCAGAGATCTACGATGCGCTTATCGCCGCCGGCTCGCCGGAAGACAAAGCGCGCAAAGCCGCTGAGGCCGTGGCCGGCTACGAAAATCGCTTTTCGAAAATTGAGGGCAAGCTCGACGCAGAGTTTGCCGCGGTGCGTGGTGAACTCACTTTGTTGAAATGGATGATGGGGTTCGTCCTCGGCGGAATTGTCATCGTTCTGATGCGCTCATTTTTTCCGAGCTAGGCCATTGGCGCGACGGCTAACGTTATGCCGGTGAATACTGTATCGCGCGCCTTAGTGACGCGCCAATGAGCGTGCTGGTTCTGGGCAAGTACCCTGCACAACTTGACTCGTTCGAGTTGGGGCAGGACCCTGAGAAGGTTTCTGGGCTGGTCCTTTTGGCGGGATCGCCAGACGCATCATCGAAAGTGTGCGGGCGGTCGATCCTTTCGTCGTTCTGGGTTGTTCACGCCAGCCCAGAAAATAAGCCCGTCCCGCTGGAATTATCTCAATCGTTGGCACACGACATGGAGATTTAGGTGCGCTGGATACTTTACGAGGACCGCAGAGACGTTTGCATTCGTGCATATTCTGAAGATCTCGGGCACGGACACTGGATAAAGTCGTCGGCGCAGGCTGGCGATCAGCTCATGTCGATTATACGTGCGCAGCATTCCAATGCTGAGTTTGAGTTTGACGGCGATTGGAAGGGTCGATGGAGACCAGCAGGTCTGTCATAATTTGAGACGCTCGCCTCATTGAGGCGTCCGAACAATCAGTATTCAGTCCGCGTTGACGCCGCCCGTCAAATTGCAACGAGAAGCACGCTCTTCATGACCACCCCCGCCCTCATCGCCCGCTACTATGCCGCCTTCAACGCCAAGGATTGGGCCGGCATGCTCGCATGCGTGGCGGATGATCTGCGCCATGACGTCAACGAAGGCGCGACGCGCGGCGGCAAGGCGCGGTTTGCGGAATTCCTCGCGCACATGGACCGCTGCTACGACGAGCGCCTCGACGATGTCGTGATCATGACCGATCCGAGCGAGGCGCGCGCTGCGGCGGAATTCATCGTGCATGGGCGCTACAAGGCAACCGATGACGGGCTGCCGCCTGCGCATGGCCAAACCTATGTGCTGCCCGCCGGCGCGTTTTTCGAGGTCCGCGACGGCCTGATCATCCGCGTGACGACGCGTTACAATCTCAAGGACTGGATCGCCCAGGTCTCATGAGAACGCAGGCGCTGACCGGCCCTGCGCTGCATGCGGCGCTGCCGGCGCTGGCGCGGCTGCGCATCGCGGTGTTTCGCGCGTTTCCCTATCTTTATGACGGCGCCGAAGAGTACGAGGCGCGCTATTTGTCGGTTCTTGAAACCGCCAAGGATGCGATCATCGTCGCCGCCTTCGATGGCGACGAGATCGTCGGCTGCGCCACCGGCTGCGCGCTTAGCGATCATCACGACGACATGGCCGCGCCGCTCGCCGCGGCGGGTTTTGAGCCTGCGCAGATGTTCTATTGCGCCGAAAGCGTGCTCCTGCCCGCCTATCGCGGCCGCGGGGTCGGCCATGCTTTTTTCGATGCGCGCGAAGCCCACGCCCGCGCGCGCGGCTACCAGGAAAGCGTGTTCTGCGCGGTGATGCGCCCCGCTGATCATCCCGCGCGCCCCGCGGATTATCGCCCGCTCGACGCCTTCTGGCGCGCACGCGGCTATGCGCCGCTTGACGGCGTCGTCAGCACGTTTTCGTGGCGCGATCTCGGCGACGGCGCGGAATCGGAGAAACCCATGCAAGTCTGGCGAAAGGCGCCGCTGTGAGCCGCACCGCGCGGCTCGCGCTGGCGCAATATCCGATCGAAGCGCTTGCCTCGATCGACGCATACCGCGCCAAAATCACCGCTTGGTGTGAGGAGGCTGCACGCGATGGGGCGGAGATTCTCGTTTTCCCCGAATACGCCGCGATGGAGCTGACGAGCCTCCTCGGCGCCGGCGCGGCGGATTTGCGCGGATCGCTTGGCGCGCTCCAGCCGCTCTTGCCCGAAGCGCAGGCGCTGCATGCCGATCTCGCGCGGCGGCTCGGCGTCGTTATCGTCATGGGCAGCGCGCCGGAGGCGCGTGGCGATCGCTTCGTCAACGCAGCGCGCCTCTATGCGCCATCCGGCGCCGGCGCGGTGCAGGAAAAGCGCGTCATGACGCGCTTCGAGGATGAGCAGTGGGGCGTGTCGCCCGGCGAGGGCCTGAGCGTTTTCGACACGCCCTTCGCACGCATCGGCGTGTGCATTTGCTTCGATGTCGAATTTCCGATGATGGCGCGCGCGCTGGCGGAAGCCGGCGCCGAGATCATTCTCGCGCCGTCGTGCACAGAAACCCTGCGCGGCGCATGGCGCGTGCGGATCGGCGCGCAGGCGCGCGCCCTGGAGAACCAATGCTACGCCGCGGTGGCGCCGCTCGTCGGCGAAGCGCCATGGTCGCCGGCGGTGGACGTCAATGTCGGCTGGGCCGGCGCCTATGGCCCGCCCGATCGCGGATTCGCGGAAGATGGGATCGCAGCGCTTGGCGCCTTCAATGCGCCCGGCTGGATCCACGCTGCGCTCGATGTCGACGCCATTGCGCACGTCCGCGAACAAGGCGCGGTGTTCAATTTCGCGCGCTGGCGCGATCAGCCCCACGCGCCGCATCCCATCGCTGCGCCGATCGCCACGCTGCGGTGACGCTTCAGGCCGCACGCACCCGCAACAGCGCGCCGCCGTCGGTTAACACATAGAGCGCGCCGTCCGGCCCTTCGCGCACGTCGCGAATGCGTTCGCCGCGATCGGCGAGCAGATCCTCGCGTTCCGTCACCGCGCCGCCGGCGACGCGCACGCGCTCGATCCGAGAGCCCGCGAGCATGCCGATCAGAAGATCGCCGCGCCAGTGCGGGAACATCGCGCCGCGATAGACGCACAGGCCCGACGGCGCCAGCGAGGGCGTCCATTGCGTCACCGGCGCATCGACGCCCGGCGCGGTGCGGATGCTCGTGATCTCTGCACCGGAATATTCGCGCCCATAGGTGACGCGCGGCCAGCCATAGTTCGCGCCGGCGCGAATGATGTTGAGTTCGTCGCCGCCGCGCGGGCCATTTTCGTGCAGCCAGACGATGTTCGTCTCGCGATCATAGGCGAGGCCCATCGCGTTGCGATGGCCGTAGCTGTAAATCTCCGGCGCGGCGTCGGCGCGCCCGGCGAACGGATTGCCGGGCGCAGCCGCGCCGTCTCGCGTGAGGCGCAGCACCTTGCCGAGCGTGCTGCGTAGATCCTGCGCCGCGTCGCGCTCGTTGTCCGGCAGACCCACGAACAGCAACAAAGTTTCGTCAGGAAGAAAACACATGCGGCCGCCGGGATGGTTGGTCCCGCTGCGCTGGCTGGCGCGATAGATCACTGCGCCGTCGCGCAACGCCCTGCCATCGAAACGCGCGCGGTAGAGCGCAAGGCGCCCGCGCGGTCCCGCGTCCTCGAAAAAGGAGATGTAGACGAAGCCGTTCTCCGCAAAGCGGGGATCGAGCGCAATGTCATGCAATCCCGCCTGCCCGTCCGCCCGCACACGCGAGGGGCCGCCCATCACCGCACCCTCCTCTACCGCGCCATCGCGCATGAGGCGCACACCGCCGACCTTTTCCGTGATCAGCGCCGCGCCATCTGGCAGGAAGGCGAGCCCCCACGGCGCCGCGAGGCCCGTCGCGAGTTGATCGACCGCCAGCGCCGGCGCTTGCGCGGCCGCCTCGGCGCCGGCCCGCCCGGGCGCGCAGCCCAGGATCGGCGCGGCCATGCCGGCCAGGAAGGTTCGTCTCAGCATCGCATCCCTTTTTGAGTTTCGCGTCAAGGACTTAAGCGCGCCTTGGCGGTCTGGCGAGGCGGCGGCGGATCACAAAAACAAGAGCGCGCAGCGGGGCCCGCTGCGCGCTCAAGTCTTGGCTCAGGGTTGAGGCTCAGTTGACCGCCACGGTGGTCGGCGCGCCGGCCAGGAGCGCGCCTTGGCCGTGGGTGAGCTCGGCGATCTCGCCGGTGGTGCGGCGCACGTCGCACTGGGCGTACCAGGACGACCCGTCGCGGCCCGAAACGCGGAAGCGCAGCTCGACCACCCGCGGCTTGGTGCGGATGCGGTCGAGATCGATCGTCGACGAGGTGGCCTCGACGCCGGCCTGTTGGGCGAGCTCCGCCCGGCAGACCGAGATGGCCTGGGCGCGGTCGGCGTCGATATCGCCGGCCCAAACCGGCGCTTGCGCGCTGGCCAAAACGGCGAAACCGGCGATGATCGCGGCTTGGAGGGATTTGCGAGCATGCGACATGCGCAGCGCCTTTCACACAAAGAGTTGGACACACCAGGCTGGCTTGCGGAGACGCCCGCCAACCGGTAACGACGATATTATATAGACCGGTCATCATACAAGCCGGCCCTGGGAGGAACCTGGTGACAAAATCGCAAGCCAAGGACGTAATGCTGCAGGCCGCGGTGCGGCTGTTTCGCCAGCGGGGGTTCGAGGGCGTCGGCGTGGCGGAGCTGCTGGAGGCCTCGGGCGCGCCGCGCGGTTCGCTCTATTTCCACTTCCCCGGCGGCAAGACCCAGATCGTCCAGGAGGCGATCGCCAGCGCCGGGGAGCGGGTGATCGAGCGCCTGCGCCTGCGCGCCTCCGTGAGCCCGACGCCGGAGGACTATATCGACGGCACGTTCCACGCCTGGGCGCAGGACCTGCAGAAAAGCGAATTCCGCAACGGCTGCCTGGTTGCGATTGCAGCGCTGGAGGGCGCAAGCCACGCACCGGAGATCACCGCCGCAGCCCAGCGCGTGTTTGTATTGTGGGAGAAGGAAGTCGCCGACGTCGCCCGCCAGTGGGGGCTCGACGACAACGACGCCTCGAGCTTCGCCACCGCGCTCATGGGCGCCATCGAGGGCGCCATCGTTCTCGCGCGGACGCGCCGCAACGTGCAGCCCTTCGAAGACGGCGCGCGGGCGATGAAGGCGCTTATTTCTACGCTGCTGCCGCGCGCGGCGCTGGCGCCGGCATGAACCTCAACGCGTGACGTGCGCCGCAAAGCATCCGCGTCGCGCATAATGCGCGTGGATGGCGTCGACGGCCGGATCGGCGAACAGCCGCTCGATCATCGCCGCCGCATCCGCGCCGTCGACGACATCCGCATCGACCATCATGCCGGCGGCGTCGAAGGCGCGCAGCGACAGCAAACGGCGCCGCAAGGCGGGTGGAATCTCATTGCGCAGATTGGCGGTTTCACCAGGGCGCTCGCGCACGAAGATCGGCCCCTGCTGGCGATACGGCGTCTGGGCCGGCTGGTGCATGTGCGTGAGCAGCAGCACCGTCTCGCCCACGTCCGCATCATCGAGCGTAATGCGGCACGGCGCGCTGTAGGGCGCGACGACGCGCACGCGCTGAACTCCTGCGGCCGCAAGCGTCGCCTCCTCGGCGCCGAAGAGCGCTTGGAATGGCGCAGATGAAAGACCCTGAATCCGGAAGGACATGAACGGCGCTCCTGTCGCGTCGTTAGACGCCATCACGCGCGGACGGTCTCGCCGTTTTCGGACCGCGCGATGGCGGGCTCAGGCATAATTGAAGCTCACCGATATGCGCGCGCGGTCGGCTGTGTTCGGAGTCACCTCGTGGCGCAGCCAGCTTTCCCACAACACCACATCACCGGCCGACGGCGCCACGGTGATGAAGCTTTTCAGATCGCGGCGCGCGGTCTGCTTGCGCTGCGGCGCATGCATCATCATCGCGAGGCGCGGATCCTCGAAGCGCAGCGCCGATGCGCCGGGCGGCACGTCGATATAGACCGTTCCCGAGATCACGCTCTGCGGGTGGATATGGCCCGAATGCGCGCCGCCCGGCTCCAGCACGTTCACCCACAGCGCATTCGCGCGCAGCCTTCGGCGTCCGAGGTCGAACGCGAGATCGCGCGCGAACGCCGCCACCAACGGATCGAGCGCGCGTTCCAGCGCAGCGAAGGCCGGCATGCGCCAGGCGAGATCGTTCAAGGACGCATAAGACGTATAGCCCTGATAGGCGTGCGCGCGCGACCAGGCCTGGCCGGCCTCATCATCGGCAGCGATGCTGCGGCACGCTACAGCGAGGTCCGCCACAAGCGCGTCGTCCGCCAATGCAGTGCGGCACACCAACGTCGCGAAAAGGCGATCGACCTGTCTCACGACGCGCCCCGCGCTGTGTCGCGCTTCTGCGCGCGCACGGCGTCAATCCTCGCCGTCTTCGGCCTCGTCCGCCTCGCCCTCGGCGCCGTTGTGCAGCGGCAGATAGCGGGCGCAACCGGTCTCCTCCAGCAGCGCCTGCAGCGACGGCGCAGCGACCGCCTGACGCTTGCGCTTCAATTCGGCGTAGGCCCGCACCGCGTATTTCTGCGGCGTCTGGCGAAACGCCTGGCCGTGGATGTCGAGTTCAAGCGTCTCGCCGCCATCGAGCATGACGTCGGCGTTGGCGGCCATCCAGGGCAGATAGGTTTCACCGATTTCGGCGCGCAGCAGCGGCGCAAGCGTCTCGTGCAGACTGTCGAGCGTTTCGAATGCGCCCTCGCCCTGCGGCGCGTCCATCGTGCGCGCGACCCAGGCGGCGGTGTTCGGCGCCTCGGCCCGCAGGATCGCGCCTGGCGTCGGATCGGAGGCGAGCTGCGCCAGCTGCGCGGCGAGACCGAAATCGCCGATCGAAGGACGCTCGCCAAGCAAATAGGGGCGGCGCGCCAAATGCGTTTCCAGCGCGTGCAGCAAGCGGCGATACGAGGCTTCGATCACGGGCGCGGTTTCGGCGCTCGAGCCGACATGATGCAGCCGCCCGGTCATACGCTCGCGCACGACGGCGACCGCGCCGTCCGCATCGCCCCCGGCATCTCCGAACATCGCCGCCACGATGCGCTGCGCGGCGCTGATCTGGTCGGCCTCGTAGGTCCAGCGATAATGAAACATCGCCTTGTTCACCCATTCGTCGGCGTAATCCTCCAACAGGCTGGCGATGAAGCGGACCGCCTCGTCCTCCGGCGACGTGGACGGTTCGGGAAACGCCGCCTCGAGGCGTTCGATGATGGGCGTGGAATCCTGAAAGGCGGCGTCGCTGGCGTCCACGAGCACCGGGATCAGCGGCAATCGGGCGTATTTCTGGAACGCGGCCTGCGTCGCCTGGCTGCGCGCTATCCATTCATGCGCAAGGCCCTTGTGGCGCAGATAGGCCCGCACCTTCATCGAATACGGCGAAAGCTCGGCGCCAAACAGCTTGAACGGCGGCTGCATTATTGTCTCCCCATTACAATTATCGAACGCCTGCGCTGAGCAGATCGTGCATATGGACCACGCCGACGGGCTTTTCGCCCGCGACGACGATGAGCACCGTGATCTTCATCTCGTTGAGAACGGCGATGGCGTCGGCCAACGAGGCCTCCGGCGCAATCACGAGCGGACGGGGCGTCATGATGTCGGCGGCGGCGGCGTCGAACATCGCGGGCGACAGTTTGCGCCGCAAATCGCCGTCGGTGACGACGCCGACGAGTGCGCCGCTTTCGACCACCGCAACGCAGCCGATTCCGCCTGCGGTCATCGCCGCAAGCGTCTCGCGCACCGGCGTTTGCGGCGTCACCTGCGGAACGGCGCTGCGCATGATGTCGCCGACATGCTTCAGCGCAGCGCCCAGCGTGCCGCCAGGATGGATTTCCTTGAAGTGCGCGGCCGTAAAGCCTTTCGACTTCAACAACGCCACAGCGATCGCATCGCCCAGCGCCATGCACATCGTGGTCGACGTCGTCGGCGCGGGCGCATCATCGCTCGCCTCGCCGCAATCCGGCAGCAGCAGGACGACGTCCGACGCCTTGGCCAACGTGCTGTGCGCCTTGAACGTCATCGCGATGAGCGGCACGCGCAGGCGGCGGCAATGATAGAGAATATCGGTCAACTCGCTGACCTCGCCCGACCGCGAGATCGCCAGCACGACATCGTCGCGCGTGATCATCCCGAGATCGCCATGGCTGGCCTCGCCGGGATGGACGAATTGCGCCGGCCGACCCGTGGACGACAGCGTGGCCGCGATCTTGCGCGCGACATGACCGGACTTCCCCATGCCGGTAATGATGGCCCTGCCCCGGGCTGCAGCGATCGCCGCGCAGGCCGCGCCGAACGGCCCGGCGAGCTCCGCCTGGAGGGCGGCGGCGAGCGCGTCGAGCGCGCGCGCCTCGGCGGCGATCACGGCATAGCCGGCGGCGACGGCGGCGGGTTGGTCGAAGGCGTCAGACGTCATGCGGCAAGCGCTCTCGCATGCGCCGCGCGCTCTGTCACGATCGCCCCGCCTCTTCGGTGCGCCCGCGCAGGGGGATCGCTCGCGCGAACGCCGCGCCTGCGCTATGCCGACCGCGGAGGCCCCCATGTCGCTCGCCATCGGCTTCGTCCTGTTTCCGAACGTCACGCAGCTGGACTTCACCGGCCCGCTGCAGGTGCTTCATCGCGCGCCGGGGGCGACCACCCATATCGTCGCCGGCAGCCTCGACCCTGTTCCCTCCGATTGCGGGCTGGGGCTGGTCCCGACGACGACCTTTGCGGATTGCCCGCCGCTGGACGTGGTCTGTGCGCCGGGCGGTTTCGGCGTGCGGGATGCGATGGGCGATCCGGCGCTGATCGGGTTCTTGCGCGCCCAGGGCGCCAACGCCCGCTACGTGACCTCGGTGTGCACGGGGTCTTTCCTGCTCGGCGCCGCGGGTCTGCTCGCCGGCAAGCGCGCGACCACGCATTGGGCCTATCGCCATCTGCTGCCGCTGGTCGGCGCCACGCCCGTCGAGGCGCGCGTCGTGCGCGACGGCGCCGTGTTCACCGGCGGCGGCGTCACCGCGGGGATCGATTTCGCCTTTACGCTGCTGGCTGAACTCGCAGGCGAGCGCACGGCGCGCGCGATCCAACTCTCTCTTGAATATGATCCTGCGCCGCCGTTCGACGGCGGCGCGCCGGAGCGAGCGGCGCCGGATGCGCGCGCTGCGGTGGAGAAGCGCTACGCGCCGATCCTGGACGATTTCGCGGCCGCGGTGAAAGCGGCTTATGCGTCGACGCCGGCTGGGTGATCGGCGCCGTCGCCCCGGCGTAGACGCCCCTTCGCGCTCTTGCGCGACGCTTCCGCCGGCGCGCTCTCGCCCGCGACCGCGAGCCCCCACAGCGGCATATTGTTGTAGACGCTTTCGTGCGCCCCATCCTTCACGAGATAGGTCTCGTGCCAGATGCCGACATCGCCATTCGAACCGATCGTCTTGTTGAAGGCGCGCCAGGCGGGCAGATGGGCGAGTGATGCGTCGGTGGCGTAGCGGTGCAGGTGCTCGAAGCTGCGCCAGTATTGCAATACGAAAATGTTCGGAAATCCGAAAAACGTCCGGGCATGCAGCAGGCCGAGTTCCGGGCGCTTCGCAAGCTCGATCAGCATGCGCGGCATCGCCGAAGCGACCGGCGCCCATTTCCAGACCTTGAGCGGCGCGTTCACCCGCATGCCGATCAGAAAGACGACGAAGTCGCCATCGAGTCTGGCTGTGCGGCGCTCGGCGATGATGTCGCTCATGGTCAGACTCCGAGCGCAGGGCTACGCTTCGGACATTTCAACCATGTTGCGTGCCGCGCGCAAGATTCGCCGCGGCGCAGCCTGCAGCGCCGCCAGGCCAAGTCCCTATTCGGGCGCAGCGCCGTCGCGCGCGCGCAAACGATAGAGATTGGTGAGCAGCGCCTGCAATCCGCCGGCGCCTTCGCCGGCGTGCAGATCGATGCGCCCGACCTTCTCGACGAGCCGCTCCAACGCCTCCAATTCCTTCAGCCGCAGCAGAAGCGGATTGTCCTCCATCAGCCGCGCCGTGTTGAGCAGCGAGCGCGTGGCGGCGGTCTCTTCCTGGCGGCGGATGAGATTGGCCTTCGCGACGCGCTCCGCCTCCACGACCTTGTTGAGAAGCTCGCGCACGTCGCCGGGCAGGATCACGTCCTTCACGCCGATGTCGCCGATCTCCGCGCCAAGCGCCTCAACCCGCTCGGCCACGAAAGCGCGCACCTCAGCATCGATGGAATCGCGCGCGGCGAGGATTTCATCGAGCGTGCGCGTGGCCACGCCTTCGCGGATCGCGAATTGCACCAGCCGGTAGATCGTGTTGGCGACATCCGCCGACGCCAGCACGGCCTTTTCCGGGTCGACGATGCGGAAGAACGCCGTCAGCGTGACGCGGATCGCGACGCGATCCTTGGTCAAAATTTCCTGGGCGGTGACCTCGAGCGGCGTCGGCCGCAGATCGACCTTCGCCACGCGCACGGTGCGCGCGACGCCCCAGAAGGCGTAACGGCCCGGCCCCAGGCGTTCTTTGACTTCGCCATCGACGATCAGCAGCGCCGCTTCGTGCGGCTCGACCAAAGCCTGCACGATGCTGGTCGTGCGCGCCGCATCGATCTTGTCGAGATGCTTGCGCTCCACGCGCAGAGACGCGGCGGTGTCGATGCGCTCCACCGTCACCTCCGTCGCGACCTTCCAGAACGCCCGCGCGGAGTTCGGCAGCACCACGTGCTTCGGCTCGCCGTCGAGCGAGACGATCGCGATCTCGTTGGCGCCGACGCGCACGATTTCGAACATGTCCGCAAGCTCTGGCCGTGCGCGCACCAGAAGAAGCGCGCGCTCCACCGGAAACTCGCCGCGCACCACGCGGATCGTCTCAACCGCGAGGCGCTTGCCGGGGTCGAACGCGCGAAAGCGCCCCGGCGACAGGACCGCCTCGAAGCGGCCGTCGCGGGTCAACAGGCCGCGCTCTTCGTCGTCGATGATTGCGGTGAGATGGAAAAGGCCGCGCTTCGTCGTCATGGTCTTCTGCTTTACTTCTATAATTGCGCAAACACAAAGGTCGCCGGTCGCTTACCCACGCCGTCGATGCGGGCCCGCGCTTGAGCCTGAAGGCTTTGACGCGCACGCCGAACCCGAAGATCCGGCGCCGCCTTCATCGCCCGCAGGCGGCATCCGCGCGCGCGCAGAGCATCCCCGACGCTTGTCGCGCAGCCGCTCGCGCAGCCGAAGCCTTGCGATCGTCGCGCGGCTGGGAAGCGACCGGCTCCCCGATTTTGAAGTCCGCTTGGAAAGCGAACGAAACGACAGAGGAGTCGAACCTCCGACAGCAAGATCAGCAGTCTTGTGCTCTAACCCACTGAGCTAGTCGTTTGGAGGAGGCGAAAGGAATTGAACCTTCGTCCTGCCGGCGCACGCCGGCCGCTCTCACCACTGAGCTACGCCACCGGCTTCCCCACGCGGAACACGCAAACCCACAGGGCGCGCGCCAGCCCGGACTCAAGAGCCGGGACACAAGGCTTGGAAAAGCAGCCCTACACTAGAGATCGTTCGCCGCGCTGAAAAGCATCCGCGTTACGCCGCCGCAAATCCCATGCGGCGGCGCATCGCTGCGTCCTGCGCGAGCAGCATCATCAGCCGCGCATCGACATTGCGTCCCCGCGCCAGCGAAAAGCGCGGCTCGATCTCGCCGGTATAGGCGAAACCCGCCTTCTCCAGCACGCGCCCCGAGGCGGGATTGTCGACGAAGTGCGTCGCCGTCACCGGCCCTTCGCGCAGCGCCTCCGCGGAGACCGCGCGCGCGGCTTCGGTGGCGTAGCCGCGGCCCCAATAGGGCCGGCCGACCCAGTAGCCGATCTCGATGTCGCCGGCGCGTTTGCGGTGCGCGCCGATGCAGCCGATCAGCGCGTCGCCGCCGGCGTCGAGCGCATAGACATGATCCAGCCCCAGCGCCTGGCGCGCATGCATGATCTGGATGAACCCCTCGGCTGCGACGCGAGGATGCGGATACGGGATCATGCCGACCATGCGGGCCACATCGATGTCCGACGTGAGCGCGGCGATGCGGGCGGCGTCGCTCATGGCGAGCGGCCGCAGGATCAGGCGTTCGGTCTCGATCGTCGTGCGCATAGGCGCCTCCGCTGCTCCGCGCGAGGTGTCGGCGCCCCCAAAATGCGAACGGGGGAGCCGGCGTTCCGGCTCCCCCGCGCGGGTGAAGTCAAACCGGATCGCCATCGTGAGCGGCGACCCGGAAATGGTCCGAAGTCGCCTATTCGGCCGCCATGGCGGCCGGAAGGATCGATACGAAGGTGCGCCCGTCTCGTTTCGTGGCGAAGGTCACTTCGCCGTCCACGAGCGCAAACAACGTATAGTCGCGTCCACATCCGACATTCGTGCCGGGATGGAATTTGGTCCCGCGCTGGCGCACGAGGATATTGCCGGCCAGCACGCGCTGTCCGCCGAAGCGCTTCACGCCAAGCCGTTGGCCCGGGCTGTCGCGCCCGTTGCGAGAGGAACCGCCTGCTTTTTTGTGCGCCATGGCGCGTGCTCCGATGAGGTTCGTTTGGCCCCTGAATGGGGCGAGACGTGGGCTTTCGCGTTACAAATCAGCCGGGCTGGATGGCCGTGATCTTGACCTTGGTTTCGAACTGGCGGTGGCCGTTCTTGCGCCGATAGGTCGAGCGGCGGCGCTTCTTGAACACGATCACCTTCTCGCCCTTGGCGGTTTCCACCAGCTCGCCCGTGACCGAGGCCCCGGCGACGCGCGGGGCGCCCACGGTGACCTTGCCGCCGTCGGCGACCATGAGCACGTCGGAGAACGACACCGTCGCCCCCGGCTCGCCCTCGAGCTTTTCGATCACGATCGTGTCGCCCGCAGCGACCCGATACTGCTTCCCGCCGGTCTTGATCACCGCGAACATGATGCAACGTCCAATAAGAAAGGGCCGCCCGAGCATGCGCCCGGGCGGGGAGCCGGCGATATAGCCGCGGGGGCCGGGGCGGGTCAACGGGGGATGGGGTGGATTTGGGCGTTGGTTTCCCCCCATAGTTGAGCTTGGAGGGGGTGGGTGTGACCAGCGCAGAAGCCTTTATCGCGAAGTGGAAATCGAGCCACGGCGCCGAGCGGGCCAATTATGTCGGATTTCTGTACGAGCTCTGTGACGTGCTTGGCGTTGACCGGCCGGACGCATCGATTGGCGGCGAAGGCGGAGACTACACATTCGAACGCCCGGTGAGGCCGCGCGAAAGCGCGGACACCTCAAACCCCAAGCGCATCGACCTTTACAAGCGCGACTGCTTTATTCTCGAGGCGAAGCAATCACGACTACCGGGCAGCAAGAACGCGCTGCCGGGCCAGATGATCCTGTTCAATGAAGCGCCCCAGGGCGAGCGAACCGCACAACGCGGCTGGGATGTGATGATGCGCAACGCGCGCAAGCAGGCGGAGGGCTATGTCTTTCTGCTTGAAGCATCCCATAAGGCCCCGCCCTTCATCATCGTCTGCGACGTCGGCCATTGTCTGGAGCTTTACGCCGACTTCACGGGCACGGGCCGCGCCTACACGCAATTCCCCGACCGCAACGGGTATCGCATCTTTCTTGATGATCTGCGCGATGCGAAGCCACGAGATCTGCTCAAGTCGATCTGGACCAACCCGCATGCACTCGATCCAGCCAGGAAGGCCGTTCGCGTCACGCGCGGGATCGCGGCCTATCTCGCCGAAGTCAGCAAGGCGCTGGAAGAGCGCGGCAATCACGCAGAGGATGTAGCGCACTTCCTGATGCGTTGCCTGTTCACGATGTTCGCCGAGGACACGGGGCTTTTGCCGAAAACAAGTTTTCGAGAACTCCTGCGAAAGTGCGTCGAGACGCCGGAAATCTTTCCGCGTCGACTCAAACGCCTTTGGTCGGAGATGGAATCGGGCGTCGACATCAGCGAAGTGCTAGACGCGCGCATCCGCCATTTCAACGGCGGCCTGTTCAAGAACACCACAGTGTTCGAGCTCCGGCGCGAAGAGATCGGCGTACTCATGCGCGCCGCTGAGGCCGACTGGCGCGAAGTCGATCCGGCCATTTTCGGCACGCTGCTTGAACAGGCGCTAAATCCCGCCGAGCGGAAGAAACTCGGCGCCCATTACACGCCGCGCGCCTATGTGCAGCGCCTGGTCGAGGTTACGGTGATGGCGCCGATGCGCGCTGATTGGGAAGCAGCGTTGACGAAGGCCGAATTGGCCAAGGAGGACGGAAAGGACGACGACGCCGTCGCCATCATTCGCGGGTTTCTCGATCAGCTCACGCACACGCGCGTTTTGGACCCGGCCTGCGGCACGGGCAATTTTCTGTATGTTGCGCTCGAACTCATGAAACAGCTCGAAGGCGAGGTGTTGGAGACCTTGACGAAACTGGGCGACGAACAAGGCCTGCTGACATTCAAAAACCTCACCGTCGATCCGCATCTCTTCCTGGGACTTGAGCGCAATCCGCGCGCCGCCGCCATCGCCGAATTGGTGGTCTGGATCGGGTATCTGCAATGGCACTATCGCAATACGTCCGCTCATCCTGAAGAGCCGATCCTGCGGGCGTTCGACAACATCAATTTTGGCCGCCGCGAAGGCTATGACGCGGTGCTGACGTGGGACGGGTTTCCTCTGCCGAAATTCCAGAATGGCGTAGAATCCTATCCCAATCCCCGCCGCCCTACTTGGCCAGAAGCGGAATTCATCGTCGGCAACCCGCCCTTCATCGGCGGCAAGGACATCCGCTCGCGCACCGATCCCGGCTACGCCGAAGCGCTCTGGGCCGCGCATCCGCAGATGAATGAGAGCGCCGATTATGTAATGTATTGGTGGGATCGCGCCGCGGGCATCCTCACCGCCGCTGAAAGCAAGCTGCGCCGCTTCGGTCTCGTCACCACGAATTCGATCAGCCAGGTGTTTCAGCGCCGCGTGATCGAGCGCCATCTCGCGGGCAAGACCCCGCTCTGCCTGGTCTTCGCCATCCCCGATCAGCCTTGGACCAAAGCGACAAAGGATAGCGCCGCCGTGCGCATCGCCATGACCGTCGCGCAAACCGCACCGACCTTCGGCACGCTGATGGAATCCGTCTCCGAACGCGACATCGACACCGACGAACCGAAAATCGAGTTCAAGGTTTCAATGGGCAGGATCAACGCGGACTTGAGCGTCGGTGTTGATGTGACGAAGGCTGTCCCCTTGCTCGCCGGCGAGGGCCTGTGTTCACCCGGTGTAAAACTGCACGGCGCAGGCTTCATCGTAACACCTGCGGAAGCAGCGCTGCTCGGTCTCGGCAAGCGCGCCGGGCTTGAGCGCCACATCCGCCCCTATCGCAACGGCCGCGATCTCGCCGGCCATTCGCGCGATGCGATGGTGATCGATCTGCTCGGCTTGAGCGCCGACGAGGTTCGCCAACGTTACCCGGAAGTCTATCAACACCTGCTCACCCAGGTGAAGCCCGAGCGCGATCAGAACAATCGCGAGACGTACAAGAACAATTGGTGGGTGTTCGGCGAACCGCGCCGCGAACTGCGACCGGCGCTAGATGGCCTCAACCGTTACATCGCAACGATTGAAACGTCACAACATCGAACGTTTTTGTTTCTTGATGGTAGCGTACTGCCAGACAACAAACTCATCGTGATCGCAAGCGGTGACGGAGCGCACCTAGCCATTCTCTCATCGAGAACGCACCTCGCCTGGACATCTCAAGCTGGCGCCTTGCTTGAAGACAGGCCGGTCTACGTCAAAACGTCCTGTTTCGATCCCTTTCCCTTCCCCGATCCGCCCGAGCCGCTCAAAGCCAAGCTCCGCGCGCTCGGCGAAGAACTCGATTCCACGCGCAAGCGCGTGCAGGCCGAACATCCCGACCTCACCCTCACTGGCCTCTACAACGTGCTTGAAAAAGTGAAGGCCAGCGCCGAACTCACCCCAGCGGACGAGGACGTGAAAACGCGCGGCCTCGTGCTCGTGCTTAAGGATCTCCACGATCGGATCGACGCCGCGACCGCCGAGGCTTACGGCTGGCCCGCCGATCTGAGCGACGAGCAAATCCTCGAACGCCTCGTCGCCTTGAACGCCGAGCGCACCGGGGAGGAAGCCCAAGGCTTCGTCCGCTGGCTGCGCCCCGATTACCAAATCCCCCGCTTCGCCAAGGACGCGCCCGCGCCCAAGAGCGGCGATCTCGATCTCGAAGACGTCGAGACCAAGTCCGAAGCCAAGCTCCCCGACTTCCCCAAGGACCGCTACGAGCAGCCCCTCGCCCTAGAAGCCGCCCTCGCCGCCTTCGCCCAGCCAGTCGACGCCGCCGGCGCCGCGCGCCTCTTCAAAGGCAAAGCCAGCGAAGCCCGCCAGAAACGCATCGCCGAAGTGCTCACCACGCTCGCCCGCTATGGCCGTGTCATCGCCCTGGAGGACGGCCGCTACGCAGCGCGCCGGGCCGCTTAGGCCACTTTCCCTCGTCGGCGGCTTGGCCTATCTACCGCCCCTCGACCCGCCCCTGACCCGTCAGGAGCGCCCGCGGAGAGGTGGCGGAGTGGTCGATCGCGCCGGTCTCGAAAACCGGAATACCTTCACGGGTATCGTGGGTTCGAATCCCACCCTCTCCGCCAGATCGCCGTGCGCGCAGCCGCCACGCCAACCCTGCGCGCGCGGCTCCGCGTTCGGACGTTGTCCTTCACCCTCCGCCGTGGTGCGAAGCCCGATGCGGCGTCAGCCCGCAGCAGCTGCGCCTCCCACTCAGGGCGTGCGGGCCAGAAAATCGACGATGGCGTCCCAAGCCTGCGGCTCGTCCAGCATCGGCGCATGGCCGACGCCGTCGACCACCGCGACCGCGGCGCCAGGCGCCAGGGATTGCATGCGCGCGACGCCCTGCGGCGAGAGCAAATCGCTGGTTCCGCCGCGCACGACGAGGATCGGCGCCTTCGCCAGCGCGGCGAACAGCGGAGTCATGTCCGGCGCCGGCGCATCCTGCGGCTGAAACGCCAGCGCGATCATGGGATCATAGTCCGGCTCCAGCGCGCCGTCCGGGCGCTCGCGGAATGTGCGGCGCGCAAACGCCTCCCAGAACGCCTGGTCCCGGCCCGGAAACGCGATTTCATTGTGCTTGCGTGCAATGTCTGCGGCGGCGCTCCATCCCGTCACCGCGCCCTGCTGGCCGACATAGGCGCCGATGCGCCGCAAACCGGCGGGATCCAATTCAGGACCGATATCGTTGAGCACGCAGGCGGCGATCTTGTCCGGCGCCATCGCGGCGACAAGCATGGAGATCAGCCCGCCCATCGACGTGCCGATGAACACCGCCCGCGGCACGTCCAATTGCGCCATCGCGGCGATCACGTCCTGGGCGTAGACGGGCGGCGCATAATGCGCCGGATCGGGATCGCGGTCGGAGCGGCCGCGGCCGCGCATGGACATCGCGAGGACGCGCCGGCCCAGCGCAGCGATGCGCGGCGCGACGACCTCGAAATCATTGGCGTTGCGGGTCAGGCCGTGCAGGCAGATCACCGGCAGGCCGGTGACGGGCGCCAAGGGCTCGTAATCGCGCACATGCAGCGACAGGCCGTCTGCGGTGCGTACGGCGCGATCGATGATTGCGCTTTGCGTTAAAGACTGCGCGTGAGCGGCCAAGGCTCTCTCCCCTATAATTTTTGAGCGGCGCGATCGGGCTGGGCGATGGCGTTGGGCTCGGCGTATTCCACGCCGTCCAGCCCGCTCAACGCCGCCGTCCACCGCTCGACATAAGCGTCCTGGTCCGACGCTGCGATTTGATTGCACGATTCAAGAACGATTTCATAGCCGCCGGCGGTGAAGCGCTGGAAGCACAAGCCGCGCAAGGCGCGGGTGCGGCGCAAGCCGGCGCGCGCGGCCTGGGCGGCTTCGGCGCGGCGGCCCTGCGCCTCCAGCGCTTGTGCGCGCGCAAGCGGGTGATCGTCCGTGAAGCGCACCAGGAAAGACACTTTCGCGCCCTGAACCGGCGCCGGCTGCGGCGCGTTGGAGGGTTCGACTGCCGGCGGCTGCGGCGCTTCGGGCAAGGGCGTGATGATGGGCGCGGCCGGCGACGCGCGCACGTCCGCCGCGCTCGGCGCCGGCGCCGTCGGCGCAGGGCGCGGCTGCGGCAGCGGGGCGTCTGTACGTTGCGTCACCGCGACGCCGAGCGCGGCGGCGAGGCAGAGCCCGCCTGCGCCGAGGCCTGCATTGCGCAACGCTTTGCGGTCCATCGCGGACCTCCCGATACGCGCCTCAGCGCCGCCGCATGCCGCCGGCCGGCGTGATCGGCTGGCTGACAGGCGCCGTCGCGGCGCGCGCCATATCGAGCATGCCGCGTCCGCACTGGCGCATGCATCGGCCCGCCTGCCCTTCGACCGGCGTGGCGAATGCGTTGCGTGCGCAATCGATCCGGCATTGCGCCGGATCGACTGCGCTCATGGCGCGCGTGAACAGCGCATCCTCCAGGAGACGCCCGCGCAAGCCCGTCTGCGCCGCAAGCAGCGCCAAGCCGGCTGAGACGTGCGGCGTCGCCATCGATGTGCCTTGCAGGAAGCCGTAATAGCAGGTCGGCGCGGCGGCGTTGGTGGCCGGATCGGTGCACTCGACGCCGGACACGCGCGAGGAAAGAACCCCGTCGGGACGACCGTCATTGTCGGTGTCGGCGAAGGTGTCGCCGCCGGGCGCGAGGATGTCCACTTCCGGGCCGAAATTCGAGTAGAAGGCGAGCGCGCCGCGCGCATCGTTCGCGCCGACGACAATCACGTTGTTGCAATTCGACGGCGCATAATCGCGCGTCTGCCGAGCCTTGTTGCCGGCCGCGACGACGACCACGGAGCCGCGCGCGACCGCTGCGTCGATCGCCGCTTGCATCGAGGCGGGGCACGGGATGCCGACGCTCAGGCTCATATTGATGATGTCGGCAGGGTTGGCGTTGACGAGCTGCGCGCCGGTCTCGGTGACCGCAGGCGCGAGACCCGCCGCCCAACGGATGCCGCTCACAATATCCGCGAGTTCGCCGCCGCAGCGACCGAGCACGCGCACCGGAATGACGGTCACCTGCCATGCTGCGCCGGCGACGCCGACGCGGTCATTAGTGGCCACGGCGCCGATCGTGCCGGCGACATGCGTGCCGTGATACGAATTTTCGCGCGCCTGGCCGCAGCGATCGCCGACATCGTAGGGATTGTTGTCGACGCCGTCGTCGTCGCCGGCGCGTTCGAAGCTGTTGATCAGGTCGATTCCCGGGCCAACATTCTGCGACGCGGCGATGTCGGGGTGGTCGGTCAACAGGCCGGTGTCGAGCACCGCGACGCGCACGTTGCGCGACCCGGTCTGCCGCGCCTGGGTCCAGAAGGTTTCAAACCCGGCGCCGCCCGGCGATTGGCCGGCCGATGCGCCGCGCGGCCGGAAATGCCATTGAAACGCCGCCAGCGGATCGTTCGGCAAGGTCAAGGCGGTGGTCGCGGGCGGGGTCACCTCCGGCGCCTGCGGCGCGGGCGACGGCGTCGTCGGCGCCGGCTGCTGGCGCGGTGGGAACAGCCGCTCGAACTGCACATCGACGATGTAGTTCGGCTCGACATATTCGAACTGGCGGGAGGCCGTCAGGCGCTGAAAGGCGCAGCGCGTCGCGAGTTCGACGTTCTGCTCCAGGTCGCGGGCGTTGACGATGCGCGGGCAGGCGCCGCCGTCCCACGCCATCGTCGCGGGCTGCGCGTCAGCTTGCGCCGGCGCCGCGTCCGGCGCGGCGGCCGTCCCCGGGGTCAGCGCCGTGGGGCTCGCGGACGGCTCAGGGCGCAGATCGATGCGCACCATGCCGCCCGGCGCCACATCGACCTCAACCGCTCCCGGCTGCAGGCCGAGACGTCCGATCACCGTCCGGGCCGCACTGCGCGCGGCGGCCCCGGCGCGAGCCTCCGCCTCCTGGCGTACGCTCGCCTCAAGCTCCGCCGGCAATTCATCGATGGCGCTCATGCCGTCGGCCTGCAGACGATTGATGAAATTGCTGGCGATCCCCAGCGCCGCCGCGCTGGCCGCAAGCTGGGTTTCGACGCGCGCGCCGACAAGGATTTCGCCGGGCGTGACCAGAACGGGCTCGGGCGCAAGCAGCGCCTCGATCTCCGCCGCCGGCCGCACCGCCCCGGCGACGGCGCGCGCCTCAAGCGGCGTCTCCGCCAGCGGCGCCGGCCCGCCGGCGGGGGCCTGGGATTGCACCTGGCGCCACAGCGAGGCGACCTGGTCGCACGCGCCCAGCGCCAGGATCGGCGCCAGCGCCAGGACGGCGAGGCTCATGCGGCGATGCGTCATGGGCGCAATCCTTTATTGTCCGTTGGGGAGCGCCCAGTGTTTACCTGTGCGCCAGCCCATGACAAGCGCGTCTGAAGGCGGGCGCGAAGCGAGCCCAGCGGAGAACATCAGGTTTGACGGCCTTCCCGATCGGGGCGAACGCACAAGAAGCGCGTGCGCCGGACGCGCCTGTCGCGCGGACGGCCGAGGCGGCGTCGGCGCTGCTCGGCGGCGACGCCTTTTTGGCCGTCCAGGAGCTGCCCGAGGCCTACGATGCGCCAGCCGCCGCCGAGGCCGCGATCCCCGATCTCTACGGCTCAGGCCATTATGAGCTGTATTGGCGCGACGGCGCCTGGCGGGCGGCGATCCGGTTCTGGCGGCCTGCGCCGCCCGCCCCGGTGGCGCGCAATGTCGCCGCCGCCGCGCGCCGCCCGCTCGGCCACGCCCGCACCCCGGAGGAGGCCCGCGCGGTCCTCGGCGGGCCGGCGGAACTCGCGACCGAGCTTTTGCCGAAACGCTATCGCACGCGGCAGCGTGCGCTCGCCCAATGGGGCGAGCTGATCAGCGCCGGACGCGGCGAGATCGTCGAGCGCGAAGCGCGCTTTGCGGTGGCGCTGACATTCTGGCGCCCGCTCGCCTCGCCGGCGCGGCCCACGCCGATGGCCCCGGCCGAGCGCCATGAACTCGCCGAGCGGCTGGCCGCCCCGCTGCGCGCGCCGGAGCCGCAAGCGCCGCTCGATGTCGGCCTGTTCGAAACCGCAGCGCCGGAGAACCCCGACATCGTGCTCGCCGAAGAAGGCGACGGGCGCGTGCGCGGCGCCTGAAAAAATCTGCAAGCGGCGCATCCGATACGACGGACAGGCGCATCTCTCCATCAAATCCTAACCAAGATGGAGCCCGACATGATCAGCCAAGTTTCCTTCGCCAGACTCGCCGCCATTGCAGCCTCTGTCGCGATCGTCGTCCCGATCGCCGCGCTGTTTCTGGCGCAAGCCGCTCAGATCGTCGCGTAACCCCCAACGCCTTGCGCGAACGATCGAGCCTGAAGGGCGCGAACCGGCCAAGCGCGGTTCGCGCCGTTCTTTTTGTTTCTTCGACGCGCAAAATTTGCGTCATGTTCAATCCATACGCACGCGCACGCGCGCGCTGGCGCCGCGGCCGGCGGCGTCGATTACGCGCACGTCGTAAAAGCCAGGCGCTGCGGGACGCCAAATCGCGCGCCCGCTTGTCGGCTCGACCTCGACTGCTGCGCCATCCGCATACCAGGACAAGGGCGCCTGACCGCCCGAAGCCGACAGCGACAAGCCGCGCCCGGGCGCGTGCGGAGCCGCATTGTTTTGCGTGCGCGCCACAAAAACCTCCGCGCCGTCCGGCGGAAACAGAATCTGCGGATCGGCGGATGTGCGCTCCATGCTGACGCGGGCGAGGCCAGGCGCAGGCGCCTCCGCGATCGTCGCATTGCGGGGATTGGTTTCTCGCGGCGTCAAATTTCTCGGGCCGATGAGATCGAATGCTTCGAACAGGATGGGGGCTGCGTCGCTGCGTCCGGTCGCGCCGACGCGCGGGGCGCCATCCGGGCGCCCGACCCACACGCCCACGACGACGCCGCCGGCGACGCCAATCGCCCACGCGTCGCGAAAGCCGTAGCTGGTGCCCGTCTTGAAGGCGATCCGCGGCGCGTTCTGCGCCAAGGCGGTGGGCGCGCGGCCCTCCGGCGCAGGCGCATCCGCAAGAATTTGCAGCACGCGCCGCGCCGCGGCCGGCCGCACGAAGCGGCGCGTGGGCGCGGGGTCATTTTCGATATAGCGCAAAGGCTGCGCTGCGCCGTCGCCGCCGAGCGCAGCGTAGAGCGTCGTCAATTCCTCCAAGGTCAAGCCGACGCCGCCGAGCGCGAGCGCAAGGCCAGGCGCTGCGAGATCGCGGCGCGGCAAGCGCGGCTGCGCATAGGCGTCGCGCAAGGCGGCTTCGAAACGTCCCGCGCCAATGCGCTCCAGCGTTTCGACGGCCGGCACATTGAGCGAATGCTGCAAGGCTTCATAGACGCGCACGTCGCCATGGAACCGGCGATCGAAATTCTCCGGCAGATAATCGCCGAACCGCCGCGGCGCATCGGCAAGCAGCGATTGCGGCGCGGCGATCCCGTCATCGAAAGCGATGGCGTAGATGAAGGGCTTCAGCGTCGAGCCGGGCGAGCGTACGGCGCGCGTCATGTCGAGCCAGCCGCCGACGCGGGCACGCCCGGCCCCGCCGACGGATGCGCGCACCGCGCGGCCCTCGATGTCGGCGACGAGAATGGCGATCGACGCATCGGCCTCGAGCGCCTGCGCGCGGCGCGCGGCGAGGTCCTCCATTGCACGCTGTAGGCCGGCGTCGAGGGTCGTGCGGATCACCGGCGCGCCGGACGCCGCGAGCCTGCGCGCCGTCTGCGATGCGGCGAACGGGAATGGCGCGCGCTGCGGCAGCGGCGCCTGCTTCGCCTCGACGGCGCGCGCCGGCGACAACAGGCCGTGGCGCGTCAGCGCATCGAGCACGGCGTTGCGTGCGACGCGCGCCGCGTCCGGCCGCCGATCCGGCCGGCGCGCTTCCGGCGCCTGCGGCAGCGCGATCAGCAGCGCCATTTCCGCATCATCGAGCCACACAGGATCCCGCTCGAAATAGGCGCGCGTCGCGGCCCGCACGCCTTCGATATTGCCGCCATACGGCGCCAATTGCAGATAGATCGCCAGAATCTCACGCTTCGACAGGCGCCGCTCGATCTGTAGCGCGCGCAGCATCTCGGTCAGCTTCGAGGCGATCGTGCGCGGGCGCGGCTCGATCAGCCGCGCGACCTGCATGGTGATGGTTGACGCCCCGGAGCTGATCTCGCCGGAGCGGGCATAGTTGAAACTTGCCCGCGCCAACGCGAGCGGATCAACGCCGGGATGCCAATAGAATCGCGCATCTTCAATACGCACGACGCGCTTGAGAAACACCGGATCGATTTCATCGAGCCGCGCTGCGAGGCGCCAGCGTCCTTCCGGCGTGGTGAAGGCATGCAGCCACGCGCCGTTGCGGTCGAGCACGACCGGCGAAACCGCCTGCGCGCGCGTCAAAGGCGGCGGAAAGGCCAGATCCAGCGCCAGCACGCCGAGCATCAACGCCAGCAGCGCCGCGGCGACGCGTTTGCCGCGCGCGGCGAACGGCAACCCAACGCGCGGTCCGCGTCGGATGGGCGCGCGGATCATTCGCCTTGCGGCGCGATGCGCATCCGCCCGACGCTGGTGCGCGCATGCACGCCGGGGCGATACATGTCCTCCACCACAGCGCCCGGCAGCGTGTAGACGCCCGGCGTCACCGCCCGCGCCATGTAGGCAAAGGTGAAGCCGCCGCCATTGCGCAGATCGATCGCGCCGACGAAACGATCATCGCGCGCTTCGGCGACCCGCGGCTGGGAGATTTCACCCAGAAAGGCGAACTGGCCGTCGCGACGCGTGCCGTCCCACAGCGTTTGCCCCTCGCCGTCCTCGGGCGTCAGCACGCTTTCGATTTCAAGACCGGCCGGCAGCAGATCCACGACCACGGCAGGATGCGTGCGCAGGCCCTGCGCGCGGCCGCTGATGACGACGATGACGCGCGCGCCTTGCGCCAGGCTCATCGGATCCACGGCGCCGCCCGTCAGCGACACGATGCGCTTGTCGATGGAGAAGCCATTCGCGACGGCGGCCGGCGCCGTCCGCGGCGGCCCCGATGTCGTCACCGTGCGCCAGACCTGGGCGCGGCCGTCATTTCGGAAAGCCGGCGCACGCGCAGCGTTCGCCGCTTCGATCATCACGCGCCGTCCCGCATTGGGCTGTCCGTCCAACGCGATCGTGACCGGCCCGCCGGCGCGCTGCAGCGCGTCGATGGCAAGCAGCAAGTGCGTCTGCTCTTGCGTCATCGTGTCGGCCGGATCGCGCGCCTCCCGTTCAAGGCGGCGACGCAGACGATCGACCAGGTCGGTCTGGTTGGCTTCGGCGGCGAGCGCGAGCATGCCGGCCGTATCGCGCAGCGTCGACTGATACCAATCGCCGGTATTGCGATAGCCGAGCGCCTCTTCGGCGGCGCGGAAGGCGTTGCGCGCGCGCGCCTGATCGCCGAGATGCGCAAGCGCCGCGCCGATCTGCGCCCGCGCCAAGGGCGAAGGCTCGTCGCGCATGCGGGCGTCGTGGTAATAGCGCACTTGTGCGATGTTCGCCTGATCGGCCTTGGCCAATACATAGAGCGCATAGGCGGCCGAGCGCGAGCGCATCAACTCCGTCGTGTCGTTGGATCCCGGCCAGCGATAGACGTCGAAATCGTAACCCACAGCAGCGAAATCGTTCAGCCGCGCCACGGCGCGCAAGCCATTATAGGCCTGATCCAACGCGGCGTTGGGCACGACATAGCCCTGCGCCTTGGCGCGGCGCAGAAAGTCCGTGATGTAGGCGCCGAGCCAGGGCGTTGCGGCGCGATCGCCCGACGACCACAGCCCGAATGCCCCATCCGCGCCCTGACGATCGAGAATTCGCGTGATCGCCTCCTGCACGCGGCGGCGCAAGCGCGGATCCTGCGACGACCCGACGCGATCGGCGATGGCGTTGAAATACAGAAGCGGCATCGCCACGGATACTTGCTGCTCAGAGCAACCATAGGGGTAGCGATCGAGCTGATCGAGATAAGACGCAGCATCGAGCCCGGCGATGTTGGAGTACGAGACCACCGCGCGCCCCTGCCCGGGCAGAAAGCGGGCGAACAGGTCGGCGCCCGATCGCCAAACAGCGCCTGGCGCCTGGGCTTCGACGACGGCTTCGGTCACCGGCAGATAGGGCGCGCGCGACTGCATATCGTAGGTGCGCGTCACGCTTTGGAAACCGTTCGGTCCCTGCAGAACCATCGTCACGCGGCCGAGGCCAAGCGCCGTCGACGACAGCGGCAGCCGCACGCGCTGCTGCTGGCCGCGCGCCAGCGTGAACCGGCTCTGCGGCGCCACGAGCGACACCGCACCGGCGCCGGCATAGCTGACGGTGTAGGTTCCGGCGGGGCCTTCGACGTTATCGATCTGCAAAGTGGCCGACGCTTCGTCGCCGGGCGCGATGAATCGCGGCAGCGTCAATTCGGCGACGACCGGGTCGCGCACGGTCACGGCTTCGGCGTCCTGGCCGACGGCGGAATTGGTCCACGCCACCGCCATCACGCGCAATTCGCCGTTGAAGTCGGGGACTTCGAGCGGGATCGTCGCGCGCCCAGAGCGATCGAGACGCACGACATCGGAAATCAGTGACACGGTTCGCGTCGGCACCACAGTGAGGCCTTCGCCGCCGAGCGAATCGCCGCCTTGCCTCGGCGTCGTGGGCGCGGCCAGATTGGCGTTCAGCAAGCGCCCATAATCATCGCGCACGCCGACGCCGAGCGCGCGGCGTCCGAAGAAATACGCGACCGGATTGGGGCTTTCGTAGCGCGTCAGCTGCAAAATACCTTCGTCGACCGCAGCGAGCGCGACGTAGACGGTTTCGCCGCGCGGCGCGTTGGTCACGGTGATCGGAAACGCGACGCGCTGGCGCGGGCGCACGACGCCCATGTCTTCCGCCACCGCCACATTGAGCGTGCGCGCGCGCATATCGACGGGCACATAGGCCACGCCCACGGCGCGGCGCGGCACCGGCAGTGCGGCCGGATCGCGCGGCGTCATCACCGTAACCAGAACGTAGGCGCCTGCGCCCCAGCTCGGCTCGACCGGGAGATTGAGCGTTGCGCCTTCCGCGCCGACGCGCATGGTGCGCACCGACAGGACGCGGTCCGTCGCCACGACGATCTGCGCCTCGCCGGCGTAAGGCGGGCGGATGTCGATGCGCACCCGCGCGCCCGGGCGCGCGGGTTCGGTCGGCGCTGCGATCGTGACCGTATCCGGCGTGGCGTCCTCATCGCTCGACCACGACCATCCGGCGCTGAAGCGATGCGCGGTTTCAGCGCCGGATGCGCCGTCGCGCAGGATCAGGCGATACGAGCCGCTTTCCAGCGCCGCCCGCGTGACGCGCGCCGGCGCATTGGCGGCGACGTCGAGGCGTCCGGCGTCGATCGGCACGTCGCGGCCCGTGCGCCGCCAGCGCCATTGGCCGCCGTCGAGATACCAATCATAGCTCCAGTCTTCGCGCACCAGCGTCCAGGAGAGGCCGCGCGCGGCGACCGCCGTGCCGGCGGCGTCGACGACCACGACATCGAAAGCCGGGGCGCGGCCTTCAGCCACCACGCCGTTGTCGAACGCATCCTTGACGCCGATGTAGCGGCTCTGCAGACGCACTGGCAGCGCGAAGCTTTCGCGCACGACGCGCCCGCCGGGATCGGCGACGCTGGTGACGACGCGCGCGCGCAGCGGCAGGCTGGTTTGCGGCGGATCCGCCAAGGCGAGCGCGATTTGCGCGCGGCCGCTCGCATCAGTCACGCTCGACGGCAATTGCAGGAATTGCTCGGAAAACGATTCATCGGCACGGCCGAACGCGTACGCCGCGAATTCGGGGAACGGCGTCGGATCCACCTGCAGGCGCGCTTCGCCTTCCACAGCGAGCCCTGCGCCGGGCGCGCCATAGAGGAAATCGGCCTGCACGTCGAAGGCGCGGGTCTGGCCGGCGAGCAGCGGTCCCTGCGCCTGCGGCGCGAACCGCACGCGCAGACGCTGCGGGACGAAATCCTCCACCGAGAACGCAACGCTGCCGGCGACCGCTTCCTGCCCGTCGACGAGCAAATCCGCACGCCAGGCGCCGCGCGGCGCCGCGCGATCGAGCGCGTAATTCTGCGCCACCGCGCCGGCTTCAGAAGCGGCATTGAGGCGAAGGCGCTGCGCCTCCGTGCCGTTGGGACGATAAATCACGAGCGCAGAGGGACGATCGGCGATGGCGCGCCCCTCGATGTCGCGCACCAGGCCGACGATGCGCACGCGTTCGCCGGGCCTGTAGACGCCGCGTTCGGTGTAGAGATAGGCGTCGATGTCGCCAGGCGGGCGGCGGCCATCGACGTCGCGTTCCGAGAGATCGAGCGTGGCGCGCTGCAAATCCAGCGCGGCGAAATCGCCGCCCGGGCCGTAGGCCATGATGTAGCGCGCGCGATCGGAGGCTTCGCCATCGAGCAGCGCGCGGGCGAAGCGGGCGTGGCCGTCGCCGTCGGTCGTCGCACGCGCGAGTTCTTCGTTGTTTTGCGCAACGAGCGTGAGCGTGACGCCCTGCATCGGCCGCGCCGAGCGCAGGGAGCGGACCACGACATCGGCGCCGCTTGCGCCGTCGAACGTCTGCAGCGCCATGTCGGTGACCATCACCCAGCGATACGCGGCGGCGGGCCGATCGCTGTTGGCGCCGTTGTCGCCGGCCCCGGGCGTCACATCGAGAACCTTGACCACATAGACGCCGGGGCGCTGATCGGTGAGCACGGAACCGAGCGGAAACACCGTGGTGACGCTCTGATTGCGGCGGCTGGCGCTGTCGACGGTCAGTTCACCCTTGTAGATTTCCACGCCGACGTCATCGCCCGCGTTCTCGAACGACCAATAATCCCAATCCCCCTCCGCGATGGCGGCGCCGGCGTCGAAACTACGCTGCGACAGGATGCGGTTGTTCACGCGCAGCACGCGCACTTCCAGCTTCGACACGTTCACCGTCTCGAAGCCGACGCCATCGGCCTCGGAGCGCGGCAGGATCACGCCGGAGCCGACGAAGCCGACAAAAGCCGGCCGATCGCCGAAGCTCATCGTGAAGGTTTCGTCGGCGCGCGTGCGTTCGCCGTCCTGGCTGGGGAGGCCTTGGCGGATCGTGACCTGGCGGTCGGGCTCGAACGGCAGACCGCCCAAGCAAAGGAGCGTGTCGGAGACCTGGATCTGCACCGGGGCTGCAGGCTCGATGCTGATGTAATCCGCGAAATTGACGTTCGGATCGGTCGACAGCGGTCGGGAGAATTCGAGGCATGCGCGCGGATCAGGACCGGCCGTGTCGGCGCGAAACTGGATGAACGCCATGCCCTGCACGGCGCGCGGCGCGGCGCGCGGGGCGTCTGCGCTGCGCTGCGCGGCGGGGCCGCCGGCCGCTTGCACGCTCGCCGCCAACGGACGCGCGCCGCCGC
>JANRIR010000064.1:0-55317 GCA_033764725.1 Hyphomonadaceae bacterium
AATCATTGTCCTGCGGCGGCTCCGGCGCGGCGGCGGGACGTCCGCGCGGCGCTGCGGCGCTCCATCCATAGCCGGCGGGATCGGCCGGACGCTGCGGCTCGCGCGCGCGGGGATCGCTGCGCCCGCTGGCGGCGTCGCGCACGTCCTGGGCGGCGTGTCGGGCGCCGTCTGCGGCGTGGCGCAGGCGGTCGAGCGCGGCGGTGGCGTCGCGCTCGACGCTGGCGGCCTCGCCGCGGATGATTTCGGCGGCGCGGCGCGCATCCTCGATGGCGCGGGCGGTGGTGTCCTGCAGGGCGCCGGCGGTCGCGCGCGCGGCGTTGGAGGCCGCCTCAGCCGAATGGCGTGCGGAATCGGTCAGCTGGCCCGCCTTGGCGAGCGTCTCGAGCGCGCCGGACAAGGCCTGCTCCAGCCGCAGCGTGGATTCCGCGCTCGCCTGGGCGGCCGCGTTCAGCGCCTGCGTGCGGTCGCCGATGAGCGCGGCCGCGGCGTCGAAAGAGGAGAGCTTCTGGTCGAGCACGGCGTCGGCCGCCTTGACTTCGTTTTCGGCGAGTTCCGCGGCTTCGGCGATGACCTTCGTGTGCTTCGCGATCGAGCCGCTGATCATCTCTGCGTGGGTGTTCAGATCCTGGGCGATCTGCAGCAATTCGGCGCGCTCGCGTTCGAGCCCGGAGACCATCTTGCTTGCGCTGGTCTGAGCCTGGGCCGCGATCTTGCCGACGGCGGTTTCTTGCGTTTGCACCAGCGTCTGCGCTTCGCGCAATTTGACGATGGTGTGCTCCAGCGCCCGGTCGAGCGCGCTGATTTCGATGCGCACGGACGCCGCCAGTTTACGCGCGCCGGCTTCGGCGCTCGAGGCGGGCGACAGCAGCCGCTCGGCCGCATCGGCGAGGCGTGCGGCTTCGTGACGGGCGCGGGCGCCTTCCTGCGCGGCGGCGCCGGCGAACCACACCATCAGCGCGGGCAGGACCGTCCCGGCGCCGATCAGCGCCCAGACCGGCGCCGACACCTGCACTGCGCCGCTGGGTCCGATCATGACGAAAGCAGCCAGCGCCGCGGCGGCGATCCAGGCCGCGCCGACCACGGTGGCGAGCACAGCGATGGCCCCGCCGGGCCGGGCCGCGCGCACCGGCGGCGGTGCGGATTCGATTTCCGCCGAAGCGTCGGCGGCGTCAGGAACTTCGTGGGGGGAGGCGTTCGACATGGACGACCCTTACGTGCGCACGGTCGCTGCGCGCGTCATCGTTGACGAACACTTCATCAGTGCGGCGATTTCAAGGGCGCGCGCCCTTACGGGGGTAAATTCACCGCGTCAGGCGAAGCGGAGACGGCCGAAGCCTAGTCGCACGGCGCCGACTGGGCCGCCTCGGCGCGCTCGATGCAGACCACGCCGTCGATGCACACCGCCGCCCGCGGCGGGTCGGCGGGCTGGGACGCGGCAGACCGCGGCGTGACGCTCACGCCCAGCCACGACAAGGCCAGCGCCACGATCGCATCTCGCACAAGCAACACAAACGCGAGCATCGCTCAGTCCCTCCGCGCATTGGGCCGCATCGGCGCCGCGGTTGTGCGCCGATCCTGACGCGCGGGCAAGGGCGTGATGCGGCCTTGACGAAGCGCGCGCCGATGGTCATCGTGGCGTGGTGTTACAGTATAACAAAACCCGGCCTGACCCGCGCGGCGCCCACGTCCTGCACGCGCTTGTTGTGGGGCTGCATGCGCTGTGTTGCGGCGCGCCCGCGGCGCTGCTGCTGATTTCAGCCGGTCTGGGCGCATCGACCGGTCTGGCGGCGACGCAGGGCTTCGTGGGCGATGTGCATGACGTTCTGCATGGCCATGAGGGGATTATTCTGGGCGCGTCGGCGGCGCTGGTGCTGATCGGCGGCGCGGCGGAATGGCGGCTGCGGCGCGTGCACGGCGTGCGCGGCTTTCCGTTCCTGTTCGCCGCGTCGGTCGCATGCCTCGTGCTGAACGCTGGGATCATCGCCGCGCACAACGCGTCAGCGTATGGCTTCGCGATCGCGGCGCACGCGCACCACTGACCTCACTCGGCGGGATGCACGTGCGGAGCGCTGCGCCGGGTCGTGATGCGGCTGGCGATCGGGCCGACGAAGCGCTCGAGGCGATCGATCAGCACGAACATCGCCGGCACGAAAACGAGGCTGAGCAGCGTCGACAGGATCAGCCCGCCGATCACGGCGACGCCCATGCCCTGGCGCAAGGATCCGTCGACGCCCCAGCCCGCCGCCGCGGGCACCATGCCGCCCACCATCGCCAGCGTGGTCATGATGATCGGCCGCGCGCGCTTCAGCCCCGCTTCCATAAGGGCGGCGTTGCGGCTTTGGCCCGCGCGCATCTGCTCGACGGCGAAATCCACCAGCAGGATGGAGTTTTTCGTCACCAGGCCCATCAGCATCAGCAAGCCGATCAGCGCGAACAGCGACAGCGGCTGATTGGTGATCATGAGCCCGGCGAACGCGCCGCCGATCGAGAGCGGCAGCGCGGTCATGATCGTGATCGGCTGGAAGAAGTCGCGGAACAGCAGCACCAGGACGGCGTAGATCAGGATGATGCCCCACAGCATGGCGGTTCCGAAATTCTGGAACATTTCCTGACTGTTTTCGGTTTCGCCCGAGACCACGAGCCGCGCGCCGGGCAGCGGATTGCGCGCTTCCTCCAGCGCAAACACCTGGTTCTGGCTTTCGCTGAGCACCCCTTCGGTCACGTTGGCCGACACCGTGACCGCGCGCTCGCGGTCGCGCCGCTCGATCGCCGATTGGCCGAGCGCGAACTCCACGTCCGCCACCGCATCGAGCCGCACCGGCGCGCCGTTGGCGGATTGCACCGGCAAGGCGCGTATCGCGGCGAGATCGGCGCGCTGATCTTCGCGGATCGACACGCGGATCGGGATCTGCCGATCGGCGAGATCGAACTTGGCGAGGTTCTGCTCCACGTCGCCGCTGGTGGCGATACGCACGGCGGAGGCGATGTTCGCGGAAGACACGCCAAGCCGCGCCGCTTCCTCGATGCGCGGGCGAATGACGAGTTCAGGCCGCTGCATCGCCGCCGACGAGCGCACGTCGGCGAGCGAGGGAATTTCGCGCATCGCCGCAACGAGACGATCGGCCGAGGCGTTCACCGCGGCGGGGTCCTGGCCGACGAACTGCACCGTGATGTCGGCGCCGGATTGGCCGCCCTGGAAATTGATGAACGAGCTGCGGTAATCCGCGAAGGTCTGCAGTTGCGGGCGTATCTGTTGCTGCACCTCGTAGGAGGTGAGGTCGCGCTCCCCGCGCGGCTTCAATTGCACGAAGATCGTCGCTTCCGACGCCGCGCCGTCGGCCCCGTTGACCGAGGTGTAGACGCCCGCGACTTCGGGGCGATCGGACACCGTGCGCGCCATGCGCTGCACGGTGCGGTCGGCCTCCATCAGCGGCGTGCCGGGCGGAATCTCGACGCTGACCTGCACGAGACCGTTGTCGAGGCGCGGAATGGTCACGAACGGCACTTGCGAGGCGAGGAACAGCGAGAAGGCGAAAATGCCGACGCCGCTGAACACCGTCGCCCAGGGGCGCCGGATCGCCCAGCCGAGCATGGCGCGATAGGTGTCGAGGATCGGCCCCGGCTTTTCTTCATGCGTGTGCGGCTTGAGGAAGAAGGCCGCAAGCATCGGCGTGATCAGGCGCGCGACGACGAGCGAGAAGAACGCCGCAATCGCGACCGTGAGCCCGAACTCCTTGAAGAATTGCCCCATCTGGCCGGTCATGAACGACACCGGCAGGAACACCGCGATGATCGTGGCGGTGGTGGCGACGACGGCGAGGCCGATCTCGTCGGCGGCTTCGAGCGCAGCCTCATAAGGGCTTTTGCCCATGCGCATATGACGCACAATGTTCTCGACCTCGACGATGGCGTCGTCGACGAGCACGCCCGCGACCAGCGCCAGCGCGATCAGCGTG
The DNA here is from genome assembly GCA_033764725.1 of Hyphomonadaceae bacterium. Taxonomy (GTDB): domain Bacteria; phylum Pseudomonadota; class Alphaproteobacteria; order Caulobacterales; family Aquidulcibacteraceae; genus RI-43. The sequence continues at coordinate 3,957 of JANRIR010000064.1, forward strand.
ATCATGTTCAGCGTGAAGCCCAAGGGCTCGATCGCCGCGAAGGTCGGAATGACGGCGAGCGGAATGGCGAGCGCGGCGATGATCGTGGCGCGGAAATCGCGCAGAATGAAAAACACCACGAGGCAGGCGAGCAGCGCGCCCTCGATCAGCGCAGCCATCGAGCTTTCGTGCATGCCGCGGATGAATTCGACGTCCGAGGCGATGAGGCGGAAGTGCAGCGCGGGATCGCGCGCCTCGAGCTCCTTCAGCTTGGCGTCGATCTCGTCATAGACGGTGACTTCGCTCGAGCCCTTGGCGCGCTGCACCATGAAGCCGACGACGGGCTGGCCGTTGAAGCGGGCGATCGAGGCGAGGTCGCTGGCGCTGTCGCGCACGACGCCCAGATCGCCGAGCCGCACGATGCGCCCATCCGCCGCCGTGATGCGCGTTTCCGCGAGCGCTTCGATCGATGTCGCGCCGGCGACGGTGCGGATCGATTGCGCCTGGCCGCCGATTTCCGCCTGGCCGCCGGGAAGATCGGCGTTGAGCGTGCGCAATTGCTGGCTGATCTGGTCGGCGGAAATCCCATACGCCATCAATTGCGCGGGATCGATTTCGACGCGCACTTCGCGATCGACGCCGCCCAGACGCGTGATCTGGCTGACGCCCGGCAGCGCCAGCAATTCGCGCTGCAATTCGTTGTCGATGTACCAGGAGATGTCTTGCGGCGTCTGGCCGTCGCGCTCGACGGCGAAATAGGCGACCGGCTGGGCGGCCGCCTCCTGGCGCGTGATCACCGGCTCGGTGATGTCGGCGGGCAAATCCTGGCGGATGCGCTGCAGCGCGTCGCGCGCATCATCCACCGCGCGGCTGAGATCGGCGTCGGATTCAAGCTCCACGGTCGTGGTCGAGACCCCGGATGTGATCGTCGTGGTGACGCGATCGACGCCTTCGACGACGCTCAACGCCGCCTCGACGCGCTGCGCGATCGTGCTCTCCATGTCGGAGGGCGAGGCGCCGGGCTGCGCGACCGTAACCGTGAACACGCCAAACTCGATGTTCGGCAATTGATTGATCGGCAGCCGGAAATAGGCGGTGAGGCCGGCGAACAGCAGGCCCAGGATCAGCACGATCGGCGGGATCGGATTGCGGATCGCGCCGGCGGAAATGTTCAGCGCCATGGCGAGGTCATCCTGATGCGAAAAGCTTTTGGATCAGCCATTGCGGCCGCGCAGGGCGTCGAGCGCAGCGCCCTTGCTTTCGGCGGGCGCGGCGGCGGGCGTGACGGGACGGATCTCGTCGCCGTCCTGCAGGAAGGCGGCGCCGGAGCCGGCGATGCGGGTTCCCGGCGCGATGCCGTCGCGCACTTCGACGAGGCCGTTCTGGCGCATGCCGAGGCGCACGCTGGTGCGGCGCACGCGATTGTTTTCGTCGACGGTGAACAAATAGGGCAGGCCGTCGGCGTAGAGGATCGAGTCCTGGCCGACCGCGACGCTCTCGCGCGGCGCAAGGCGCGCCTCGCCGCGCAAATACATCCCCGCCCGCACCGGCCCGCCGCGCTCGAGCGCGAACAGCACTTGCCCGGTGCGCGTGCGCTCATCGACGGAGGCGGCGCCGCGGCGCATCGTGCCGATGACCTCTTCGCCATTGGCGAGCCGGAACGACGCCGTCTGTCCGACGCGCAGGGCGAGGATGTCGGCTTCCGCGACGTCCGCGGCCACTTCGAGGCGATTGTCGCCGGCGATGCGGAACAGCGGTTGGCCGTCGACCAGGCGGCCCACCTCGGCGGTGCGGTCGATGATCAGGCCGGCGGCGGGCGCGCGGATATAGCCGCCCTGCAGGCGCGCATTGACCTCCGCCAATTGCGCCCGCGCGGCCGCGAGGCGCGCGTCGGCGGCTTCGGCGGCGGTGCGCCGGCTCTCGATCTGCTCGGTCGACAGCGCGCCGGAGGCGCGGATGGATTCGGCGCGATTGTATTCGTCGCGCGCCTGCACGGCCGCGGCGCGCGCTTCCGCCACGGTCGCTTCGGCGGCGCGGATTTGGGCGGCTGAAACCGCCTGATCGAGCCGCGCCAGCGGCTGACCGGCGCGCACGGTCTGCCCCTCGTCGGCCATCAGCGCGAGGATGCGCACGCCGCTGCCGGGCGCGTACACCTGGATGTCGTTCACTGGCCGGGCGATGCCGGACAGCGCCACGGTCGGCGTGAACGCTTGCGCGGCGACCGCCGTGACCGTGATCGCGGGGCGCGGATCGATCGGCGCTGCGGGCGTGGCGGGCTGCTGGTGGGTCAGGATGTAGACGCCGACCATGGCGGCGACGAGCGCGCCGCCGCCGATCAGGGCCAGCCGGCGGCGCTTGGCCTTGCGGGCGGCCAGAGCCTCGTCATCCTCGATCGCCACCGGCGCGGCGATGTCTTCGGGACGGAACGGGGCGTTCATGGTGCGGCTCCCCACGGCGCGAAAGCGCCGGCTTCATTGTGCAGGTGCGAAATAGCAGAGATCATGGGGCGGCGCCCAGATAGCGCGCGGCGGCGTCGCGGAACCGGGCGATCAGCCCCGCGGCGCCCGCGTCGCGGCGCACGCTGTAGCGCATGGCGATGCCTTCCATGAGGGCGAACACCGTTTCGGCGGCCTGGGCGGGATGGATCGCGGGATCGACCTCGCCTCGGCGCTGGGCCGCCGCGATCGCCGCCGAAAGGCGCCGCACGCTGCCGTCGTCGATGGCGCGCAGGCGCTGCGCAAGCAGCGGATCGCGCGCGGCTTCGGCGATCACGTCGCCCATCAGGGCCGCGCCCTCGGCCTCGGTGACGAAACCGAAAAACCGTTGTGACATAAATGTTAAAGCGTCGATAAGGCCGCCGGAATCCAGCACCGCCTCGAGCCGCGCTTCGGATTCGCGCCGGCTGTCCTCGGCGATGGCGGCGATGATGTCGGCTTTGGAATTGAAGTAGCGGTAGAGCGCGCCGGGGCTGATGTTCGCCTCCGCGCAGATCTCCTGCATGGTCGCCTGGTGGAAGCCGCGGCGAATGAAGCAGGCCTCCGCCGCCTCCAGGATCTGGCGGCGGCGGCGCTCGGCAAGCTCGGGATCGGCGAGGCGGGCCATTCTTAATCCATGCGCTCGAGACTGCGGTTCGCCGGGCGTCGGCTTGAAAGTCCTGTGTTGCGTTGCATATAAAGCGAACGTTCGTTCTTAAAATGGAAAGATCGCCGTTAGGGTCAAGAGCGCGCCGCGCTTTTTTCGGACGGGCCAGCGAGGTTGGGATGATCGTCGGGGTGATCGGAAACAGGCGCCTGGGCTGGCTGTTCGGCGCTGCGGCGCTGGCTGTGGCGGCCGGCTGCTCGACTTTGCCCGATCGGCGCCCCGAGGCCGGCGCGCTCCCCGAGGCGTGGGCGGATGCGCCCGTCGGCGCCCAGGACCCGGACGCCATGGCCGCCTGGTGGCGCGGCTTCAACGATCCCACGCTCGACCTCCTGGTCGAAGAGGCGCTTGCGGAGGGCCCCGACCTGCGCCTTGCAGCGCTGCGGGTGCGGGAATCCCGCGCCCTGTCGCGCACCACGCTGACGCAATACCTGCCGCAGCTGACCGCGGCCGGTCAGGTGAACTATTCCCAGGCCCTCGACGGCCCCGATCTGCGCACCTCGACGCAAGCGCTTTCCGGCGCCGGCGGCGATTCCGAGCAGGCGATCGGCGGGTACGGGCCACAGATTTCCTGGGAAATTCCTTTGTTTGCGCGCATCGAGGCGGCCGCAGTCGGCGCCCGGGCGACCGTGCGCGGAGCCGAGGCCGACCTCCGCGGCGCACGCGTGGCGCTGATCGCGGACGTCGCACAGGCCTATATCGACCTGCGCGCGGCCCAGAACACGCGCGCCGCCGTCGCCGAGGCGGTCGCCCTGAGCGACCAGCTCGCCGCCGTCGTGGCGCAGGGCGCAGCGGCCGGCTTCTCGTCGCCCGCCGAAGCGGCTGACGCCCGCCGCCTGGCCGAGACCAATCGCGCGCAGCTCCCGGGGCTGGTGATCGAGGCGCGGCGTGCGGAGAATGTGCTGGCGGTGCTGCGCGGCCGCGCGCCGGGAACAGAGCCGGACGCCATCGCCCAGGCGCTGTCGGCGGGCGGGGAAACACCCGCGCTCGACCTCGCGGCCGCGCCCGCCGCGCCCGCCGACCTTCTGCGCCTGCGTCCCGACGTGGCCCGCGCCGAGGCCGACGCGATCATCGCCGCCGCCGATCTGGGGCTCGCCAGGGCCGATCTCTTGCCGCAATTGTCGCTCACCGGCGGGATTTCGGTCACCGACAACATCCTTGGCGCGGCGCTGACGGAGCGCTCCGCCAGCCTCGACCTGACGCCCGCGATCACCATGCCGCTGTTCGACTGGGGCTCCCGGCTGGCGGCGGTTCGCGTGCGCGATTCCCGGTTCGAGCAGGCGCTGATCAGCTATCGCGGGACGGTGAACCAGGCCGTCGCCGACGCCTCCAACGCGCTGATCGCGTTGGAGCAGGGGCGGCTGCGCCTTCAGGCCGCGCGCGCCGCCGAGGAGGCGGCCCTGGCCACCGCGGAAGGCGCACGGGCGGCTTATCAGGCCGGCGTGCAGAGCCTCGCCGACCGCATCCGCGCCGAGCAGCAATTGATCGACGCCCGCACCAGCCGCATCGACGCCGAGGCGGCGCAGGCGAGCGCGGCCGTGCGCGTCTATCGCGCTTTCGGCGGCGGGTCGGTCGCAACGCAGGCGCCGTAAAGAAAATCAAACCTGTCCGCGTGGTAATGCTGGCCCGGGCGCGGGGGGCTTGCTAGGCAGGCCGGGCGTCGGGCGGTCGGGGCTGATGCGGCGGGGGACGGTCCGGGATGGCGCAGAAATACCTGTTCGATTTCTCGCTCGGCGTCGTCAATCGCACCGGCGCCTACATGATCGTGCGCGACGTGCTCGATCAGATGCCGCAATTCTTTTCCGATGTGCGGTTCTGGCGCCTGCTGCAGCGCGATCCGCCCGATGGTCTGGCGCGCAAACTGCTGGCGCGCGCGATGATGTGGGAGATGCGGCTGCTCGGCGATGCAGAACAGCTGCAATGGCCGGAAGGGCGCGCCGAACCGGGGCGTAGGCGCGCCTTCTTCGATCCGCTTTATGTTCTGCGCTCCAAGCTCGACCGCGACGACATCGTGCAATGCCATGATGTGGGGCCGGTGTCGCATCCAGAGCTGTTTCCGAAGCCTGTCGTGCGGCTCTACCGCATGGCCTATGAGAAAATCCGGCGCGTCGGCCCCGGCATGGTGCTGATCTCCGATACCACGCGGCGGGAATTCAGCGCGCTGTTCGGCGAAAATTACCGTTTTATGCAAGTGATCCCGCAATATGTGCGCCTCGGCGTGCTGCAGGGCGACACCGATCCGGCGCCGGGCGTATCCGGCCGTTTTCTGCTGACCGTCGGCGCGCTGGAGCGGCGCAAGAATTATGCGCGCGTGATGGAGGCGTATGCGCGATCGGGCTTGCGCGAGCGTGGCGTGTCCTATGTGTTTTGCGGCGCGCGCGGGCTCGATTCCGACGCGATCATCGCCCAGGCGCGCGCCACGCCGGGCGTGCACTACACCGGCTATGTCAGCGAGAACCAATTGCGCTGGCTCTACAAGAACGCCGAAGGCTTCGTGCTGCCGAGCCTGCTGGAAGGCTTCGGCTTGCCGACCCTGGAGGCGGCGGCGCGCGGCCTCGTCTCGGTCGTCTCGCAGGGCGGCGTCCAGGAGGAGAGCACCGATGGCGGGGCGGTGCTGGTCGATCCGTTGAGCGTGGAGTCCATCGCCGATGGCATGGTGCGTCTGGTCGATATGCCGGCCGCGGAACGCCAGGCCCTGTTGGATCGCGTGCAGGCCTATGCGCGCAAGCTCAATTACGAGTCCTTCATCGAGTGCTGGCGCATGCTGCTGGAACGCAACGACCGCTTCCCCGACAGCGACGGCTGGGGGGCGAGCGTGCTCGCCCGCCGCGCGCTCTCATGATTGCTTTTTTTACAAATAATACATTATTATTGAAAATGTATCCCTGACGGCGCGTCAGGATAATTTAAGGCGTGTGCGTCATGATTGGCGTTCCTGGAGGAATGCTTGCATGGCCCACGCGTCGCTTTCGGCGCTCGCCGCCGTCGCCGAGGCGCGACGCCGTGAGGCGCCGACGATCTTTGCGCTGACGGTGCTGGCCGGCGGGCTGGGCGCGTTCGTGGTCGGGCCCTGGTGGGCGCTCGCCTGGACAGTGATCAATTGCGGCCAGCTCGTCATCGGCGAGCGTATCTATCTGCACCTGTCCAAGCGCGAGAGCGCCATGGAGGACCGCCACTGGCGGCTGCTGGCCGCGTGGGCCTTCGCGACGTCGGTCGGCTACGCGACGCTGCCGCTGGCCTGGTGGCTTGACGGACATCCCGCGCTCACCGCCGCCGCGATGGCGACATGGCTGTGCGCCGCGCTGAAGGGCATGAGCGATTCCTCCAATCGCCGCATCGTCGCGCTCGCCGACGCCGCGCCCTTCGCGCTGTGCATCGTGCTTGCGCCTGCCTTCAGCATGGCGACGACCTGGGCTGATTTCGGCGCCGCCGTCATCGCCATCGCCGCCGCGGCCGGCGGGGTCTTCTACGTGTTCCAGTTTTGGCGCCGCACCCATGCGATGGATGGCGACATGCGCGCCGCGCTCGCCCAATCGCGGCGTCAGGAATCGCTGGCGCGGCTTCTGTTCGATCAATCGACGGTCTCTGCTGCGCTGTTCGACAAGGACATGCGCCTGGTCTCGGCGAGCGGCAATTGGCTCGCTTTCTTCCAGACGACGCTTACGGCCGTGCAGGGCCGCACCTATGACGACATCGCGCCCTGGCAGCCGCAGCATTGGCGCGCGGCCTGTCGGCGCGCGCTCGCCGGCGAGACGGTGGTGAACGAAGAAGACGAAGTGTCGACGCCGTTCGGTCCGCACATCGTGGCGTGGGAGGTGCGTCCCTGGCGCGAGCGCGAGGACGGGCCGGTGTCCGGCATCGTGATGTATTCGCGCAATGTCACCGCGGCGGTGCGCACGCGCCGCGCCAGCGAGGCGGCGACGGCGCGCCTCGAGATCGCGCTGGAATCGGCGCGCACATGCGTGTGGGAGTTCGACACCGACACCAAGGCGTTGACCTGGTACGGCGACCCCGTCGCCATCTATGGACGCGCCATCGTCGTCGACGACATCAGCTTCGTCAAATCGACGATGATCCACCCCGAGGATCTGCCGCGCATGCGCGTCATGTACGCCGAGATGCAGAAGGCGGAAGGCGGGGTCTATGAATACCGCATCTTGCGGCCTGGCGGGGAGGTCGCCTGGATCCACTCCACCGTGCGCTTCCTGCGCGACGCGGCGGGGCGCACGACGCGCGTCGTCGTCGTCGCCAAGGACGTCACCGCGCAAAAGGGCCAGGAGATCGAATTCATCGAGACGATGCGGCGCGCGCAGGCCACTCTGGAGATGCGGCAGGCGCTGATCGCCGCCGCGGCGGAAGCGTGCGGCGATCTGCATTTCGACGCCGAAGACCCTGTTGAAATTTCCACGGTCGCGGCCGACGGCTTCGGCGAAGCCTTCGCACGCCTGCGGGCGCTGATGGATGAGTTCGACCGCCGCGACGCCTCGCTGTTCCGCGCGCTTGAATCCCTCTCCGACGCGCGCCACGCCGCCGAAACCGCCAACCGCGCCAAGACGCAATTCCTCGCCAACATTACGCACGAATTGCGCACGCCGCTGAACGCCATCATCGGCTATTCGGAATTGCTGCGCGACGAGGCGGAGGCCGAGAGCCGCGACGGCGCCATCAAGGATCTCGACCGCATCCTCGGCGCCTCGCGCCACCTGCTGACGCTGATCAACGAAATCCTCGACCTGTCGAAGATCGAGGCCGGCCGCATGGAGGTGGAGGAGGGCGACGTCGATCTCGCCGGCGTGCTGAAGGACGCCGTCGCCTTCGTGCGCCCGATGGCGGACAAGCGGCGCAACGTCATCGTCGAGCGCATCGAGAGCGATCTCGGCGTCCTGCGCACGGACGGCTTCAAACTCAAGCAATGCGTCTTGAACCTGTTGTCCAACGCGGCGAAATTCACGCAGGAAGGAACCATCGGCGTATCGGCGGCGCGCATGCGCGCAGGCGGCCGGGAATGGGTGCGCATATCCGTCTCCGATACCGGCGTCGGCATCAATGCGGAGGATGCGCAGCGTCTGTTCGAGGAATTCTCGCAGGCCGACGCGTCGACGATGCGCAAATTCGGCGGCACCGGGCTCGGTCTTGCGATCACGCGGCGGATTATGCGCCTGTTGGGCGGGGATGTGCATGTTGCGAGCGCGCCGCAGCGCGGCTCGGTGTTCACGCTGCATCTGCCGCTGGGCGCGGCGGCGCAAGAGGAGGCGGCCGATCCGCGCCCGTTCGCGCTGGTGATCGACTCCGACGCGCAGGCCATAAACACCGCGCAGGCGACGTTGACGGCGGCCGGCTTCGCCGTCGAAAGCGCGACATCGATCGAAGCGGCGCTCAGCCTGGCGCACTGCCGCGCCCCGGCGCTCGCCGTGATCGATCCCGCCGGCGACGTGGATGCAGCTTTGTGCGCGGCCTATTTCGCCGGCGCGCGCGACATGGCGCGCACGCCGATCCTGGCCTGGTCGTCCGGCGGCGCAGCGCATGTGCGCTCGAACGCGTTCTGCGCCATCGTGCCGAAAACCGCCGCGCGCGACGTGTTGGCGGCGGCCGCGCTGCGCTTCGCGACGATCGCCGCGGCGCCCGCCCCGGCGCTGGCGCCTTCACCGGCTGTAAACCATTTGGCGCGAGCGTAGGCATCGCGGGCGAGATTGTGCGTCGTGCGTCAGATGCTTCGCTTATGACATTGAAATGAGGGCTCCGGCCTTCTTGCGTCACCAAGAGCATCGCTGGTTTCGGCCGCCTGCTCGCCCGCACTTTCCATCACCATGCGCTGACAGACCAACGCGAAAGGGCCGCCATGGCCGGGGATGACGCTGTTGCGCTAATCGCGATCGTCGCCGCCTTGGCGGCCGCAGGCGCCGTCACCGGCGTGCTCGCCGGCCTGTTCGGCGTCGGCGGCGGTCTGGTCGCAACGCCCGTGCTGTTCGAAGCGCTCGGCGCGATGGGCGTGGATGAGAGCGTGCGCATGCACATGTGCGTCGGCACATCCCTCGCCATCGTCATTCCCACTGCAATCCGCTCCTTTCGCACGCATTGGCGCGCCGGCGCGGTCGATCGCGCGGTGCTGGCGCTCTGGCTATGGCCTGTGCTGCTTGGGGTGGGCGCCGGCGCGCTGGTCGCTGCGGGTTCAGACAGCAGCGCGCTGATCGGCGTCTTCGTCGTCGCGTGCGCGCTCGCTGCAGTGCGCTTTGGCGTGGGCGCCGACGCCTGGCGTCTGGGTGCGGAATTCCCAGGGCAGTGGGCGATGCGCGCAATCGGCGCCGGCATCGGCTTCGCCTCGACGCTGATGGGCATCGGCGGCGGCCTGTTCGGCAATCTCGTCTATGCGCTGTTTGGCCAGCCGATACACCGCGGCGTCGCGACGTCCTCTGGCCTTGGCGTGATTATCGCGATCCCGGCCGCCGCGGCTTACGTGATCGTCGGCCTGGCGCGCGGCGCGGACTTGCCGCCGTGGTCGTTCGGCTATGTGTCGCTCATCGGCGTCGTCTGCATGGCGCCGCTCAGCATGGCGATCGCACCCTTCGGCGCGCGTCTTGCGCATCGCTTGTCGAAACGCACGCTCGAGCGCCTGTTCGCCGTTTATCTTGTCATCGTCGCGGCGCGGTTTGCAACGGAATTGTTCTAGCGGGATGACGAAATTGTCGCCGCTGCCCCCTCAGTCCGCTGCGCGGCCAGCTCCCCCGCAAGCGGGGGAGCAAAGATCACACTTTTTTCCCCCGCTTGCGGGGGAAGTGGCCGGCGAAGCCGGTCGAAGGGGGCGCTGCGTCGCCTTTTCGAAAACCTGCTAGGCCGCGCTGACGGAGCGCTGCGCCGCATGCAGCGTTAGTTCTTCCGGGTTGGGCTTCAACGTCGCCGACCAGTAATCCACCAAGGGCTTGGGCCAATTCTGGCTGACGCGACCGAAACGGTTCTTGTACCAGCTCGACACGTGCGGCGCGCCCCAGGCCATTTCCGCATTGAGCGCGTCGATCTCGGCGTTGAAGCGATCGTGCACGTCGCGCTTCACCTCCAGCGCGGCCGCGCCGGTTTCGGCCAGAAGGTCGAGGCAGCCGGCGATATAGCGCACGCTGCATTCCGAAAAGAAGATGATCGAGCCGTTGACGACGATGTTCGTGTTCGGGCCGTAGATCATGAAGAAGTTCGGAAATCCCGGAACCAGTGCGCCCAGATAGGCGCGCGCGTCGCCGGCCCAATGGGCGCGCAAGGATCGCCCCTCGCGCCCGATCACGTCGAACGTGTCGACGAAATCGCTGGCCTTGAAGCCGGTGCCGTAGATCAGCACATCGGCGTCGTAGTGCGCGCCGCTTTGCGTCTCCAGGCCGGTTTCTGTGATGGCGACGATCGGATCGGTGACCAGCCGCACATTGGGCCGCTTGAGCGCTGCGAGCCAAACGCCGTTGTCGCGCAAAGAGCGCTTGGCGCCGAACGGATAGGCGGGGATCACCTTGTCGACCAGATCGGGCCGATCGACCAATTGCTCCTCGATCTTCTCCACCAGCATCTGGCGCAGCATGGCGTTGGCTTCGCCGACGGCGGATGGCGGTCCGCTCCAATGCGGATCGCGCTTCACCGCTTCTAGCACGCCATCCGTCATCATCCAGAACAGCCAGAAGCGATACCATTTGTCGTAGAAGGGAACGTGCTCGACGAGCCATTTCTTTCCCGGCCCCACTGGGTCGTGATAATTCGGAGTCGGGCCGAGCCAAGGCGGCGTGCGCTGGAACACCGTCAAGTCTTTCACCAGAGGCGCAATTTCCGGAACGAACTGGAACGCGCTCGCGCCGGTACCGATCACCGCGAGGCGCTTGTCCTTCAAGTCGACGTCGCTGCGCCAGCGCGCGGAATGGAAGGCAGGTCCCTGGAACGTATCGCGGCCGGGAATGTCGGGATAGCGCGGCTGGTTGAGCTGGCCCACCGCGCTCACCACCGCATCCGCGATGATGACGGTCTCGACGCCGTCGGCGCCGCGCACACGCACCGCCCACTGCGCTTTTGCCTCGTCGTAGCGCGCTTCGACGACCTGCGTCGCGAAGCGGATATGCGGGCGCAGCGCGTGCTTGTCGGCGAAATCCTGGAAATAGCGCAGCAGGACGTCCTGCGTGGAATAGAAATGCGGCCAGCCGTGATTGTCCTCGAAGGAATAGGAATACATGTGGTTCGGCGTGTCGACGCGGCAGCCCGGATATTGGTTCTCCAGCCAGGTCCCGCCGACGTCGGCGTTCTTCTCGATGATCTCGAACGCCACGCCCGCCTGCTGCAGCCGGTAGGCCATGAGCAGCCCCGACATGCCGGCGCCAACGATGACGACCTTCATCGCGCGCTTCGCTGCGGCGAGCTTGGGGGCGATGGCGGCGGGCGCGCGCGCGTCTGCGCCGTCGAGCCCCAATTCCTCCATCAGGAAGGGCGCGTAGCGTTCGGGAATGTCGGCGCCGGCGATGAAATCCATCATGCGGCGCACGTCCGCGAGGCTTGGCGTGTGCAGGCTCGCGCCGGCGCGATGGGCGAGGATCGCAGCCTTCGCCTTGGCGCGGATCTCGGCCTGAACAGCGTCTGGGATGTTGCCCTGACCGTCGCCCCAGAAATCATAGACCGGCCGCCATTCGGGGCGCAGATGCGCAGCGTCGCCCGTGAGATGCACGAGCGAGAGCATCAGCGTGGGGATGTGCGCCTCCGCCAGCGCGGCGTCGAGATCGATCGCGTCCGTCATGCGGCGTTCCTCCTTTTGATTTTGAGCAAAATGTGCGCTCAAGCCCGTCGGGTGGCAAGCGGCGACGCGGCGTCACGCGCCAAAGCGGAAGCGCAGATCGCGTGCGACTTCGCGGGCCGCGTTCATGCCGGGTAGGCCGGACACGCCGCCGCCGGGATGGGCGCCGGCGCCGCACAGATACAGCCGTTTGATCGGCATGCGGTAATCGCCATGGCCGAGCATCGGGCGCGCGGCCCACAATTGATCGAGCGACATGCGCCCGTGCATGATGTCGCCATTGGTCAGCCCGAAGGTGCGTTCGAGATCGAGCGGGGAGAGCGCGCTGCGCGCGATGACGCTTGCCTTGAAGCCCGGCGCCAGCGCATCGACCGTGTCGATCACGAGATCGGCGGCCTCCTCGCGCGCGTCGTCCCAGCTGCGCTCAGGCAGGCGCGGGGCGAAGTGCTGGCAGAACAGGCTCGCGACATGCTTTCCCTCCGGCGCAAGCGTTTCGTCGATGGTGGACGGGATCAGCATCTCCACGATCGGCGCGCGCGACCAGCCGGTTGATTTCGCCTCGCTGAAGGCGCGGTCCATATAGGCCAGAGACGGCGCGATGATGATCCCGCTCTGCAGATGCTCGCCGGGCTCGGGCAGGCAGGAAAAGCGCGGCAGGCGGTCGAGCGCGACATTCATGCGCAGCGTGGCCGAGCCGCTCTTGTACGTGCCCATGCGTTCGCGCGTTTCGGCGGTGAGCGCGGCGGGGTCGATCAGCGCTCCGAACAGATGCTGGGGCGTTGCGTTGCAGATCACCGCGCGGGCGTAGACGTCCTTGCCGTCCTCCAGCCGCACGCCGACCGCCATGCCGTCGCTGACATGCACGCGCGCGACGGGGCTGTCGGTGACGATCTCGACGCCGCGCTCGGCGCAGGCCATCGCCATGGCCTGCGTAATCGCGCCCATGCCGCCGATGGCGTGGCCCCAGGCGCCTTTTTCGCCGTTCGCTTCGCCGAACACATGGTGCAGCAGCACATACGCCGAGCCCGGCGCGTCGGGCGAGGTGAAATTGCCGACGACGGCGTCGAATCCGAACGCAGCCTTGATCGGGTCGCTCTCGAACCAGTGGTCGAGGATTTCGCTGGCGCTGCGCGTGAACAACGCCAGCGCGTCGCGCCGCTGCGCGGGCGAAAGCTTCGCCGCCGCCGCGCCTTGATCGATCATGCGCAGCAGATCGAACGCCTCGCCGCGCAAGCCGGGCGGCGTCTTGACCGCGATGGCGCGCAACAGATCGGCGACCGCCTCCAGCATTGTGTAATACGCGGGCAGGCGTTCGGCGTCGCGCGCGGAATATTTCGCGACCTCGGCTTGCGTGCGCGCCAGGCCGCCGCCGACTTTCAAGAAGCGACGCTCGTCCAGCGGCAGGAAATTCGCGATCGGACGATTGACCACCCGTAGACCATGCGCAGCGAGGCGCATATCGGCGATGATTTTCGGATTGAGCAGCGAAACCGTGTAGCTGGCGGTCGAATTGCGGAAGCCGGGCGCGAAGCTCTCGGTCACCGCCGCGCCGCCGACGACGCCGCGCCGCTCCACCACGCGCACGCGCAAGCCAGCCTTCGCCAGATAGAAGGCGCAGACGAGCCCGTTATGGCCCGCGCCGATGATGACGGCGTCGTAGGTCTTCATGCCGCCGCCCTTCCCCTTCTCCCCTTGTGGGAGAAGGTGGCCCGAAGGGCCGGATGAGGGGTGCTTGCGCCATCGTTTGCGTTGCGGAGCAAACACCCCTCATCCGTCTCGCCGCTATGCGGCGATCCACCTTCTCCCACAAGGGGAGAAGGAGGAGGCGGATAGAGATCACGCGCCATAATCGCCGGGTCCTTGCGCGGTGCGATGGAAGGCGAGGCGGTCGGCGTAATCGAGCGGATCTTTTGGGCGCACGAGCGCTCCTGGAGGCGTATCGGCCCAATCCGCAAGCCGCGTGGCGAAGAAGCGCAGCGCTGCGCCGCGCGCCAGGATCGGCAGCGCGGCGCGCTCCGCGGCTGAAAGCGGGCGCACGCTTTCGTAGCCGGCGATCAACGCCCTGCCTTTGGTGATGTTGAACGCGCCCCGCGGCTCGAAGCACCACGCATTGATGCAGACCGCAAGATCATAGGCGAGCGCGTCGGCGCAGGCGAAATAGAAATCGATCACGCCGGCCACGCGATCGCCGAGGAACAGCGCATTGTCGGGAAACAGATCGGCGTGGATGATGCCCTGCGGCAGGGCGTGCGGCCAGGCCTGGAGGACGGCGTCGAGATCATCATCGATGTCGGCGGCGAGGCCTGCACGCAGGCTTTCCGCGAGCGCCAGTTTCGGCGCGATCAGCGGCCGCCAAGCGTGCGGTCCGAGTGCGTTGGCGCGTGCGGCAGGAAAGCCGTCCAGCGCTATGTGCATGCCTGCGAGTGCAGCGCCGATCGCACGGCATTGCGCAGCGCTCGGCTTTTTCGGCGAGACGCCGCTCAGGAAGGCGATCAGCGCGCACGCCTTGCCGCGCACCTCCGACAACAGCGCGCCGTCGCGTCGCCGCATCGGCCGCGGCGCAGGAAAGGCGCGATCCGCAAGCTGCTCCATCACATCCATGAAGAACGGCAGATCGCTGCGCGCCACACGCTTTTCATAGATGGTGAAGATGAAGCGGCCGCGCTCGGTTTCGAGCAGGAAGTTGGAATTCTCCACGCCTTCCGCGATGCCCTTGAAGCTCAGCACCGCGCCGAGATCATAGGCGGCGAGCAGATCGCGCAGCTCCTCGTCGGTGAGATCGGTGTAGACGGCCATCACAGGCCCTCGCGGATCTCCATCGCGCTGCGATCGTCGTCGAGCGCGATGGTGATGTCGCTGCGCCGCAAGCCCGCGATCATGCTACGCGTGATGCGTTCGAAATGCTTCACGAAGCGGTCGATCTTGGCTTTCACCTCCGGCTGCAGGCTGTCGACGCTCATGCCGCGCAAGCCCGCCTCCTGCTCGAGGCGCCAGCGCGGCACGACCTCGAAGCGGCTCGGCAGGAGCGTGACGAACAGATCGAAGCGGTCGAAAAACCCTTGATAGACGTCGCCGAGCTGAGCGTTGGAATAGGCGCGGGCGCGGCCGTCCGCATCCTCGGCGGCTTCGAGATCATTGATGGGCTCGGCGAGCGCGGATGCAGGCTCAGGCAGCGCGCCCATGCACCAGCCGTCGACCAGAACGATGTTGGCGGTGCCGGTGAAGGCCGGCCACAGCGCGGGCTTCAGCGGCGCGTCGGCGAGCTTGTCGAAGCGCGGCAGATGCACGACGTCGCGCGAACGCGCAGCGGCGAGCTGCATCAAGGTGCGCTTGGCGAGATCGAGATCATGCGTGCCTGGCGGCCCGCGCGTCTTCAACAGGGCGCCGTGCTTGGCCGCCAAGTCTTTGCGCGCCTGCGTGGTGAGATAGACGTCGTCGAGCGAGAAATGCGCGATGCGCGGATCGGCCTTGGCGAGGGCGGCGCACAAGGTGGACTTGCCAGAGCCCTGCGGCCCCGCGACGGCGATGCGCACGACGCGGCGATGCTTCTGGATGAGATCATGCGCGGCGCGCTGCAGAAACGCGACAAGCTCGGGATCGGCGCGCTCGCCGCCGCTCATGCCAGCACGCGCGGCAGCTTGAACACCACGTCTTCATCCACGCGGCTGGCGGGCTCGACATGGGCCGCAAAGCGCTGCCCGATGGCGTCGACCAGGGCCTCGACAAGGTCCTCCGGGGCGCTGGCGCCGGCGGTCACGCCGACCGTTTCTACATTGCGAAACCAATCCCAATCGACGTCGGCCGCCTCCGCCACGAGGCGCGCATCCTTTGCGCCCCAGCGTTTGGCGACCTCGACCAGCCGCACCGAGTTCGACGAGTTCGGCGCGCCGATGACGAGCACCAGATCGGCGCGCGCCGCGATCGCCTTCACCGCATCCTGCCGGTTGGTTGTGGCGTAGCAGATGTCTTCCTTGTGCGGCGCGGCGATCGCGGGAAAGCGCGCCTGCAGCGCGGCGACGATGTCGGCGGTGTCGTCCACCGACAGTGTGGTTTGCGTCGCGAAGGCGAGATTGGCGGGATCGCGCGGGGTGAAGCGCTGGGCGTCCTCCACCGTCTCGATGAGCGTGATGGCGCCGCCGGGCAATTGCCCCATCGTGCCGACCACTTCGGGGTGGCCGGCATGGCCGATCAGCACGATCTCGCGGCCGGCGTCGAAATGGCGCTGCGCCTCCACATGCACTTTCGAGACGAGCGGGCAGGTGGCGTCGACATAGATCATGTTGCGCGCCTGCGCCGCCGCGGGCACGCTTTTGGGCACGCCATGGGCAGAGAAGATCACCGGCCTGTCGGGCGGGCAATCGTCGAGCTCCTCCACAAAAACGGCGCCGAGACGCTCCAGGCGTTCCACGACATGGCGGTTGTGGACGATCTCATGGCGCACATAGACCGGCGCGCCCCATTTCTCGAGCGCGCGCTCCACGATCTGGATCGCGCGGTCGACGCCGGCGCAGAAGCCGCGCGGGCTCGCCAGCAGAACCGTGATCGGGCGCGGCGACGGCGTGGTCATGGGTCTCCTTCACGGGGCGCCGGGGCGTGTTGCCGGCGGCGGGACGCCCCTGTATCAGCCAATCCTGTAGCAGCCACTAGCGCCGCCGTCCCGCGACCGTCCAGGGGCGGTCGGCGCGCCGCCCCGGCCCGGGGCAGACTTAAGGGGAATTCATGCAGCTGAACGTCGCGCTCGCCGCCGCCCTCCTGCTTGCGCCCGCCCTGGCGGGGTGCGCTTCCGGCGGCGACCGGGGCCGCACCGTCGAGCTGCCCGGGGGCGGCCCCACCGAAGCCGAACGCGCCGCCGCCGTGGACACCCGCCCGCCCAGCGCCATCGAACGCGCGCTCGGCATGGACGACCGCCCCAATGTCGGCCCGTGCCCGCTGATGGGGGTGCTCTATGACAATTCCCGCCTGGTCGAGTTCCAGGACCCGACGCAGGAGCGCTACGCCAACATCGCCTTCACCGGCGAGGTGCGCGGCGTGCGGGGCTTATGCCGCTATGTCGACACCAACCCGATCGAGATGTCGATGGAGATCGACTTCGCCTTCGGCCGCGGCCCGGCCGCGACCGCCGAGCGCAAGACCTATCGCTATTGGGTGGCCGTGACGCGCCGCGGCACCGCGCCGATCGCGCGGCAATGGTACGACGTAGACGTGCGCTTTCCGCGCAACACGCCGGTGATGGTCGCACGGGAGGAGATCGAGAGCATCGTCATCCCGCGCGCCAACGCCGACATTTCAGGCGAGAATTTCGAAGTGCTCGTCGGCTTCGAACTGACGCCGCAACAGCTGCAGTTCAACCGCGACGGCAAGCGCTTCCGCGTCGACGCGAGCGCTGCGCCGCAGCAGCAATCGACGGAATAGGGGGTAGTCAGACTTTTGGTAGACTGACGCGGGCGTGATCGCCGTCATCGGTGACGAAGGCGCCGGCTTTGAGCGCTTCACCATGAGCGGCCATCAATTCAACAGCGCGCGCCGCCAAGTGTGCCGGCGCGCCGTCCCGCAAGCGCAACACGCCGACGCGCCGCGCGCCGTCGCGAAATACAAGCGTGCCGAAATCCGTGTCGATAGTCACGATCACCCGGTTTTCTGTCGCCGCGAGCGCAAGGATGCTGGCGTCGCCAGGGTCAGGCCCACGTTCCATTACAGTCGCCACGTCGTGGCCGGCGGCGCGGAGGGCGCGCGCGACCGCATGCGCCACGCAGCTGTCAATCAGCAGTTTCAAGACGGTCATAGGCCGCCTCGACCGATGGGCCGGACATGCGCGTCATTCCGGCGAGCTTGCCGGCATAGAGCAGCGCCGCCTTGATGTCGTCCGGCTCCAGGAAGGGGAACTCGGCGAGAAGCTCGGCCTCCGAGGTCCCAGCGCCGAGATAGCCGAGCAAGTGCTCCACCGCGAACCGCTGGCCGCGGATGATCGGCTTCCCGCCGAAGATGGCGGGGTCGGAGGTGATGCGGGAGAGGAGGTCGGGCACCATCTATTTGCACATACCATGAACACGAACAGCGCGCTACAATGTGATTCCGAGGTCCGAATGTATACTGATCGCCGTTACCAGGTTTTTGTGTCCTCAACTTACGAAGACCTTCGTGAGGAGCGGCAGCAAGCGACACAAGCTATCTTACAGCTTGGCTGCTTCCCCTCCGGTATGGAGCTCTTTCCTGCGACCGACGTCACGCAGTGGGAGCTCATCCAAACCGTCATTGCGGAGGCTGACTACTATGTGACGATACTTGGCGGGAGGTATGGTTCATTAGGCCCAATGGGACTGAGTTACACCGAAATGGAGTACGATTTTGCCATATCTAACGATATCCCAGTCCTGGGCTTCTTAAAGGCAGATATCTCAGAAATAAAATCGCGCTTCGTGGAGGGCACACCAGAGCGTCGAGAAAAGCTCAGTGCTTTTCGCGCGAAGGTCATGACCCGACATTGTCGCACTTTTCAATCGCCGGAAGAGCTTGGAAGTCTGGTGATGAAGAGTCTAATGAATGAAATTCGTGTGAAACCGAGGCTCGGCTGGGTTCGCGCAAACCTTGCAAGGACAGACGCTGATCGTGGCCGAGAATCTGAACTGCAGCGAGAATTGGCGACCGCCAAAAGGGAGATCGCAAAGCTCAACCGCAAACTGAGGGATCGTTCCTTGTCGGTAGAACGAGCAACGGTAGATCAGCTGGCCAGCGGAAACGAGATTTTCACGTTCGACGTCACTTTCAATGACAGCGAAAAAAAGCTCGTCTGGCGTCGTGTTGATTTCGAGTGGGACGAGATTTTTGAAACGATCGCGCCAAGCATGTTCGGATACATTGTCCGCAAGGCATCCAAGTCACCCCTGTATGGGTACGCACAAAAACGCCCACCCGCCTATCCATTTCAAAACGCTTTGGTGCAGTTGATAAGATCCAAAATTATCGACGAAGTTCAGAGTCGCCAAATAGATATCAAAGAAGGTCAGGTGGACACTTGTGTGATTCAGTTCAAGGAATTGGGTCTGGTCGAATTTGCAGAAAACGAAGATGGCAAGGATACTTTTCGCGGAATAACGCTTACAGTCGCCGGTGAGGAGAAGTTAACGAGGCTCAAGGTCCAGTTGAAACATCCTAATCCCCATCCATCTTCAGCGCGGCGATGAACGCCTCCTGGGGGATCTCCACCTTGCCGAATTGGCGCATCTTTTTCTTCCCCTCCTTCTGCTTGTCGAGAAGTTTGCGCTTTCTGGAAATGTCGCCGCCGTAGCATTTGGCGGTCACGTCCTTGCGCAGGGCGGAGATGGTTTCGCGGGCGATGATGCGGCCGCCGATCGCGGCCTGGATGGGGATCTTGAACAGGTGCTGGGGGATCAGCTCCTTCAGCTTTTCGCACATGGCGCGGCCGCGGCTTTCCGCGCGCGCGCGGTGCACGAGCATGGAGAGCGCATCCACCGGCTCGTCGTTCACCAGGATCGACATCTTCACCAGATCGCCCGCGCGATAATCCTCGATCTGGTAATCGAAGCTCGCATAGCCTTTCGACACGCTCTTCAGGCGATCATAGAAATCGAACACGACCTCGTTCAAAGGCAGATCATAGACGAGCATCGCGCGCGAGCCGACATAGGACAATTCGCGCTGCACGCCACGGCGGTCCTGGCACAGCTTCAGGATCGCGCCGAGATGTTCGTCCGGCGTCAGGATCGTCGCCTTGATCCAGGGCTCGGCGATCTCGCGGATTTTCATGACGTCCGGCATGTCGGCGGGATTGTGCAATTCCAGCACGTCGCCGTCGTTCAGCGTGATGCGATAGATGACGCTGGGCGCCGTGGCGATGAGATCGAGATTGAATTCGCGCGTCAGCCGCTCCTGGATGATCTCCAGGTGCAACAGCCCGAGAAACCCGCAGCGAAAGCCGAAGCCGAGCGCAGCGGAGGTCTCCATCTCGAACGAGAAGCTTGCATCGTTCAAACGCAGCTTGCCCATCGCGGCGCGCAGATCTTCGAATTGCGCCGCATCGACCGGAAACAGCCCGCAGAACACCACCGGCTGCGCCGGCTTGAAGCCCGGCAGCGCCTGCGCGGTCGGGCGTTTTTCTTCCGTGATCGTGTCGCCGACGCGCGCATCGGCGACCTCCTTGATGCTGGCGGTCAGAAAGCCGATTTCGCCCGGCCCCAGCGCCTCGACATCGCTCGCCTTCGGGCGAAACACGCCGACGCGATCGACGCCATAGGCCGCGTCGGTCTGCATCAGCTTGATGCGCATGCCCTTCTTCATCACCCCATCGATGACGCGAAACAGCACCACCACGCCCATGTACGGATCGTACCAGGCGTCCACCAGCATCGCCTTCAAAGGCGCCGCAGGATCGCCCGTCTTCGGCGGCGGCAGGCGGGAAACGATCGCCTCCAGCACATCGGAGATGCCTAAACCCGTCTTCGCCGATATTTCCACTGCTTCTGAAGCATCGAGGCCGATCACGTCCTCGATCTGCTGCTTCACCCGCTCGGGCTCGGCGGCGGGCAGGTCGATCTTGTTGAGGACGGTTACGATCTCGAGATCGTTGTCCATCGCCTGATAGACGTTGGCGAGCGTCTGCGCCTCCACGCCCTGGCTGGCGTCCACCACCAGGAGCGCGCCCTCGCACGCGGCCAGCGAGCGGGACACCTCGTAGGCGAAATCCACGTGGCCCGGCGTGTCCATCAGGTTGAGGACGTAATCCTGGCCGTCCTTGGCGCGATAATCGAGGCGCACGGTCTGCGCCTTGATGGTGATGCCGCGCTCGCGCTCGATATCCATGGAATCGAGCACCTGGTCCTTCATCTCGCGGTCGCTCAAGCCCCCGGTGGCCTGGATCAGGCGGTCCGAGAGGGTCGATTTGCCGTGGTCGATATGGGCCACGATCGAGAAATTGCGGATGCGGTCGCGAGGCGTCATGGGGGGAGGGAGGTAGCAGCGCCCGCCGGCCCCGGAAAGGGCGCCCGCTGCGGGCCGCTCACGCCGCCTGGGCGATCAGCCCGCGCAGCCACATCTGCGCCCGGTCGCTGCGGCCCGCCGCAGGGTAAAGCATCTCGATGCGCCAGCCTGCCGCAGCGATGGGAAGCTCGAACAGCGCCAGGCCGGCTTCGGCGGCGTGTTCGGCCAGCCGGCTCGGCAGCGCGGCGAGCAGGTCCGTGGCGCGCAGGATGGCCGGCAGCGAGGCCATGTGCGGCAGCGTCAGCGCGATGCGCCGCGCGAGACCGCGCGCGGCGAGCAGCGTATCGATTTCGCCGATGGCGTCGCGGCGGACCGAAACCAGCGCGTGGTCGCAGGCCAGATAGGCCTCGAGCGTGATGGCGCCGTCGCGCAGCGCGGGATGGTTTGCGCGCGCGGCGCCGACGAACCGCTCCTTGCACAAGAGCTTGCGCAGGAGATGCGGCGGCGCGTTTCGGAACACGCCAAGCGCGACGTCGACAAGCCCCTTGTCCAACAGATCGCCCACGTCGTCCTTGTCATAGCCGATGAGGCGCAGCGTCGCGCGCGGCGCAGCGGCCGTGAAGCGCGCCGCGAGCATCGGGGCGAGGACGAAGCTTGTGTAGTCCGTGCTGGCGACGGTGAAAGTCCGCTCGGTGCGGCCGGGCTCGAACCGCGCTTCGGCGTTGAGCGAGTCCCGGATGAGCGCGAGCGCTTGGGCGACTTTCGGCGCAAGATCGCGCGCTCTCGCGGTCGGCTCCATGCGGCCGCCGACGCGCACGAACAAGGGATCGCCAAGCGCATCGCGCAGCCGCGCCAGCGCTGCGCTCATCGCCGGCTGGCCGACGCCGATCTTCACCGCCGCCTTGGAGACGCTGCGCGTCTCCATCAGCGCATCGAACGCGGTCAGCAGGTTCAGATCGGCGATCATCGATGAAATCGATAATGCCTACATCGAAATCCGCATAGCCGCCGCGGCGCGTTTCGACGCATATGCCCGGCGCAACGCGAGGGAGACCGACGATGACCGACAGGCGCGCTTTTTTGAACGGGGCCGTGGCCATGGGCGCCGGGGCAGGCGCAGCCGCGGCGCTGGCGCCGCAACCCGCCGAGGCCAGCGCGCGGCGCACGCTGCAGATTGCGCGCGACTACGTCGTCGGGTTTTTGGGCGCGCCGGATGTACGCGGCGCAGGCCTCGCCATGGCCGATCGCGTGCTGTCGCCGGACATCGTCGTCACCACCGGCTTGAGCCCGACCGGCCCGATCCGGGGCCTCGCCGCCTACAAGGAAGTTTTCCTGGGTTTTCGCGACGCGTTCCCGCACGAGGACGCGATGCAGATCATCGACAGCTTCGCCACGCGCGACCGCGCCGTGATCCGCTTCCATATCCGTCAGCGCCATGCGCGCGATTATTTCGGCGTGGCGGCGACCAATCGCGTCATCCTGTTCGACGAGACGCATGTCATGACGGTGCGCGATGGCAAGGTCGTCGAAAATGTCGTCTCCGCCACAAATCTCGAATTCGAGATGCTGATGGCGCCCGTGCTGACGCCGCTGATCCTGCGCTAGAGCGTTTCCCGATCGGAGAGACCTCTGCGAAGTGCACGATGTCGCCCGCTCCATTGCCCCGGTCCCGCTCGAAGCGAGAACCGGGGCCGATGTTCTCAAGGGATGTTGAACATGGACCCCGGACCAGGCTCCGCCTGTCCGGGGTGATGCTGTGGTTCAACGCCGTTCGCAGAGGTCGCGATCAGACGGAGACACGCTGATCGGTTGAGCGCGGCGCCATGGCTGCGCAACGCGCTCTAGTCCTTGATCTCCACCTCCGGCCGGTCGTCGCCGGCGGCGATTTCTTCGTGCCAGCGGCCGCTTTCGTCCTCCCAGACGATGCCGCGGCTCTCGCCCGGCCGCTGCTGCTCCACCGCGACGCGGCGCGCTGCGGCCAGGGCGGCGTCGTGGCTGGGGAACGGCTCGGAAAACGTGTCGCCCAGCTTGAACGCCCAGCCGCCGTCATGACGCACGATGTGATAGATGATCTTGGTCACGGTCTGCTCCTTCGACGCGCGGCAGCGTGTCTGTAGCCGGACGCCGGGCGCGCGTCACCGGATGTCGAAACGCCGCCGGCTCGCGCGTCTTCCCCGCGAGCGCCCGATATTCGGCGGCGCCGGGAGACCATCATGTCGGACATCGAAATCATCGGCCTGCCGCAAAGCAATTTCGTCTGGGCGGTGCGCCTGGCTTGCGCCGAGAAGGGCGTTGCCCACCGTTTGAGGCCGGCGATGGCGCACACCCCGGAGGTGGACGCCGTGCACCCCATCGGCCGCGTGCCCTGCCTGCGCCACGGCGCAGCCGCGCTGTTCGAGTCGCGCGCGATCCTCGCCTATATCGACCGCGTGCTGGACGGTCCGCGCCTGACGCCTGCCGATCCGCGCGCCGCAGCCGCGCTGGAGCAATGGGTGTCGCTGGTCATCACCACCCTCGAGCCGCTGGCGATCCGCAAATATCTGTTCGGCTACATGTTCCCCCAGACGGCGGACAAAAGCCCAGACCGCGCCCAGATCGACGCCGCCTGGCCCGAGCTGGAGCGCCTGTTGGGCGTCGTCGCCGGCGCCATCGACGCCGGCCATATCGGCGCGGGGTCGTTCAGCGTCGTCGACGCCTATCTGATCCCCATCCTGTTTTATCTGCACAACACCCCGGAGGCGGGCCGGTTCATCGCCCAGAACCCGGCGCTCAGCGCGTATCTGGCGCGGGCGATGGCGCTGCAAAGCGTGCGCGACACGCTGCCCCCGCCGCCGCCCGCCAGCTGAGATTTCGCCTGACGGGTTAGTTCGCATGCCCCCGGGCCCCTCCCGCGCGTACGGTTTTCTTAACCATGAGAACGCGCGGGAGGCGGCGATGTTGGGGCGTATTTTGGCGGCGGCGCTGGCGATCGCGGCGGCGGCGTGCGTGCAGTCCACCCCGGCGCGGGAAGCGGCGATGATGCGCGACTTGTCGGCGCGCGCCGCGATCCCGCGCGAGCCGGTCTACGCGGCCTATCGCAACGCATTCGTCATCGGCGCGCCGGCGATTGAGGCGGCCAGCATCATTCCCGCCAGCCTGTCGACAGGCGAGACGCAGGTGTTTTCGTGCGGCGATGGGAGCTTGCTGACGCTGCGCATCTCGCCCGATCGCGCACGTGCGCGCGCGATCTGGAGCGACGCGAGCGAGGTCGCGCTGGCGCGGACGGCCGACGACGCCGGCGGGCGCTGGGAAGGCGGGGGCGCGTCGTTTGAAACCGCCGGGCAGCGCGGCGTGTGGCGCACCCAGGCGCGTGAAACGGTGACCGTCGCCCGCGGCGACACCCTTGGCCGCATCGCGCGACGCCATTACGGCGACGCCGCGCGCGCCTACGACATCGCCGCCGCGAACGCCGTCGCCGATCCGGACCGCATCGAGATCGGCCAGGTGCTGCGCCTGCCGGGCGCAGGCGCGGAACGCCGCTGCCGGCGCGCGATCCTTGGCGCTACAGCCGGCCCGTCTCCACGCTGAGGTCCTGCGTCAGCCAGTGCGCGGGCTGTCCGAACAGAACCGGCTCGCGGCGGGCGAAGCCGGTCTCAGACGGGCCGGCATGGCGCAAGATCAAACGGCCCTTGACGTCGGCCACCCAATATTCCGCGACGCCCGCGCGAGCGTATTCCAGGAGCTTCTCGCCGATGTCGTCGGCCAGCGTGGCGTCCGCCACCTCGACGACCAGCTTCACAGCAGCGAGAGGGATCGCCCCGTCGAGGTGCTCAGGGACGAGGGCGCTGTCGAACACAACGATATCCGGAATCGGTTGAAAGTCCTGGGCGGCATCCACGGACGTTTCGGACAGCACCTCCCAGCCCAGACTATGTGCGGCCAGCATGTATTCAAGGCTGGTGGCTAGCCGCAGCTTGACGCGGCCGTGGGGCAGAAATTGTGGGCTCATCAGTGCGATCTTTCCCTGGCGCAGCTCCACCCGGTCGCGGCCGAACACGCCGGCGCGGGCCATTTTCTCGAACTGCGCGCGATCGAACCGCGCCTCGTTGCGGACAGGGGCGTTCATCATGGCATGATAGCGCAGATCGGCTGCGCGGGACACCGGCGCCGGCGCGATGGTAAACGCGGCGCGATCCGCCGCCCGCCTGGAGATGGTTCATGTCCGACGACGTCGCCCCCGCCGCGCTCGAGCCTGCGATTCCCGACGGCTACGAGCTGCTCGATTGGCGCCGCGGCTTCGGCCGCCAGGTCGGACCGCTCTATCGCCGCATCGGGCCGGACGGCGTGCGCATGGCCTTCCGTGTCGAGGAGCACCACACCAACGGCATGTCGAACGCGCATGGCGGCATGCTGATGACGTTCGCCGACATGGCGTGGGGCCATATCGTGTCGGTCGAGACGTCGTCCTATTGGGTGACCGTGCGGCTGACCTGCGATTTCCTGAGCGGCGCGCATCTGGGCGATTGGGTGGAGGGCGGCGCCGAGGTGCTGCACGTCGATGACGGCATGTACACGATGCGCGGCCGCATCTGGTGCGGCGACCGCACGCTCATCGCCGGCTCCGGCGTGTTCAAGACGATCGAAAAGCGCCCGCCGCGGCCGGGCGAAAAAGCGTTTGCGCGCGCGGGCGGCTAGAGCGCCCATTGAGTTCGCCCACGCGGCGTTTCGATCGCAGCGCATCAATCCGTTTGCAGCGCGCGGTCGATGTCCATGCGTTGATGCAAAATGCGGACGATCTCGACGACGCCGTCATCCGCCGATCGGACGAAGAGGACATGCGAACCCACAAGCGCTTTGCGATAACCCGCGCGCACATCCTCAATCGGCGTTCCCAGCAATCGGCCGGCGACCAAGTCTTCGCAGGCGCGCTTTAGAAGGCGCGTATAGGTCTCAGCCTGTGCAATCGACCATGTGTTGGCCGTATAGTCCCAAATCGCCTCCAAGTCCGCGGCCGCCGCCCGCGTGAGGCGATAGGCGCTCAAGCTGACGGGTCGCCGCGCCGGCGCGCAATGAAGTCATCAAAATCGAAATCGCGCTGCGACCCGCTGGCTTCGCCCTCAAGGAGGGCGATGCGCAGGTCGTCGATTTTGCGCTCGCGCTCCTGCAACAGGCGCAAGCCCTCCTGAACGACGTCGCTCGCCGTTGCGTAGCGGCCTTCGGCGACCTGCGCTGCGACGAAGTCGGCGAGGTGCGCATCAAGTGTGAATGCGGTGACTTTACCCATTACGCGCAGGATACCAGCAGGCATGCGTCGCGTAAATCGTGGGCCTCGCGCGCTACCGCACCACAAAGCCGCGCGGATGGGCGGCGCGGCCGATGCGCGGCGCGACAAGCCAGGGATCGCGATCCTTCGCGATGGCCGCCGGTAGATCCTCCGCTGGAAATTCGCTGTAATCGCGCAAATCGGGATGCGTCAGCGCCGAATCGTTGCGCGGCCCGCGCCGCCAGCCGGCGAGCAGCAATTCCGCCGCCCAGCGGCGGTGCTCGGCGTCGCTCATCGCCGCATCGACCTGGTCGGGCGTCACCTGCGCCAGACCGCCGCGCTCGCCCGCGCGCGCGGGGCGATACCGCAAGCGCCACAGCTTGATCAGCGCGTGATCGGCGGCGCTGCGATTGCCGTTGATGTAGTGCTCGGCCAGTTCGTCCCACGGTTTTTGCGCGGGGCGATCCGGGCTTGGCGTGAAGGCGCCGCGCGCCAGCAGCGCGAAGGCCGTGCGCGCGCGCAGCCGCCACCAGGCCGGCGCGCCGAAGCGCGCGATGAACGCGTTCTCCAACGCGTCGCGCCCATCGCCCGCAAGCGGCGACAGGCGCAGGCTGACGCGCTCCTGCAGCGAGACGCCTTGGCGCAGCGCGTGCAGATAGGCCTCTTCGTGCGCGAGCAGAACGACGGTCTCGATATAGGCGTCATGCACGAGGCGCGCGGCGTCATCCATGGCGCGATCGACGAGCGCTTCGGCGGAGAGCAATTGATCCGGCGCGCCGAAGGTTTCGATGCGCAGCGTTGCGGTGGAGTCGAGTGCGAGGCCGACGACCGCGTTGCGCCCCTCGCGCACGAGCAGAAGCGGCCGGTCCGCATCGCCGGCTTCGCCCGCCAAGACCGCCGCGCAGCGCAACGTGTCGTCGTCGTCCGGCCACGAGAGGCACACCGCAGTGATCGGGCCGCGCTCGGCCGCGCAGGATTCCAGCGGCGCCCATGGCGCCGGTTCTTCTTCCCAGTGATACTCGCGGAAATCGATGTCTGCGATCCAGAACGGATTCGTGAACGCCTGTGGATGGCGCGCGCGAAACTGGCGGCTGCGTTCCTGCGCGTCGGGCGCAAACACCGTGACGCGCGGCGCCTGCCAATCCGGCAACCACATCAGGCGCAGAACTTGCGCGGCGAGGGCGGCGGCGGTTTCGTCCCAGCCGACGATGGCGATGTGCACGCGCGCATGGCCGCGAGCCTCGGCCTCGTGCGCGAAGGCGAGCGTGCGCACGACCTGGCGCGCGGCGATGTCGGCGAGCGAAAACACGTCCGCCGACCGCAAGCGCCCGCGCCCGGTCAAATCGCGCCGCGCGCGCGGATTCTCCAGCCGCACCAGTACGTCGCCGGCGCGCGTCTGCGCGCGCACTTTGCGCACGGCGGCCGCGGCGGCGATGTTTTCGCTGTCGCTGGCGGAGAGCAGCACGATGCGGTCGGCGTCGCGCACGCCGGCGGCGCGCAACAAGGCCGGCGTCGTCAACGGTCCGGTGAGCACCGCCACGCCGTCGGCCGCAAGCGCGTCGATGTCCGCTTGCGACGCGGTGGTGCGCAACAGCACGACCGCCTTGCGTCCGCGCCGTCCGCGCCGCGCGACGTCGCGCGCCAGCAGGTCGGGTTCGGCGCCGTCGCCGGCCACGATCACATGGCCCGCCCCCCATGAGCGCAAAGCGCGCGCCACGGCGCTCAGCAATTGCGTCCAGAAGCCGAACAGAAGCGTCAGGATGGCGAGAAAGGAGAACGCCGTTTGCGACACGCGCAGGCGCCAGTCGGCGCCGTCGACATCGAAATCGCACGGCTTGCCGGATTGCAGAATGCACAAGCCCTCGGAGGCGGCCATGATCGCAGGCGATGCGGCGTAGCTTGGCGCAGCACCCTGCGAAGCCGATGGCGCGACCTCGCGCGCGCCATACTCGATCGCCGCCATCAGGCCGAAGCCGAACCACAGCGCGCCCACGAGCAGGCCGAGGCCGAGCCGGATGGGCGCCGCACGCTGATGGGCCAGACGCAGCAAACGGATGGAGACGGTGTTGGCGAGGAACCGCCGCACGAGCAGGACGGGACCGTTGCGCCGCCGCGCCGCGCGCCAGCGCCGCGCTTCGCTTGCGGCCATGTCTGGTCTCCCCGCCAAACTCGGGGATAGCATGCCCTGCGCGCTTGCAGGCTGACAAGCGCCCGACGGGTGCGGACGCTCAGTCCAGCGGGATTTCGGGCAGGGAGAGGAACGCCGCGCGCAAGGCGTCCGCCCAATGCTCGCTGATGCGGCGGAAGGCTTTGTCGTCGGGCTCGAGCCGGCGCGTATGGGCTATTCCGAATTCGTGCGGCTTGAGCACCGCAAGATCGAGCGGCATGCCGACGCTCAAATTCGAGCGCAGCGTTGAATCCATCGACACCATGGCCGCCTTCAGCGCGTCCTGCAGCGGCGTCGTCGGCGTGATGACACGATCGAGGATCGGCTTGCCGTATTTGTGTTCGCCGATCTGCAGATAGGGTGTGTCTTCCGTGGCCTCGATGAAGTTTCCCGCGCTGTAGACGAGGAACAGCCGCGGCGCGCCGCCTTTGCGAACGCCGGCGACGATCATCGACGCGTCGGCGGCGGAGCCTTGCGCTTCGATGCGGGCGCGGTCGCGCGCTTGCAGCGCCTGCATCGATTCCCCGACAAGTTCGGCGGCGCGATAGGTCGATGCGCAATTGAGGATGGTTTCGATCTCGGGGTCGCCCTTCGACGCATCGATGAGGCTTTGCAGCCGGGTGACGACGCCTTGCGTGATGCCGAGATTGCCCGCTGTCATCAGCGCGATGACGCGATCGCCCGGGCGCTCCCAGATGAACATCTTGCGAAAACGCGAGATGTTGTCGATGCCCGCATTGGTGCGGGTGTCGGCGAGCAGCACCAGGCCCTCGTTCACCTTCAGCGCCAGACAATAGGTCATCGGTCGTCCCGCTTCGATCGGCTATTGCATCTCTTGCGCGATTTGCACGTCGGCGGAAAGCGTTTCGCGCGCGCCTGCGGCGATCGAGCCGCGCACCGGCGCCGCATCGACCGCGTCGAACCCCACCGCGAGACGAACATAAGCCTCGGTCGGGCATTGCCGGTTGGCGGGATCGAACCCGACCCAACCCAGTTCCGGCGCATAGGCTTCCGCCCAGGCATGGGTTTCGTGGGCGCCGTCGATGTCGGGCGAGACATAGCCTGCGACGTAGCGCGCCGGCGCGCCGAGCGCACGCGCGGCGGCGATGAAGACGTGCGCGTGGTCCTGGCACACGCCGCTGCGCTGCGCGAGCGCCTGCGCGGCGGTGGTTGTGGGATCGGTGGAGCCGGTGCGATAGGCCATCGCGTCGCGCACTGCAGCCATGAGCGCGTGGAGCGTCTCCAGCGTCGTTCCAGCCTTGCACGACTGCGCCAAAGCGCGGATCGGCTCGCTTGCGGCGGTCAGCGGCGTCGTGCGCAGGAACACGCCCGGCCGCGCGCTGTCGGCCACGCCGCGCACGACGCCGGCGGTGTCGGCGGTTTCGACCTCGCCTTCCGCAACGATCTCGATTTCCGACACCGCGCTCTTCGCGCACCAGATCGCTTCGCGATCCCCGAAGCCGTTGACCAGCAGCGGCTCCACCGCCGCCCCGTTGACGCGAACGCTCCACGACAGCGGGGTTTGCGCGGCGCAGCGCGTGGGAAACAATTTCAGCCGCAGCGCCGCGCGCTCGATGGCCGGTTCGTAGGCGTAGCGCGTGACGTGGCGGATCGAAAGCTTCATGGCGATTAGAAATGATAGGCGCGCGAAATCTGCGCGGCGAGTGTGTTGGTGGTTTCGATCGCCTCGCCGATGAATTCGTGCAGCCCGAATTGGAACAGCGCCTGAATGTCGCTCGTCTCCAGCCGGCGCACCATGGCTGCGGCGGCTTCCTGGCACACGCGGCGTTCCTGATAGGCGCTGGCGAGATCGTCGAGCCCGCGCTGCAGGCCGCGATAGCAAAACGCCACAGAGCGCGGAAAGGTCGGGTTCAGGATCAGGAATTCCGCGATGCCCCAGGGCGTGTAATCGCCGCGATTGACATGGTGATAGGCGCGCATCGCCGAAGTGGCGCGCAGCACGGAGGTCCATTGGTGATAGTCGCGCCCGCCGCCGACGACGTCGGTTTCGGGCAGCAGCACGTAATATTTCACGTCGAGCAGGCGCAGCGTCATGTCGGCGCGCTCGATGTATTCGCCGAGGCGCAGGAAGGAATAGCCGTCATTGCGCATCAGCGAGGTTTCCGCCGCGCCGCGGAACGTCGCCGCGCGCTGCTTGGTCCAGTCCACGAAGCTCGGCAGATTGGCGAGGCCGGGTTCGAGCGTGGCGGTCTCCAGCGTGCGCCAGCTTTCGTTGAGCGCCTCCCACATGTCCTGTGTCAGCGCGGTGCGCACGGCCTTGCCGTTGGCGCGCGCCTGCATGAAGCAGGAGCGGATGGAGGAGGGATTGGCCTCGTCGAGCAGCAGGCGATGCACGACCGCATAGGGCTGCGCTTCAGCGTCCTGCGCGAGATCCACCGCCGAGCCCGATGCGCGCGCCACCGAGCGCCATTCCTCCACCACGCGCGAGCCCGGCAACAGCGCCATGTGGCGGCCCATTTCGAGCAGGCGCGCAGTCGCGTCGGCGCGCTCGATATAGCGGCCCATCCAGAACAGGTTCTGCGCGGTGCGGCTCAGCATCGCATCAATCCGCCAGCACCCAGGTGTCTTTGACGCCTCCGCCCTGGCTCGAATTGACGACCAGCGATCCCTTCTTCAGCGCCACGCGCGTAAGCCCGCCTGGCGTGAGGCGAATGTCGCGCCCCACGAGGCAGAACGGGCGGAAATCGACATGGCGGCTCTCCACGCCCGTTTCGCCGAGAACTGGCGCGGTGGAGAGGTCGAGCGTCGGCTGGGCGATGTACTCGTCCGGCGCAGCAAGAATTGCGGCGCGAAACTGGGCGAGCTCCTTCTTGGCGGCGTGCGGGCCGATCAGCATGCCGTATCCGCCGGAGCCATGCACGCGCTTGACCACGAGATCCTTCAAGTTCGCGAGAACGAAATCGCGCTCCTCGTCGACCGCGCAGCGCCAGGTCTGGACGTTCTGCAGCAGCGGCTTTTCGCCCAGATAGAAGCGGATCATCTCCGGCACGAATACATAGATCGCCTTGTCGTCGGCGACGCCTGCGCCCGGCGCCGAGCACAGCGTGACGCCGCCCGAGCGATAGACGTCGAACAGGCCCGGCACGCCCAACAGGCTTTCGGCGCGGAACGAGAGCGGATCGATATAGGCGTCGTCGATGCGCCGGTAGATCACATCGACGCGGCGCGGCCCGCGCGTCGTGCGCATCCACACCAGGCCTTCGTCGATGAACAGATCGGTCGGCTCGACGAGTTCGACGCCCATCAGGTCGGCCAGAAACGAATGCTCGTAATAGGCGCTGTTGAACGGTCCTGGCGTCAGCAGCACGATGGTCAGGTCGCCCTTGCATTTCGGCGGCGCCACCTCCTGCAGCGTGCGCTTGAGCATGTTGGGGTAATCGTCGATCGGATCGACGGCGCACATCGAGAACAATTGCGGGAACATCCGCGTCATGATCTCGCGGTTCTCCAACATGTAGGACACGCCCGACGGCGTGCGGCAATTGTCCTCCAGCACCTTGAACGCGTCCGCGTCGGTGCGCACGATATCGACGCCGACGACATGGCTATACACCCGCCCGGGCGGATCGACGCCGATCATCTCCGGCAGGAACGCCTCGTTCTGATAGACCAGCGCCTCGGGGATGATCCCCGCCTTCAATATTTCTCCGCGATGATAAACATCATACAGGAAGGCGTTCAGCGCCTGCGCCCGCTGGCGCACGCCGCGCGCCAGCTTGCGCCATTCCGAGGCGCCGAACACGCGCGGGATCAGATCGAATGGAATGAGGCGCTCTGGGTCACCGCCTTCGCCATAGACTGAAAACGTGATGCCGATGCGGCGGAACAACGCCTCCGCTTCAGCGTGGCGCTGGGTGAGGAGCGCGTGGCCGGCCTCGTCAAGCCACGCCGACACCCGCTCATAGGGGTGGCGCACCTGGCCGTCGCTGCCGCGCATTTCATCGAACATGGGCGTCGAGGCTAGCGCGCCTCGCCGCCCGGCGCATAGCGGGGGGCGGCGCAGGAGAGGGGGCCTCCGCCGGCGCCCAGCTTTTGGGCGCCCCCGCCCGCCGGCGCGGCGCCGCGGACGCGCGCGCCGACACTTGATTTCACGCACCGCTGCTGTAGGGACGAACACCGTTCGTCGCGCAGGCGATTCCAACGGCGGCGGGTGATTAGCTCAGTTGGTAGAGCAGCTGACTCTTAATCAGCGGGTCGTAGGTTCGAATCCTACATCACCCACCATCGCTCTTCGCGCCCCTCAAGCCTGATTTTCAAGCCCCTGCGCGGGCGCAGCGCCGGCGTGCTATGCCTGGACGAAGCGCGCCGCAAGCCGCGCGCGGGGAGAGGGCCTGATGACCAGTTTCGTGCTCGCTTTGGCGGGCTTCATCCTCATCCATGTCGGCGTGTCGGCCACGGGCCTGCGGGCGCGGCTGGCGGGCGCTGTGGGGGAGGGGCCGTATCGGGGGCTGTTCTCGCTGGCCTCGGCGGCTTTTTTGGTTTGGCTTGTCATCGCCTATGGCGCGCTGCGCGCCGATCCGCTCGAGCCGCTGAACGGCTCATTCTACGAGATCCCGTCCTGGGGGCGGTACGCCGCGCAGGGGCTGATGCTCGTCGCCTTTCTGCTCGGCTTCACCGGCCTGCTGACGCCGAGCCCCACGCTGGTCGGCTTCGAGGGCCAGCTGAACAAGCCCGAGCCGGCCCAGGGCGTGCTGCGCATCACCCGCCACCCGTTCCTGTGGAGCGTGGCGCTGTGGGCGTGTGCGCACCTCCTGGCCAATGGCGAACGCGCGGCGGTGATGCTGTTCGCCGGGATCGGGCTGATGGCGCTGCTCGGCACGCGCTCGATCGACCGCAAGGGCGCCGCCCGCAATCCCGAGGGCTGGGCTGCGTTCGCGGCGGTCACCTCGAACGTGCCGTTCGCCGCGATCGTCCAGGGCCGCAACCGGCTGGCGCCGGGCGAGATGGGCTGGCGGCTGGCGGCGGCGCTGGTCGCCTATCTCGCCGTCGCCTGGGCGCACGGGGCGGTGTTCGGCGTGCAGGCGGTTCCCTAAACCGGGCCTTAAGCCCGGCGCCCTCAAGATGCCGCAGATGTGGGGCATGAGGGGGCCATGGGCGCGCGCGCGATCCTTGATGAAGAGCATTTCGGCATGATGACCGGCGGCGACGCCGCCTTGCAGGCCGAAATCGTTACGCTGTTCCGCGCCCAGGCCGAATTGTGGACGCGCCTGCTGGTGGTCGATGCGCCGGTGCAGACCTGGCGCGACGCCGCCCACACGCTGAAGGGCTCCGCCCGGGGCCTGGGCCTGTGGGCGCTGGCCGACGCCTGCGCGCAAGCCGAGCAATTGGGCCGCGGCGGCGCCGTCGATGGGCGCGAGATCGCCGCCGGGCTCGAGCGCGCGCGCGCCGCGCTCGCCGATGCGCTGGCGGCCTTGCCGCGCACCGACGCGGCGAATGACTGACGATCTTTCCGCGCCGCGTGAACAGTTCACGCTGCCGCTCACGATCGCTGCAGCCGACATCGACGAACTCGGCCATGTGAACAACGCGGTCTATCTGCGCTGGGCGCAGGATATCGCCACCGCGCATTGGCGCGCGCGGGCGGGAGACGATTTGGTTGCGGCCTATGTCTGGGTGCTGTCGCGCTGCGAGATCGATTACCGCGCGGAGCTGAAGCTCGGCGACGTCGTCGAGGCGCGCACCTGGGTCGCCCGCGAAGCCCGCGGTGCGGCGTGGGACCGCTTCGTGGCGATCTGGCGCGTCGGCGACGCCAAACCCGCCGCGCAGATCAAGGCGACCTGGGCGCTGCTGGATGCGCGCACGCGGCGCCTGACGCGCGTGCCGGCGGCGATCGTGGCGCGGTTCGGGTGAGGGGGCGCCGGCATGCGCCTATGGGCGCAGTTGCGGTTCGGCGCCATAAAGCGAGAAGCCATGTATTCCGTTACGCCTCAGGGTGAGCTGTTGCGCGCGCGCCGGCGTCGCGAAACCTTCAGCCTGCGGATCGACGCGCGATGGCGGCGTCCCTGGGTGTTGGCTGCGTTGTGTCTCGTCGTTCTTGCAGCGCTTTGGCACGGCATCGTGCGCATGGGCGTGCTGTCGGAACGCGGCGAAGGCTTGTCGGCAGCGACCGTCGCGCTGAGTGCGCTGCTTGCCTTCAACACGTCGCTCGCCGAGCCGTCGCCGGAGCAGGGCGCCCGTGCGCTGCCATGGCTGAACGCGCTGTTTCTCGCCGTCGCGGCGAGCGGGATCGTTTTTGTCGGCGTCGTGCTGTGGGATTTTGCGATGGCGACGGCGGCGCTGTTCGATCGATTGCAATGACGTCGCGGGGACCGCCGCTTACCCCGGCGCCACCCAGCGCATCTCGACCAACGTCGCGCGGACGGCTGCATCCGCGTCGATGTCTTCGAACGGCGCGCGTGGGCCCACATAGGAGTCCGGCAGATCGTAGCCGCGCCAGAAGCGGCCGTCGGCGGCGGTGGAGCAGGCGAAGTCGTACGCGGCGTGCTGTTCGGGCGTGACGCAGAACAAAACCTCCGCCGCCGGCGCATCGCCGAACAGCGCGCCGATGCGCTCGCCCGCGGGGCCGATCGCGCGCGGCGAGGCGGTTTCGATGGAATGCACGGCGGTTCGTTCCGCATTCGGCAAAACATCGAACACCACCGCGCCGTCCGCGCTGAGCGTGATTTTCGTGAACGTGTCGCCCTCGATCTGATCCTGCGCCTCCGCGACGACGAAGCCTGGCGCCGCCGCGGAAACGGCGGCCGTCGTCATCGCGATGGCCGAGGTGATCCCCGCCGCGCCCCCGGGGCCGATGGTGAGATTGAGCGTGGGCGTTTCCGCCTGCGGCGCGGCTTCGGGCGCCGGTTGCCGGCTGCATGCGGCGAGCACGAGCGCGGCGATCAGAAGATGGTTCTTCATTTTATAAAGCATCGCCGCATCCCGCTCGGTCCTCGCGCAGGCGAGGACCCACTTCCGTTACGAAGACCTGTTGGCCCGATGGGTCCTCGCCTGCGCGAGGGCCAAGCGTGGCGCTGCTCCTTCTCCACTTGTGAGACCTCTGCGAAACTCACGAACACTTCTGGTCCATCGCCCCGGTCTCGCTGGAAGCGAGAACCGGGGCCCATGTTTGCGAGGTTTTTGAACATGGCCCCCGGATCAGGCTCCGCCTGTCCGGGGTGATGGAGGAGTGCGATGCGTCTCGCAGAGGTCTCACAAGGGGCGAAGGAGAACGCGGTGCTTTACGAATACACCTCAAACAAACCCGCAGCGCCCATGCCGCCGCCGATGCACATCGTGACGACGGCGCGTTTCGCCTTGCGGCGGCGGCCTTCCATCAGCGCATGGCCGACGCAGCGCGCGCCCGTCATGCCGAACGGGTGGCCGATGGCGATGGAGCCGCCATTGACGTTGTACTTCTCCGGATCGATGCCCAGCGTGTCGCGCGAATAGAGGCATTGCGAGGCGAAGGCCTCGTTCAGTTCCCAAAGGTCGATGTCGTCGACCTTGAGGCCGTTGCGCTCCAGCAGGCGCGGCACGGCGTAGATCGGGCCGATGCCCATTTCGTCCGGCTGGCAGCCCGCGATGGCGAAGCCGACGAACGCGCCCATCGGTTCAAGGCCGCGCTTTTCCGCTTCCTTCTCGTCCATGAGAACGACCGCGGCGGCGCCGTCCGACAATTGCGACGCATTGCCGGCGGTGACGAAATTGCCCGGGCCGCGCACGGGCTGCAGCGAGGCGAGACCGTCGAGCGTGGTGTCGGGCCGATTGCACTCGTCGCGATCGACGACGTAATCGACCATCGTCTCGGCCTTGGTCTCCTTGTCGATCTTTTTCATTTTCGTCTTCATCGGGACGATCTCGTCCTTGAACAGGCCCGCCTGTTGCGCCGCAGCGATCCGCTGCTGGCTGCGCAGGGCGTATTCGTCCTGATACTCGCGCGCGACATTGTAGCGCTTGGCCACAATGTCGGCGGTTTCGATCATCGGCATCCACAGCGCGGGCATCATGCCCATCAACTTTTCTTCCGTGATGTGGAAACGGTTCATGTGGCCGCCGCCCTGGACGAGCGAGATGCTCTCCACGCCGCCGCCGACGGCTGCCTTGGCGCCCTCGTGCATGATGTAGTGCGCCGCGGAGGCGATGGCCTGCAGCCCGGAAGAGCAGAAGCGGTTGATCGTGGTGCCTGAGGTCGTCACCGGCAAGCCGGCCCAGATCGCGGCGTTGCGCGCCACGTTCATGCCGGTCGCGCCTTCGGGGCCGCCGCAGCCGAGGATCACGTCCTCGATCAGTTCAGGCTCGATCTTGGCGCGCTCCACCGCGTGCTGGATGACGTGGCCGGCCATCGCCGCGCCATGCGTTTCATTGAACCCGCCGCGATTGGATTTCGCCAAACCCGTCCGCGCATAAGACACCACGACCGCCCGACCCATGTATTCCTCCGTTTTGATGTGCATGCACCTTAGCCGCCGCGCTGACGCAGCGAAAGGCGCCGTCCCTCCCCGCCAGGGGAGGGTGTCATGCGCAGCATGACGGGTGGGGCGGCGGCTGGACGATTGGCGGTTGAGCCGCCGCCCCACCCGTCGCCCGTTGGGCGACACCCTCCCCTCGCGGGGAGGGAGAGGGCTCACGGTTCGCTGCCGGGGGCGAGCGTGACGACGAGGCCGTCGAACTCCGGGCGCATCAGGATTTGGCACGACAGGCGCGAGGTCTCATTCACCTCGAACGCCTCGTCGAGGCGCTCGATCTCCTCGTCCGTCGGCGGGACCAGGCGGTCGATCCAGGCGGCGTCGACATAGACGTGGCAGGTGGCGCACGCGCACGCGCCGCCGCACTCGGCTTTGATCGGCAGGCCCTGGTCGCGGATGATCTCCATCACCCGCCAGCCGTCGAGCCCCTCGACCGCGTGACGGGCGCCGTCGCGGTCGATGACGATCAGGGTGCGCGCTTCCTCGGACATGCCCGCCACATGGCGCACACGACGGCGTCTCGTCCAGTGGCCAAGCGGACACACGACAAACGCCGTCCCGATCGGCTATTGGGCTCGTCAAGAACACCGCGATCGCCCCCTTCGACCGGCTTCGCCGGCCACTTCCCCCGCAAGCGGGGGAAGAAAGCGCACTATGTTTTGCTCCCCCGCGCGCGGGGGAGCTGGCCGCGAAGCGGACTGAGGGGGCATCGCGGTTTTTCAGCAGCCTGCAAGAGCGACAATCATGGACCTCCATTCGCACGCGGCCGACCGTCTCAATCCCGTGGCCCTGATCACCGGCGCCGCGTCCGGTATCGGCGCAGCGCTCGCCCATCGGCTGAGCCCGCGCGCCACGGGCGGGCTCATCCTCATCGATCAGAACGAGCGCGGCCTGGCCAAGCTCGCCGACAGCCTGGCCGAGCCGCCCGAGCGCGTCTCGACGCTGGCGTTCGACGTCGCCGACCCCGAGCGCTGGGCGCGCGCGGGCGATTTCATCCTCGATCATTACGGCCGGCTCGATTGGGCGGCCGCGAACGCCGGCGTCGCGCACGCCGCCGCCATCGCCGACATGTCCCATGACGAGTGGCGCCGCGTGCTCGGCGTCAATCTGGACGGCGTGTTCCTGACGCTGAAAACCGCAATGCCGATCATGCGCCTCAACCAGCAGGGCGGGTCGATCGTCGTCACGGCCTCGGCCTCCGGCGTGAAGGCCGAGCCGAACTCCGCGGCCTATGGCGCGTCCAAGGCGGCGGCGTTGCACTTGACGAAGGTCGCCGCGCGCGAAGGCGCGCCGCACCGCATCCGCGTCAACGCGATCGCGCCCGGCGGCGTGGAGACGCCGATGTGGCGCGATCAGCCGTTTTTCCAGGATCTCATGCGCGAGGCGGGGTCGGAGCGCGCCGCGTTCGATCGCCTCGCCGCCGACGCCACGCCGCTTGGGCGCTATGCGTCGGCTGACGAAGTCGCCGAACTGATGGAGATGCTGCTGTGCGGCGCAACGCCCATGACGGGCGCGACGATCGTCGTCGATGGCGGCTATACGCTATAGCCGCGCAGAGGGGGGGTGATGAATGAACGAGATCGTGCAGCGCTTCTGGGGCTTCGACAAACTCATCGGCCCGGTTCTGGTGAAGGCGTTGTATTATGTCGGGCTCGTCGTCATCGCGCTGGCGACCTTATGGGCGATGGCGCAAACCTTTGACGGCTTCCGCTATGACGCGCTCGGCGCCATCGGCCAGTTTCTCAGCGCGCCGATCGGGGGCGCGCTGGCGCTCGTGTTCTGGCGCTTCGTCTGCGAGATGTCGATTCTGGCGTTCTCGATCCATGACCGGCTCGGCGACATCAAGGACCGCCTGGCGCCGCCCGCGCCGCCGGTGAATTACGGCCCGCCCACGCCGGGCCATCCGACGTTTTGAGTGCGCCGCTCGGACCCGGCGAGGGCCGGGGCCGAGCGGGGCGAGTTGTGCTCGAGCGCGGGTGATGGTTGCGGATTTTGAAAAATAGACCCCGGCTCGCGCTGCGCGCGTCCGGGGTGATGGAAAACGTGCGCGCCTTCTCCGCTCGGCCCCGGCCTGCGCCGGGGCCGAGCAGTAGCGCTGGGACTAAGCCAGCCGAATTTCGCGCAGGCGCTCCATCAGATAATCCTGCGCGGTTATCGGTTCGGGATAACGGTTCGGCGCATCGGCGCTGATGCAGGAGGGCAGCGTCTCGATCACGTAATCCGGCGCGAAGTGCAGGAAGAACGGGATCGAATAGCGCGGCAAGTGCGCGCGGTCGGCGGCGGGATTGACGACGCGGTGGGTGGTCGAGGGCAGGCGGTGATTGGTCAGCCGCTGCAGCATGTCGCCGATGTTCACCACCACCGCGCCTTCCGGCGGCGCCACGTCGAGCCAGCGGCCGCTGCGGTCGAGCAATTGCAGCCCCGCTTCTTCCGCGCCGAGCAGCAGGGTGATGACGTTGATGTCCTCGTGCGCGCCGGCGCGCACGCCCTCAGGGTTCGGCGGCATCGGCGGGTAGTGCAACAGCCGCAGGATCGAATTGCCCTCGCGCACGCCGGCGTCGAAGAAATCGTCCGGCAGGCCGAGATAGCGCGCGATGGCGGAGAGGATGCGCACGCCGAGCGCATCGAGCGCGGCGTAAAGCCCCGAGAGATTTTCGCGAAAGCCGGGGACTTCGTCGGGCCAGACATTGTCGGGCATCAGCGCGCGGAACCGGTGGCCCGGCGGCAGATCGCGCCCGACATGCCAGAATTCCTTGAGATCGACGGCGCTGGCGCCTTTCGCCGCTTCGACGCCGAACGGGGTATAGCCGCGCTGGCCGCCGCCGCCGGGGATGTGATGGCGCCGCTTGTCCGCCTCCGGCAGCGCGAAGAAGGCCTTCACGTCCTCCAGGGCGCGGGCGATCAACGCGGAATCGAGGCCGTGATCGGAAACGATGGCGAAGCCGGTGCGGGCGTAGCTGGCGCCGATGGCGGCCGCGAAAGCGTCCTTGTCGTCGTCCAGAAGACGCATCGAAACGGGGGTGATGGCGCTGTCCATGGCGCGTTCATGGCGCGAATTGCACGCCGGGAAAAGACGGCGCGTTTTCCTTCTCCCCTTGTGGGAGAAGGTGGCGCGAAGCGCCGGATGAGGGGTGTTTGCGTGACCATGTAAACGGAGGCGCTTGCACCCCTCATCCGTCAGCTACGCTGACACCTTCTCCCACAAGGGGAGAAGGGCCAGCCCCTCTCCTTCTCCCACAAGAGACCGCTGCAAAACACGCAAGACCAACCACTCCATCGCCCCGGTCTCGCTGCAAGCGAGAACCGGGGCCCATGTTTTCAAGGGTGAACATGGGCCCCGGATCAGGCTCCGCCTGTCCGGGGCGATGGTGGCCAATGTCTTTCGCAGAGGGCTCCACAAGGGGAGAAGGAGATGCGCCCGCATGCTGCGATTGCGCGCGACTCAGCTATGGTTGCAGACCGATGCAAAACCATAAGGGAGGAGGCGATGGTCCTCTTCGGCGCCCATCGTTGGCGTGGCGAGTCCGGCAAGCGTTATCGATTCAAGACCGCGCTCACCAAGCATGACATTCCCTCGGATTCCGGCGGCATCTACGTGTTTGTGCGCCGTCGTTTCGTGTTCTTTCTCGAGCCGCTCTATGTCGGCAAGGCGGCCAATCTGCGCTCCCGTCTGTGGGGCCACGAAAAATGGCCGCGTGCGTTCTGGTATTACGGCGCGACCGAGCGGCACACCATGAAAGTCTCCGACGAAGCCGATCGCCGTCGCATCGAGGAGGACCTCATCCGCGGCCTCAATCCGCGCATGAACGACGTGATGATCCTCACTGGCGCCAGCGACGCGCCCAGCGACCGCCGCCTGCGCGCGCGCTGGGATCGCTCGGCGCGGCGCCGCGCCGTCGGCGGCGCCAAAGCGGCGTAGAACGCCAATCCATCGCCCCGGTCTCGCTGCAAGCGGGAACCGGGGCCTCTGTTCTCCGCGCATCCACATGGACCCCGGATCACGCTTCGCCGGTCCGGGGTGATGGATGATGCGCAACCGCGCTCCGCGCGGCCCAGGCCATGACCTACAGCCACGCCGCGATGCTCGCCCACAGGTCGCGGGTCATTTGCGGGATTTGCATCATCCAGGCGCGCGCTTCCGGCGAGACCCAATAGGCGACGGCCGCCACCAGGGCTACGCCGAACACCATGCCGAAGCCGTCGTCGCCGCGCCGCCATTCGCTGTGGCGCATCGGATAGCCGTGCGCGGTCGCGCGCGCCCAGCGGCGCCCGATCGCGAAAGGCGTGGAGGCCACGCCGTAGGCGATCAGCAGTACGATCACCGCAAACCACAGCGGCACGCTGGCGGGCGGCGCCCAGCCGAGCACGCCGCCCGCCGTCAACAGCGAGAACAGCGCGAACAGGAACCCGATCGCCAAAGTCGCGCCGATGATGGTCAAGATCACGGCCAGCAGCCCGGCCAGAACGCGCCCGGTATAGCCGATCACGCCTTGCGGCGGCGCAGGCTGCGGCTCCGCGGCGGCCTGCGCCGCGCGCCATTCGCGATAGCGCCGCCGCCATTTGCGGCGCGTGCGCCCGCCCCAACCGTTTTCGCTGGAGAAGCGCGCATAATCCTGTTTCGCGCGCTCGATCACCTCCTGCGCGTTGAACGGCAGGCCGTGCGCTTGCGCCCATTCCTCGCGCGTATTGGCGCTCGGCACGATGAACATCATCGCGATGTACACTAGAAGCGCGCCGCCGCCGCTGATCAGCGCAGCGACGATGAACAGAACGCGGATGATGTTTGCGTCGATGTCGAAATAGGCGCCGACGCCGGAGCACACGCCGCTGATCATCGCCCCGTCGCGCACGCGATAGAGGCGTTTGCGCGGCGGCTCCTGCGCGCCGGCATCGGCGCGCTCCGCGCCGGGCGCATCGGCGCCTTCGACGGGACCCATCTCCTCAAGCGCCTGGGCGACGTCGGCGTCGGAGATGACCGAGCGCTGCGCGCTCAGCTGCGCGCGGCACTTGTCGGCGATCGCCTGTTCGAGATCGCGCAGGATTTCATCGCGGTCGGGATTGCCCTCGAGCGCGGCGCGGGCGCGGTCGAGGTATGCTTTCAGACGTGAGAAAGCAGTCTCGTCGATCGTGTACGCATGACCGTTGAGATTGACGGTGACGACGCGTTCCATGGTCTTCAGGCTCCAAGGCGGAGAAGGGCGTCGTTGAGCTGACGCCAATAGTTCGACAGGTCGGCCAGGCGCTGCGCGCCCTGCTCGGTGAGGCGGTAGTATTTGCGCGGCGGGCCCGCCTCGGACTCCACCCAGTCGTAATCCACGAGCGCGTCGCGCCGCAGCTTCGACAGGAGCGGATAAAGCGTGCCCTCCTGGGTGGCGAAGGGCGTGTCGGCCAGCCGGGCCAGCATGTCGGCCACATAGAGCCGCCCGCCCGCGATCAGCGCGAGCAGGACATATTCCAAAAGGCCCTTGCGCAGGCCGGCGAAGTCGTCCGTGGCGTTTGGCATGAAAGCTACCTTGTCATAGAAAGGTAGTAACGTGCAAAAAGGGAGTCAAGGGGCCATGCCCTGTGACCCAACCCGCCGCGTCCACGTATAAGCCGGCATGCTCACACGCCGCACCACGCTCCTCTCCGCCGCCGGGTTGTTCGCGGTCGCCTGCGCCGCCGAAGGCCAGGAGCCCAGCATCCCCACAATCGCCAATGAGGCCCGCTACGCCGACGATCCGTTCCGCCGGCTCACGCCGGCGCAATGGCGCGCGCGGCTGTCGCCGGCGGCCTATCGGGTGCTGCGCGAGGAGGGCACGGAGCGGGCGGGAACCTCGCCGCTCGATGGCGAGCGCCGGCGCGGCATGTTCCATTGCGCCGGCTGCGATCTGCCGCTGTTCGACAGCCGCTGGAAATTCGACAGCGGCACCGGCTGGCCCAGCTTCTCGCGCATCATCCGCGAGAACGCCGGCACGAAGCAGGATTATCTGCTGCTGCAGCCGCGCACCGAATATCATTGCGCCCGCTGTCTGGGGCACCAGGGCCATGTGTTTCCAGACGGGCCGCGGCCCACCGGTCTGCGCTATTGCAACAACGGCGTCGCGCTGCGGTTCGTCCCGGCGTGAGACGCAGCGCGCGCGGCCCGAGATGAGCCTGCGATCGCAAGCGCACGCGCCCTTTTTTCCAGCGACCTGCTAAGCCTTCAGGGCGTCGCCCCGGCCCAAAGGATCGGGCAGGGGCTCGCCGTCGGGGGCGAACTCCAGCGACACCGAATTGATGCAATAGCGCAGGCCGGTGGGGCGTGGGCCGTCCGGGAAGACGTGGCCCTGGTGGCTGTCGCAGCGCGCGCAGCGGGTCTCGATGCGGCGCATGCCGTATGAGCGGTCCTCCACGCCGATCACATGGTCGGGGTCGAACGGGGAGTGAAAGCTCGGCCACCCTGTGCCGCTCTCGAACTTGGTGGTCGCGCGGAATAGCGGCAGGCCGCACAGCCGGCAGCAATAGACGCCCGGGCGCTTTTCATTGAGCAGACCGCCGCAGAACGGCGCCTCGGTGCCGTGATGGAGCAGAACCTCGCGCTCCTCCTGGGTCAGGGACGCCTCCAGGCGTGCGCGCGCCTCGGCGCTGGGGGGCGTCAGGTCGAAGCCGGCTGCGGATGTGCGGGTCATGGGCGGGGTCCTCTCGGCAGGCCATACGTAGCGTGTCCGGCCGCGGTTGCCAGCCGCGCTGCGCGACGCGGCGAAACGGCCATCCCCATCGGGCCCGCAAGGCGCTATAAGCCCCGGATCATGCGTGAGAAATGGACCCCCCAAAGCTGGCGCGCCAAGCCCGCCCGCCACATCCCGGCCGATTATCCCGACGCGAGCGCCCTCGCCGACGTCGAGAAAACCCTGCGCTCCTATCCCCCGCTGGTGTTCGCCGGCGAGGCGCGCAATCTGAAGGCCCGGCTCGGCGACGTCGCCGCCGGCAAGGCCTTCCTGCTGCAGGGCGGCGATTGCGCCGAGAGCTTCAAGGAATTCCACCCGGACAACATCCGCGACACGTTCCGCGCGCTGATGCAGATGGCCGTCGTGCTCACCTTCGCCGGGGCAAAACCGGTGGTGAAGGTCGGCCGCATCGCCGGCCAGTTCGCCAAGCCGCGCAGCGAGCCGACGGAAACGATCGAGGGCGTCACGCTGCCGTCCTATCGCGGCGACAACATCAACGGCATGGATTTCAACGCGGAAGCGCGCGCGCCCGATCCCAAGCGCCTGCTGCAGGCCTATGCGCAATCGGCCGCCAC
Organism: Hyphomonadaceae bacterium; assembly: GCA_033764725.1. Lineage (GTDB taxonomy): Bacteria > Pseudomonadota > Alphaproteobacteria > Caulobacterales > Aquidulcibacteraceae > RI-43. The sequence goes on from JANRIR010000064.1 coordinate 47,892, forward strand.
CTTGAACCTGATCCGCGCCTTCGCGAACGGCGGCTACGCCGATTTGCACAATGTGCATCGCTGGACGCTCGGCTTCGTCGCCGACAGCCCGCAGGGCAAGCGCTATCGAGAACTCGCTGATCGCATCTCCGAGACGCTCGACTTCATGGCCGCGTGCGGCATCACGCCGGAAACCACGCCGCAGATGAAGCAGGTCGACGTCTACACCTCCCACGAGGCGCTGCTCCTCGGCTTCGAGGAGGCGATGACGCGCGTCGATTCCACGACAGGCGATTGGTACGACACGAGCGCGCACATGGTGTGGATCGGCGACCGCACGCGGCAGCTCGACGGCGCGCATGTCGAGTACGCGCGCGGGATCAAGAATCCGATTGGGCTGAAGTGCGGGCCGTCGCTCGATCCCGATGAGCTCTTGAAGCTGATCGATGTGCTCAATCCGGACAATGAACCGGGGCGGCTCACGCTTATCGCGCGGTTCGGCGCCGAGAAGGCGGCGGCCGGGATTCCGAAACTCGTGCGGCCCGTGGTGCGCGAAGGGCGCAACGTGCTCTGGTCGTGCGATCCTATGCACGGGAACACGCTGAAGACGTCGACCGGGTACAAGACGCGGCCGTTCAATGCGATCCTTTCGGAAGTGCGCACGTTCATGGAGGCGCTTCCGACGGAGGGCGCTTATCCGGGCGGCGTGCATTTCGAGATGACCGGCGCGCAGGTCACCGAATGCATCGGCGGCGCGCACGAGATCACGGAAGAGAACCTGCAGGACCGTTATCACACGCATTGCGACCCGCGCCTGAACGGCCAGCAGGCGCTCGATCTGGCGTTCCTGATCGCGGAGCATTTGCGCGGCGTGCGGCAGAACGGGAAGAAGCAGAAGGCGGGCTGAGACGCATCGTTCGAACGGCTCGGACGGGCGAAGCGGGGATCCGGCCGCCCAGGGCGGAGCGGCGGCTCTTGGCCCGGAGCGGACATGGGCGCGCTCATGCGCTATTGTCTTCCAACCAGAGAGAGTGATGGGCGTTTTCGGACCTGAGGATCATCGGCACAGCTTTGAAGCCGACATAGATATTCTGCCACTAGGGCCGGATACGCGAAGAACTCATCCGTTCAACGGCGTTCGTTGGGACTTCTGTCTAGTTGAAGACCTCGACGAGCGAGGCTGGGCGCGTGAAATTTCGATGGTCTGGCCCGAGTTCGTTGACGACTCTGGCGCGTCAATTCCGGCGGATGTGCCCCTGCAAGGGCGATTGCACGCTTTGATGCACATTGTGGTCCCGGAAATGGTCGAGAAGCATCGTCAGCGATTGAAGGTAGGCTCTCGGTTTGTTTGCACCGAAGGTCCGCGACCTGTGGCCCAAGGTGTTGTCACGTCTTTAGCGCCAATGGCGTGAACTTCCGCTCCCGGCGAGTTCCGGACGGCGCCCGGCGAGAATTGAACGGCGGTTCTTTGGACCGTATTGTCCCTGCCGGCAAAGCGTCGTCGACCGATACAAGGGAGTACGCCATGATCCTTGGCGCGCATGTGGTGATCTTCACGCGCGATGCGGACAAGGATCGCGCCTTCTTCAGGGACGTGATGGGCTTCGACAATGTCGATGCGGGCGGCGGGTGGCTGATCTTCAAGCTGCCGCCGAGCGAAGCGGCGTTCCATCCTGCGAACGAGAGCGCCGGATCGCACAAGCTTTATCTCATGGTGGAGGACGTCGCGGCGGAGATCGCGCGGCTGACGGGGCTTGGCTATGCGTGCGAGGCGATCGTCGACGCCGGGTGGGGAAAGCTGAGCGGCGTTGCACTGCCCGGCGGCGGCAAGCTGGAATTCTATCAGCCGCGGCATCAATTGGCGCACGGATGAAACGTTTCTTGGTTGCGTTTGCGCTCCTGGCGAGCGCGTGTGCGTTTTCATCGGCCGAGCCGCTCTTTGCGGCGCGCGATGCGGCGACGCCCATTCGCGACGGCGCGCAATTCGCGTGGATCGAAGGCGCGGAGACCAGCGAGCAGCGGTCGCTGCTCTTTCGGCGCGATGGACGCGCCTATGTCGTGGAGGCGGTCGGGCGGGACGAGGATCGGCCGATGCGGGCGATGTTCGTGCCAATCCGCGAGACGCGCGAGGACGATTACATCGTCCAGACCGAGTTCGACGACGACGCGATCGCGTATGCGTACCTCTGGCGGCACGGGGACGGGTACCGGATGATCGTGAACCTGCGCGCGTTCGGGGAGAAGGCGCCGGACACGACGGGCGTGTGCGAGCCGAAGCAATATGGCGAGTGCGCGTTCAGTTCGCGCGAGGCGCTGGAGCGCTTCTATCGGGAGCACGTGCTGCCGGGGTTCGTGCGCGGCGACGCGCGGCCGGCGGAGTTCATGGAGCTCTTGCCGGAGAACGGGGCGGCGCGGCGGTCGCTGTGAGCTGAAGCGCGGCGTTGGGGGGTGGGCGCGCGTCTTCGGGCGCGCGACCTTCCGGAAGGTAGAAAGAGCGGGCCTGGAGGCCCGCGCTCCAACCGATAGCGTTGCGGAGATTTCACTGGCTTGACGGCGGGGCGGAGTCTTGATTGAGTGTTCAATCAAGAGGATGGCCCGATGGCGCCGAAGGATACGAGGGCGAAGATCGTGCACGCGGCGATGGAGCTCTTCTGGCTCAAGGGGTTCAACTCGACCTCGATCGCCGACATTCTTTCCCGCACGCAGCTCAATTCCGGCAGCCTCTATCATTTCTTCCCGTCGAAGCAGGACGTGCTGGTCGGCGTGCTCGAGGCCTATCGGGACGGCATCGAGGAGATGCTTTTGAAGCCGGCGTGGGAAGGCGTGGAGGATCCGATCGAGCGGATCTTCGCGCTGCTCGCGCTCTATCGGCGGCTGATCGTGGAGACCGATTGCACGTATGGGTGCCCGATCGGGTCGCTGGCGCTCGAGCTGCACGAGCCTGATCCGGCCGTGCGCGAATTGCTGGCGGTGAATTTCGAAGGATGGACGCGGGCGATCGCGCGGCAGACGCGCGAGGCGGGCGCGCGGTTGCCGCGGGGAACGGATCACGAGGCGCTTGCGCAATTCGTGCTGACGGCGATGGAGGGCGGCGTGATGCAGGCGCGCACGCATCGCGACGTGGCGTATTTCGATCGCGCCGTGACGATGCTGCGCGCGCATTTCGAGATGCTGGAGGCGAGCGCGAAGGTGGTCGCTTAGTTCAGGACGGGTTATTTGCGGACGCGACGACGCGGCGTCTCGTGATACTCCGTATACGGATTATTTGCCGGCTGGAAGCCGGCGGTCCAAGGGGGAGAGACATGCCGGAAGTGAATTGGCTGGCGGTGATCGCGGCGGCGGCATCGAGCTTCGTGCTCGGGGGATTGTGGTACGGGCCGCTTTTCGGGAAGGCGTGGCAGAAGGCGGCGGGCGTCACCGACGAGCAGATCAAGACCTCCAACATGGGGCTGATCTTCGGCGGTTCGTTTGCGCTCGCGGTCGTGCAGGCGGCGATGTTCGCGATGTTTCTGGGGCCGAAGCCGGCGCTTGGGTTTGCGACAGCGGCGGGATTGGCGGCGGGGCTCTGCTGGGTCGCGGCGGCGTTCGGGATCGTCTATCTGTTCGAGCGGCGGCCGATGGCGCACGGGCTGATCAATGGCGGGTACAATACGCTCGCGTTCACGCTGATCGGATTGATCCTGGGCCTCTGGCATTGACGCGCTTTCTTCCCCCGCGCGCGGGGGAAGTGGTCGCGGAGCGACCGAAGGGGGCGCGTGCGGGGTGACGTTCGGACGTTAGCGGGTGGCGCGCCCCCTCCGTCGCGAGCAAAGCTCGCGCCACCTCCCCCGTGAACGGGGGAGGAAAGCGCATTTCCTTCGAAGCTAGAGGTTGGCGGCGGGCGGGGTGAAGGTGTCGCAGGTGCGCGGGTCGCCGCTGGTGAAGCCCTGGCGGAACCATTTCATGCGCTGCGCGCTCGTGCCATGCGTGAACGTGCTCGGTTGCGCGTAGCCCTTCGATTGGGTTTGCAGGGTGTCGTCGCCGATCTGGTGAGCGGCGTTCAGCGCTTCTTCGAGATCGCCGGGATCGAGTTGCCCGCCTTCGTTGGTGTCGTGGCCCCAGACGCCGGCGAAGCAATCGGCCTGCAATTCGAGGCGCACGGACATTTCGTTGGCGCGCGGGCCGCCGCGGGCGGCATCGACCTGGCGGGTGGCGCCGGTGAGGAATTGGATGTGGTGGCCGACTTCGTGCGCGATGACGTAGGCCTGCGCGAAATCGCCGGGGGCGTTCAGGCGGCGCGCCATCACGTCATAGAAGGTGAGGTCGATGTAGAGCTTGTTGTCGCCGGGGCAGTAGAACGGGCCGACGTCGGAGCTCGCGGATCCGCAGGCCGTGCTCACATTGCCGTCGAAGAGCACGAGCACCGGCGCCTGATAGGGGCCGGTTGCGCCGGGGACGGCGCGCTCGGCGAATTTCTGCGTCCAGACGCGTTCGGTGGTGTTGAGCACGCGCGCGACGAACACGCAGGGCGCGTCGCCTTCGGGGCAGGTGTTGGAGGCGGGCTCGGCCGTCTCGCCGCCGGGCTGCACGAGCGAGGAGCCGCCGCCCATCGCGCCGGTGAGCTGGCCCAGGAGGGAGTCGCGGATGTTGGCCGGCAGGATGAAGAGGATGAGGCCGATGATGATCAGGCCGCCGATGCCGATGCCCCGGCCGCCGAAGGGAAGCCCGCCGCCGAAGCCGCCGCCTCTCCCGCCCTTGCCGCCGCGACGATCCTCGATGTTCGAGGATTGCTGTTCGTTGTCGAGCCGCATGGAGCCCCCCGTTGTTCTGACGGCGGGAACCTAGACGCCGGCCCTGCCTCAAGCAACGGGATCGGGCTGCGGGACGGGCGCGGGCCTGCGGGTGAAGAAGAGGAAGAGGAGGAGCGCGGCGGTCGAAATCATCGCCGCGAGGACGAAGGCGGCGCCCGCGAAGGGATGGGCGAGGCCGGGCGCGGTGGCGGCGGCGAGCGTCTCGGTGAAGGCCCAGGGGCCGACGATCGCGGCGAGGCCGTTGAGGCTCGCGACGCCGCCTTGCAGCTCGCCCTGTTCGGTCGGCGGCACGCGCTGCGAGATGAGCGCGTTCAAGGCCGGGCCGCCGACGCCTTGGAAGAACGCGACGAGGCCGACGACGTAGACCATCCAGCCCTGGTCGATCAGCGCGTAGAGCACGAACGGGATGATCAGCGAGAAGAAGGCGAAGAGGGCGGCGCGCTGCTCGCCGAAGGCGCGCACGATGCGGCCGGTGAAAAAGATCTGCACGATGGCCATCAAGAGGCCCGTGTAGGCGAGCGTGGCGCCGATCTCGGCGGGCGAGAAATTGAAACGCAGCGTGGTGTAGAAGGACCATGTCGTCGGGTAGACCTGCACCGACAGGTTCCAGAGCACGAGCACGGCGATGAGCGAGAGCACGCCCTTGTGCTTGGCGATGGCGCGCAACGCGCCGAACGGATTGGCGCGCGCGAGCGAGAAGGCGCGGCGGTTCTCCGGCGCGAGCGATTCCGGCAGCGCGAAGAAGCCGAAGATCACGTTGAGGCCCGCGAGGGCGCCGGCGACATAGAAGGGCGCGCGGGTTCCGAACTGGCCGATGAGTCCGCCGAGCGCGGGGCCGAGGATGAAGCCGAGGCCGAACGCGGCGCCGACGAGGCCGAAGCGCTGTGCTCTTTGTTGAAGCGGCGTGATATCGGCGATGTAGGCGTTGGCGGGCGCGTAGAGCGCGCCGGAAATCCCCGCGATGGCGCGGCCGACGAAGAGCCAGGCGAGATCGGGCGCGGCGGCCATGAGAAAATAGTTCAGCGAGAACGCGAACATCGAGAGGAGAAGAACGGGGCGGCGGCCGAAGCGATCGGAGAGCGCGCCGAGGAGCGGGGAGCATGCGAATTGGAGCGCGGCGAAGGTGACGAGGAGCCAGCCGGCCTGGCGCGTCGCTTCCGACACCGTGACGCCGGTGAGCTCGACGAGGAGCTGCGGCAGGACGGGCATGACGATGCCGAAGCCCATCGTGTCGATGAGCATGGCGAGGAGGATGAAGGCGAGGGCGCGTTTTTCGGATTTCACGTCATCCCTCTGCTGTTGTTGTGTGAAGTTTTCAACTCCCCCACCCCCGGCCCCTCCCCCGCTGGCGCGGGAGAGGGGAGGGCGTAACATATTTAACGTCAAGCGCAAATAAAATCAGAGGAGGTCGAGCTGGGCGCCGGGGCGGGGCGGGACGCGGAACTTCGATGTGTCGAGGTGGAAGACGATGCGGTTGAGGTTGAGGCGCGCGGCGGCGGCGCGGAAGCGGTCGCCGATGAGGCGCGCGTAGGGGCCTTCGCCTTTGCCGCGGACGTGCCAGCGGGAATCGTAATCCTGGCCGCCGCGCATCTGCTTCAGGAGCGCGATGACGCGGTCGGCGCGATCGGGCGCGTGCGCGGCGAGCCATTCGCGCGCGAGATCCTTGATCTCGTGCGGCATGCGCAGGACGACATAGCCCGCCTGCGTGGCGCCGGCGTCGGCTGCGGCCTTGAGGATGGTTTCGGTTTCGTGGTCCGTCAGTGCGGGGATGATCGGCGCGACCATGACGGTAACCGGAATGCCTGCGCTGGCGAGCGTGCGGATGGTTTCGATGCGGCGGTGCGGGGCGGCGGCGCGGGGCTCCATCTTGCGCGCGAGATCGCGGTTCAACGTGGTGACGGAGATGGCGACGCGCGCGAGGCCGAGTTCGGCCATCGGCGCGAGAATGTCGATGTCGCGCACGACGAGCTGCGATTTGGTGACGATGGCGAGCGGGTGATTGAAGCGCTGCAGCACTTTCAGGACCGAGCGCGTGACCGTGTAGGTGCGCTCGATGGGCTGATAGACGTCGGTGACGCCGCCGAGGACCATGACGCTCGGTTTGTATTTCGGATGCGAGAGCTCTTGTTCGAGCAGCGCGGCGGCGTTCGTCTTGGCGAAGAGCTTGCTTTCGAAATCGAGGCCGGGCGAGAGCCCGACATAGGCGTGGTTGGGGCGCGCGTAGCAATAGAAGCAGCCGTGCTCGCAGCCGCGATAGGTGTTGATCGAGCGGTCGAAGGAGATGTCGGGGGAATTGTTGCGGGAGATGATCGTGCGCGCGGTTTCCTCGCGGACGATAGTGTCGAGCGGCGGCGGCTCGGGGTCGGTTTGTGACCAGCCGTCGTCGAAGGCTTCGCGTTTGGTCGGTTCGTAGCGCCCGCTGGCGTTGGTCTGCGCGCCGCGACCTTTTCTAGGTGGAGGGGGCATGCCGGCATAAGAACAAAAAGCGAACATTTGTCAATGGGCGCGGCGACGCTCATCTGTTGGGAAGGAGAGGCGCCATGGCGAAGCCGAAGCTCGAGATCGTGGAAGTGAGCCCGCGCGATGGGCTGCAGAACGAGGCGGAGATCCTCGACGTGGCGACGAAGCTCGAGCTTTGCGGGCGCATCGTTGCGGCC